>JAGWIK010000035.1 GCA_028866275.1 Alphaproteobacteria bacterium
GCATGACGATCGCGGTTCCAGCTTTTTAGTCCTGCGATTCACGTCACGCCGCAAGCGGCATGACGATCGCGGTTCCAGCTTTTTAGTCCTGCGATTCACGTCACGCCGCAAGCGGCATGACGATCGCGGACCTCCGCGCCGAAGGGCCGATCAAGATGCAAGTGCGCAAGGTTTAAGCGCAAGGTTTAGGCGCGGCCAATCGACGTATAATGAAATCCTGCCGCGCGCATGTCTTCGGGTTTATAGATGTTGCGCAAATCGACCAGCACGGGAGATTTCAGAACGGCCTTCATCCGCGCGGGATCAAGCGCGCGGAATTCGTTCCATTCGGTCAGGATGGCGGCGGCGTCCGCGCCATGCATCGCTTCATACGCGTCCTTGCACCATATGACGCCGGGCAACAGTTTTTCGGCTTCATCCATGCCTTCGGGGTCATAGGCGCGCACCACGGCGCCCGCTTCCTGCAACGCCGGAATAACGTCGAGGCTGACGCTGTCGCGCATATCGTCGGTGTTGGGCTTGAATGTCACACCCAGAATGGCGATGGTCTTGCCTTTCACCACATCGCCGCAGGCCGCCATGATGCGGCTGGCCATATGTTTTTTGCGGCGGTTATTGACGTCGATCGTCGCTTCGACCAGACGCATCGGCACGCCTTTATCCTGCGACGTGCGCATCAACGCCAGCGTGTCTTTGGGAAAACACGACCCGCCATAGCCCGGCCCGGCATGCAAAAATTTGCGCCCGATGCGACCGTCCAGCCCCATGCCCTTGGCGACGGTTTGCACATCGGCGCCGACTTTTTCGCACAGGTCGGCAATTTCGTTGATAAAGGTGATTTTGGCCGCCAGAAACGCATTGGCGGCATATTTGGTCAATTCCGCGGTTTCAAGCCCTGCAATCACCATCGGCGTTTCGATCAGATAAAGTGGACGATACAAAGCCTTCATCACCGCGGCGGCGCGGTCGCTTTCACACCCGATGACGACACGATCTGGCCGCATGAAATCGTTGATGGCCGATCCTTCGCGCAAAAATTCAGGGTTCGAACACACATCGAATTCGGCTGTCGGGTTGGTTTCGCGGATCAGCCGCGCGATTTCATGCCCCGTGCCGACGGGAACCGTCGATTTGGTGACAACCACCGTATAACGCGACAGATTCTGCGCAATCTCGCGCGCCGCGCCATAGACATAGGACAAATCCGCATGCCCGTCGCCGCGCCGGGTCGGCGTGCCCACCGCGATAAAGACGGCGTCGGCGTCGTGAATGGCGGGAACCATCGATGTCGCGAACGATAAATTGCCGTTCCTGACATTGCGTTCGACCAGATCGTCAAGGCCGGGTTCGAAAATCGGTATCCGCCCCTTCGACAACGCATCTATTTTTTCTTCGCTCTGATCGACGCAGGTGACCTGCGTGCCGAATTCGGCAAAGCATGCTGCGGAAACAAGGCCGACATAACCGGCACCGAGGACGACGATTTTCATGGCGCTTAATCTTTAAAAATTTTCTTGAGCGCCGCGCGAACCGCATCGCCCATTTCCGGATGCGCCAACGCGAACGCGACATTGGCCTCGATAAAGCCGACTTTATCGCCGCAATCGTAACGGGTGCCTTCATAGCGCAGGCCGTGGAACGGCTGTTTGCCGATCAGGCGCGCCATACTGTCGGTCAGCTGGATTTCGCCGCCCGCGCCGACCTGCTTGGCATCCAGTTCATAGAAAATTTCCGGCTGCAGGATGTAGCGACCGATCACCGACAGGGTCGACGGCGCCTTGGCAGGTTCGGGTTTTTCGACCAGCCCGCGCACCTTGGCAAGCTTGCCGTTGTCGCTTTCGACATCCAGAATACCGTAACGGTTTGTATGTTCGCGCGGCACGTCGACCACCGCCACCATATTGCCGCCGACTTCGTTATAGGCCTCGATCATCTGCTTCAGGCAGGGTTTTTCGGCCAGCACGACGTCGTCGGCCAGCAAAATGGCGAAAGGTTCGTTGCCGACCAGATGCCGCGCGCACCACACGGCGTGGCCCAGGCCCAACGGTTCGCGCTGGCGCGTGAACAGCAACTGGCCGGAATCGATATCGGTGGTTTTCAAGAGCTCCAGCGCCTGCGTCTTGCCTTTGGCTTCAAGCGTCCGCTTCAGATCGTTGTTGTTGTCGAAATGGTCTTCCAGCGCGCCTTTGCCCCGGCTGTTGACGAAAATGAATTGTTCGATGCCGGCGGCGCGCGCTTCGTCCACCGCATGTTGAATAAGCGGGCGGTCGACAAGGGTCAGCATTTCCTTGGGCATCGCCTTGGTCGCGGGCAAAAAGCGCGTACCCAGACCGGCGACGGGGAAAACCGCTTTGCGGATGCGTTGTTTCATAACTCCAACCTTTTTTCTGGTTTATTTGCCTGTTGGCGGCATCGCCAAGGCGTTCTTAACCGCCTCGCATATTTCTTCAAGCGAAAACGGCTTGGCGATGATTTTATGCACCAATGCGTCCAAATTGTGGGCGCGCATGCGTTCTTGCGCATAACCCGATATCATGACGATGCGCAAATCGGGAAACAGGCGCACGGCCTTCATCGCCAGCGCAATGCCATCGACATTGGGCATGACGATATCGGTGACCAGCACATCGAATTTTTTGTGCGCCAGCGCGTCAAGCGCGTCCTGCCCGTCGGCCGCGGCGCTGATATCGTATCCGGCGGATGCCAGCGACCGCACGATGAATTCGCGCACGGCGGGATTATCTTCGACCACCAGAATGTCGGCGATTTTCGCTTTTTCTGTATTATGAGCCGCCATCGCCTGCCTTCCCCTGCGCCACGAATTCAAGCCGGACATTTTCGATCGTCTGATTCATCGGCGTATTGATCCCGGTATGGAAAGAAACCGCGCCGTTCGCCTCTATGGTAGTGGCTGGCGATGAAACCTGCCAGCTTTGAATAACGCTGCCATCGGGGCCCAAAGCCATAGCCTTGATATCGGGCACCTGTTGTTCGCGCGACGTCGTATTGCGAATAACGCCGTCGACGAACAGGTGCATCGTGCCCCCGTCATATTTAATGTTGGACGAGACCTGTTCAAAAGCCAATTTGGGCCGGGCCCGCGCAACATCGATATCGGCGGCGCGGTAAAGAGTGATTAAATGCGGATCAAACCGCACAATTACGCCGCGTAACGCCACAAAGGATAAAATGATCAGCGCCGCGAAAAACGCAATCTTTGCCGTATGTTGCGCCAATTTCTTTGTCTTATCCGTAAACAAGAAGGCAAAAGGACGGGCTTTTGTCACAGCCGGCAGATTCGCGGCGGGTTCATAAGGCGGGGGTTCCGGCGTCAGATCCGGCGGCGGCATATAAACATCGATATGGACGGGCAAACTGGCCCGCCATTCATGCCGGCAGCGCACGCAGCGCACCTGCCGTCCGCCTTGGGCGAACAGGCCGATCTGCACCAAATAGCGCGTGCGACAGGATGGGCACTCAAGAATCATAGGAACAGGCAAATAACGGCTTGTGATTCAAGAAGATATAAAACTGGATTTTTTGGCATAATACAATCAACATGCGGCATCTTTCTTGTCAAAAGCGTCGCTCATGCTCCTTTCCTTCGAAAATGTCAGCCTCAGCTACCCGCCGCATCATGCCGTCCTCGACGATATTGATTTTAACCTTCATGACGGCGGCTTTTACTTCCTGACCGGCCCCAGCGGGGCGGGCAAATCATCGCTGCTGCGCCTGATTTACCAAGCGGAAAAACCCACCAAGGGCCGTATTTACCTGTTCGGCGAACCGATGACCGGCGGCGATCGCGAAGCCCTGGCCGCCATACGACGGAAAATTGGCATTGTTTTTCAGGACTTCCGCCTGATTCCTCATCTGACGGCTTGGGAAAATGTCGCCCTGCCTTTGCGCCTGACCGACGCCAGCGAAGCCTATATCCAAAAACATGCCCGTGAATTGCTGGAATGGGTCGGGCTGGGCGACCGTCTCGACGCCGCGCCTTCGGAACTGTCGGGCGGCGAACAGCAGCGCGTCGCGATTGCCCGCGCGGTGGTGGCGCGGCCGCGCCTGTTGCTGGCCGACGAACCGACCGGCAATGTCGACGACAATACCGCCTTGAAACTGTTCCATCTTTTCGATGAATTGAACAAACTGGGCACAGCGGTTATTCTGGCCACCCATCAAAGCCATCTGGTGGAAAGTTTCAACAAACCGGCCCTGCGGCTGGCGGGAGGCCGGATACGGGGTTAAGTCCCCGTTCCGCCTTGTGTTCACCACTACCTGTACTTGATTTGCCCATGTCCCTGCCCCGCACGCTTTTTTCTCCCGCTTTTCGCGCCCGTCATCTGGGGCGGTCTTTTGCCGTCATCGTCGGCATTATGGTTTTCATCGCCACTTTTGCCACCGCCGCCGAAACCAGCCTTTTGGCCCTCGGCTACGACTGGGGAAAAACGATGGAAAGCCGAATCACGGTCGAAATTCCCGCCGTGGGCGACGAATCGGATATGTCGCAAGCCGATCGCGTGCAAAAGGCCATCGCCATCCTGCGCGCCATGCCCGAGGCCGGCCTTGTCATCCCCCTGTCCGACAGCGAAGTCGCCGGCTTGCTGCAGCCGTGGTTCAGCGAACAGGATTTGCTGAAAACCCTGCCCTTGCCGACCCTGATCGACGTCATCCGCAAACCGGGCGCGACGCTGACGGCGGATCAGATTCAAGACAGGCTGCGCAGTGTCGTCGGCGACGCCCATGTCGACGATCACGGCGCGTGGCTGCAGGACGCGTGGCGGCTGGAACACGGGCTGGCCCTTGTCGGCGGCATGATGATCGTCCTGACCGCCATCACTTTATTTATCGCCGTGACGCTGCTGTGCCGCACGGTCACCGCGTCGGAACATGAAACCATCGGCTTGCTGCATTTGCTGGGCGCGCGCGACCGCGACATCGCCAGCCATTTCCAGTCGCAGGCCGAAAGGCTGGCATGGCGCGCGGCTGCCGCAGGATTTGTCATCGCGCTCGCCGTCACCGCGGCCTTGATGTATTGCACGCGCCATATCGTCGATTTTTCGACGCTGACGCCTTTGCGGTGGGGATTGCTGGCCGCGCTGGTGTCGCTTGTGCCCGTGGGGGCCATCGGCATCGCGGCGGTCACGGCGCGCCTGTCGGTGATGCGGCATCTTGAAAGCCTGTCATGATGAAAGCGATCCGCTTCTTTCCATTTACGCTGTGCGTCCTTGGCGTCGCATGGATGGGCGGATTCCTGTCTTTTGTCGACACGATATCGACCATGCGCGAACAGGCCGTGACGCCCGACATGTTCCCCACCGATGCCATCGTCGTTCTGACCGGCGGCAGCGACCGGCTCGCCAAGGGGGTGGAGCTTTTGCAATCGGGCAAGGGCAAGAAATTGTTCGTCAGCGGCGTGCATCAGGGCCTGACCGTCGACGGGTTGATCGGCCCGCGCCCCATCGATCCGGCGTTGCGCGACAATGATATCGTTTTGGGATACAAGGCGGGCAGCACGATCGGCAACGCCGATGAAACCAAGGCATGGATGCGCAAGGAGCATTACACATCGATGCGATTGGTCACCGCCAATTACCATATGCCGCGCAGCCTGTTGTTGTTCCATGCCGCGATGCCGGGGGTCGATATTATTCCGGCGCCGGTAACGCCCGATAATGTGCGGCTCGATTCCTTCTGGCGGCATCCGGGCACGATCGAACTGGTCGCTTTCGAATATGTCAAATTTCTGCTGGCCAATGTCAAAGTATGGGTCGAACATTCATGAAATTTTTTTATTCCCTGTGGTTCAACATCGTTTTTTACAGCGCCAACCTTGTCATGAGCCTGGCGCAAATGGGCGTGTTGCTGTTTCCGCGCCCCGTTATCGTGCGCGCGGTTTATATCTGGCTGGGCACGGTGGCATGGGTTGAAAAATATCTGGGCGGCATTTCGTTCCGCGTCATCGGGCGCGACAACATCCCCAAAGGCGCGTGCATCATCGCCGCCAAACATCAATCGGAATGGGAAACTTTTAAAATCCATCTGCTGGTCGACGACCCTGCGATTGTGTTGAAACAGGAATTGCTGAACATCCCCGTCATCGGCTGGTACATGAAACGGTCGGGATCCATTCCCATCGACCGCGCCGGACGCACGCGCACGGTATCGGCGATGATAACCGCCGCCCGCAAGGCCGCCGCCGAAGGCCGCCCCATCGTGATTTTTCCCGAAGGCACGCGCGTGGCCGTCGGCGAAACCCGCCCGTATAAAAGCGGCGTCGCGGCGTTGTATCAGGATCTGAATGTGCCCATCGTGCCGATGGCGTTGAATTCCGGATTGTTGTGGCCCAAGAACAGCTTTTTCAAGAAACCGGGCACGATCACCGTCGAATTCCTGCCGCCCATTCCGCCCGGCCTGCCGCGCGAAGAGATGATGCGGCGTTTGCGCGACGAAATGGAACCGGCGGCGGCAAGGCTCCTATCCGCCGAATGACGTGCGGATAAAATCGACAAGATCGTCAAGCTGGATAACGGCCGTTATGATAATCGTCGCCTTGAACCCCCACCAGCCGCGCGGCCCGTCCGGGTTGTTGGCCGGATTCAGGCACGACCGCCACGACCCCACGGACCACCATATCGTCACGGCAAGATTGACGAGTTGATTAAGCGCCTCGACGCCGAAAGCGGGCGGGGCAAAGGTGAAGTTGCCGTTTGCAGCCATTGTCACCATATCGCCGAGGCTTGTCAGATGATTGGCCAGCAAAAAAGACCGCGTCGACAGATATTCCGTCGGAATGACCAGAAGAATGGCGACAAGGCTGCCCATCCATCCCGTCCGCGCGACGCTGTGGTCGCCGTTCCAGTGATCGATGAAATAGCGGATGACAGAATCCATTATTCAACCACCGCGTTCGCCGTGCCGTCATGAAATTCGATGCGGATTTTATCTGATTTGCGCGTTTGCAGGGCCGACGTGACAACCTGCCCGTCGGCATTCTGCACCAGCGCATAGCCGCGCCCCAGAACCGCGCGCGGCGATAAATGCCCCAAAACCGCGCCCAGCGTTTCCAGCCTGTTCATTTTCCGCGCATAAATCTCGCGCCATAAAAAGCTGGTTTTCTGGTCGGCCTGCGCCAGACGTTGCGCCGCCAGACGGACAATATCGCGCGGATGGCGCAGACGGCCCCCGGCCTCGCCCACGCGCGCCGCGCGGCGGTCGTGATAGCCGCGCCACGCCAGCGCGAGCCGTTCGGTTCTTTCATCCAGCCGTTGCGCCAAAGGCTCGATCGCCCGCGCCGGGTCGCCCAGCGCGCGCTGGACAAGCCGCAACCGGTCGCCGCGTTCGGCTATCGCCCGGCGCATGGCATGGAACAAACGCGCGCCGTCATCCATCACCTGCGCCAGCAAATCGGCGCGCACCGGCACGGCCATTTCGGCGGCAGCCGTCGGCGTCGGCGCGCGAACGTCCGCAGCGAAATCAATAAGCGTCGTGTCGGTTTCGTGGCCGACGGCGGAGATCAGCGGAATGACGCTGTCCGCCGCGGCGCGCACCACGGATTCTTCGTTAAACGCCATCAGATCCTCGACGCTGCCGCCGCCGCGCGCAACGATCAACACATCGGGCCGCCGCGTGTCAGGCAAGGCGTTGAACCCGCGAATAGCCGCGGCGATTTGTTCGGCGGCGTCCGGCCCCTGCACGGCCACGGGCCACAGCAGGACATCGCGCGGGAACCGGTCGGACAGGCGATGCAGAATATCGCGGATGACGGCACCCGTGGGCGATGTCACGACGCCGACCACGCGCGGCAGAAAGGGCAAGGGCCGTTTGCGCGCGGCGTCGAACAAACCTTCGGCGGCAAGTTTTTTCTTGCGTTCTTCCAGCATTTTTAAAATCGCGCCGATGCCCGCCAACGCCATCGCTTCGATGACGAGCTGATATTTCGACTGGCCCGCAAAGGTTGTGATCCGCCCTGCGCAAACAACCTCCATCCCCACTTCGGGCCGCAAGCCCAGACGCCCCACCTGCCCTTTCCAGCAAACCGAAGCCAGCACGGCATTGCCTTCTTTCAGCGTCAGATACATGTGGCCGCTGCTGTGCAGTTTGCAGTCGGAGATTTCGCCGCGCACGCGGATATGGCTGAAATTTTCCTCGACCGTTTTTTTGACGAGGTTCGAGATTTCCCCCACGCCGAATTCGGGCGCATTGGTACGCGGGGACGGAGCATCGAACAGGGAGGATTGCGTTTTGGCGTCGGACATGGTGAATCTATAGCGGGATTATGAAATAAAAGCGAGGCTGTGATGAAAATTCTGGTTGTCGGCGGCGGCGGGCGCGAACATGCGTTGTGTTATTACATCGCAAAATCGCCGCGTTGCGAAAAACTGTATTGCACGCAGGGCAACGCGGGCATGGCGGAAACCGCGACCATGCTGCCCATCGCCGTCAATGATGTCGACGGCATCGTCGCGGCGTGCAAACAGCATAAAATCAATTTTGTCGTCATCGGCCCCGACGCCCAGCTGGAACAAGGCCTGGCCGACGCGTTGAATGCCGAGAACATCGCCTGTTTCGGGCCGAGCCGCGCCGCCGCCGAGATCGAATGGTCGAAAGGATTCATGAAGGATTTGTGCGCCCGCGCGGGCGTCGACACCGCCGCCTATCGGCGTTTTACCGATGCGGAGTCCGCGCGCGCCTATGTGCAGGCCCAAGGCGCGCCTATCGTCGTCAAGGCCGACGGGCTGGCTGCGGGCAAAGGCGTCACTGTCGCGCGGACAATCGACGACGCCATCGCCGCCATTGATGCGGCAATGGTCGATAACGCGTTCGGCGCGTCGGGCGCGGAAATCGTCGTCGAGGAATTCATGGAAGGCGAAGAAGTCAGTTTCTTTGTCCTGTGCGACGGCAAAACGGCCAAATTTTTCACGACCGCGCAGGATCATAAAGCCGTGTTCGACGGCGACACGGGCCCCAATACCGGCGGCATGGGCGCCTATTCGCCCGCCCCCGTGATCGACGACGCCCTGCGCGACAAAATCATGCGCGAGATTGTCGATCCCGTCGTGGCGGCGTTGCGCGACGGCGGCCGCCCGTTCCGCGGCATCCTTTACGCCGGATTGATGATGACAAAAACCGGGCCGCGCGTGGTCGAATTCAATGCACGGTTCGGCGATCCCGAAACGCAGATCATGCTGCCGCGCCTGAAATCCGATATTCTGGATCTGCTTTACGCCTGCGCGACGGGCACGCTTGATAAAACCGCCATCGAATGGCGCGATGTCGCCGCGTTGACCGTCGTGCTTGCCACCAAAGGCTATCCCGGCGATTACGGCAAGGGCAGCGTCATCCGCGGCATCGAACGGGCCGAAGCCTTGCGCGACGTCATTGTTTTCCATGCCGGAACCAAACGCGACGCGGCGGGCGAACTGACCGCCAATGGCGGGCGCGTGCTGTGCGTCACCGCGACGGCCCCGACAATTGCCGAAGCGCAGAAACGCGCCTATGAAGCGGTCGATTTGATCGACTGGCCCGAAGGATTCTGTCGCCGCGATATCGGATGGCGCGCCGTCAAACGCGCCGGTGCCGCGTAAAAAAGCCGCATAAAAAAAGAACGGGGGCGTTTGCGCCCCCGTTCCGTTATTTAATATCGCTTACGCTTTTTTAAGTTTCAAAACCACAAGGCTGGTGATCACGCCCACCAGAATCATGTGGATCAGCACGACCAGAAGCATGATCTTGCCGAAGCCCATATAGTTCAACAGCGTCACAACGGGCAGGCCGATGGCGAAAGTGCCGACTGTCAGGCCCAGTTTAAGCCCGCCGCCGACATCCTTGACGCCGATGGTTTTAATCAGCATGCCGAAGATCGAGGTCAGGCCAAAGCTGCTGAGGATAACCAGCAACAACGACAGCACATCGGTTTTCAGAAAATCGACGCCATGGCCGCCGACCGACATCACATCGCCAAAGAAATACGAACTGTACCATAGATACCCGACGATGATCTGAAGCACCGTCACCGTCAGCACGGTTAGAATGTTTGTCTTGCCCATAATAACCTCCCTTTCAAAAGCGCAATGAAAACCATTGCCACGACAAAGCCTATCAAAACATGGTTGAGAATATTTTAGGATTGACCGCAAATTATGCGTGTGCAGCGCCGCAATCGTCGCTGCGCCGCGAAGCCGGTTTCGCACCCGCGTAACTATCGCCGCATTGCAAAAAAATCTTTCAGTATTTTCGCGCCGCGTTGTTCGTCGACGCCGCCGACGCATTCCGGCGCGTGGTGACAGGTGGGCTGCGCGAAAAAACGCGGGCCGTGATCGACCGCGCCGCCTTTGGCATCATAGGCCGCGAACACGACGCGGCGAATACGGGCGAAACTTATGGCCGCCGCGCACATCGCACAGGGTTCCAGCGTCACATATAAATCGCAATCCGTCAGGCGCGGCGAACCCAGCGCCCGCCCCGCCGCCCGCAATACCAGCATTTCGGCATGCGCCGTGGGGTCGCGCCGTTCCTCGGTACGGTTGCCGTCCTGCGCCAGAATCTCGCCCGCCGCCGACACCACCACCGCGCCTACGGGCACTTCGCCGCGCCGCGCGGCCTTTTCGGCCTCGGCAAAGGCTATTTCCATGAAATTATTCGGCATCTCGACCTTGCTCCAGAATTTGACTAGATTGCCTCGCATGGAACAGAAAAACAACAAGACAAACGCCGCCAGCCCCGCCGCCAAAACTTTCGAAGGCGAACGCATCGCCAAGGTTCTGGCCCGCGCCGGCGTGTGTTCGCGCCGCGACGCCGAACGCCTGATCGAATCCGGCCGCGTCAGCGTCGACGGCAGGAAAATCACGTCGCCCGCGCTGAATGTGACGGGCAAAAATATCATCAAGGTCGACGGCAAGCCCATTGGCGAGGCCGAGGAAACCCGCGTCTGGCGTTACCATAAACCGGCGGGAACCATCACCACCGCGCGCGACCCGCAGGGCCGCCCGACGGTATTCGAAAAAATGCCGCCCGACATGCCGCGCGTCGTCAGCATCGGACGGCTGGATTTCAACACCGAAGGGTTGCTGCTGCTGACCAACGACGGCGAATTGGCGCGCCATATGGAATTGCCGCAAAATGCGTGGCTGCGCCATTACCGCGTGCGCGTGCACGGCACGGTCGCGCCGGAAAAATTGAAAGCCCTGGCGGGCGGCGTCACCATTTCCGGCATTCGCTATGACGCGGTCAAAGCCGAACTGGAAAAAAGCAAGAAGGACGAGCCCGGCAGCAACACATGGCTCAGCGTCACCATCCGCGAAGGCAAAAACCGCGAAGTGCGGAAAATCATGGAACATCTGGGATTGCAGGTCACGCGGTTGATCCGCACTTCGTTCGGGCCGTTCCAGCTCGGCACGCTGGCGCGCGGCGGCATAGAAGAAGTGCCGCGCCGCGCCTTGCGCGATTCACTGGGCGGGTTTTTCGCCGCGCGCAAGAAGGACGACAAATAATGCGCATCACCGGCGGCACGCTTGTCGGGCGCACTTTCGCCCCGCCTCTTTCAACGGAAACGCGGCCGATGATGGACCGCGTGCGGCAGGCTTTGTTCAACATCCTGTCGCATCGCGACTGGGGCAAATATATCGGCGATGTGTTCGACGAGGAAACGCATGTGCTTGACGCGTTTTGCGGCACGGGGGCGCTGGCTTTTGAATCCATATCTTACGGCGCGGCGCACGCGACCCTGTTCGATCTCAGCCCCGACGCATTGAAAATCGCGCGGCAGAACGCCGCGTCTTTGGGCGTCACCCACCAATGTTCGATTATCGCCGCCGACGCCACCAGACCGCCGGCCGCGCCGAAAGCCTGCAAGCTGGTTTTCCTCGCCCCGCCCTATCGCAAAAATCTTATCCTGCCTTCGCTGCACGCGCTTGACGCGGCGGGATGGATCGCGCCGCACGCCGTCATTGTCGCCGAAACGGCCAAAACCGAAACGCTGGCGACGCCGGAAGGCTTTGATCCCGTCCTATCGCGGAGTTACGGCGAACCGCTTCTTCACTTCCTGAAGCGCTGACTCCCAATCGCGCCATTGAGGCTTGGCCGGTTTTTGGCCCCGTGCGACTGCCTGAAGGTCGACTTCCTGCGGCGATGCCGGCGTATGGGCCGTATGCCCCAGAAGCTGCTCGGCATAGGGGCTTAGCCGTGGCGTTTTGGCCTGCCTTGCGCCCTTTTCCGCACGCGCAATCGCTATTGTGGATTCTTCGATAAAAATTCTGACATTCTCGCGCGCAGTTTCTGCGCAATCTCCTAACCTTTCGTAATGTCTACCAGCGCGGCCTTCAACAAAGACCAGCAATTCCAGCGCCTCGCTAAATTCACGATTTTCGCACAAGGCACGGCATTGCCGCCCCATATATTTCCAACTGTGGTCGCCAAGCCCCGTGCCGGCCCCGAGCTCGATTGCCACATCGACATAGACGCCCAATGTTTCTCTGGGACCGAATTTCGCCATAGAGGCGGCGTAAACGTCAAAAACTTCTTTTGCGATCAATGCGGCCTTATAGTTGAAAGGCTCGCCTTCGTTTTTTTGCTCGATCCGGTCATCGCGTTTTTGGATTTGCATTGCGACGAAGTCAGTGAAATTGGAAGCCGTCTCGAGCACTTTCTCGTAATCGGAGGCATCCATATTTTCTTCAATGGCGGCAAGCGTCTGCTCCGTCAATTTATCCCATACCGTCCCCAGAACTTCCCCGCAGAGGCCGGACAGAAGGCTTTCCGGTTTCGCCAAATCCGTCAGGAGGGACACCTCGTCAATGATGTCGCAACACAAAGCCGGAGACATTTCATCGAACACATCCATCTGATCCGCAATTTCGCAAAATACATCGTAAGCGCGTCCTTCAAGATATCGGCTATAATCAAGAATATCGTCCCGCTCCTGCGCCGCATAATCGCCGCACAGTCCCTGTTTTTCGAACGCCTGCGCCTGAGCAAGCAGCATGCGCACGCCGACCAGAGCTGTCGCATCCCAATCCGTTTCGTCGTCCACGCCTTCATTCAAGGCTGCGCACACATCAAACAAAACCTCCGCCCTGTCGACATCGACCAGACAGTCAAATTGGCGGCCCGTTTTATAACGCCCGCGAATTTCGTCGTATAGATCGTCAACGCTTGGGTCGTTGATTTCAGCCACGGGCCTGCCCACCCCGAACGGCAGGATATACTTGCCCGCCACGCCGCAGATATCCGCCGCCCCGTCCCATTGCGTGTGGGTTCCGCATTTGGCGAATTGTTCGTCAACAGGAGATGCCGGATGGAAAAAATCCCCGCTCAAAACATCCGTCATAAAAACATGCGTCATTTTGGTGGGCACTGTCGGATAGGTATCGTTCAACTTGCCGACAAGCGCACCCTGCGCCGATGGTGAAAGCTTTGCATGCACATCGTCGATAATCTGCCTGATTTCAGTATCGCGCCGGTCAAAGGCGACAGCATATTCCTTCAAAACCTTCATCATGAAATCAAACAGCCGCTCCTGAGCGGCCTCAATACGCTTCGCAGGCTTCTTGCTCATAAACACCTCTGAAGATTTAATAAAAATATAGGGTTATGGTAATAACAAGCCATGCCGGCCGACAACAAAAAACATGCGTCACGAATCGGGTCAGAACCGTTCGACCATATTGACGGTGAACCCGACATCGTTCTGCGGCTGGCCGTCTGCGTCCTGATGCGTGTAATCGGCCGCGGCGCGCGTTTCAAAACTGTCGCCCCAACGCAGAGATTGGGCATAGACGATATTGACCGCGGGCGACGTGCCGTAATTCTGTTGCCAATAACCGCCGGGCGAAACCGACAGGCTGTGTTTGTACAGAATGTCATAACGGTGATATAAAATTTCCGTCAGTTTGGGCCCGATAAATTCCGTGACGTCGGCCTTGGGATTATAATAAGCGCGGAATTCATCGCCGCTGTCCTGCGTCGCCGCCGTCTGCGCGACGCCGTCAAGCCACCAGTCGTTCCAGTCATACAAATTCTGTGCATACAACACATCGCCGATCAAGCGGTTGTTCCCGTCGGAAAAAGCCATGTCGTCGGCCTCGGCGTAAACTTCGCGGGTTTCGCCGATCTTCCAGTCGATATTGGTGCTGGCCTTGTTCGCCGTAACGCCGGCATTCAACGCCTGCAGCGGGACGTCGCGCGAAAACAGCTGGTAACCGCCGCCGGCGCTCCACGCATTGTTGAAACTCCATTCGCCCGACGCGTTGAAACCGGCGCGTTCGCCGTGACGGTAAAGATTATAGGTAGGCGCCACGGACGCGACCAGCGACGCGCCGCGATATTCGACCCCGGCGCGGCTTTGGCTTTCATCGACCAGCCCTGCATCGGATTCGTTTTCATGCGCGTAGCTGCTGCCCGCGAATACGCGCCAATTATAGTCGATCGGCGCGGAATATAATGTGGCGTCGACGCCCGCCCCCTCGCCGCCCGTAATCGCGGCCATGGTGCGCGGGTTGTAATAGGCGTTTACGTCCAGCTCGGCCTTGTTATAGGCGTCCAGCTTGCGGCGCAGATATTGCGCGTCGTCGCTGTCGGGGTAATTGCGCGACAGCCTGTCGATGGCCTGGGTCGCCGCCCGATAATCATGATTATCGAGCATGGCAAGATCGGCATCGGTCTGGCTGTTGACATATCCCCTATATTGCGGGTCGCTGCCCGGGCCGGCGACGCGGCCGACAAGCTGGACCTCGCGCACCGCTGGCGGCGCGGTATCGACGACCGGCGCAGGAACGGCAACCGGCGCCGCGGCGGCGACGGGCGCGTCAGCGTCAACCGTATCGGCATCGACGGCGGCGCTTGCCGCCGCATCGGCATCGACCGGCGCGGGCGGCGGCGCGGAAAGCGCGGATGCGGACGCGGGGGCCGGAACCGCGGGCGTACCGTCGGCTTCGTCCTGATGCGATGCGATGCTTTCGGCGACGATCCGGGATTCAATCTGGCCATAGCCGACGGGGGCGTTATCGCTTTCCGCGGCTGTGGCCCGGGTAACAGACATTGACACGGCGACCAGCACAGCAACCGGCAAAAGCACGGCCCGCGCGCGCGCATATCTGTTCACGGAATTTTCGCTCGAATTTTTGCCCAATCGTCCGGCCATGCCGCCTCGCCCAATCTTTACATGTAATAAAATAAAAATATGCGGGTTTTTATATAGGCTTTATCGTGAAACCGCCAACATAAAACCATATCGCCGAACCGCGTTAAGGTTAACGCAGCGAAAACCCCAAAAATGGCGGCAAAATTAATTAAAAAACACTTATTTTCTTTTTGCCTTCTTTACAAAATCCGCGCCTCGCCTTATTGGAATCAAAAGAATTAGAGATTTCCATATGTTCTTTTCACAACACGGGAAACCGCGAAGGTTTCACGCAAACGCACAAATCCGCTAAGGAGAAAATTCATGAACCGCACTACTCTCGGCACCGCCGCAATCGCCCTCGTTCTTGCCGTCGCCCCCGGCCATGCCCGCGCCGACAACGTCATCAAGCAAGACGTTCATTTCATCGCGCAGGATCACAACAACATCAATGGCGACAAGCAGAATATTGCCCAGGACAGCCACAGAGTGGACGCCGACCGCGCGGATAACGCGCAGGATCGCGCGGCCCTGCAAATCGCCCAGCAAGTTTTGGCGCAGGATATCCAGAATGGCGACTGCCAGTGCCAGATCGCCAAGCAGCAGGATATCATCGCCGACGATAAACAGGATATCGGACAGGATCTCCACACGACGCATGCCGATCTGCGCAGCCTGCGTTCCGATTATCATGACCTGACCCATGATCATCACGATCTGAAAACCGACATTGCCAACCTGCATAACGACCGCAACGGCAACGACAACGGCGTTAATGTCATCGCCCAGGATCATTATTTCATCAAGCAAGACCATCACAACATCAAGCAGGATCACTATTTCATTAAACAGGACTATCACTTTATCCGCGGCGACAAGCGCAACATCTCGGACGACCGCCACGATATCCACGGCGATCACCGCGACATCGTTTCGGACATCCACAGCCTGCGCGAAGCCCGTGAAACCCTGCAACAGGATATCAAAAACGGCGATTGCCAGTGCCAGATCGACCATGAAAAGGACATTATCGCGAGCGAACACCGCGACCTGATCAGCGACCGTCACGACATCGCCAAGGATCATGTCGAACTAGCCACCGACCGTCATGACTTGGTCAGCGACCGCCGCGACGTCATCCACGATCGCCACAACGTCATCAGTGATCACCACGATCTGCATCACGACATCCGCAACCTGCGCGCCGACACGCACCACCACCACGGCCGCCACGGGTAATTTGCCCGCGCCCGGTTGTTACCCGGAAACAGAAAAGGCGACCCTTGCGGGTCGCCTTTTTTCTATAACGGCTTGATAGAACGGCTTGGAAGGAATGGTGGGCGATCGGAGGCTCGAACTCCGGACCCGATGATTAAGAGTCATCTGCTCTACCAACTGAGCTAATCGCCCTCACACCATTCTGTGCTCATTTACTTTGCGGGCCTAGGCCCGCGGGCAACTGAGCTAATCGCCCTCACACCACTCTTTACTCACTCCTTTTGCGGGCCTAGGCCCGCGGGCAATTAAGCTAATCGCCCGCTTCCTTGCCCCGCCAGCCTCAATCGGCGAACGGCGAGGAAGGCGGGTTGTGTATGACAAATTCCCGGCGTGGTCAAGCCGTTATGCCGTATCAGGCGGCCAAAACCCGTTTCCATATCTTGCGCGCGTGGCGGATATAGAATTTTTCGTCAAAACAGGCCGATAATTGCCGCGATGT
>JAGWIK010000054.1 GCA_028866275.1 Alphaproteobacteria bacterium
CGGCACGATTGCGGGAGTTGCCGCGGCGGCTAATCAGCCAACCAATGCTGCTCAGGCTTCGACCACATCTGGTCAAACCGGCAATCTTGTCCAATGCGCCGCCACCACGTCAGCGCCGACCTATACGACCGGCACGACCAATCCGCTGAACTGCGATACGGCGGGTAATCAGCGCGTCTTGGTGACGAACACCAACGCCAACGGTCCCGCCGCAGCCTCGGCATCCTCTCCGGTCACGCCATCGAACCTGCCTCCCGGCGCAGCAGCGATCAACACCAATCAGGTGAGCGTGGCAGCGACCGCTGGCGGAACGCTGATCGTCGCAGCTCGCACTGGCGTTGCAGGAACAGGCCGCGTCTCGGCCACTGTCTGCAATACCGGAACGACGGCGGTTTATATCGGTAACACGGGCCTGACGACATCGACAGGGCAATATCTTGCTGGCGTCGCTGGTGCCTGCCTCACACTCAACACCACGGCTGCGATCTACGGCATCGTCGCAACCGGAACCGAGACGGTCGCGTACAGCGAGACCTATTAATGAGGTCCCTCGTTTTCATTCTTTCGCTCTGGCTGGCGATTGCTCCGGCATTGGCCGATGGCGTCGCCGTTCCGGGCGTCCCTCACGCTGGGCAAATCGGCGCGGAGTTTTCTTATCCGCCAGTTAGCGGAGGGGGTGGCTGCTCCCAAGCGACAGCCCTTCTTGCCCGCATGGACGGGTCTGAGAACACATCAGCGGTCACAACCGCTGTTTGCGGCATGGTTACGGATGGGACATTCGCGGCTCTTGACGGGCTCCAGGTCTATGCAATCAATTCCACCGCGAACGCTCTGCTGAACTGGATTCAAAATAATTACAACGGAACAGTGCATGGCACGCTGACATTCACGGCAAATACCAAATATACAGGGGATGCCTCGACAGGTTACATCTCGACCGGGTTTACGCCGTCAACCGCCGGCGGGAACATGGCGGTCGATAATGCATCCATCGGTTCGTGTAACCTTTCGAGCACGATAACCTACGGCTATACTGATATCGGCGCGTACAATACCGGAGGAAATTCATACAGCACGATCGGCGATAGTTCTGGCACCCGCATTTATACGCTTAATGACCAGAATTTTGCCTCTTACACGACGTCTAGTCCGCTAGGGGCTTGGACCTCCAGCCGGACTTCTTCGACATCTCTTTCCTTGTATCTTAATGGCAACACAACGCCCGTTGCAACGAGCGCCACCGCATCAGGATCATTGCCAGTCAACAATGTCATTACCGTCTTTGCTCAGGGCGCAGCTACCCCAACAGGATTTTCCGGTGATGGATTGGCGTATATATTTTGGGGTAAAGGACTGACGGCAACGCAGGTTAATCAAATCTATTCGCGACTACATACTTACCTGCAAGCAGTTGGGGAAACAGCCGGATGCTAAAGCGTTTTGCCTTGTTGCTGGCCGTACTCACATGGCCAGCGATTGCGCTCGCAGCGTTCTTCAGCCCGTGCTGCTATAATAACAGCCTCAATGTCACTTTCACCCATGTTGAGATCGTGGGCGCAGGTGCCATCACCGGAATCACCAGCGTTCCATCCGCGAATCTTTTGCTGGCGCGAACCGATCAATACGGCTGCTACAAGAGCGTGAATAACAGCCAATGGTCGGAACTGGTCACTACAAACGCGATGCCAGCTTCCGCTGTTACCGTGGCGGCGGGCGGCCCAATCGACGCGGGCGGCTGCGAAGAACTCGTAGGCGACCCCTCAAATATTCAGAATCTCTGGATCTTCTTCAACAAGAATATCTATCTTTCAACCAACGGCGGAACTTCATTTTCTTCCACATGCTATCCAGCACAAGCCAGCGATCTGTCCAATACCGGCCCTGCAAAAACCATGAGTCCGCGCATTGCCGTGGACCCCAACAATTCCAATGTGGTCTATTTCTCCACGCATTCAGCCGGGCTGGAAGTCACATATAATCAGGGCTCGACCTGCACTGCGATCTCAACCGCAACCATTGCGGCTCCGACGAGCAACAGCGGATTCCTGGTCGCCTTTGATCCGTCTGGGGGCACGACCACGAGCTGCGCTGGCGGCGTCGCGCTCTGCACAAAGAGCATTTACGTTTCGTCCTATGGAACGGGCGTCTACCATTCCAACGATGGCGGTCAGACATGGACCTTGACCACGGGCACGCCGACGACACACCTCTATATGACCGTCGATTCAACGGGTGTTCTGTGGTTTGTTGACAACAGCAACAACAACGGCCTCGGTGTCGCGCACAAGTACGCCGCATCCGCCTGGGCGGCCCCTACCTTTACCCACAATAATATCCTGACCAGCGTTGCATTTGACCCAAATAATTGCAGCACATCCGCAACATGCCACGTCGTTTTCATGATCGGAGGGGGTGGAACAACGGGTGGTACGACAGCCCTGACGCAGAACGGGGGAGGAGCATGGGCAGTTGCAACAGGCTATACACCATCTACGACGGACGCTCCTTGGCTCGCAAACGTATGGACCACGATCGGTCTTTTCCCCAACGGAGCAGCATTCGATAATTCGGGTCACGTCTATACCGGGCTTGAGGGCGTAGGATTCACGACGCCGCCGACGACCGCGACGACACTCACGATGACCTCGCAGACACTTGGCATCGAAGAGGCGGAAGTCTCGTCTCTTTCGACTTCTCCGAATACAAGCGGAAGCCTTCTGGCCGGAAATTGGGATGTCGGAAGCTTTACGTTGTCGGCGCCGTACAATAGCCCGCCAACCAGCTCCAACCACGGCTGCGCCGGGCAGACTTCCTTCCAGCATGCCTATTCGATTGATTGGGCAGAGGCAAATCCAAGCGATTTTGCGTGCCTTTCCGACAACCAACAGGGTTATATCGGCGGAACTTACACGAGCTATAGCGGTCTTTCCTCGAATGGCGGCAGCACTTGGGGGACGTTCACCGTTCCTTCCGCCATCAGCACGGGCGGCCATATCGGCGGCTGCATGGCCGCTTCCAGCTCAACCAATATCCTGTGGGCTCCTACGGATGGCTCAAGCGGGGCAACAGCACCGCTTTATACGACCGATAGCGGGAGCACCTGGAATTTCATCAGTGTCAGTGGTGTTACGCAGGGATGGGGAATCCAGTATTATTTCAGCGGACGATTTTGCGCCGCCGATCGTGTGAACGCCGGAACA
>JAGWIK010000055.1 GCA_028866275.1 Alphaproteobacteria bacterium
ATTCTGGCGTCGTTTCTATTTTGTTCACATCCAAGCCTACGCTTCAAAACTGATTCCAACCCGACCCGCAGGACACCATCCCGTCCCCGCGTTTCCGCTTCAACCTTTCCCGTCAATTTCATTTGTGGAGTGCAGGTTATGTCTGAAACAACCATATCCCTAGGTGGCACGGAACTTATCAGCCAATCATACACCGTCGGGGCTGACACGTTCGTGACCGGGGGAACAGTAGGATATGACGTTAATTTTACCATAGATGCGCAAGGAACTTATGCGAATGGCTTGTTTGCTGGCCCAATCAACGAAGTATACGTCGAACCCGGCGGCATTCTTCAACAAGCCACAATGAAGGGAGCAGTTGATATTTACAATTATGGAACCGCTTCTCAGCCTTTTATTGAAGAAGGCGTCTTCATTGTGGAAAGCGGCGGCACCGCAACAGCCGCCCATATCACGCTTGGTGAAGAATGGGTCGAAGCCGGGGGCACAGATATTGGAGCCATTGATGCTGGCAGTCAGGCCATATATGCAAATGGTGTGGCAGACCAGACCACAATCACAGGAAGCCAGATCGTCTATGGGATTGCTAACGGCGCCACAATAGACAGCAACGGGTTTCAATGGAATTTATCGGGTACGGTCAATAATGACTTAATAAACAAAGGGGGGCTTGCAACGATAGCATCAGGCGCCGTAGTGGATGCCCCCACCATTAATGGAGGCAAGCTGGTTCTGGGAGCCGGGTCGACGCTGACAAATAGCGCAACATTTACCGACGGAAGCGCCGGAACTCTGGACATAGAAGGCACAACCGGCACGTTTGATATCAGCGGTTTTGGCGCAGGGGACACAATTAGCGTCCCGAACATATCCTTGGCATCAGCGGCACAAGAAACCCTGGGCAGCAACGGAGAACTTATTGTTAGCGGACTCTCGGGGGCCATCACACTTGAATTTGGCGCGGCCATGGCCGGCGCCATTTTGAATGAAACCGGTGGCGATACCACAATTACGGAGGTTCCCTGCTTTGTGGAAGGAACCCATATCCTGGCCATCAGAAATAATGCCGAAATCGAAATCCCCGTGGAAGATCTCGAAATCGGTGACACAGTTATGACCAAAATTCATGGCCGGCAAAAAATAAAGTGGATAGGCACACATGCCTACAAAGAAAAATTTATATCTGGCAACCACCTGATGGAACCGATCTGTTTTAGAGCCAACTCCATCGGCGGCGGCATACCCAAGCGCGATATGTGGCTTTCGCCCGGACATGCGCTGGTCTTCCATACGGGGCGCGGTACGGATGATTTGGTTCTGATCCAAGCGCGCCATTTAATAAACGGCGTCAGTATTACGCAAGAACCACGCGACGTCCGTTATTTTCATGTCGAGCTCCCTGAACACGATATCCTGACCACGGACGGGTGCCAGACGGAAAGCTATCTTGATAATGGCAATCGCAAACAGTTCCACAATGCGATGGAATTTGCGGCCCTGTACCCCAACCAACCGGGTACGCTCCCTCAGGCCATGAAATACCCGCTTCTTGACGAGGGTCCGTTGTTACAGTCGATCAAGGATACTATGGCCCTGCGCGCAGGAATTATTCGTCCCAAAGAACAGTTCGGCGAATGCCGCGGCTATGTTGACAATCGCACACCAAACCGAATTGCGGGGTGGGTACAAAACGCAGATCAACCCAACAATCCCATTGAGCTCCTCATCATGGCTGGAGGCGAAATTGTCGGGCAGACGACGGCGAATCGCGATCGCGCCGATCTGCGCGCACTAAAAATGGGCAATGGCTATCACGGGTTTGATGTCGCCATACCTCAAAAATTCGCGCAGACGGCGTTGAGTGTCGTGCGCAAACTGAATGGTTGGGAATTACCTTATGCAATAGAGGCCTCAACGGCGTGTAGAGAACACGGCATCAAGATGCCTGCCCACCCAACAGATACAACCCAACGACTCAAGATAAACGGACCCCGCGAAGTTATCAAGATGGCGAGCTATGCAGCATAGCGTCGATCAAGCTTGAACCTTTGCGGATCGGCCTGTAAAGTTGCGACGCCCATCCCGGCATATGGAGTTCCCATGCGCTTTTTTGTTGTTTCTTTTCTGATTCTGGCCGCAGCCCTTGCTCCTGCGCCTGCGTTCGCCAATATTACCTACAGCGGGTTTTACTGCCCGCAGCGCCTGCCCTGCAATCAAGCAGACCCAGCCTTTCCAACCACGCAATCCATTATGGGTGCCGCTGATAGCTGCATAGCCCAACATATGGGCCTGAAGTCGAGCAGCAATCTCTTTGATGCCAGTGCGGGCATCGATGAATCAGGCTGTCTTACAATTGATACCGAGGCGTTTGCGGCAACCGGAATTCAAGGCGTGATCCCTCATTGCTGTATCGAGTCCGTTCCCAACGGGGTATGCGCCATACATTGCGGGCTGGCCGCACAATAACCATCGCCTTGCCAAGTATCACTCCGAACGCATCCGCTTGATTTCCTCCGACTGTTCTTGAAGTTGCTCACGCAGTACGTCGTTCTGGTGCTTTAATTCCTGAACCGATTCAATCAACGGCCCGATCAGCCCATCATAAGCAACATACCTCATCCCCTTGTCGTTTTTCACAACAAGTTGCGGATAAACTTTTTCGAGGTCTTGGGCGATAACCCCCATGCTGGGCCGTCCATTCGACTTATAGACGAATGTCACCGGCTTTAGTTTCATCAAATCTGCCAGAGCATTTTTCATAGGATGAATGTCTGTTTTGAATCTTATGTCCGACCCCGACAGTGTCGACGTAACCTGTTGGGCATAAATCATGCCCGATGCCACGTTAATGTCACCGCGAATAACATTAAGCACAGGAGCGCATGCTGGATTGGACAATACGCTACATCCCGTAGTAAGCTGAACAAGCGCGCCACCCGTTGATGAAGTACTCGATAAATTTATCTGCGCACCGCCTGTCGTGTAATCGACCAACCCATCCCCATCAATAAACCCGTTATGCAAATGTATGGACGGGGCCGCCGAACCGGAATAGGTGTCCGTCGCCGAATTATACGGCCCCATGAACAAATCGGTGTTCATCGTATTGTATGTAAATGGCGTATTGCCTGCGACGGTTCCGTTATC
>JAGWIK010000036.1 GCA_028866275.1 Alphaproteobacteria bacterium
TTGTCTTTCAACCGCTTGGCCCAGTCATGCGCCTGATCGGCGCGTTCGTTCTCGCCGTTCTCGCGATACAGATCGCCCATCGTGCGCAGACGCTTGACCAGACATTCCGACCAGTACCACCAGTCGTTGAAAGGAGCTTTTTGTGCGTAAGTCTGGGCCATTGGCTAAAAACACCGGTTGAGAGTTTCTGGTTGTTAGCAAAATAAGCCAACAACAAGCAACTGGCAATCCGGGCTATTCCACCCGTCCCGCGCTGCGCAGGAAACCGCCATTTTTCTGCGCCCACCGTGCGCGGCCCGCGGCGTCGTTGCGACGCGGTTCGCCCTGACGCAGCAATTCCTCGCGCGGACGGCGCATATCGCCCATTTTTTCCCGTTCGATCAGGTTGAACAACGCTTCGGGCAGACGGCCATGTTCGATATGACCGCTGCCGATGCCGTGAGCTTCATCGCCGTCACCCAGAAAAAGGGTCTGCGCGATTTTGTTGGGGAAATGGCTCTGCCACGGCGATTTCATCAATTTCTGCATGTCGGTGGACAAATGGGGCAGGGCGCGCAGCGTTTCGCTGAACGTCACGGCCATGCCGTCGATCAACCGTTCGTCATAGCGATGCACGTCCGCGATGGAATCCGTCGGCGTTTCGGCCTGATCCGACAGCGCATGAACGCGATGCAACAGCTTGACGGTGTCTTCAATGCGGATCTGCCGCTGCCCCTCCGGTATAAAGACATCGGCATAGGGCGGCCTTTTATAGGTGTGGACACAATCGGACAGACGGTCGACGACCACCTCGGCCCAATAGAGCCATTCTTCGATACCCGGTTTTTGCGCGCGCCAGTCGGACATGTTTCAACCATAGCGTGAGATGGGGGGCTTGGCAAATGATTAGGACGCAAGAATCTGACTTTAATGTGGCGCAGTGCAACACCCTGTTTTTCAGGTAATTAATTGCCTGCTTTTATGCTGCGTTGCCGCAATAAATGATCGGCCAGAACACAGGCGACCATCGCTTCGCCGACCGGCGCAGCGCGAATGCCGACACACGGATCGTGCCGACCTTTGGTTGCAATATCAACCTCTTGCCCCGCGGCGTCCACGGTCTGCCGCGATTGCAGGATCGAACTGGTGGGTTTGACGGCAAAACGCGCGACGATATCCTGACCGCTGGAAATGCCGCCAAGGACGCCGCCCGCATGGTTGGACAGGAATGCCGGCGTGCCGTCCGCCTGCATCCGCATTTCGTCGGCATTATCTTCGCCGCTCAACATGGCCGTCGCGAAACCGTCGCCGATTTCGACGCCTTTGACCGCGTTGATCGACATCAGGCCGCGCGCGATATCGCTGTCGAGCTTGTCGTAAACCGGTTCGCCCAACCCGACGGGAACGCCCGACGCGACCACTTCGACAATCGCGCCGATCGACGATCCGTTTTTGCGGATGCCGTCGAGATAATCGGCCCAGACGGGAACGGCGGCGGCATCGGGACAGAAAAACGGATTGTTGCCGACCTCGGCCCAGTCCCAGCGCGCGCGGTCGATTTTGTGCGCGCCGATCTGCACCACCGCGCCGCGCACTTTGATCGCATCGCCCAGAATTTTACGCGCCACCGCGCCTGCGGCCACGCGGCACGCGGTTTCGCGCGCCGACGAACGTCCGCCGCCGCGATAATCGCGAATGCCGTATTTCATTTGATAGGTGTAATCGGCGTGGCCGGGGCGGAATTTATCCTTGATGTCGTCGTAATCTTTCGACCGCATGTCGGTGTTGTCGATCATCATGCTGATCGGCATGCCGGTGGTAACGCCTTCGAACGTGCCGGACATAATCCTGACCCTGTCGGCTTCCTGGCGTTGCGTGGTATATTTCGACTGGCCGGGGCGGCGCAGATCGAGCCAAGGCTGGATATCCGCTTCGGTCAGGGGGATCAAGGGCGGGCAGCCGTCAATGACGACGCCGATCGCGGGGCCGTGGCTTTCGCCCCATGTGGTAAAACGGAACTGCGTGCCGAAGGCGTTGGATGCCATTACCCAGCCGTCGCTTTCATATTCGCCGTCAATTCCGCCAGCTGCTCCGTTTCGTCGACCGCAATCATGCCCACGGTGTGATACCCGGCATCGACATGCATGACTTCGCCGGTAACGCCCGTGCCCATATCGCTGAGCAGAAACAGGGCCGAATGGCCGACTTCGGTAGTGGTGACGTTGCGTTTCAACGGCGCGTTGATTTCATTCCATTTCAAAATGTAACGGAAATCGCCGATGCCGCTGGCGGCCAGCGTCTTGATCGGCCCGGCGGAAATCGCGTTGACGCGGATGCCGTTGCCGCCCAGATCGACGGCCAGATAACGCACGCTGGCCTCCAGCGCGGCCTTGGCCACGCCCATGACATTGTAATGCGGCATGACGCGTTCGGCGCCCAGATAGCTGAGCGTCAACAGGCTGCCGCCTTGCGGCATCAACGGAATGCACCGCCGCGCCAGCGACGTGAAGGAATAGCAGGATATGTCCATCGTGCGCAGGAAATTGGCCCGCGTGGTATCGGCATACAGGCCGTCCAATTCGTTTTTGTCGGAAAAAGCGATGGCGTGGACAAGGAAATCGATCCCGCCCCATTTTTCCTTGATAGCCTCGAACAGCGCATCCATGCTGGCTTCGTCGGTGACGTCGCAGGGCAGGATAAGATCGGCATTAACGGATTCGGCCAGCGGCTGCACCCGCTTTTGCAAAGCCTCGCCCTGATAGGTAAAGGCCAGCTTCGCCCCGTGGGCTGCGCACACGCTGGCAATGCCCCAGGCGATGGAACGGTCGTTGGCCACGCCCATAATCAGCCCGCGCTTGCCCGCCATCAATTGTCCGGTCAGGGGAGCGTCGGCCACGAAAAACTCGGTCATTTTTTCCTCGATTGTTATCCGGGAGGTCAGATTGCAACCCCAAAAAGGTCGCAAGACTTTACACAATTGCCGATGCGCCGCAACAAAGAACAAAATAACCGCCAAGACTGATGGGGCGCGCACAACATAAAGCCCCTGTTGAAATAAAACCAATATCTAATTGTTAAGGTTAAATATTCCGTGGCATTTATGAGACTCTGGTTGAAGTTGTCCGCGAAAGAATTGAATCAATTTGACAAAATACCCGTTTCAAGTGAGAAAGCGGGGTCGAGCCTTTTGTTTAACCGTTAGCTTTTCGAAACGTCATGATTAAGTGCGCGAAAATTCAATATGCCCGGGGTATTGCCAGCGTCATCATTCTTGGCGGATTTATGGTTGCCGGGCCCGTTGCAGCCGCCGCGCAATCTTCCGATACAACGGTTAATCCATCCGCCGCCGCCGGTAACGACGGGGCGACAGGGGCTTTTTCCGGGGTCGCCATCGGCAGCGCCGGCATTGCCACGCCGGCGGCAACCGCCGTCGGGACGGAATCTCCGTCGGCGACGGATGACGATACAAAGGCCAAATCGCTGGAAGCGACGGCGGCCAGGATTTTGGACGCTATTTCCAAGCATCCGACGGGCCGCGGAGCCGCGCGCGCCGATTGGAGAATCGAACAGGACAAAGCCGTCGAAGCCGCGCGCGCCGGCAATTACGACCAAGCTTTGCCGGTTCTGGACCGGTTGCATCAGGAACACCCGCAAGATCTAAGCATCGCATCCGACCGCGCCGCGATTCTGGGGTGGGCGGGCCGCGACGCCGACGCCGTGGCTGCCTACCAGGCCTTGCCGCCGGGCGACCGCCCCGATTATCTGATCGACGCGATCGGGCATTCGTACCGCAATCTGCATCAACCCGCCGACGCCCTGGCCGTCTATCGCCTCGGCCTGCAAAAATACCCGAATAACCAAAGCTTTCTGGCGGGCGAGATTTTCAGCCTTCTGGAATCCGGCCATCTCGACGAAGCCGTCGCCCACGCGCAACAGGAACAGGCGCAATATCCCAACCCCGACGCGCCGCTGCTGCAGGCGATCAAGACGGCGCTGGACGCCAACGCCGTGCAAATGGCCCGCAACGGCGATTATACGCATGCACTGCCGGCCTTTGCCGCGCTGCATGACAAATATCCCGACGATGCCGCAATTACCGGCGACTATGTCGTGGCGTTAAGCTGGGCCGGCCGCGACGCCGACGCGGTGAAACTGTACGCCGCCTTGCCCCAAAACGCCGATGTGCCCGATTATGTGCTGGATGCCGCCGCGCATTCGTACCGCAATTTGCATCAATCGAAAAAAGCGCTGGCCCTGTACCAGGCCGCGCTGGACAAAACCCCCGACAATGTGACCTATGCCGTCGGCGTGATCGATTGCCTGTCCGATCTCGGCCGCACCGCCGAAGCCTTGAAAGTCGCCAAGGAACAAATGGCCAAGCATCCGGAAAAGCCGCCGGCTCTCGTCAAGGCCTACATCAACGCCAAGCGCACGCAGGCCATCGATCTGGCGCGCCACGGCCATTACAATCAGGCTTTGGCATTGTTGCGCCAGTTGCGCGCCGAATACCCGCACGACGCCAACGAAGAAATGGATTATATCGCGGTGCTCAGCTGGGCCGGCCGCGACGCGCAGGCCGTGCGCGAATATCACAAGGTCGCGCATGGCGCGGTTCCCGATTACGTGCTGGAGGCCGTCGGCCATTCCTACCGCACGCTGGGCGAATCGGAAAAGGCGATGCTGGTTTATCGCCGCGGGTTAAAGCAGTCGCCGCACAGCGAAGTTTTCGCCGCCGGCATCATCCGCTGCCTCGACGATCTGGGGCGTTACGCCGAAGGCGAAAAAATCGCCAAAAAATATATCGGCAGCTACGGCGATCATCTCGAGGTGCTGCTGGCGGGCGGCGAAGCCGCGAATTTCAACGACGACGCCCCGCAGGCTCTCGACTATTACGAACGCGCCAACGCGCTGTCGCCCCATAACAAAGAAGGCCTGCGCGGCCTCGCCCACGCCGAAGACCGCGTCGGCGCGCCGCAACTCGCCATCGCGCTGGCGGATAAACATCCGGGCCTGATGACGGGCCACGAATACCGTTCCTTTGTCGGCGACGCCGACGAAAATCTGGTGCGCTGGGGGCCGCTGGAACCCGCCAGCGAGGCCACGCGTTTTGTCGCCGTCGACAAGGCGATCGCGACGCTCGACGACCATATCGACCAATGGACGGCCAAAAACGACCCGTCCTATTTCCCCGACATCATGCGTGCGCGTTTCGACCTTCTGGTCGCGCTGCATGACCGTTCGCGCATGCAGGCGGTCGTCGATCAATATAACGCGCTGGTCAATCAGGGCGTCGAGGTGCCGGCCTATGCGCTGGTCGCGGTCGGCGATGCCTATTTGTACCTGCATCAGCCCGAAATCGCGCGCGATGTGTTCCTGAAAGTCCTGCAAAGCGACCCGCAGAATGTGGAAGCGCGGCATTTGCTGGCCTATGCCTATCTGGAAGCGGGCCAATATGACGAAGCGTTCGCGACGTCCGATAAACTGGTCGCCGACGCGCCGATCTGGATTTACCTGAAGGGCGAACCCGAACGCCAGCCCAACCCCGAACGCGAAGCCGCCGAACTGGAAGCCGCCGAATTGCGCGCCTATGCGGGCCTGATGGATCAGGGCGACGCGGGCGTGACCCGTCTGGCCGACGCCGCGCCTTACGACGCGCGCAACCGCGCGGCCGAAGGCGGCGTCGATCTGATGCGCGGCTGGCCGCGGGCGGCGCTCGAACAATACCGCATCGGCCTCGCCATCCAGCGCGGCCACGACGTCGCCAACGAAACCGGCATTGCGTCGGCCAATCTGGATTTGCAGAACTACCGCGAAACAGACGCCGAATTGCAAAGCCTGACCCAGCGTTTCCCCGAAAATCTGGGCGTCCAGCGCACCGACCGCGAATGGGACGTGCATAACATGGCGGAAATCGACATGCATGCCGGCTATAATTTCGCGCCGACGGGATCGGAAAACGGCGTCAACAGCCCGCACGGTCAGGGCTTCACGGCAGGGGCCGAACTTTATTCCGCGCCGATCGACTATAACTGGCGTCTGTTCGCGGGCGAAGACTGGTCGCACGAACATGAACCCGCCGCCGAAGGCATCGTCGATTATTCGCGCGTCAACGCCGGTATCGAATACCGCAACGGCGACGTGACGGCGACGGCCGCCCCGACCTATAACCGTTATGTGTCCAGCACGACGACGGGCGGTGCCAACGGGAACCGTATCGGGGTCGACGGCACGTTCCATTACACCTTCAACGATATGTGGAGCGCGGGCATCGCCGCCGAAATATTCTCGGCCAACACGCCGCTGCGCGCGCTTAACGCCGGCGTCACCGCCGACGAATATCAGGGCACGATCGAATGGCGGCAAAGCGAATCCCGCAGCCTGACCTTCACCGCGGGCGTGATGCCGTTCTCCGACAACAACCTGCGCACCACGCAGGAAGCCGAATATATCGAACGGCTCTATACCGACCCGATCTGGCGGCTTGACGCCGAAAGCGATGTCGGCCTGTCGCAGGACAGCAAGGACGAAAACCGGTTATATTACAACCCGTCGATGGATCTCACCGGCCTTGCCGGCTTGCGCCTGACGCAGGTTCTGTATCACCGTTACGAAACGACGTATCAGCACAGCCTGCTGGCGATGCCCGGTTTTTACAGCCAGGAACATTACGGCACGTCGCCCGCATGGACGATACGTTACGAACAAAGCGTGCTTTATAACGACACCTTGAATGCCAGCGCTGGCGTCAATTATTCGCATCAGGATTATGACGGTTCGGCGCTTGATGCCGTAAGCTTGACCATGAATGTCGCGGAGCGTTTCTGATGAAGATGGTGCGTCTCATAGCCCTGTTGTTGATGTCCGTCCTGTTCCTGTCGGGAACGGGGGGGCGGGCTTTTGCGTCTGACGTATCCGTCGGCGGCGCCTCGGCGGCGGCGGGCACGCCGCCGGCCGGCTCTTTCATTGCCTTGTGCTATCACAACGTCGAAGACAAAGACCCCGACCAGAAATTCGACAGCGTGTCCACCGCCCATCTGGTCGAACAGCTCGACTGGCTGCAAAGCCAGGGATATAAAAACGTGTCGATCGACGATCTTCTGGCCGCGCGTGACGGGGTCAAGCCGTTGCCGCCGAAGGCGTTCTTGCTGAGCTTCGACGACGGGTATGAAAGCTTCTATACACGCGTCTATCCCGTTCTGCGCGCGTTTCACGATCATGCCGTTATCGGCATCGTCGATGAATGGATGAAAGGCAATCCCGGCCATGGCGGGCAGGGGGGCGACCGCGTCAACTACGGCAACGGCACCATGCCGCGCAGCGCGTTCCTGACATGGAAACAAATCCGCGAGATGGAAAAATCCGGTCTGGTCGAAGTCGCATCGCACACACATGCCATGCATTACGGCGTCATCGCCAACCCTCAGGGCAATACCGAACCCGACGCCTTGACATCGATTTACGACCCCAAAACCGGCACATATGAAACCGCCGCGCATTATGCGGGCCGGTTGATGTCCGATGCGGCGGCTTCGGTCAAAACGATTAAAAAAGAAACCGGCCACGCGCCGCGCGTCATGATCTGGCCCTATGGCGCCTATAACGAACTTGCGCTTCTGATTCAGAACAAAAACGGCATGCCCATCACCCTGTCGCTCGACGACGGCTATGCCAAGGTCAACGCGATGCGCGCCGCGCCGCGTATGTATATCAAGGACGACCCCAGCCTCAGCGATTTCGTCATCAATATCCGCCAGATCGACAAGCCGCGGCCCAAGCGCGTGGTTCAGGTCGATCTTGACTATCTGTACGACCCCGATCCGGCGCAGGAAGCGCGCAATCTCGACGCCCTGATCTCGCGCATCTATAAATTGCAGATCAACACCGTTTTCCTGCAGGCTTTTTCCGATCCGACCGCGTCGGGCGTCGCCAAATCGGTCTATTTTCCCAACCGCTTCCTGCCTGTGCGTCAGGATCTGTTCAACCGCGTCGCGTGGCAGCTAAAAACCCGCGCCAAGGTCGACGTTTATGCCTGGATGCCGGTTCTGTCCTTCGATTTCGGCGATGATTTGCCCAAGGTCGAGGCATGGGATCCCAAAACCAACACTGTCGCCCCGGCTGCGACCGGCTATAAACGCCTGTCGCCCTTCGATTCCGCCGTGCGCAACCATATCATCGGCCTGTACGAAGATCTGGCGCGCCACGCCCCCATCGACGGCTTGCTGTTCCACGACGATGCCATGTTGTCCGACTTCGAAGACGCCAGCCCCGCGGCGATGGCGGCCTATCAGGCGGCCGGGTTCCCGGACTCGATCGCGGCCATTCGCGCCAACCCCGACATGATGGCGCGCTGGACTGCGTTCAAGACCGACGCGCTGATCGACTTCACGCAAGAACTGGCGGCGCACGCCGAAGTCTATCGCGCGCCCCTGAAAACGGTTCGCAATATATATGCTTTGCCGGTCACCAATCCCGGCAGCGAGGAATGGTTCGCGCAGAACTATCCCAAATTCCTCAAAGCCTATGACTACACGGCGATCGAAGCGATGCCGGATATGGAAAACATCCCGTCGGGCGATCAGGACGACTGGCTGAACGGCCTCGTTTCCGACGCCAAGGCACAACCCGACGGCCTCAAGAAAACCATATTTGAACTACAGTCTGTCGATTGGCATATCAAGGACAGCTCGCGCGATATTCCGGTGGATAAAATCGGCGAACAAATGAACCTGCTGGCCCAGCGCGGCGCGATGAATTTCGGGTACTATCCCGACGATTTCATCGCCGGCGCGCCCAACGCGGACGGCATTCATAAATACTTCTCACTCCAAGCCTATCCGTACCTGCCATGACCAGAAAGATATTCGGCCTTTCAATCATCCTGTTCCTCGTCCTTTACGGGCTTGTGACCGGGTATATGCTTGACTTCATCTTCCTGTATCCGCTGTTCATGTCGATCATGTGGATCATCGGCGGGCTGTATTTCTATTTCCACTGGGAACGCGGCACCGCGAGCCCCGGGGTTTTGCCGGAAATCGAAGACCATCCTTTCGTATCGGTGCTGGTGCCGTGTTACAACGAAGCGGCCAATGTCGCGGAAACCATCGAAGCCGTGAACAGCCAGAACTGGCCCGATTTCGAAATCGTCGCGATCAATGACGGGTCCAGCGACGACACCGGTGCGGTTCTCGACCGGCTGGCGCAGGAATATCCGCGCCTGCGCATCATCCACTTCGCCGAAAATCAAGGTAAAGCGATGGCCCTGCGCATGGGCGCGCTGGCGGCCCGCGCCGAATTTCTGGTCTGCATCGACGGCGACGCCATGCTGCATCCCAACGCGCTGGCTTATCTTGTCAACCCGATGATCCGCAACCCGCGCGTCGGGGCGGTGACGGGCAACCCGCGCGTGCGCACGCGGTCGACCTTTATCGGCAAAATTCAGGTCGGCGAATTTTCGTCGATCATCGGCCTTATCAAGCGCGCGCAACGCATTTACGGCCATCTGTTCACCATTTCGGGCGTGATCTGTTCGTTCCGCCGCCGCGCCTTGCACGATTGCGGCTATTGGGATCTGAACATGGTGACCGAAGACATCGATATCAGCTGGTCGCTGCAATTGCGCCATTGGGCCATTCAATACGAACCCAACGCCTTGTGCTGGATCTTGATGCCGGAAACGCTGCGCGGCCTGTGGCGCCAGCGCGTGCGCTGGGCGCAGGGCGGCGCCGAAGTGTTCTTCAAGAATATCGGGCGCATCTGGAAATGGATGGATCACCGCATGTGGATTTTGGTGATCGACTTTATCCTCAGCACGGTATGGGCCTATTCCTACCTGCTGTCGCTTATCCTGTGGGCGATGGGCAAATATATGGAAATGCCGGCGACGTTGAACGTGCCGACCATTTTCCCGCCCGCGTTCTGGGGCCTGGTGCTGGCCGCCGTCAATATGCTGCAATTCGTCACCGCGATGACGATCGAAACGCGCTACGAAAAAAAATTGCTGCGCCTTTTGGGCTGGATCATCTGGTACCCGCTGGTGTTCTGGGTCATTTCGATGTTCACGATGCTGGTCGCCGTTCCCAAGGCTTTCTTCAAGGCGCGCGGCAAACGCGCGGCCTGGGGCGCCTCCGACCGCGGCTTTAGATAATCAGACAGGGGCTTGACATGACAGACGCACCCAAAATCGTTTCGGATGAATATGATCACTATCTGATTACCGACTCGCACAATGTGTCGGTTTTAATCAGATTGCGCGATCTTTTGCTGACCATCGCCCTGTGGATTCTGTATTTCTACTTTATCCGCAGCTCGTTCCCGTTCTTTGTCGATTTGTGGCATTGGGCGATCGGCGGATTCAACAATTACGCGCAATACCCCAATCTGGCGATCATCCCCACCATTCAAGCCTATTTGCAGGTCGCCGCGCTGATGACCGTCATCTATCTGGGCTGGGCGATCTACAACATGCTGCGTTTTCGCGGCCGCCAGCGTCGCAAGCCGCGCGCCCCCGTCGCCGCCGAAGATTTGGCGAATATGTACGGCTTTTCCGCCGAAACCGTCACCTCGTGGCAGGAAGCGGGCACGCTGCTCATTCATCACGACCCCGAAGGGCATCTGACGGATGTCAAAATTACACGCTGACCGTCCGTCACGGATCAAAGAAAAGGCGGGGATTTCCCCGCCTTTTTTGTTCCCCTGCTTTATTCTCCGAACGGCCTGCCGTCACCCCGGCGTATACATATTCATCGCCTTGCGCACGTTCAAAAGCGTATCCGCCCCCACCGCGCGGGCGCGGTCGATACCGGTATTGATGGCCTTGCGCACATAAGCAGGGTCTTTTTCCAGTTCGGCGCGACGGGCGCGCAACGGGCGCAGATAGGCGTTCAAATGCTCGGTCAGATATTCCTTTAACTTGCCGCCGCCGCCATTGCCGATGGAATCGGCGATCTTCTGCGGCGTCTCGCCGCTGCACAGCGCGGCGATGTCCAGCAAATTGGCGACCTGCGGGCGATGGAGCGGATCATAGGTAATCATCCGTTCCGAATCCGTCGTCGCGGTCTTGATGATCTTGGCCGTTTCGTCTTCGGACGCCTTTAACGTGATGGAATTGTTGCGGCTCTTGCTCATCTTCTTGCCGCCGTCGAGGCCCAGAATGCTGGGCGTTTCGCTCAACAACGCCTGCGGTTCGCGGAACACGGGCTTGCCGTCCACGGCATATTTGGCGTTGAAACGCCGCGCAATCACCCGCGTCAATTCGATATGCGGCAACTGGTCTTTGCCCACGGGAATGGCGGTGGCGTTGCAGAACAGAATATCGGCGGCCTGATGCACGGGATAGGTAAACATGCCCGCATTCATGCGCGCCATCTTGGCGGCTTCGATCTCTTCCTTGACCGTCGGGTTGCGTTCCAGTTCGGCGATGCTGACCAGGTTGAGGAAAGGCAACATCAACTGGTTCAGTTCCGGCACGCAGCTGTGCGGGAAAATGAACACATGGCCGCTGTCGGGGTCTAATCCCGCGGCGATATAATCAATGGCAAGATTCATCGTGCATTCGGCGATGCGGTCGAACACGTCGCGGTCGGTCAGAACCTGATAATCGGCAATGACGATAAAACTTTCGACGCCCAGTTTCGCCAGCCGCACGCGGTTCTGCAACGACCCGAACAAATGGCCGATATGCAAATCGCCGGTGGGCCGGTCGCCGGTCAATACGCGATGCTTGTGCGGGTTTTTCAGGAAATCCGCTTCCAGTTCCTTGCTGCGCTGAACCGACGCGGCAAAAGTATCATAGGACAAATTATCTGTGGGAAGGTGGTCTGTCATAGGGTTTTCCTAAATTTTTTCATCGGCAACGATGTTGTCGATATCCTGTCCGCCGTAAAAGACGCCGTGAATAATAACCGTGTTTGCGCCGACAGAAAAGGCAATGTTCACGCGTTTGCCGAAACCCATGATCCGCAGTCCGGGGAACAGATCATCGCGTGCGCGGCCGCGTAACGGGGCTGTTTTCAGGCTTTTGCAGTGCTGTTCGATCTTGGCGATATAGCGTACCGCCGTTTTCCGTCCGGCTTGTTCCGCAATATAGGCGGCCAGATTGCCCAGCTGGTCGACGGCGGCCGGCGAAAAAACGACTTTGTAGCTTCGCATTATTTCTTGCTGGCGCGTGGTTTCCTGATCTTCGCCCTGACGCGCGCGAAAGCTTTGTCCAGAGGGATGCCGGTTTCAGGGTGCGCTTCCATATGCCTGACGCTGGCAGCGACTTCGCTGCGCAACCATTTTTCCAGCGCGGCGTCGCGCGCGACCAAAGAACGCACGCCTTCGCGCACCACCTCGCTGACCGAGGCATAGACGCCCGACGCCACCTTGGCTTCAACGATTTTCGCCATCTGGCGGGGCAGGGTGATGCTGTATTGTTCGGTCGTGCGCATGATGTTTCCTTCCAAGAGCCACGGCGCATTCTATCATATAATAGGATTAAATCCTATTATATTTTCCCGCGCGCGGCGGCAAGGGCGTCGCGCCAGCGCATCGCCCCCGTGACATGCAACGCCACGGCATAAGACAGGCCCGACAGCGTTATCAACGCAACTAAGCACATAATTTCGTGCCATATCCCGACAGGGGCGATGATATCCCACACACGGGTCGCCCCCGCCGTGACCGCCGCCATCATGGCGGCGGCCATCATGATTCTGCGCGCGCGGGCGGGCAGGGCGTCATCGCCGACGGGCACGCCCTGACGGCGCAGCGCGGCATATAACAGGCTGGCATTCAGGCTGACGGCCACGGCATTGGCCAGCGCGATGCCGACATGCTGTAACGGCCCCAGCAGAAGCAACGATCCGGCAACATTGGCCGCCATCGCGGCCAGCGCGACCTTCACCGGCGTTTTGGTGTCGTGCCGCGCGAAAAATCCGGCGGCAAAAACCTTGACCAGCAGAAAGCCGGGAATCCCCAGCGCATAGGCCTGCAACGCATGCGCCGTGGCGACGGTATCGGCGCGGGTGAACGCGCCGTGCTGAAACAATGTCTGGATAATGGGCTGAGCCGCCAGCGCCAGCCCGATGGTCGCGGGTAACCCCAAAATCAAACAGAATTCAATGCCGCGGCCGCTGTAATACCGCACCTTGTCTTCGTCGCCCGCCGCGATATGGCGCGACAAAATGGGCAATAATGTGGTGGCGACGGCGATGCCGACAATACCCAGCGGCAACTGGTTCAACCGGTCGGCATAGAACAGATAGGACACCGCGCCCGTGGGCAGGGTCGACGCCAGAATGGTGGACACCAGCAAATTAATCTGCGCCGCGCCCGCGCCGATCGCGCCCGGCCCGATGCGGCGGAACAACAACCGCGTGGCCTCCGTCATGCGCGGACGGATCAACGGAATGGCGGCGCGCGCGCGGTAACAGCTGACCGCCAGCCATCCGCATTGCACCGCGCCGGAAACGGTGACGGCCCACGCCAGCGTATAGCCGACATGCCAATGGAAAAAATGCGCGGCGAACAGCCCGATAATCAGCACGATATTGAACGCCACGGGCGCGGCGGCGCCGGGGGCAAAACGCCCGCGCGCATTCAACACGCCGGTCTGCAGGGCGGTCACGGAAATCAGCGCCAGATAGGGAAAGGTAATCGTGCCGAAATCGACCGCCAATTTGTATTTCTGCGGGTCTTTTTCAAATCCCGGCGCGAGGATCAGCATAACCTGCGGCATCAACATCATGATGATAACCGAAAACGGAATAAGCGCGGCCAGCAGCAACATCAACGCCTGTCCCGCGAAATGCTGCGCCGCCTCGTCGCCGTGTTTTTCCTGCTCGGCGGTATAAAGCGGCACGAACGCCGCCGAAAACGCGCCCTCGGCGAACAGGCTGCGGAATAAATTGGGCAAACGCTGCGCCGCGAAAAACGCGTCGGCGACCGGCCCCGCGCCCAGAAAAATGGCCGTCAATGAATCGCGCACGAATCCTCCGACGCGGCTGACCATGGTCAATCCGCTGACGGTGAACAGGGAGCGCGCAAAGGACATGTCTACGGAGCCCCCGTCGCCTGATACAAAACGCATATCGCCAGCGACAGGCACAAAGCGGGGGCAAAGGGAAATTGCTGATCATTCTTATGATGCCGCCGCCACCATAAATGGAACATCAGCCCCAACAAACCGCCGCCCGCGAAAAACCACGGCGCGTTATGGGCATGCAGCCAGAAACCGGCGGCGGCAAAGAATTTGACATCGCCCAGCCCCAGCATCTCGCGCCCGCGCCATTTGCTGTAAACAAGGGCAAAAAACAACCCGACGCTTAACAACACGGCGGAAACCGCCAGCGCCAGCCAGACATCGCCGCCGCTGGCCGTCACGAACCACAGACCCAGAAGGGCGAGCAGCAAATTCTGCCCGTCGGGAATAATGCCGAAATGGAAATCAATCATCGCCATCGCGGGCAATAACCCGATGCCGATGCATAAAGGCACGGCGGCCCACGACCAATCCTGCAAATACATGGCGACAAGGCCGAGGATAAAACCGGCGATTTCGCAAACCGGCTGCTGCCATTGCCCGCGCTTCAACCCGCACGGGCAGTAAAAAGCCAGCGTATCGGGCCGCAACAGCCAGCCGAACAGGGGAAATATCTCCTGCCATGTGGAAGGGCGGAAGCAGTAAATACATTGCGGCGCGCGGCTTTCGCCCGGCAAACGGTCGGCGGAACGCCACCCGAAAGCCTTGGCAAGGCCCGCCGACGCCAATCCCATAGCCCCCCCGGCCAGCAGATGCAGGATATTCGCAATGACATGGTGGTTGTTATGGTGCATCTGCAAATCTGGTGATGGGGGTCGGGGCGTGGCTGATCATATTGGTAAAAGCGTCATTCCGGCGCAAGCCGGAATCCAGCCTATCCCTTTTGATTTTTCTCGTGTGAGACATAAAATTCAGGTCTGGACTCCCGCTCGCGCGGAATGACGGTGTCGCAAGGCCGTCTTGCCACCCAAAACCAAAGAAAACGGCCCGAATGACAGGGTCATTCGAGCCGAAGTCGGCACCAAGTGCAATGGAAAATGTTAGACCGGCCGTGGCGAGTGTTTAAAGGGCCCTTGCACCACGTTGTTTGCCGGCCTTGCAGGAGGCATATGCGTCATCGTTGCCGGGCTGCCCGCACTGGCGATATCTGCCGCGGCATGCGTCGCCGCCAATGTTTGATGCGATGTCCCCAGTGTTGCCGCCGCCAAAGCCGCAACGCCAAAAAACGCGCCGATCATTTGTTCCCGCGCTGTGCGCGTGCGGCTCGTCGCATCGGACATCCGACCTGTATAATTAGAAGCTGCTGCCAATTCAGTCATTTTCACCCTCCAATGTAGAAACAATAGCCTTCATGCGTTTGACATGTTCAGGTGCGGCTTCTTCGTCATAAAAAACCGCATCTTTATTGAGATCGGCAAAATAGGCATCGCAAATCTCACGTAACTCCTTGATCTTCGGCTCCAGCACCGCGCGGGCGGCCGGCGTGCAATCGGGGAATCCCGCTTCCATTTCTTTGATTTGTTCGTACAGATGAACCTTCAGCTCGGCGTCGACATTCCGTTCAATCTTCAAATCTTCCCAATCTTTCATAATCGCATGAATGGTCGATTTGATAACGGGCCATTGGTCGCCTTTATGACCGTCGCCGTCCATTTCCTGACCCGCGACCAGCAAGGCATTGCGAACCAGATGAACCATCTGTTCTTCCTGCTGCTCGGTCAATTTGCCGGTCGTCGCGTTGGTCGTCATGGCCGTTCCTTTCACCCTTGTATCCTAGCATCGATTCCCGAAACTAA
>JAGWIK010000056.1 GCA_028866275.1 Alphaproteobacteria bacterium
GACGCCCTGTCATTCACGATACCGTCCGGCATCACGGCCCTGACCTATACGTTCGACGACAACAGCACACAGAAAATCACGGGGCTGTCGGCGGGGTCTTATACCGTGCCGACGAACCTCAATCGCCCGTGGATTAAAACAATCGTTGGAAGTGCGTCATGACCATAACCTATATCGACACCTACATTTCCTGTCCGGACAAAACCGCGCTGGCCGCCTTCGCTCTCGACCACGCGCCGGCAAGCTATATTCCCGTCCAGCCGGGGCGCGCCGCCGTTCCCGCCGGAACGGACGCATATGGCAACCCGACGCCCGCCATCGCCGCTGCGGGCGATCCGTCGCTTTATTACACCTGCCTCAGAACGACCGCCGATATTTCCGGCTTTATCGTTTCGCCAATGACAGTGGTGGATGCGGCGACCGGACAAGCGGTTGTCGGGGTGTTTGCGTAAAAGGCGCGGCAAGACCCGCAATAAGCCCGAACAACACCCCCGGCACAATGCCGAAATCGGGCACGGTTCCGGCCAGAAACAGGCTGGCGAACATCGGCAATAATGACAGCTTGGCCGCCGTGATCATCACCGCTTCCCGTGAACCGCGCTGCGGCGCGCGCCGCCGGTACAGCGCAGCCAGAAAGATAAAAAACAACAACGTCCCCGGCACGCCCGTGCTGGCCAGCAGATTGACGAAAAAATTCGACGTGCGCACCGACCCGACGCCGACCCCCAGCCCGAGCGAAGCCGCAAAAGCCTCCATCCCCGCCTGCGTCCAGCTCGACCGTTCGATATAGGATTCCGTGTATTGCTTTTTCACAATCAACGTGTCGACCATATTGGCGGCGTAATCGATAACGCGTTGATCGATCAGCGCCACGACCAAAAGCACAAAAATCAACCCCGTGCCCCACACGGCTTTGCGCACCGCCGACCGGCGTATGATTGTCCCGTCTTCCGCAATCGCATGAATAGTATAAAACAGATAAAGCCCCAGAATGACGAACATCGACGCATAGGCCGTCGATGACGTCGACAGAAACGCCATCGCGGCGCATCCCCACGCCGCGACCGGCACTTTCCACCGCGACAGGGAACGCGGATAGGCTGGACGCAAAAACAACAGCATCGCGCAAAAAGACGACGCCAGCCCGCCGAAGGCCGAAGGTTCCGGCGTCAGCCCCATAATGCGGCTCGCACCCAAAATTTCGCCCGCCGAATAACCGTAATTGGCGGTGTGGAACAAGGCCACCAGCATATCGTCGCGACCCGCGGCATCGGCGGCGATATCGACCAGACCGGTCGCGATCACGGCATAACCGCCCGCCAGAATGGCTTTCAGCAACATATCGACAAAAGCCGGTTCGCGCGCCACGCGCACGCACACGATGGCCGCCACCGCGACCGACAGAAACAGATATCCGGTCTGGGTAAAATTAGTCATCGACGGCGCAACCGCGCCAAGCTCGGGCGCGCGCAACCCGTAAACCATGATTGCGCCGTTAAAAAGATGCGGCAGCACAACAGCTCCGGCGGCGGCCACAATAAAGAAAAGCCCCAGCCACCCCAGCCGCCGGAAATCGACCAGCGCGGCCAGCAAACCTTGCAACAGGCCCGGCTTCATTATCGCGCGCAAAATAAAGAAAAACGCCGCCATGCTGCCGGGGGTCAGGCTGGTGCCGCCCAAAAGTGCGGGCGGCAACACCGCCATCGCTTCGAACGACGGCAAAATAAAAATCAGATCGACGATCAACGCCTCCGACCCGAAAAGACCGGCCACAAGCGCGATAAGGACGATAAGCGAAGGGATGTTCATGCGGTCTTCCCTGCGCACCTGATTTTGTTGAAAAGCGTCAGCACTTTCGCCGCCACAACATGTTCTACTCCCTCAGGTCGGCCAGCGCGCGCCCATAGCGCATACAGGACAACCAGATAGGCAACCCCGCCTGCGAGAGAAACCGCGCCAAGGCTGAGCGTCAAGACAAAAGGATTGGCCATATCGACCAAAGGCCGCAACGCCGTCACCACGAACGCCAGAACGGCCAAAGCCGCCGCCGTTCGCCGCAACGCGACAAGCTGCGCCGCGAACGAACACCCGACCAGAATCCGCACCGCATGCATGCTGATCAGCAACACGACCACGACAGATAAAGCCCGCGCGGCGATGACGCCGGGAATACCGAAATAAACGCTGCCGATCAAAAGCGCGGGCATCGCCACGATAAATTCGCCGATCGTCCGCCACGCCACCATCCGCGCCTGATCAAGGGCCAGCGCAAGGTTGCCGATGTGATAGGTCGGCAACGCAATGATGCTGATCAGGGCCAGCCATTGCAGGTAATGCCCCGCTTCGTTCCATCCCGGCCCCAGAACAAGCCGCACCGCAGGCACGGCCAGCAGCGCCAACCCCATAAAAATCGGGCCGCCGATCGCCAGAATTGCGTTGGATGATTTCAGATAGGTCGATGCCAGCACAGACCCGCCGTCATCGCGCCGCGCGGCAAAGGCCGACAGCAACGAGTTGCCCATCGGCACGACAACCGCCTGTATGGGAATACCGGCCAGATTGCCCGCCATGGCATAACGCCCAAGCTCCGTCTCTGGCACGGTATAGCCCAGCAACAACCGGTCGGCCTGCCAATTCATCGACGCGAACAATTGCGACAGCGTGTTCCATCCGACAAGGTTTTTGAATAACTGCCATTCGGACAAAGCAACCCGCGGCGCATAAGGCGCGAACCAATAAGACAACGCGCACATCACCAAAGGCGTGGCGATGGTCGCCGAGGCAATGGCCCAGTAACTGTGCGTGCCGAACGCCAGAACAGAAGAAACGACAAGGGCGACGGCCTTGCCCGCGACTTCGATGCCCGCGTCGCGGCGGAAATCCATTTTCTGGATAAATGAAACCATGCGCGGGCTGGTCAGGCCGCGCAGAATGGGGGCCAGCGACAAAGCGCAAACCAACGCCGTCAAACGCGGGTCGCGGTAAATCACGGCCATGACGAAACCCAAACCGCCCAGCACGA
>JAGWIK010000057.1 GCA_028866275.1 Alphaproteobacteria bacterium
ACCGACAGCAGCGCGTCCTATCTAGACCTCGCCGCCACCAACGCCAGCGGTAATAAACAACGTGCCTATATCGGCGCTGTCTCCACCACCGGCACCGGCGTCTACAGCCCCGCCATGACCTTTGGCATCCAGACCGGTTCTTCCGCCTACAACGAATATATGCGCATCGGGTCGAATGGATATGTCGGGATCGGGACGACGAGTCCATCAACATTGTTTCAAGTGAATATAGGAAGCACACAAAATGTGCTATTCGGAACAACTGCAACAAGTCAAGGCGCTTTTTATGATAACCCGAGCGTATACAGCACGGGCGCAACCTCTGTTCATGCGGGCGCATTCGGCATTTATGATAAAACCAACGGCTTTTATTATGGAATCAGCGCCGCCCTTCCGTCACCGCCTGGCTGGTCAACCATAGGCGGCTATTATCAAGGGCTCGGCGTTAGCGGTGCCACCAGTGGTGTTGGAAACCCAATATTTGGTGTTCTCGCGTCTACACAAAGCACAAATGGTTTAGGAAATGTGGCCTTCACAATTTACGATACTAATAAAATTGTTACCTACAATAACACGCTTGATAACGGCAGCGGACAAGCTTATTTCGCCGGCAATGTCGGCATCGGGACGACGGCGCCGGGTAAAATTCTGCAAGTCAATTCGTCGACACAGTATCAGGGCGTCCGCGTTTCCAATGGGACGAATAACGTAGCCGACGTCGTCGGATCTTCGACCACAAACGACAACGGCGAAGTGGTTCTCTATTCATCGGGAAGCCAGAACGCCGTACTTGCCGCGAGTGGAAGCAGTTATTTCAACGGCGGCAATGTCGGCATCGGGACGAGCACACCTGCAGTCAAGATGGACATCATTGGTGGCGCGGAGCATGTCGGTGGACGAGTCGGCGCGGAAAGCACGCTCGCCACGGCAGTACTGCCCAGTCAAGGTACATATATAGGATGGAACGAAAATAACGGGTATGGCGTAAGCGACTTCATGAATGATCCCGGCAGTGGCGGTGGTGGATTTGAGTTCTCGCTTTTCAACAGTTCGGGGGTTTTTGTCTCGACGCCTATGGTCATTAAGTCAAGCGGCAACATTGGCATCGGGACGACATCCCCCGGGGCCGCCCTCGACGTCGCCAGTGGAAGCATTCGTGTTATGTCGAGTAATACGCCTACATCCGGCACGGGCTTAGAGCTTTATTACGATGGGGTCTATGGCAAGGTTTTGGCCTATAACCGATCGTCCTCGGTATATAGATATCTCGACTTGAATGATACCATGTATGTCACGGGCAGTAGTGGAGGCAGTGTCGGCATCGGGACGACATCGCCATCTTCCTTATTGGAAGTTAACGGGGGTTCGACGACAGGGACAGAACTGAAAATAGACTCATCCTCTGTTCAGGCAGGCCCACACCTTACGATCAGTTCGACAGGTTCCGGCGGACACACGTGGCAGATTATTTCCGATCAGGCCGGCAATTCTTCCGGCGCGGGCCCGTTGGAGTTTTATGACGCGACGGCCGGGGCGACGCGCATGGTTATCAACACCTCCGGCAGTATCGGCATCGGGACGACGTCGCCGAGCGCGCTGTTGGATTTAACGTCTTCCCAAACAGGATACAATGGCGGGATTTATTTTAGAAACACGGCTTCCGGGCAGAATTTCGCCATCTCCAGTCGTGACAATAGTGCTCCGGCCCGTTTTTCGATTTCAGACGAAACAAATCATCTGGAGCGGTTTGTGATTAACGCCTCCGGCAGTGTCGGCATCGGGTCAACCGCGCCCGTCGTTTCGCTCGACCTGTCGCAGAAAACCGATGCGATTGCCTTGCCGAACGGGGCCAGCAGCACGCGTCCCACCGGCACGGCGCTGGCCAATGGCGAAATCCGTTACAACTCCGGCACGTCGGCGGTAGAATATTGGAACGGCACGACATGGATATCGCTGACCGGCGGCGGCGCGTCGGGCGGCACGGCCAATTATGTCGCGCGCTGGACGGGGACGAGCTCGCTTGGCATCGGCGCGTTGTACGACAACGGCACGCAGGTCAGTATCGGCAACACGGCCCCCGCCGCCGCGCTGGACGTCACCGGCGCGATTTATTCGCGGTCGAACAATGCGGGGTCGGCGACCACCATTAATTGGGCGACGTCGAACGAACAATATACCACGGCCAGTTGCGGCGCGTTCAGCTTCTCCGGCATGCAGGACGGCGGCAGCTATACGTTGCTGGTCGAAGGCACGACGTCGGGGACATGTTCGTTCTCGAACTCGGACTCCCCTACCCTCGCCTTCCGCCTGCCCAGCAATCACGGCGCGACGACATCGGGCACGATGACCCTGTACCATTTCCTGCGCATGGGCACCTATGTCATCGTCACATGGATGCCGGGATATTCGCCGTGAAGCGTGTCGTCCGTCTTGCCGTCTTCGTCGCCCTGCTGACGCTGGCGATTGTGTCGGGGCATCCGGCGCGGGCGCAGGTCGCGTCGGGCACCCCCGTTCCATATAATAACTGGTGGCGGAATTGCGCGTCGTTGGACATGGATTTCGTCCATGACCAATATTACATCAATCACAACACCACCTGTGATGGCACGGTGGGCACGCAATATACGGCGGGCAGCGGCAACACCGGCGTGCAGAATTTCATCGCCGGCACCGGCGCGACCTTTACCCGCGCGGGCAGCAATGTCACATCCGTCGCGCCGCCTTTTTATTTGGTAAGCCCGCAAAGTTTCGTCAGCCGCGCCGCGACGACCAACAACATCACATCGACGTGGGCGCCATTTTATACCAACAGCGCGCAAGGCCAGACATGGGTCAGCCGCGCCAGCACGGCAACCTATTTCGACGGCACAGGCACATTGCAGACGGCGGCCAGCGGCACGGCGCGCAGCGCGACCTACAGCTATAACGGTTCTTCGTGGGTCGCGAACAGCGGTACGTTGATCGAACCGGCGGCGACGAATTTGATCCTGTATTCC
>JAGWIK010000014.1 GCA_028866275.1 Alphaproteobacteria bacterium
CGACGGCCTGCTTCCATTCAGCACCCGGCGAAACGATGATGGCGTCAGCGGAAACCGCCTGTCCCGCTTCGGCGGATATCTGGTTGCCGCGCCCCAAAACGCCATTATGCGTCACCAGCCGCGCATCGTCGCCACGGCGGGCGACGATAACATCGTCCGTCGCAACGCCCTCAAAGAAACGGCGATTGCCTTCAGTATCGTCATAGACGCGCGTGACGACCTCGCTGACCTCTCCCCCCGCCATATTTGCCTGCTGCATGCGATGGGCGACCACATGGGCGCAATCGCGAAAAAACCCCGCCCGCATGTCCGGACTCCATCCGCCCCATGACGTCGCCCATTCGACGACGCCTTCTTCGGTTTTTCTGGTCAGGGCATACTGGTTTTTTTCGAAAACCGGGGTGGGCATTTCGTAATGCCGCACGGCCACAGATTCCCTTGCTTTCTCGATCTCCATTTTTTGTTCCTTCTTTGATGTCGGTTAAATTCGGCCAATAAAAAAGCCCCTGAGAAGGGGCTGAAACGCGTCGACCGGGACATGCGGCTCTATCTAGCCGCCCCGCGGGCAACGCCATGTAAGAAGGAGATTCCGAGCGGTCTTAAACATTATTACCCTGCCTTTCACCGACGATAATAACCACCCCCGAATACAAGCGCAACAATATTTTTCAAAAATGCCAACCTGCGGCGTTTTATTGCGCAACACCCACAAAAAGCAGAAATTTCGGCAAAAGAAAAAGGCCGGTGTCGCCACCGGCCTTGATCTGTTTCCCAAAGGTGGCGCTTACGCGACGTCCTGAATTTCTTCCTGTGTCGCCGCAAGGCTTTGCGCCGCATCCTTCATCGCCTGTTGGGCCACGACGGGTTGCCCCTGCGCGCCGCCGTCGGTGCGGGCGCGCGAGATGTGCGGCATGATGTCCTGCAATTCGATGAAATTATCGGCCTGACGACGCAATTCATCGGCGACCATCGGCGGCGAGGAGCGCATCGTACTGACGACGCTGACGCGGACGCCCTTGCGCTGCACCGCTTCGACCAGACGGCGGAAATCGCCGTCGCCCGAGAAAATGATGATATGTTCGACATGATCGCACATTTCCATGACGTCGATGGCGAGTTCGATGTCCATATTGCCTTTGATCTTGCGGCGACCGAAAGCATCGGTGAATTCCTTGGTCGGCTTGGTTACCATCGAGTAACCATTGTAATCCAGCCAATCGACCAGCGGGCGGATCGGGGAATATTCTTCGTTTTCGATCAGCGCGGTGTAATAGAACGCGCGGACAAGGCGGCCACGACCGGCGAAGACTTCAAGCAACCGCTTGTAGTCAATATCAAAGCCCAAGCCGCGGGCCGCGGCATACAGGTTCGCGCCATCGATAAACATGGCGGAGCGTTCTTCTTTGTAAAAAATCATACTTTCCTCATATGCGCAGTGGACCTGCGACTTAACGTATTTAAGGGACTTGACCACCCAGCCCCTCCGCAATATTACCAAAAAAAGGCAACCGGAGCGGTTCGCTGACTGCTATAAATTGTTAAAGGCCGATTGGTCAACAGGAATCACAACGGTTGTTAATATACCCTAACGCAACCCCTTGAGCAAGGTTTTCACGAAAGACGGGAAACACGCGAGAAAACCTCGACCTTTACGGAAAATAGGCTAATCTCTGCCGGTCTTTCCCAGCACCCCCGTCATAAGGACGCATTCATGCCCACCCCGACTAGCCTTGCGCTGCGCTTCTGGCTTTTGCTTTTGGTCGGCGTCGTATTGCTGTTGGGCTTGTTTAAACCTGTTCTGGCCCCTTTTCTGGCAGGGTTGGCCCTGGCTTATTTCCTTGAACCCCTCGTGTCGCGGCTGGAACGGCGCGGCATGGCCCGTTGGGCCGGGGCGCTGATCGTATTGTCGAGCTTCATTTTTGCGGCGGCGTTTATCATTATCCTGATCTGGCCCCTGATCAACAGCCAGATCGGCGCGTTATTGAACGCCCTGCCCGATTATATCGGCAAAATACGCGAAGAATATCTTCCATCGGCGCAAAGCTGGCTGGCGCGTTTTTCACCCGACGATGTTGATAAAATCCGCGGCGCGGCGACGCAATCCGCCGGACAGGTCGCGGGATGGCTTAGCCACGCCCTGCAAAACATCGTGTCGGGCAGCTTTGCCTTCGTCGACGCGCTGGCTTTATCCATTCTGGCCCCCGTCACCGCGTTTCATGCTTTACGCGACTGGAAAGCCCTGACGAAAACCGTCGATCAACTGATCCCGCGCCACCACTATGCGGTTGTCCGCCAGCAAATGGCCGAAATCGACCGCACATTGTCCGGTTTTGTCCGTGGACAGGCCATTGTTTGCCTGATCCTCGGCGCAGTCTACAGCATTGGGCTGGCCATCAACGGGCTTAAATACGGGGCGACCGTCGGCATCATCGCGGGCGTCCTGACCATCGTGCCTTATGTCGGGACGATCTTTGGCTGGGTCACCAGCGTTCTTCTGGCCTGCGTGCAATTCGACGGCGATCCGTTGCGCATCGGCGGCGTCATCGCCGTTTTCGCTATCGGGCATTTTTTTGAAGCCTATATCCTGACGCCGCGTTTTGTCGGCGGTCGCGTGGGCCTGCATCCGATATGGATTCTGTTCGCCCTGATTTCCGGGGTCAAACTGATGGGCTTCGTCGGCGTCTTGATCGCCGTGCCGACCGCCGCCGTTCTTGGCGTTCTGGTTCGTTTTGCCGTCGCCCAGTACAAGAACAGCAAACTGTATCAATGACGACGGCGCGGCAAATTCCTTTGCCCTTGCCGCACACCACGGCGATGGGCGCGGATGACTATATGGTTACCGCCTGCAACCGCGAGGCCGCGGCATGGATAGAAGCGTGGCCGCAATGGCCCGCGCACGGGTTAATCGTCACGGGCGGCAGCGGCAGCGGCAAAAGCCATTTGATGCATTTGTGGCTGCATAGAAGCCGCGGGCGCGCCGTGACGCGCGCCGACCTGACGACGCGCAACGCCATCGACCTGACCGCCGATGACGCGCCCGTGGCTATTGACGATGCCGATGCTTTGGCCGGCGACGCGGCAGGCGAAGAAGCGTTGTTTCATCTGTACAACCGCGTCAAATCATCCGGCCGGTCGATGTTGTTGACAATGAAAACGGGCGCGGGCCAAACGCCGTTTCAATTACCCGATTTGCGTTCGCGGCTGTTAACATTGCCCGTGGCGGCGCTGGCCGCACCCGACGATGATTTATTGGCCGCGCTGATCGTCAAGCAATTTGCCGACCGTCAGGTCGCACTGGATGCCGGCGTCGTGTCTTATTTGGCCGCGCGCACCGCCCGCGATGCCGCAGCCATACGCGATCTTGTCGACAGGCTGGACACCGCCGCGCTGGCCGCAGGCCGCAAAGTCAGCATCGCACTGGCGCGCACCCTTATCGAAGGACAGGCAACGGAGGAACGATGACAGAAACAGCACCCGTTCGCGTTATCCTCGCTTTGGGCACCAATATGGGCGACCGGCTGGAAAATCTGCGCGCCGCCATTGCCAGATTGCGGCCTTTTGTCGATATCGAGAAAATTTCGCCCGTTTACGAGACGGCGTCCGCTTATGTCACGGATCAGCCCGATTTTCTCAATGCCACCCTAACGGGCACAACACATCTTGAGCCTTTGCCGTTGCTGTGGATGGTCAAGGATATGGAAAGCGATATCGGCCGTGTGCCGACATTCCGTTATGGCCCGCGCGTTATCGATATCGACATCCTGTTTTACGACGAACAAATTGTCGATTTGCCCGAATTGACGATCCCCCACCCGCGCATCGCCGAACGCGATTTCGTTCTGTACCCCCTGAATGACATCGCGCCGGATTTGCGGCATCCGCAAAACGGATTGACCATTGCCGAGATGCTGGCGCGGCTGCCGCGAACATCCCCTGCCCCCGTGCGGCAAAACGAGGCGTTATGAACACCCCGCGCATCATGGGCATTATTAACGTTACCCCCGATTCCTTTTCCGGCGATGGCATTTTGCGCGATGATTACGTGACGCAGGCCGTGGCTCGGGCTGAACAGATGGCAGAGGAAGGCGCGACCATTTTGGACATTGGCGGGGAAAGCACGCGCCCCGGGGCAATGCCCGTGTCGGCGGATGAAGAAATCCGGCGCGTCGTTCCTGTCATAGCGGCGATCAAATCGCGGCTGAACCTGCCGCTGTCGATTGACACCTTTAAACCCGAAACCGCCGATGCCGCCTGCCGCGCCGGCGCCGGCATCGTCAACGACATCAACGGATTGTCCGATCCCGCCATGCGGCGCGTGGCCGTGCGGCACCGGGCATCGGTTGTTATCATGCACAATCGCGCCAAACCCGATGCCGTGACGCACGATGCCACCGTCGGCGGACAATATGACGCCGGCGACTATGGCGATATCGCGCAAGATGTCGCCCGCGAATTATCCGTCGCCGCCGAAAACGCGATGCGCGACGGCGTGGCGCGCGATAAAATCATCGTCGACCCCGGCATCGGGTTCGGCAAAAGCGTCGCGCAGAATCTGGCGCTTATTGCCCACATCGGCACAGTCAAGGCTTTGGGGTTTCCCGTCCTGATGGGGGTGTCGCGCAAATCTTTTATCGGCTATGTGATGGGCGCGACAGTCGATGACCGACTGGAAGGCACTGCTGCCGCCGTGACGGCCTGCGTGTTGAACGGTGCGGATATTTTGCGCGTGCATGACGTGAAATTCATGGCGCGCGTCGCCCGAATGGCGGCGGCGATACGGGATGCGTAATTGGAAAAATGAATAATTTGAAAACATCCGATTTTGATTTCGATCTGCCGCAGGATCTGATCGCCCAGCAGGCCGCCGAGCCGCGCGACGCCGCGCGTTTGCTGCGCGTCACCCCCGCGGCGACAGCGCATCACCATGTGCGCGACTTGCCCGATTTGCTGCGCGCAGGCGATGTTCTGGTCATGAATGATACGCGCGTGATACCGGCGCGGCTGTATGGGTGGCGCGGCGCGGTTAAGGTTGAAATCCTGCTGCATAAAAAACAGGGGCTGTCGTCTTGGCTGGCCTTCGCGCGGCCCGGCAAGCGGTTGCGCGTCGGCGATACCGTTATTTTCGGCAATGATTTTGCCGCCGAAATCGTGGAAAAACACGAAGGCGGCGAAATTCTGCTGCGCTTTAATGTCGAAGATACCGCCGTCGTGCCATTCCTGCACCGCTATGGCGAGCCGCCCTTGCCGCCTTATATCAAGCGGGACGCGGGGACAGCCAGATCGGATGTTTCGCGCTATCAAACCATCTATGCCGCGCGCGACGGCGCGGTTGCCGCCCCCACCGCCGGATTGCATTTCACGCCCGACTTATTGCAACGGCTGTCGGCCAAAGGCGTCGAACGCGTGACGGTGACATTGCATGTCGGCGCGGGCACGTTTTTGCCGGTGAAAGTCGACAATATCGCCGACCATGTCATGCACAGCGAATATGGCGAGATATCGCCCGAAGCCGCCGGGGCAATCAACAAGGCGAAGCGCGAAGGCCGCCGCATTATCGCGGTGGGCACCACAAGCCTGCGCGTGATCGAAAGCGCGGCGGACGAAAACGGCGTTGTGTATCCTTTCGCCGCCGAAACCGCCATTTTCATCACGCCCGGTTATAAATTCCGCGCCATCGACGCGCTGATGACCAATTTCCATTTGCCGCAATCGACCTTGTTTATGCTGGTGTCGGCCTTTATGGGATTGGATCGCATGCGCGCGGTTTATGCTTGCGCGATCAAAGAGAAATATCGTTTTTATTCTTATGGAGATACGAGCCTTTTGGAGCGTTCATGACAAAATTCGGTTTTGACATTCTTTCCACCGACAAAAAAGCGCGGCGCGGACGCGTGACCACCGCGCACGGCACGTTTGAAACGCCGGCTTTTATGGCGACGGCCACCGCCGCCACGATTAAAGCGATGACGCCCGACACCGTGCGCGCCACGGGGGCAGAGCTTGCCATCTGCAACACCTACCACCTGATGCTGCGCCCTACGGCGGAACGCGTCGCGGCGCTGGGCGGGCTGCATAAATTCATGGACTGGCTCGGCCCGATCGTTACTGATTCCGGCGGGTTTCAGGTGATGTCTTTGTCGAAGCTGCGCACATTGAACGAAAACGGCGTCACTTTCCGGTCGCATCTGGATGGCAGCGCGCACGAACTGACCCCCGAACGGTCGATGCAGATCCAGCATCTGCTGGACAGCAACATCACCATGTGTTTTGACGAATGCACGCCGCATCCGGCCACGCCGGAACAGGCGGCGCAGTCGATGCGGTTGTCGATGCGCTGGGCCGAACGATGCAAAACCGCGTTCAAACCGCGCGACGGCTATGCCCTGTTCGGCATCAATCAGGGCAGCATTTATCCCGACCTGCGGCTGGAATCGGCCGAGAAACTGACGGCCCTTAATCCCGAAGGCTATGGCATCGGGGGCTTGGCCGTCGGCGAAGGGCAGGATTCGATGTTCAAGGTTCTGGACGAAGTCGTGCCCGCGCTGAAGCCGGAAAAACCGCGTTACCTGATGGGCGTCGGGCGGCCCGATGACATCGTCGGGGCGGTGCTGCGCGGCGTTGATATGTTCGATTGCGTCATGCCGACACGGTCGGGCCGCACGGGGCAAGGTTTTACGCGCCGCGGCACGATCAATATCCGCAACGCGCGGCATCTGGACGACCCGCGCCCGCTCGACGAACATTGTTCGTGCCTGGCCTGCACGCGATACAGCCGCGCCTATCTGCATCATTTGTTCCGCGGCGAGGAAATTTTGGGCCCAATGTTGCTGACCGCGCATAATGTGCAGTATTATCAAGACCTGATGCGCGGATTGCGGCAGGCGATTGAAAAGGGCGGTTTAGACGATTATGCCGCCGCGTTCCATGAAGGCCAGGCCCGCGGCGATATTGAACCGGTAGGATAATGCGGAAAATTCTTCTTGCCCCTTGCGTCATGATTTTAACGTTCGCGGCTTTTGCCAATGCCGCGCGCGCCGATGATGATGCCGGGTCGCATTTGCCCCTGCCTCGTTTCGCCGCGCTGCGCAGCGCCGAGGTAAATATGCGCACGGGGCCGGGCACACGTTACCCCATTGAATGGGTTTACACGCGGCGCGGCCTGCCGGTCGAAGTCATTGCCGAATATGATGTGTGGCGACGCGTGCGCGATTCAGAAGGCGCCGAAGGCTGGATCAACCGCATCGAATTGACCGGCAAGCGCGCCGCGATTGTCACGGGCGATGCGCCCACGGCGCCGCCTCCTGCCCCCGGCACTGCCGACTCCAACGCCAATGCGACGACACCGGCGAGCGCCCCGCCGACCAAGGATTTGCACGACGACGCCGACGACAGCAGCGCGGTTGTCGCGCATGTGCAGGCCGGCGCCATCGGCGATTTGATTTCATGCGCGCCGGTATGGTGCAAGCTGAAATTCGGCGACGTCAAAGGCTATATGCGCAAAAGCGATTTGTGGGGCGCCTATCCGGACGAAAAATTCGACTAACTCTATTCGCCTTCGTCGGGGTGATAGGCAGTGCAGAGCGCGCCGCCGGTCGGCAACGGCATACGCCCCGAACAATTGGTCGGTTCCCATCCGCGCTGGCGCATGCATTCGGTGACAACCAGGCTTGGCTGCTGCAGGCATTCACCCTCTTCGTCCGGCGTGATGGTCACGCCGGTTTCGACCAGACGTTGTTTGTCAGGCGAAAATTTGACCATCTCGTCGCGTGTGGCATTGGCGGGATAGGTGCCGCAATGGCATTGGTTGAGATCGAAAGTCAGCTTGGTTTGCAGCTGATCCTGCGGCATCAGAAGATTGGGTTCGCTGATGGGACGCCAGAATTGGGCGACGGGGGATTCTTCGCACGCCGTCAATGACGACACGGCAGCAAGGCACAGCAGCGATAAGATTACCAATGGACGGCGCATGAATGTCTCCCTGAAACGGATGCGCCCCATAATTGGCGATTCCGAAGGCAAAATCAATAGTTTATAATTTTCATAACAACCCGAGTCCCTTGAAACTGACCGTTTCCGCATGGCCGATGATGATGTGGTCGTGAACGGTCAGGCCCAGCGGTTTGCAGGCATCGATGATCGCGCGGGTCATCGCGATATCGTCCTTGCTGGGCGTCGGGTCGCCGCTGGGGTGATTATGAACCAGCACCAGCGCACCCGCGCCTATATCAAGCGCGCGTTTGACGACTTCACGGGGATAAACGGGCGCGTGGTCGATCGTGCCGCGTTGATGGACTTCCTCCCCGATCAGGTGATTCTTGCGATCGAGAAACAGCAAGCGGAATTGCTCCACCGTTTCATGCGCCATCGCCATGCGGCAATAATCGACAATACGTTGCCAGTTGTTTAACAGCGCCCCGCCGACGATGGCTTTTTTCTGGGCGCGCAGGGCAATGGCGCCCGTGACTATCAGGGTCGCCGCCGCCGCGTCGCTCAGCCCGCACGCTAGAAGCCGTTCGCGCGGCGCGTGAACCACACTCCACAACCCCTTGAATTCGGACAAAAGTTTTTTTGCCAGCGGTTTGACGTCGCGGCGCGGAATGGCGGCAAACAGCAGAAGCTCGAGCAGTTCGTAATCCTGCAAGGCATCGCCGCCCGCCGTCAGCAACCGTTCGCGCAACCTCTGGCGATGGCCGTAATAATGCGGCTTGGCGGCATCTTCAGGCGCGGCGGCTTCAACGGTCATGCCGACAGGGTAGCGAGCCGCGCGTTGGCAAGCAACAACATCGCAAGATCGACGCCGCCCGTCGCCCGCCATTCGGCCAGCATCGCGTCATAGGGCGTCAACACGGCTGCATATTGTTCCGCCCACGCATCGATTGCGGCCAGAGGATTGGCCTTCCGCCCCTTGCCCATGCGGGCGGCAAGCTGGGACGTCAGACGACGATGATGCCCGGACAATTCGCCCAAAGCGGCAACGGCGGCGTCGCGTTGCCACGGCGTTTGGCCCGTCGGCGACACGGTCAATCGCGCCAGCCAGGCCAGATCGAGCCGTTTTTCGAGCCCGAAGAACAAGCCGGCCAAATCGCCCATCGGCATTTTGACCTTGCCCGCCAGATCGACCAGATCAATCGCCCCCGCCAGAATGGGGAAACGGGCGACGCGGCGCGCCAGCGATTCGGGCACCCCCTGTTCGCGCCATGTCGCCACGGTGCGCAGCAGGTAATCTTCCGACGCGGTTCTGTTGGCGCCAAGCCAATCGGCAAGCTGCGCCACCCCCGATCGCCGCGCCCTGATGGCGGCGTCCAGATGGGTGGGGCCATTTTTATCCGCCATCAACCGACGCATCGCCTGCACCAGCGCAACGCGGACGGTCAGGCTGAGCCGCGCCTGAACGTCGGCCGGAACCTTGGCGTCCAGGGCTTCAATTTCCGCCCACAACCCCGGCAGGGCAAAAGATTCACGCGCCAACAGATAGGCCCGCACGATGGCGTCGGGTTCCACGCGGTCCTGCATCGCCATTGTCAGAACGGCATGAACGCCGGTGCGGTTGATGATGTCATTCGTAACGACCGTCGCCGCGATTTCCCGCCGCAACTGATGACGTTCGATGTCCGCGGCATAAGATTCCCGCAACAGCTTGGGGAAATAATCGGCGACATCGCCGCGCAAGGCAGGATCGGCGGGCAAAGACGAATCCAAAATATGGGGATACAGCCATATCTTGACATAGGCGAACAACACCGCGAGTTCAGGCCGCGTCAATCCGCGGCCCAGCCGTTGCCGTTCGGCGATTTCCGCATCCGACGGCAGAAATTCAACCGCGCGGTTCAGCAGCCCGATTTTTTCCAGTTCCTGAATGCAACGCACATGCATGGGAAAAATTTCGGCGGCGCGCGCTTCGGCCAGCGACAAAGCCTGCGTCTGCAGATAATTGTCGCGCAACACCAGACGGGCGACGTCCTTCGTCATGCCGGCCAGCACCTTGTTACGCGCGGGAATGGTCAGTTTTTTCCTGTCCACCGCGCGGCGCAGCAAGACCTTGATATTGACTTCGTGATCCGACGTATCGACCCCGGCCGAATTGTCGATAGCGTCGGTATTAAGGCGGCCGCCTTTAAGCGCGTATTCGACGCGTCCGCGCTGGGTCATGCCCAGATTGGCGCCTTCACATACGATTTTAGCGCGCAAATCGCAGCCGTTGACGCGCAACGCGTCATTGGCGCGGTCGGCGACCGCATCGCCCCCTTCCTCCGACGCTTTGACATAGGTGCCGATGCCGCCGAAATACAGCAATTCGACCTGCGCTTTCAACATTGCCTGGATCAATTCGGCGGGCGTCAGCGTGTCGGCCGCGATGCCATAGGCTTTTTTCATTTCCGGCGATATTTTTACCGCTTTATCGCTGCGCGCGAATATGCCGCCGCCTTTGGAGATCAGCTTGCGATCGTAATCGGCCCAGCTGCTGCGCGGCAGCGCGAACAGTCTTTTGCGTTCGGCGAAGCTGGCCGCCGCATCGGGCGCCGGATCGCAAAAAACATGGCGATGGTCGAACGCGCCCTGCAACAGAATATGTTCCGACAACAACATGCCGTTGCCGAATACGTCACCCGACATGTCGCCGACGCCGATAACGGTAAAATCTTCCTTTTGCGTGTCTTTGCCGATTTCGCGGAAATGGCGTTTGACGGCCTCCCATGCGCCGCGCGCGGTGATACCCATCGCTTTATGATCGTAACCCGCGGATCCGCCCGAGGCAAAGGCATCGTCGAGCCAGAAGCCATATTGCTGCGCAATGCCATTGGCGATATCGGAAAATGTTGCCGTGCCTTTGTCGGCGGCAACGACCAGATAGGGGTCGTCGCCGTCATGGCGCACCACATTGTGCGGCGGCACAATTTTGCCGTCGGACAGATTGTCGGTGATGTCGAGCAGCCCGCACATCATCACCTTGTAGCAAGCGATACCCTCTGCCTGGAATTTGTCGGCCTCGGCGGGGGGACGTTTGACGATAAATCCGCCCTTCGATCCCACGGGGACGATCACGCTGTTTTTGACCATCTGGGCTTTCATCAGCCCCAGAATTTCAGCGCGGAAATCATCACGCCGGTCGGACCAGCGAATGCCGCCGCGTGCCACCTTGCCGCCGCGCAGATGCACGGCTTCGACCTGAGGGCTGTAAACAAAAATTTCATACAGCGGTTTGGGCAAAGGCATGAAATCGACGGCATGGCTGTCGAATTTAATCGATATATAGGATTTCGGCGCGCCGTTTGCGTCCGTCTGGAAAAGATTGGTGCGCAGCGACGATTGCACAAGATTAAGGTAGCGCCTGATAATGCGGTCGTCTTCGAGCGCAGTGATATCGGCCATTCCCTCGGCGATGCGGGCCTCGATCAAACGCGCCGCCTCTTCACGCTTGCCTTTGAAGGCCGGGTTGTGGCGCAGGAAAAACAGCGCGTAAATCTGCTGCGCCATCTGGGGATAGGATAAAAATGCCGCAGCCATCATGTCGTGGCTGTAGGGGATGCGCAATTGACGCAGATAACGGGCAAAAGCGCGCAAGACGGCGACGGCGCGCCATTCCATGCCCACCCGCAGCGTCAATGCGTTGAACGCATCGCTTTCCGCCTCGCCACACCATACTTTGGCCAGAGATTCCTCAAACGCCGTTTTCACAAGATCGAAGGCGACTAACGACGGCAGCGCAGAACGTCCGACAAATTCATGCACATAAATCGGCGCGGCGTCGTCTTTGAACCTGATCTCGTAAGGGCCGCCCATATAGTCGACCTTCATGCCCATATTTTCAAGAATGGGCAATGCTTCGGACAGCAACAACGCGTGGCCGGGCTGGAACAGTTTCAGGATCAAACGCCCGTCCTGCGCATCGTGCAAGGTGGCGACAAAACGCGGCGCGGCGCGCACGCGTTCCAATTCACGGACATCCTGCACCGCGCGGATCGGCGAAATGGAATCCTGATAAGCCTGTGGGAATGCGTCGCCATAGCGGCGCAGCAGGGCCAGAGCCGAGGCTTCGCCATAGGCGGCAACCAGGCTGTCGCGCAGGCGATCCCCCCAGGTGCGGCACATATCGCGCAGGTCGTTTTCCAGTTGCGCCGGATCTGGTTTCAGCGAATCCGGCGTCAGATGAATGGTCACGAAAGCGCGCGCCAGCCGCCCGTCATCGATGCGCACATTCCACGACTGCGCCTTGCCGGAATAAGCGACTTCGAGAAAATCCTGAATGCGCGCGCGCAAAGCGGAATCGTAACGGTCGCGCGGCACATAGACAAGGCACGTGACATAACGGCCGAACGGGTCGCGGCGCGTGAACAGCGCGACGCGGGCGCGTTCCTGTAATTGCAAAATGCCGCGCGCATTGGCGTACAGTTCGTCTTCGTGAATCTGGAACAGCTCGTCATGCGGATAGGTATTCAGGATGTGCATCAGGCTGCGATGGTCGTGGCTTTTGGCCGGAAAACCCATGCGCGCCACGACCTCGGCGATTTTATGCCGCATAAAAGGTATTTCCGCCGGCATTTGCGTATAGGTTTTCGACGTAAACAGCCCGACGAAAAGTTTTTCGCCGACAATGGTGCCGTTGTCGTCGAACGTGCGGATGAACACCGCGTCCATCGGCAACACGCGATGCACGCGGGTTACGGCGTTGGTTTTCGTGACGAACAGAACGTGATGCTGGCGCACATATTTACGCAAGGCCGGACGGCGTTTTTCGTCCAGGTCGCGAAGGCCGCCGAACATGCGCGTTTCATCATCACGCAAAATGCCAAGGCCGCGGCCCGGGACAATATGAATGGCCGACAGCGTTTCGTCTTTTTGTTCGATATCGATTTCGCGATAGCCAAGGAAGGTAAAATTATCGTCACACAGCCAACGCAAGAACGCCCGCACTTCACCTATGTCTTCGCCAGCCGCGCTTTTTTTATAGTGCGGGTCGTCGAGCCTGTCGCTGGCCTCGATCATGCGGTCGCGCATCGGCTGCCAGTCCTCGACCGCGGCCTGTACATCCTTTAACGTGGCGCGCACATCCGCCTCGATACCCATCAATTGGGCGCCTTCAAGACAATGATCGATCTGCACATGGATAAAAGATTCAGCGACGCCGTCGGTATCGCCCGGATTGCCAATCCCCAAAACTGCGCCCGTTTTGTCGCGACGGATCATCATAACCGGATGAATAACCATGTGCACGGCATAGCCGGCGCGCTGCAACACGCCGGTAACCGACGCGACAAGAAACGGCTTATCGGCGGTCACGATTTCGATCACCGTGTGATCGACCGTCCACCCGTCGATGTCGGGCGCGGGATTGAAAACGCGCAGGCAGGTTTCAGACGGCTTGCGCCGCGCCGCCAGGCCCCACATCGACGCGGCGATGCGCGTGCGCTCCACCGCCGAAAACAGCTTGAGGTCGGAAGCCAGAAGATTGGCGTAAAAAAGCTTTTCAAAATCGCCGGGGGCAGGCGGAAAAGGCTTGGCGGCCCGAACGATGCCCGAAGATGCTTTAGAACCCTTGGCAGATTTAACGGCACGCGACATAAGACACACTCGCTGGGGATAAGGATGCGAGCAAGCTAATGCCCCGACTATGTCAGGTCAACACGAAGGGCATAAAAACGCGGATAAAAAGTTATTGCGCTGCGAACGCTTTATCAGGCACGCGGGCAACGGCCACGTCTTCTTCGACAGGCACAAAGACATCAAGCCCGCACGCCATGAACAAATCACGCGGCTGGCCGGACAAATTGCCGACGCGCAAAGCGCCGCCGACATCCTTCATCATGCGCGCCGCGTTCAAAAACAGGCGCGCGCCCGCACCAGTCAGATAGCCCAGCTGAGCGCAATCCAGAATCATATCGCGGGCGCCGCTGGCAATGCACAGGCGGACATCTTCCTCAACGTCGGGCGCATTGGCGCCGCTGAGATAACGGTCCATTTCCATGATTTCGGGTTCGGTGACTCGCCAAGCGTCCAGATTTTCGATTTGCTGCATGGGATATCCTAAATAATCTTGAATAGTATCATCAATACACAACGACAGATACGCCTTGAAAAGCTGCGGACGCAAGGGTTACTTTACTTGCAAAAGCCGGTTTTGTGAAGCTTGAATAACACGTTGATATACCTATATATACCCCACGATCATTTTATCCCCTTTTTCGCGAGGTTCCCATGGCGCAAATACCCGTTACCGTTCTGACCGGCTATCTGGGCGCGGGGAAAACCACGCTGCTGAACCGGATCCTGTCCGAACCGCACGGCAAGAAATACGCCGTCATCGTTAACGAATATGGCGAGGAAGGCATCGACGGCGCACTGGTCGTCGGCGCCGATGAAGAAGTCTTCGAAATGAATAATGGCTGTATCTGCTGCACCGTGCGCGGCGATTTGATTCGCGTGATATCCGGCTTGATGAAACGCGCCGGATCGTTCGACGGCATTCTGGTCGAAACCACCGGTTTGGCCGATCCCGGCCCGGTGGCGCAAACTTTCTTCGCCGACGAAGACATCGCAGCCAAGGCAAAGATCGACAGCATTGTGGCGGTCGTCGATGCCAAGCATCTGCCGTTGCGATTGAAAGATTCCAAAGAAGCCGAAGAACAAATCGCCTTCGCCGACATTATATTGCTGAATAAAACCGATCTGGTCGGTGCCGACGAACTGGCCGACATCGAACGCGCCATTCGCAAAATCAATTCCTTCGCCAAAATCGTGCGCACGGTGAAATGCGCCGCACCGCTGGATGAAATTCTGGGTCGTGGCAGTTTTGACATCAATGAAATTCTGAAACACGAACCCGATTTCCTGAAGCCGGAAACGGAACATAGCCACGACCATCACCACCACGAACATGGCGATCATTGCAGCCATGATTGCGGCCACGACCACCATCATCACGGCCACAAACATGATCACGAACATGGCCACGAACACGGGCATCACCACCGGAATGAAATCCACGACAGCGAGATTTCAAGCCTGTCGCTGGTTGGCGATCAACCGCTGGACATGGCCAAATTCGAGTCATGGATGTCCGATCTGCGCGCCAACAAGGGGCAGGATTTGCTGCGATATAAAGGCATCCTGAATATCGCGGGACAAGACCGCCGCGTGGCGATACAGGGCGTGCATATGATGATGGACGGCGGCAATTTGACGCCATGGCAGGCGGGCGAAGCGCGCCGCAGCCGGTTGGTGTTCATCGGACGGCATCTGGACGAACAGGCGTTGCGCGACGGCTTCGCGCGTTGCGCGGCGTAATATGTCGTTTTCTCTCGCTCTGGTCATTTTCGACTGCGACGGCGTGCTGATCGACAGCGAGGGGCTGGCGCATCAGGCTCTGGTTGAAACGTTGCGCGACTATGGCATCGATATGACGTTGGAAGACGCCTTGAATCGCTATATGGGCGTCAGTTCCGTCGATGAAACCGCGGATATTGAAATGCGTTATAATGTAAAAATGCCCGCGGATTATCTGGACAAAAAGGGGATGCGCCGCCACGCTTTATATGAAAAAGCCCTGAAAGCCACACCGGGAATTTTTGACATGATCGACGCGCTGCCATGGAAAAAATGCGTGGCATCAAGCACAAAACCGGAAGGGTTGCGCCATTCATTGGGTCTGACGGGATTGTGGGGCAAGCTCGCCCCGCATATTTTCAGCGCGTCACAAGTCGAACGCGGCAAACCCGCGCCGGATTTGTTTTTGTTCGCGGCGGCGCAAATGAACACTGCGCCCGAACATTGCCTTGTCATCGAAGACAGTCCCGCGGGCGTTCAGGCCGCGCGCGCCGCCCATATGCGTGTTTGGGGTTTTACCGGCGGCAGCCATTGCCCGCCCGGCCACGGCGACAGGCTGTTGCAGGACGGCGCCGAAAAAGTTTTTGCGCGCATGGATGATCTGGCGCGCGCCCTGTTGCCGGAGGCCGCATGACAAACGCCATTCACCGCCGCTGGACGTTCGACACGCCGGTTTTATCGCTGGCCGTCAATCGCAATGGCGATTGGGTCGCAGCAGCCATGGCCGACGGGTCGGCGCGATTGTTCGATGCGCAGGATGCCGCCGCCGAGCCAAAAGCCTTGCACCTGCATGACGGCATTTCGCTATGCCTGCGTCCCGATGCCGACGTCCACGCATTTTTATCGAGCGGCGACGACAGCAAAACCGTTATCATCGACCCCGTTCCCGGCACGGCCACCGTCATCGCCGACAGGAAGAATGCTTGGATCGATCACGTCGCGGGGGCGGTCGACGGCAAGCATCGCGCCTTCAGCGCAGGAAAAAAACTGACGGTACTGGACGATGCCGGACAGGAAAAATTCACGACAACCCTGCCCAGCAGCGCGGGCGGGCTTGTCTTCAGCCCCAACGGCAAACGATTGGCCGTCAGCCATTATAACGGCGTGTCGCTGTATTGGATGAATGCCAAGGATGCGACGCCCGCAAAATTGGAATGGAAAGGTTCGCACCTTGACGTCATCTGGACGCCCGACGGCAAGGCTTTGCTGACCAGCCTGCAGGAAAACGCGCTGCATGGCTGGCAATTAAGCGATAACAAAGAAATGCGCATGCAGGGCTATGCCGCCAAAGTGCGGTCGATGGCGTTTTCCGCGCGTGGCAAATATCTGGTGACGTCGGGCGCGGAGCAAATCATCTGCTGGCCTTTTTCCGGCGGCGGGCCGTGGGGCAAGCCGCCCTTGACGCTGGGCGGCACGGATAACAGGCTGGTCACACAGGTCGCCCCGCACCCCAAAGACGACATGATCGCGGCAGGATATAATGACGGCATGGTCGTTCTGGCGCCACTGGACGGGCGTATGGAAATCATGATCGCACCGCCTGTTTCCGCCGCCAATGCCCCCGTGACGGGCCTTGTCTGGAACCGCGACGGCGACGCCTTGTATGCCGCAACCGAATCCGGCACAGTCATGCTGTTCACGATCGAAAGCGTCAGGAAAGCCGTTGTCCAAAGCTAAGCCTCTCAACGCAGAACAAATCCTCGCCAAGCTTGTCGCGTTCGACACGGTGTCGCGCAACCCGAACCGCGCCTGCATCGACTTCATCCGCGATTATCTCGACGAATTCGACGTCAAAAGCGACATCGTCGCCAGCGGCGACGGCGCGAAAGCCTGTTTGTGGGCGACGATCGGGAACAGCGACCAACCCGGCATCGCGCTGGCGGGGCACACCGATGTCGTGCCGGTCGACGGGCAAAACTGGACGTCGGATCCTTTTACCCTGACCGAACGCGACGGCAAATTATACGCGCGCGGCGCGGCCGACATGAAAGGATTCATCGCCTGCGCGCTGGCTTTCGTGCCGGAATTCCTTGCCGCCAATACTGGCGGCAGTTTCCATCTGGCGTTCACCTCCGACGAAGAAACCGACATGTCGGGCGCGATGCGTTTGACCGATTATCTGGCGGCGCGCAACATCAAACCGGCATGGACATGGATCGGCGAACCGACCGGACTTTCCATCGTCAATCAACATAAAGGCGTTGCGGCGTTCAGCACGCGCATCACCGGCGTTTCCGGCCATTCCGGCCAGCCGGCCAAGGGATTGAATGCGATTTCGCTGGGTGCGCGCCTGATGAATATCATCGAAGACGCCGCGCGCGCGCGACAGGAAAACCCTTTTTCGCCGTCGCGTTTCGACCCGCCCTATACCACCTTCAATCTCGGCATCATTCAGGGCGGCACGGCGGAAAATATCATCGCCGAACATTGCGAAATACTGTGGCAGGTGCGCGCCCATCCTGGCGAAACAGCAGCCGCCATTGCCGCCGATATCGACCGGCAGGCGCGCGAAAGCTTTGCGCCGTCCTTTGCCGCCTTTGCCCCCCATGCGGGCATGGAAACCTGCACCTGTTTTGATATTCCGCCTTTCACGCCGACGCCCGACAGTCCGGCGGAAAAAACCCTGAAGCGCGTGCTGAAATGCGACGAAACCCATGCGGTTGGATTCGGCACCGAAGCCGGCATTTTCCAGAAACTGGGGGCGGCGGCCATCATCTGCGGCCCCGGATTCATCGAACAGGCACATCAACCCGATGAATTTATTGATAAAACACAGATTGCGGCATGCGTTGACTTGATGCGCGCGGTTCTTCTATCCTCACCCGCCATTTGAATATTAAAAGGAATCCGCATGACCACCGTCACCGTTCCGCAAAATTACAAACCCACGGAAAAAGAAAAATATATGAACCCGGTGATGCTGGAATATTTCCGGCACAAGCTTCAGGCGTGGAAGGCCGAGATCGTGCGCGAAGCCGATGTCACGCTGCAAGAATTGCAAGACGAAGGCGGCATGCAGGAACCCGACATCGCGGACCGCGCCAGCGCCGAAACCGAAGTGGCACTGGAACTGCGCACGCGCGACCGCCAACGCAAACTGATCAGCAAAATCGACGAAGCGCTGGAACGCATCGAACGCAACGAATACGGTTATTGCGAGGAAACCGGCGACCCCATCGGCATCAAGCGTTTGGAAGCGCGCCCCATCGCGACATTGACCGTCGAAGCGCAGGAACGCCACGAACGCAAAGAACGCACGCAACGCGACGAACGCGAATAACGTCCCAAGGGAGTGACGGAGCATGAAAAAATTTCTTGCTGCCGCAATTCTTGCCGCCGCTTTAAACCCGGCCGCCGCCCATGCCCAAGGCGCGGCGCCGGGCCTTTATGCCGTCGGCGATATCATCCTTGAACCTGCGCGTTTTCCCGACCCCAAGGCGGCCAATAGCTGCGGCCTTTCCAATGACGGCATCGTCGATGCCTTGACCAAAGCCTTTGCCGGTACGCAAATCCCCGTCACCGTGGCGGCGATTGCCCGCCCGCCACAAATGGGCGTGGCCCGCATCGATTTGATCCCCGAAATTTATACCCATGTCGGGGACAGCCTGAACTGCGTATCGTTCGTGTCACTGTCGGCGGAAAGCCCGGCCAATGTCACCATACCGCCCGTCGCGACACCGCGCGGCATTACCGCGCTTTATTGGCAGCAAAGCACGATGGTCGCCAGCGACCAGACCAACCACGCGCAAACCGTCAACGACGTTCTGCAAAAAATGGCCGCGCAATTCACGCAAGAATATCGCGTCGCCCAACCGCCGGTTTTACCCACCGTTGCGCCGTCCATACCCGCCATCGCCAAATGACCGCGGACATACGCGCGATCAACATCACCGAACCATGGGCGGGTCAGCGGCTTGATAAAGCGTTGGCCGCGCTGGCCGTTACGTATGACGTGCCGTTGTCGCGCGCGCGGTTGCAGGCGTTAATGGGCGCGGGACATATCACAATCGATGGGGTTCCTGTAACCGACGCCAGCCGCAAAACCAAGCTTGGCGAAACGTACCGCATAGCCTTGCCCCCGCCGGAAAAAGCCGAACCCGAAGCGCAAGCCATCGCCCTGAACATCGTGTTTGAAGACAAAGACGTTATCGTCATCGACAAACCGCCGGGGCTTGTCGTCCACCCTGCCCCGGGTAATCCCGACAATACACTCGTCAACGCGCTTTTGGCCCATTGCGGCAACAGCCTGTCGGGCATCGGCGGCGTCGCGCGTCCCGGCATCGTGCACCGCCTGGACAAAGACACCAGCGGCTTGATGGTCGTGGCAAAAACCGACGCGGCGCATCAAAAATTATCGGCGCAGTTTGCGGACCGAAGCCTAAGCCGCACCTATCAGGCCGTGGTGTGGGGTGTGCCGGTGCAACCGTCGGGCAGCATCGACGCCCCGATAGGCCGCAGCATGAAAGACCGAAAGAAAATGGCCGTCACAGCCAAGGGTCGCGAAGCCTTGACGCACTATAAAGTGATCGAGAACTATACCGTGGCGTCGCTGGTCGAATGCAAGCTTGCCACAGGGCGCACGCACCAGATCCGCGTCCATATGGCGCATCTGAAACATCCCGTGGTGGGCGACGCCGCCTATGGCGGGCGGACGGTACGCGCCAAAAACGCCGATATGCTGGTTAAATTTCCGCGTCAGGCCTTGCATGCCGTAGGCTTGCAATTCATTCATCCGCGCAGCGGCAAGATTGTAAAATTCGCATCGAAATTGCCGGAGGATATAGCGGCGCTGATCAAAAAAATGCGCGCAGCCGGCTTCAGCTGACGGCTTTTTCGATCCGCCGGTCGGGCACCAGCCACATCAGCGCGACGGCAGCATAGATCGCCAGAGCCAGATGGGGCGAGACGATGGCAGACCCTGCCGCCGAAGCATAAAGAAACGGCGATATCCTGCCTTTGATATCGCGGCCTATCGCCTTGGCCAGCGCCGAGGCCGCACCCTGCGCGCAGATAATCGCACTTTGTAAAATATAATAAGCGATAGCCGCCATCAGCAGCACGACGCCGTAAAGCGCGACAGGCGCGGCAGCATGATGATGATGCCACATCCACGCCGTGGTGAACGGAATGAGCGACAGCCAGAACAGCAAATGCATATTGGCCCACAAGATCCCGCCATTGACGCGCGCGACCATATGCAACATGTGGTGATGATTGTTCCAGTATATCGCGACATAAACAAAACTCAGCACATAGCTGAGAAGCTCAGGAACGATGTCCAGCATGCCGGACCAGTCAGCCGTTTCCGGCGGCTTGAGCTCCAACACCATAATGGTGATGATAATGGCGATGACGCCGTCGCTGAAAGCCGCGAGCCGTTCTTTTTCCATGGATCCCCTATGGCGGTGACAATAAGCCTTCGCGTTCGGCCGCCAATTTTATATTATGCTGGAGTTTTTCAAAGGCGCGCACTTCGATCTGGCGCACCCTTTCGCGGCTGACGCCGAATTTCTGCGACAAATCTTCCAGCGTCGCGGGGTTTTCAGACAAGCGCCGCGCCACGATGATGTCGCGTTCCCGCGGTTGTAGCCCTTCCATCGCCGTCGCCAGCAATTTCTGGCGGCCCGACAATTCTTCGCGCGCGCCCATGCGGATATCTGCCGGTTCGGCCGTGTCGACCAGCCAGTCCTGCCATTCGCCGTCGCCTTCGCCGTCGCGCGACAAAGGCGCGTTGAGCGATTGATCGCCGCCGGTCAGGCGACGGTTCATATTCACGACTTCTTCTTCGGCGACATCCAGACGTTGCGCGATTTCGTGAACCTGTTCTTGCGACAAATCGCCGTCGTCGATGGCTTTCATTTCGCCCTTCAGGCGGCGCAGATTGAAAAACAACTTTTTCTGCGCGGCCGTCGTGCCGATTTTGACCAAAGACCAGGAATGCAGGATATATTCCTGTATCGCGGCGCGGATCCACCACATGGCATAGGTCGACAGGCGGAACCCGCGGTCGGGGTCGAAACGCTTGACCGCCTGCATCATGCCGATATTGCCTTCGGCGATCAGGTCGGACAAAGGCAGACCATAGCCGCGATAGCCCATGGCGATTTTAGCGACAAGGCGCAAATGGCTGGTCACAAGCTTGTGCGCGGCTTGCAGATCGCCGTGCTCTTTCCACGATTTGGCGAGCATATATTCTTCATTGGCTTCCAGCACCGGGAATTTGCGGATATCGCGCAAATAGACGGCGAGATTGCCTTCGCCACGCAGGGCGGGGAGATTGGCTATCGGTGCGCTCATGCGGCCTCTTTATGGCATATTTCTGCCGGAAAATGAAAATAGAAAGACTTTATGGCGTGAAAAAGACGCAATTAGACTTTTAACTCCCTCTCCGACGCCCTATATGGGATAAAATCCACTAAAAAACAAAGGGAATCCTGATGCCGCACACATTCGACCCCACCATTATCCGCGAATATGACATCCGTGGCATTGTCGGCAATACGTTGCATGAAAAAGACGCGCTGGCATTAGGCAAGGCGTTCGGGTCTATGGTCATCCGCGCGGGCGGCAGCCATATCGTGGTGGGGTATGACGGACGCACCCATTCACCCGCTTTCGAGGCGGCTTTGATCGAAGGCCTGTTGTCCACCGGCGCGCGCGTCGAACGTGTCGGGCTGGGCCCCACGCCGATGTTGTATTTCGCCGCCGCGCATTTAAAAGCCGACGCCGGCATTATGGTCACGGGTTCGCACAACCCGTCTGACCAAAACGGGTTCAAGATGCTGATGGCCAAACATCTGATCGGCGGCGGGCCGATTTACGGCGCGGCGATCAAAAAACTGGCCGAAATGGCGGCAACAGATGATTACGTCGCAGGTTCGGGCGATGTGTCGTCAACCGATATTCGTGAAATCTATGTCGACAGGTTGTTGCAGGACTATCAGGGCAAAGAACCGCTGAATATCGTGTGGGATTGTGGCAACGGCGCGGGTGGCGAAATCGTGTCGATGCTGACCAAAAAACTGCCGGGCACGCATACGCTTCTGTTCGCCGATATCGACGGGCGTTTTCCCAATCATCACCCCGACCCGACCGAGGCGCATAATCTGATCGATTTGCAAAAAGCCGTCGCCGAGCATAAAGCCGATCTGGGTATCGCCTTCGACGGCGATGCCGACCGCATCGGCGCTGTCGACGGCATGGGCCGCATTGTCGCGGGCGACCAATTGCTGGCGATTTATGCCGGCGAAGTTTTAAAAACCCATCCGGGCGCGACCATCATCGCCGACGTCAAAGCATCACAAGTATTATTCGACCGCATCGCCGCGCTGGGCGGCAAACCGGTGATGGGCAAAACGGGCCATTCCCTGATCAAGGTCAAAATGGCGGAAACAAAATCGCCGCTGGCCGGGGAAATGAGCGGCCATATCTTTTTTGCCGACAAATATTACGGTTTTGACGACGCCATATATTCCGCGGTGCGGCTGGTGTCGTTGCTCAGCGCATCCGGCAAATCGCTGGCCGCTTGGCGCGACGACCTGCCGCAAACCATCAACACGCCGGAATTGCGGTTTCCGGTCGACGAAGCGCGCAAATTCATCGTGGTCGATGAAGTCAAAGCGCGTTTGCAGAAATCGGGCGCGGCGGTTGACGACACCGACGGCGTGCGCGTGAAGACGGGCGACGGATGGTGGTTGCTGCGCGCGTCAAATACGCAAGCCGTTCTGGTCGCACGCGCGGAATCGCAAAACGCCGAAGGACTCGCGCGGCTGCAAAAACAATTGGGCGATCAGCTGTCGGCCAGCGGATTAGATTTGCCCAAGGCCGGATAAAGTCCTCGGGTTGCACAAAACGCCGCGCTTTGTCATAACTCTCCTGTACAATTAAGGAGAGTGTGTTGCTGGAAGAAATGGGCGTTTTGTACCGCGGGGCGATTTTGGGTCTGGTGATCGCCGCGCCGGTTGGCCCTGTGGGGTTGCTGTGCATCCGTCGCACGTTGCAAAAAGGGCTGATTATCGGTTATGCGACCGGCTTCGGCGCCGCCATCGCCGATGCCATTTTCGGCGCGATTGCGGTGATGGGGATCGGTGTCATCACCGATTTCATTCATCACTATGAAGCAACCATCCGCATCGTCGGCGGCCTGATCGTTCTGGTGACCGCGTGGCATACCTGGCACGATCGTCCAAAACCGCCCCATTCATTTGAAATTGTTGAAAAAGTTCTGGTGATGGCCGATACCCGTGTGGTGTGGGAAACATTGCGCGCGATGATCAGCGGCTTTGCCATTACCATCGCCAACCCATTGACTTTATTCGGCACATTGGCCGTCGTCGCGACTTTCGGCGATGTCAGCGCCAAACTTGACACCGTTTTGATGATCGGGGGAATTTTTGCAGGTTCGGCGGTGTGGTGGGCCGTATTGTCGGGCGGCATCAGCCTGTTGCGCGGCCATTGCAACGAAGACCGCATCTTAACGATCAACAGGATTACGGCGGTGGCGTTGGCCATTTTGGCCCTGTGGGCCGTGGCCAGCGGCATTCACGGCTATTTACCCCGGTAAAAGCCGATAAAGATTGACGAAAGCGTTACAAACCCTTAACCCTGCGCCCGAACCTTTTTTTGCAGCGCAGGAAAACATGAATTTACGCAATATCGCCATTATCGCCCACGTTGACCACGGCAAGACCACCTTGGTCGACCAGATGCTCAAGCAATCCGGCACGTTCCGCGAAAACCAGCAAGTCGCCGAACGCGCGATGGACAGCAATGATCTGGAACGCGAACGCGGCATTACCATTCTGGCGAAATGCACGTCGATTATCCGCAACGATATGCGCTTCAACATCGTCGATACCCCCGGCCACGCCGATTTCGGCGGCGAAGTCGAACGCATTCTGTCAATGGTCGACGGCGTGGTGTTGCTGTGCGACGCCGCCGAAGGCCCCCTGCCCCAAACCAAATTCGTGGTGTCCAAAGCTTTGGCGCAAGGATTGCGCCCCATCGTGGTCATCAATAAAGTCGACCGTTCCGACGCGCGCCCGCATCAGGTGCATGACGAAGTGTTCGACCTGTTCGCCGCGCTGGACGCGACCGAAGAACAGCTCGACTTCCCCACATTATTCGCCTCGGGCCGCAACGGCTGGGCGGTGGAAAAAATGGGCGACGAACCCAAGGATTTGTCCCCCTTATTCGACCTGATCGTCCGCCATGTGCCGGCGCCCAAGGTCAACAAGGATGCGCCCTTTACCATGCTGGCGACCATTCTGGAAGCCAACCCGTTTCTGGGCCGCTTGCTGACGGGCCGCGTGCAGACCGGCACGGTTAAAACCAATATGTCGATCAAGGCCATGACCCGCGACGGGCAGACCATCGAACAGGGACGCGTCACCAAAATCCTGTCTTTCCGCGGATTGGAACGCGTGCCGGTTGACGAAGCGCAAGCAGGCGACATTGTTATTATCGCGGGCCTGACCAAGGCAACCGTGGCCGATACGTTGTGCGACGTCGCAGTGACCGAAGCGTTGCAGGCCAAGCCCATCGACCCGCCGACCATCGGCATGACTTTCGCCGTCAACGACTCGCCGCTGGCGGGAACCGAAGGCGACAAGGTCACCAGCCGCATGATCCGCGACCGCTTGCTGCGCGAAGCCGAAAGCAACGTCGCCATCCGCGTCACGGAAACCCAGGGCGCCGACGCGTATGAAGTCGCGGGCCGCGGCGAATTGCAATTGGGCATTTTGATCGAAAATATGCGCCGCGAAGGGTTCGAACTGTCGATCAGCCGCCCGCGCGTTCTGTACCAGACCGTGGACGGCCAGCGTCATGAACCGATCGAAGAAGTCGTCATCGACGTCGACGAACAATATTCGGGAACCGTCGTCAACAAAATGTCGGAACGCAAGGCGGAAATGACCGACATGCGCCCGTCGGGCGGCGGCAAAATTCGCCTGACCTTTCTGGCTCCCTCGCGCGGCCTGATCGGCTATTTCAGCGAATTCCTGTCCGACACGCGCGGCACGGGGTTGATGAACCGCCTGTTCCACAGCTATGCCCCATATAAAGGCCCGATTGCGGCGCGCCGCACGGGCGTTCTGATCGCCAACGGCGCGGGCGAAGCCGTTGCCTATGCCATGTGGAAGCTGGAAGACCGCGGGCCGATGCTGATATCGCCCGGCGCCAAAGTCTATGAAGGCATGATTGTCGGCGAACATTCCAAGAGCAACGATCTGGACGTCAATGTGTTGGAAGGCAAGAAGCTGACCAACATTCGCACGACATCGAAAGACGAAGCCGTGCGCCTGACCCCGCCGATGCTGATGACGCTGGAAAAAGCGTTGGCCTATATCGCCGACGACGAGCTGGTCGAAGTCACGCCGCAGAATATCCGCCTGCGCAAACGCTACCTCGACCCCAATATGCGCAAACGCATGGCCAAGCAGGCCGAGGCTTAAGCTTCCCGATTTTGTCCTCCCCTGCACAAGGAGGATGAAAAGAGGGCGTTATTTCCGCAAGGGAATAACGCCCTTATTTTTTCGGCGATAAAACCCGGATAATGCGTTTACCCGCGCAATGTCGCGCCTGTCACCTTGGCGACCGACGCCGCGATTTTGGCGGCGATCGCGTCGATTTCGGCATCGGTCAGGCTTTTATCCGCCGGTTGCAATGTCACGCTAACGGCAATCGATTTTTTGCCGGCTTCGACCTTGTCGCCTTGGTAAACGTCAAACACGCTGACGTCACGGATCAGGTTTTTATCGGCATCGCGCACGGCCTTGATCAATTTCGCCGCTGTGATATCGCGCCCGACGACAAAGGCGAAGTCGCGCGATACCGGTTGTAACGCGTCGAGTTTCAGTAAAGGCTTGGCCGTACCTGTGGCGCGCGCGGCGGGGATATTCGCCATAAAGATTTCACACCCGGCCATCGGCCCCGCAGCATCGCACGCCGCCAGAACAGACGGGTGAATCTCGCCGAAAAAGGCCAGCACCGTCGGGCCAAGGCGCAGGCTGCCCGAACGGCCCGGATGATACCAAGCGGGGGCATCGGCGGTGATTTGCAAACTGGCCACCGGCGCGCCCGCCGCCGCCAGCGCGGCCAAAGCGTCCGCCTTGGCGTCATAGGCGTCGACGGCGCGAACGGGTTGCGCCCAGTGGCGCGGCGTCGCGCCCGCACGCAATGCGGTGGCGATCATGCTTTGTCCTTCGGGCGTTTGATCGCGGAACACGGGGCCGATTTCAAACAAGGCGGCCTCGGCGAAACCGCGATCGGCATTGCGTTTGGCGGCCTGGATTAAATTGCCCAGAATCGACGGGCGCATGACGTCCAGATCGCTGCTGATCGGGTTGACGAGACGCAACGCATCCGCCACACCGCCGAAACAGGCGGCGATCGTGCCCGGCATGAACGACCAGGTCACAGCCTCCATCAACCCTTGCGATGCCAGCGCGCGCCGCGCCGCCGTCAAACGATAATCCGCCGCATCAATGGCCGAGGCCGTTACCGCCTGTGGACGCTGCAGCGACACGGCGGGAATATATTCGTATCCTTTGACGCGGATAATTTCTTCGACCAGATCAGCGTCTCCTTCGATATCGGGCCGCCAGCTGGGCGCAATCACCGACAATTTGCCGTCCTTGTGCCGGACATCGAAACCCAATGTCGTCAGGATTTTTTCCTGTTCGCCGGCGGCGACATCGACGCCGGTATGTTTCAGGCACTTACCGATTTCAAGCGCAATAGGGCGTTCGACAACAGGCGCTTGCCCCGCAATGACCAGCTCGCCCACCACCGTTTCCGGCGTGCCGCACAGGTCGAGAATAAACTTGGTCGCCACTTCCGCGCCCAATTGCGTGAATAACGGGTCGACGCCGCGTTCGAACCGATAGCGCGCGTCGGACGAGATTTGCAACGCGCGCCCGGTTAATGCCGTACGCACGGGGTCGAAATAGGCCGCTTCGATAAACACGTCCACGGTGGCGTTGTCGCATGAACTGCCGGCACCGCCCATAATGCCGCCGAGGCTCAGCACGCCGGTATCGTCGCCGATCACCGTCATGCCTTTTTCCATTATGTATTTTTTCCCGTTCAACGCGTCGAATGTTTCGCCGCCCTGCGCGGGCCGCACCCACAAATCGCCCTTGATCTTGTTCGCGTCAAAAACATGCAGAGGACGCATGCAATCGACGGTCAGATAATTGGTAATATCGACCAAAGCCGAAATGGGCCGCAACCCGACGGCGCGCAATTGTTTTTGCATCCATTCCGGGCTGGGGCGATTTTTGACGTTGCGGATTAAACGCCCGACGAAATGCGGACAGGATTTGTCACCGGCGGGGAAATCCAGCGCGACCTTGATGCGCGCGGGCTCTACAGCTTTTACCGGCGACGCGTCGATTGTTTTCAGCGCGCCCATGCCGGCGGCGGCCAGATCGCGCGCGATGCCGTGCACGCCTGCGCAGTCGGGCCGGTTTGGCGTCAGGTTGATTTCAATCACGGGATCATCGTACCCGGCATAGGATGCGAAAGACGCGCCAACAGGCGCATCGGCAGGCAATTCGATGATGCCGTCATGATCGTCGCCGAGGCCGAGTTCCCGGGCCGAACACATCATGCCTTGCGATTCCACATCGCGGATGACGCCTTTTTTCAACACTTCCCCCGTAGCGGGGATGACGTCGCCGGGACGGGCCAGCACGACTTTGATACCGCCGCGCGCGTTCGGCGCGCCGCACACGACTTGCAGTTTTTCACGACCGGTATCGACGGTGCAGACGCGCAACCGGTCGGCATTGGGATGCTGAACCGCCTCGACCAGATGCGCGACGATAAAGGGCGCCAGTTTTTCGCCAGGATCTTCGACGCCTTCGACTTCGAGACCCAGCGCGGTGAGTTTGGCGCAGATATCGGTCAATGACACGGAAGTGTCGAGATGCTGTTTCAGCCAGGAGAAGGTGAATTTCATGATGGATACTCTGGACTATTATTCAGGGTTGGCGGCGGCGCGGAACGAATCCGCCGCTTTGTTGAGGATGAAACGCAAAGCCGACATCATGGCGTTGAGCCCTTTGTGCGCGCCGTTCGGCCCGATGAAATAAAAAACCGGAAACACCAGATTGACGAGCATCGTAAAAGGCGGCGGCACCAGAAGACATATCAGCAAAAGACCGATAACCGGCAACAACGCGCCGGCCGCCGCGACGCCAATCGCCAGCCAGACGCAGCCCATCGTAACGCCGAATATCGCGCGCACCCATTGCATGTCACCCCTTCAACGCGGGATTAGGGATGTCCAGAGGCACAAAGCCGTAATGTTTCAGCCATCGCAGATCGGCGTCAAAAAAGGTGCGCAGATCGGGAATGCCGTATTTCAACATCGCCATGCGTTCGATACCCATGCCAAAAGCGAAGCCCTGATACGCATCGGGATCGAGGCCGCAGTTGCGCAGCACATTGGGATGCACCATGCCGCAACCGCCGATTTCCAGCCAGTCGCCGTAATTGCCCAGTTTCAATTCCCCCTTGCCGCCCTTGGGGCGTTTGCAGCCGATATCGATTTCGGCGCTGGGTTCGGTGAAAGGAAAATAAGACGGGCGAAAACGGATAGGCAAATCGTCGATGCCGAAAAAGGCGCGCATGAAGTCGAGCAAGCAACCCTTTAAATGGCCCATATGGGTCGATTGATCGATAACCAGCCCTTCGATCTGATGAAACATCGGCGTGTGCGTCATGTCGTAATCGCAGCGATAGGTGCGGCCCGGCGCGATAATGCGGATCGGCGGTTTTTGCGCCTTCATCGTGCGAATTTGCACCGGCGAGGTTTGCGTGCGCAGAACCATTTTATCGCCGCCCGCCTGCGCCGACCCGGGCAGAAAGAACGTCGCCTGCATGTCGCGCGCGGGATGCGACGACGGCAGGTTCAATGCTTCGAAATTGTAATATTCGCTTTCGATATCCGGCCCTTTGGCGACCGAAAAACCCATGCTGGCGAAAATCGTCACCAGTTCGTCAATGGTTTGCGAGATCGGATGCACGCGCCCGTCATTGGCCGCGGGGCGCGGGGCCAGCGTGACGTCGATGCTTTCCCGCGCCAGTTTTTCCGCCAGCGCGGTATCGGCCAGAATTTTATGCCGCGCATCGATCGCCGCCGCGATTTCATCCTTCAGCACGTTCAACGCCGCGCCGCGATTTTTTCGTTCATCGGGCGGCAATGAGCCCAGCGTTTTCATCATGTCGGTGATACGGCCTTTTTTACCCAAAGCCGACACGCGAATATCGTCAAGCGCGGCAATGCTGTCCGCAGCGGCCACGGCGGCGGCGAATTCGGTTTTCAACGCGTCGAGATCGCCGCTTGATATCGGAGTATTTTCAACAGGACGTGCTGCCTCTGCCATCGGTCATTCCTTAACATTAACACTGGCACTTGCCGGTTTGGCACTCTATCATCGCGCCCGTGGCGGCGAAAGTATGGTTTGTCATTTTTTTGCCCGTTTTTACATAGATTATGCGTCAATTCAGTCAACAGGTCAGATCATGCAAAGAACACTCCACCCATGGACTATCGACACCCTGCCCTGGGGCGCGTTCGACGCCGAAACGGTTAACCCGGATTTGTTGAAAATCGTCAAGGCGGCGGCTTTGGTCGAATATAATGCCGGCGATTACGCCAGCTATCTGTGCAATGTTTTTGCCGATGACGCGGCGTTCTGCCACGATGTGAAAGCATGGGCGCGCGAAGAAACGCAGCACGGCGCGGCCTTGGGCGCGTGGGCGATGCGGGCCGACCCGTCTTTCGATTTCGAAAATGCCGCCGCGCGTTACCGCGCCGGATATCGCATCAATGTCGACGCGGCGGCGTCAATCCGCGGGTCGAAAAGCGGCGAATTGATCGCGCGCTGTATCGTGGAAACGGGGACAAGTTCCTATTACACTGCTTTGGGCGACGCCAGCGACGAACCGGTTTTAAAGGCCCTGTGCCGCCATATCGCTGCCGACGAATTGCGCCATTACAAGCTGTTTTTCAGCCACCTGAAACGATACAACGACCGCGACGGCCTAACCCGGTTACAGAAGTTAAAAATCGGACTGGGCCGCGTGCAGGAATCCGAAGACGACGAATTGGCCTATGCCTATTACATCGCCAACGCGCCCGCAGGCGCGGCCTATGACCGGCTGCCTTACACAATGGCCTATATGGCGCGGGCTTATCCCCTATACCGGCCCGACAATATCGAACGCATTGTCGCGATGGTTTTCCGCGCGTGCGGCATTACCTTGTCGAGCTTTACGCGCACGCTGATCAAACATGCGGCCGCGCTGGCGATGAAAATAAAAATGCGGCAAGCACGCATGCTTGCCGCATCTATATAACTTAATCGGTGAAAAGCCTTACGCCTTCAGCGCGGCCTGCGCCTGATCGACCAAGGCCTTGAACGCCGCCGGTTCTTCGGCGGCGAGGTTCGACAGCGTTTTGCGGTCGAGTTCAATGCCCGCACGCTTTAATCCGTTGATGAACCGCGCATAGGTCAGGCCGTGTTCGCGCACGCCCGCATTGATGCGTTGAATCCACAAGGCGCGGAATTCGCCCTTTTTCGCGCGACGATCGCGATAGGCGTAACGCAACGCCTTTTCGACTTTTTCAATCGCGACGCGGAAATTGGTGCTGGCGCGACCGCGATAGCCTTTGCCGAGTTGAACGACTTCTTTATGACGGGCGTGGGTGGTTACGCCTCTTTTGACACGTGCCATGACGAGGCTCCTTTACGCGTTACGCAGAAAATGGCGGATGATGTTATCGCCGTCGGTTTTGAACAGAATCAGCCCTTGGCGCGAGGTGCGCTTGGTGTTCTGTGAACGGTGACGCATAAAGTGGCGGCGATGAGCGGCGCCGCATTTGACTTTGCCGTTGCCAGTGACGCGAAAGCGCTTCTTGGCCCCGCTGTGGGTCTTGAGTTTGGGCATTTGAGTATCCTTTATTAATCGTTAGTGCGGCCGGGCATGCCATAGGCCAGCGGCGCGCGAGGCGGTCTTGATAGCGATTGCCCCCTGCGAAAGCAAGCCTTTTTCGATATTAACACTGATTAAAGCCGCCACCCTTCATGAATCACCGCAATTCCGCCGGTTAAGTTCGTCCATTTGGCGCGTTCCAGCCCCGCTTTTTCCATGCGCGCAGCCAATTGGGCCTGCGGGGGGAATTTCAGGATGCTTTCGGCCAGATATTGGTAGGCATTGCGGTCTTTAGCCACGAATTGCCCCAAAACCGGCAATACATTCAGGCAGTAGGTTTCATAAAGCGGCTTCAGTGCAGGCGTCACGCCGGGGCTGAATTCCATACAGAAAAACCGCCCGCCGGGGCGCAAAACCCGTGCGGCTTCACGCAAAGCCTGATCGATATGCGTGACATTGCGCAACCCGAACGCAATCGAATAGGTGTCGACGCTGCGGTCGGGGAAAGGCAAGGCTTCGGCATTGCCTGTCACCCATGTCAGGCCAGACATCACACCGTGATCGATCGCCTTGGCTTTGCCCGCCGCCAGCATCGCGGGGTTAATGTCGCAAATGATGATATTGGCCCGACCCGCCGTGCGCCGGTAACACCTCAACGCGATATCGCCCGTGCCGCCCGCGACGTCGAGCAAAGTCTGGCCCGGCTTCGGATTCATCTTGCGCACCAGCGTGTCTTTCCACAGCCGGTGCAGGCCGCCCGACATCAGATCGTTCATCACATCGTAATTGCCCGCCACCGATGCGAAAACATCGCGCACCAGCCCGGCTTTTTCATCCGGATTGACGCGACGAAACCCGAACCATTCGGCTTCGGGGTTGGCGGCAGGCGTTTTTCTTTTGGAGGCAGGCACGGTTATTCTTCCCATCCGATTTGCTCGGCAACCGAAATGCGTTTGCGAATGACACGGAACGTGTCGCCCGACACCATGACTTCGGGGATCAAGGGCCGCCCGTTATAGGTCGACGCCATCGCCGCGCCATAGGCTCCGGCCTGCAAAATGGCGACCAGATCACCCTGCCCGACGCCGGGCAACAAATAGAATTCACCAAACAAATCGGACGTTTCGCATACCGGGCCGACGACATCAGCGGGTTGCGCATCGTCTGCACATTCACGCACCGGCCAGATCGAATGACGCGCTTCGTACATCGCGGGGCGGATCAAATCATTCATGCCCGCGTCCAGAATTAAAAACCGCTTGGCTGTTCCTTGCTTGTCATACATCACCTGCGTCAACAACACACCGGCATCGCCGACCAGACGCCGCCCGGGTTCGAACGCCAGTTCGCACCCCAGATTGCCGACCGTAGCATGCACGACAGCGGCATAGTCGCCAAACGGCGCCTGGGTCTGGCCGTCATAGGGAATGCCCACGCCGCCGCCCAGATCGAGCCGCGACAGGTCGAAGCCCTGTTCACGCCAGTCGCGCACCATGTCGGCAAGTTTGCCATAGGCTTCACGGAAATTATTGTAGTCGAATAAATGCGATCCGATATGAACCTGAAAACCTTTCAGGTCGAGCCCGGGCAGGGTTTTGGCCAGCCCCATCGCCTCGGGCAATTGGGTCGAGTCGATGCCGAATTTCGTGCCCATCTCGCCGGTTGAAATTTTGTAATGCGTGTGCGCGGCGACATTGGGATTGACGCGCAAGGCCAGCGGCGCACGCAGCCCCAGCGACGCCGCAACCTCGCCGATCACCCGCATTTCGGGAATGGATTCGGCATTAATCTGATGAATGCCCGCCTTCAACGCCATCGTAATTTCGGCGCGCGTTTTGGCGACGCCGGAGAAAACGATTTTGTCCGGCGCGACACCCGCATGCAGCGCGCGTTCAAGTTCGCCCGCCGACGTGACGTCGGCCCCCGCGCCGCACGACGCCAGCGCGCGGATAACCGCGACATTGGGGCATGCCTTGACGGCATAACACACCATGGCGTTCAACGAGGCAAAAGGTTCGGCAAAAGCGCGGTAATTGTCGCGCAGCCTTGTTTCGGAATAAACATAACAAGGCGTGCCAACCTGTTCGGCAATAACAGGCAAGGCAATATTGTCGGCACATAAAATGCCGCCACGATAAGTGAACGCGTTCATTGATTGTCGTCAGGATTGGGGTAAGCGCGGGGGAAAGAGGATTCAACATCGCCGGGCGGATCGACATGCGGCGGCTTCTTACCGCAAGCGGAAACGGACATGATGCTTAAAAACATCATGCCCGTTAAAACCGTTTTCCTGAACAAAATCCGGAAATCAGGCCGCGTGGCTGCGGCTCTTGACGATGCAACGCAGCTCATCCAGACCTTCATTCATGCGGGTGTTGACGGTTTCCAGAGCCTGATTGTTGCACTTGGCAACGGTTTCGGCAATGTCGCGCACATTGGCGAGGCATTTTTCAACCGCAACCTTGCCCGCTTCCGCCTGACGGATGACTTTGTCTTCCGGCGTCGGGCACGACATGATCGCATTGACGGTCTGCGAGGCTTCTTCCATCATCTGGCGAACAGCTTCGCCCTGACGACGCCACAGCGACTGGAAGCTTTCGCTCACAGCCTGGCTGAGCGCGGTGCAGGCTTCGATATTCTTGCGCTGCGCCGTCAGAAAGGCTTCCGTGTTGAATTGGGGCATGGGGAATTCTCCCGTAAACTTCGAAACATCGAACAGCTTGGTCATGTCAGCTTCAAAGAATGGATTGGTAAAGGGCTTCGACATCATGCCTCCCTGGCGCTAAGGATGATGAAAGGCAAAAACCGGATGGCAAGCCCTCCATTAAGGTTAATTAATATCCCACCCGCACGCTTTTGTCACGTTTTTTTTACGCTGAATACAAACGCATAACTTACAAGGAGTTATGCCGCGGCAGAAAAAATGCCGCGTTCCTTGCGAAACGCGGCATTCATATTGTTCGATGAAAACCGATTACGCGGTTTTGCGTTCTTCGGCAGATTCTTCTTCGTCAAGCAGCGAGGTGAATTTCGACGCGCTCTTGAAACCACCGGGGCCGGTTGACGCTTGCGCGCCACCGCCGGTGACCTGCAATTCGCCGATGATCTGGCCGCCTGCATTGATTTCCAATTCGCCGTATTTGACCATACCGCTGATGCGGCCGGTCGAACGCACGGTCAAACGGCCATGGACGATAAGCTGGCCATCATAACGGCCGGCGATGTCGGCGTTTTCGATTTCGACGCTGCCGCGGAACTGGCCGGATTCATTGATTTCGATCAGCTTGCCGTCCGTGACTTTGGCTTCGACCTTGCCGGCGACGACAAGAATGTCGCACGAGGTGATTTCGCCCGAAACCGACAGGCCTTCGCCGACCACAAGCTTGCGGCCCGAATCGGGGCCCGCCGAGGAGCGACGACCGACTTCGGGAAGGCGGCGACCGGCGCTGGCCGGCGACGCGGCGCGCGGCAGGCTGGGGGCTTGCGCGGAACCGACGGCGGGGGCCGCTGTTTCATCAATCATCGTGGCGTCTGCAGATTCGTTCTTTTTGTCGCGCGCGGGTCCGAACATTCGTTTTTCCTCCGGAATGAAAAGCGTCAAGTGAGGTCGAAGAGTTAACACATCCTTAACCCGGGAATCAAGGAAATGATTCTTTCATCCACAACTTCTTTTTTGCTTTTTAGTCCATTGATTATAAGCGATAAAATTCAACTTCATCCTTCACATCATCATACGGATTTCAATCATGCGCGACGCCCCCCGTTACGACCTTTACGCTATCGGCAACGCTCTGGTCGATATCCTGATCCCGGTCGATGACACCTTTATCCAGACCAACGAACTGGCCAAAGGGACGATGGCATTGGCCGATGCCGCGCGGTCGCGCACCCTTTATGAACGAGCCGGCGCGGCGGCGGAAATGGCGTCGGGCGGATCGGCCGCCAATACGCTGGCGGGGTTTGCGTCGCTGGGTGGCGGCGCGGGGCGTTGCGCCTTTGCGGGAAAAATCGGCCGCGACCAGTTTGGCGAAGCCTTTGCCCATGATTTGCGCGCGCAGAATATTCACTTTGCCGGATCGCCCCTGCCCGGCCTGCCCACCGGACATTGCCTGAGTTTTGTCACGCCGGACGCCCAACGCACAATGGTGACCCATCTGGGCGCGGCGGGAGAGTTTTCGACCGCCGATATCGATGCCGATATCGTGCGGCAATCAGCCGCCATCTATCTGGAAGGATATATGTTCGCCACGCCTGCGACGAAGCAATCCTTTCACAAGGCGTCGCAAATCGCCCATCAGGCCGGACGCAAGGTCGCGCTGACTTTGTCGGATATCTTTTGCGTGCGCGGCCATCGTGAAGATTTTGCCGCGCTGATCCGTGACGAGGTTGATATCCTGTTCGCCAACGAACATGAATTGATGGAATTGTACCGGGCGGAAAATCTGGAATCCGCCATTGCCGCCGCCCGCGCCCATGTCGATATTGCCGTGACGACGCGCAGCGAAAAAGGCGCTGTGATCGCCGCAAGCGATCAGATGATCGCGACGCCTGCGCATCCGCCCACATCATTGGTCGACAGCACCGGCGCCGGCGATTTGTATGCGGCAGGTTTTTTGTTCGGCCTGTCGCAAGGCAAGGATTTCGCCACATGCGCGCATATCGGCGCCGTAGCCGCCGCCGAAGTCATTAGCCATTACGGCGCGCGCCCGCTGATTCCATTGTCGGAACTCGTTAAATAAAACAAATCACCATTTCAGAACGCGCCGCCCCAGCCAGAAACCGCCGAAGCTTATGCCAAGCATCGGCAGATAGTGCCAGACCACAACATGGGCGATGTTGTCGGTCGGCTCCGACAAACGCAGGATCAACGCGCCAACGGCAAAAGCGCACAATGCGCACAGCATGCCAGCCAAGCCGGGCGCGACCGTGGCCATGCGGCGCAACCGCACGAACAGCAAGGCGGCGGGCAATAGCGACAATCCGCTGATGCACAGCAGGCAATGAACGCCCGCCATCGACACATGCATCGGTTGGCCGGGGCGCAGCGCCTCTGCCGCAAGCACCAGTATAAAGACCGCGCCCGACGCCGTTACCGCACGCATAACGCGCGGTTTTTGATAACGATCGGGATAGCCCAGCAGGATCGCGGCATAGACCGAAGACAAAACAAGCAAAATCAGGCTGGCGATTTCACCGTCGAACAAAGGCTGTGCGAGCGCGGCGGCAATATCGGGACGCACGGAACGAAAGCCCGTCGCGAAAATCAGCGCGATATAGACGGCAAGCGCGGCCACGCAACCCGCGAACAGGCGATAGGCGCAGGCGCCGCGCGTTGGCGTGATTTTGCCCGACAAATCGGCGATGAGGGCTTCAGTGTCTTTCATATGTCTTCCAGTTTTCGGCGCAATATCTTATAGGCGCGATGCGCGGCGACCTTGACCGCGTTTTCCTTCATCCCCAACCGTGCCGCGGCTTCACGCGCCGTATAACCGTCGACATGCATCAGGCGGATAATATCGGCCTGTTTCGGCGGCAAAGCCTTCAAACTCTCGAACAGGTATTCGTATGCAGAGCCATTTTCGGTTACAGGCGCCGCAACTTTATTTTCGATTTCGGCCAGATCAACCGGATGGCGCAACCGGTCGGCATAGGCGCGGCGCCAATATTCGGCGACGCGGAAACGCGCAATCGCCAGAATCCACGGTTTATAGGGCCGGTTGCCGTCGTAGGTATGTCGCGCTTTGTGCAGGGATATCAATATTTCCTGCAAAACATCTTCGGCGTCGTGACCCGACCCCAGCCATTTGCGCAAATAGGGCCGCAGCATCAAAGCGGTGTCGCGCAGCAGCGCGGCATAAGCCGTCGCATCGCCCTGCTGCGCCTGTTGCATCAATTGTTCAAATGTAAGGTCGGATTCGGCCATGTCTTTGATATAGCACGGCCTGTTTTTTCGTGTAACCTTTTCCCGGCCAGTCGCGAACAGGATAATGAAACAACCGCAGAGGCCGACATGCACCGCCGCCATATGCTTAAACTGACCGGAACCGTTCTTGGCATCGCCGCACTGCCGGGATTGATACGCGCGACGCCCGCATGGGCCGAAACGGTAACACCCATCACCCGAACCGATGAGGAGTGGAAGAAAATGCTGACCCCCGAACAATATGACGTGCTGCGTTGCGAAGGCACGGAACGGCCATTTACCAGCCCGTTGCTGAACGAGCATCGCAAAGGCGTATTCGCCTGCGCCGGATGCGGGTTGGAACTGTTCAATTCCGACACCAAATATGACAGCGGCACGGGTTGGCCGAGTTTCTTTGCCGCCATTCCCGATCATGTCGGCACGAAAGCCGACCATAAATTGTTGATGGAACGCACGGAATATCATTGCGCGCGTTGCGGCGGGCATCAGGGGCATATTTTCCCCGACGGGCCAAAGCCAACGGGGTTGCGCTACTGCAACAACGGGGTCGCGTTGAAATTTGTTCCGAAAGAAGGATGAACATGTCGTTCAACAAGAAAGGAAGCATCATGGCCAAAATTTTCGGCATGATACCGGTCGCCACGCTGGCCTGCGGCATTGCCACGGCATGTGCCGAACCGTTGCCCGCCCCGACGCATGACGACCAATTGGCGGCGGCGGGCGCGCCGGCGCAGAATATCGTGCTGGCCGGCGGATGTTTCTGGGGCGTGCAGGCGGTGTTTCAACATGTAAAAGGCGTGACCAAGGCCGTGTCGGGCTATGCCGGCGGGGATGCGGCCACCGCGCATTATGCCATGGTCAGCACCGGTATGACCGGTCACGCCGAGTCGGTGCAGGTGACCTATGACCCCGCGACAATCACGCTGGGGCAAATTCTGCGTGTGTATTTTTCTGTGGCCCATGATCCCACCGAATTGGACAGGCAAGGCCCCGACCACGGCACGCAATACCGGTCGGAAATTTTCTATGAAACACCGGATCAGCAGAAAATCGCCGCGGCGTATATCGCGCAATTGCAGCAGGCAAAGATTTTCAACGCGCCCATCGTCACGAAACTGAAACCGTTGCGCGGTTTTTATGCGGCGGAAGATTATCACCAGAATTACGCGCGGCTGCATCCCGATAATCCCTATATCGCGATCAACGATTTGCCCAAAGTGGCAGCCCTGGCCAAATTGTATCCCGACCTGTATGTGACGCCATGAACGCCGATATTTTGAACGCCGCGCTGGCTTTTGCCGAGGGTGTTGGCCTTGTGCTGTCGCCCTGCATTCTGCCCATTCTGCCGATCATGCTGGCGGCGTCGCTGGATGGCGGAAAAAAACGGCCATTGGGCATTATTGCCGGCTTTATCATTGCCTTTACCGGCTTTGCCTTGTTGTCGCGCCAGATACTGGGCGCGCTGCATGCCGACCCGCAGATCGTGCGCAATGCGGCGTTGGCTTTTCTGATGCTGTTCGGCGTCGTGATGTTGTCGCAAAAATTGTCCGACAAATTAATCGGCGCAACGCAGGGATTGGCCAATGCGGGGCAGAGCCTTACGGCGCGGTGGGACAAATCGAACGGGTTTTGGGGTGGCACAGCGGTCGGCGCGTTGATCGGGTTGATCTGGACGCCCTGCGCCGGCCCGATTATGGCCGCCGCCGTCGTGCAGATTATCGAAGCCAAAACCAGCGGCCAAGCCGTGACGACCGTTATCATGTTCGCCATCGGCGCAGGGCTGCCGATGCTGGCCATCGCGCTGGCAGGACGGCAGATCATGAGCCGGTTTTCTTTCCTGAAAACCCATAGCCATGCGGTGCGGCGCGCGCTGGGGATTATTATTATTGCCGCCGCTTTATTCATTTACAGCGGGGCGGATGTGCGTTTGCTGGCGTCATCCCCCGCCATGCCGGCCGCGACCACGGCCCAGAATAAAAATAATGCGGATGGGAAGCTGGAAAATCCCCTGCCGCAGCCCTACCCCGCGCCCGCAATCGCGCCGGGCCAATGGTTCAATTCGCCGCCGCTGCGTATCGCCGATTTGCGCGGCAAAGTCGTGTTGGTGGATTTCTGGACTTATTCCTGCATCAATTGCGTGCGCACTTTGCCCTATATCGAAGCGTGGAACGAAAAATATCGCGACAAGGGCCTGGTTATTATCGGCATTCATTCGCCGGAATTCGCGTTTGAAAAAGACCCGGTCAATGTGCAGGCGGCCCTGACCAAAGACGGTATTACCTACCCCGTCGTGCTGGACAATGATTTGCAAAGCTGGAGCAATTTTAACAACGAATATTGGCCCGCGCATTATCTGATCGATAAAAACGGCCGCGTTGTTTACACCCATTTCGGCGAAGGCGATTACGGTGTCACCGAACATAATATCCGCGTGTTGCTGGGGCTTGATACCGCAAAGGGAGCAATTTCAACGCCCGCGCTATCGTCGATGGATATGGATCATGCAAATGCACCGCGCACGCCGGAAACCTATCTGGGTTCGAACCGCGCCGAACGCTATGCCGGAACGCCTGCCTTGCAGCCCGATGCCGTGACCGCCTATGCCATGCCTGCATCATTGCCTGTGAACAACTGGGCGCTGAGCGGTTCGTGGAAAGTCGAAGGGCAAAAAATAACCGCGACGCAGGCTCATGCGGCATTACGCCTGCATTTCCACGCGCGGCATGTTTTTCTGGTTATGGGCACAGACGGCGGCAAGCCGGTGCGCGCATCCATAATGCTGGACGGCGCGCCGATCGGCTCAAGCGCGGGCAAGGATGTCAAAAATGGTGTCGTCACCGTGGGCAATCACGCGCTTTATGAGCTTGTCAGTCTTGATGCCGACAGAGACGGTCAAATAGACATCACCGCCGCCGCACCGGGATTGGAACTTTACGCTTTCACCTTTGGCGGTTGAAGAATGGCCGACGCATATGTAAAATAAAACCGTCCCACCTTTTCGGCGCGGCCATAACGACCGTGCCAAATACCGGCAATCCTGCCGCCACCCCCTGAAATGGAGAACCACATGAAGAAAATCCTGACCCTGGCCGTTCTGTCCCTCACGCTGTGCAGCGGTGCGGCTTTCGCCGACGACAGCATGGGAACGATGATGCCGTCGATGTCCGACATGACCAAAAGCGCGACCAGCACGGCTACCGATACCGGCACCGCGATGAAACAAGGCATGATGGACAAGGCCGCCGCTGCCAAGCAGGGCGCGATGGACAAGGTCACCGGCAAAATCACATCCGCCAAAAACAAGGCAAGCGACAAAACCAACAAAACGATCGATGACGCAACATCACGCGCCAATGCGATGATGATGGGTAAATAAAACAGGTAATAAAACAGGTAATGTTCTGGAATCCCGGATAGCGCGCAAGCGCGATCCGGGATTTTCTTTGCCGCAATACCGCCGTCGAACCCCGGTCACGACCCGATGGCAGCCCGCGCGGTTTTCATGCCGCCCGCCCCGCCAGCAACGAACGCACGCGTTGTTCGCCGATGCGCGGCAACAGATATTTCATTTCCGGCCCGTGATCATGCGCGGTTAACGCCAACCGCAACGGCATGAACAAATCACGGCCTTTGCGTCCGGTCTGCGCCTTGATCGTCTCGGTCCATGCGTGCCACGTATCGTCGTTCCACAGGCCCGGGGGCAGCATGTCCGCCGCCTGCGTCAAAAACGCGGGGTCCTGCACCACCGGCGTTACCGGCCCCGTCGCCACCCGCCACCATTGGCGAATATCGGACAGCACGGCGATATTGGCGCGCGCCACGGTCCAGAAATTTTCATCGACATCGCCCAACCCCATCGCCGCCAGCCGGTCGCGCACGGCATCGAACGGCGTAATATGCAGAATCTTGGCGTTCAGCGTCTTTAATTCATCCAGATCGAATTTCGGCGTCGCGTGGGAAATCTTGCCGACATCAAAACCCGCCGCCAGTTCATCCAGACTTAAACACGGCCCGATCGCATCCGACGTCCCCAGCCGCGCCAGAAGCGCATTGACGGCCATCGCTTCGATTTCCATGTCGTCGCGCATGCTGGCAATCGACAGCGTGCCCAGACGCTTGCTCATTTCAATGCCGTTGGCGCTGACGATCAGGGGAAAATGCGCGAACGCGGGGTGCGGCGCGTCCGTGACCGCCTGCCATATCTGAATCTGCACGGCGGTATTGGTGACATGGTCTTCGCCGCGAATGATATGCGTCGTGCCGTCATCGACATCGTCGACCACGGAACAAAAAGTATAAAGCGGCACGCCGTCTTCGCGCACCAGAACCGGGTCGGACAGCGACGAGGCCGGAAAGCTTTTCCGCCCCTGCACCATATCGTCCCACACCACATCGGTGTGGTTCAGTTTAAACCGCCAATGCGGTTTGCGCCCTTGCGATTCCAAATTCCTGCGTTCTTCGTCGCTGAGTTTCAACGCGGCGCGATCATAGACCGGCGGCAGACCGCGGCCCAGCTGGGTCTTGCGCTTCAGATCCAGCTCGGCCTGCGTTTCATAGCACGCATAGGCGCGGCCCGATTGTTTCAAGGACTCCAGCGCGGCCGCATAACGCGGCAACCGGTCGGACTGGCGGCCGAAAGTGCTCCATGTCAGACCCAGCCATGTCAGATCGCGCTTGATGGCATCGGCAAATTCCTGCGTCGACCGCACGCTGTCGGTGTCGTCAAGACGCAGCATAAAGCCGCCGCCATTTCTGCGGGCGAATAAAAAGTTAAAAAGGGCCGACCGGATATTGCCGATATGCAAAAGCCCGGTGGGCGAGGGCGCGAAGCGAACATGAACAGTCATAGCCTTGTTTTAGCAGGATTTTTTACGAAGCCAATGGGTAAATCGTCAAATCCCGCGAAACGATTATGAAAGTGATTCATGTCTTTTCAGACGGGCAGCTTACGTTATAGTGGGTAACGGGATCTCGATACGCGGCAATGACACAGGTAAATCGTCGAGCAAACCAAGAAAATTCATATTAAGATAAACTCACATTGAACCGGTGCCCTTATCCGGTCTTTTGCAAAGCGGTCGTATTGATGAGTAATATTATTTGCGTTCATACGGGTTATGGCACTCTTTACAAACGCGCTGCCGCCCTGTTGCCGGACCTGCATTACAGCGGGTCCCGGTCCATCACCGACACAAGGCCGGAATGCGCCCTTGATACCTATCACGCGCACCGCGGGTGCGATCTTGTTGTCTTTGTCGTGCAATCATCTCTTTTGTTTCCATCCGATATAACAGCGCTGCAGGACGGGCAACTGAGCGGACAATTAAGCCGCCTGACCGGCAATTTGTCGGTGCCCGTTCTAGTGCTGCATGACGGCACGGAAATAAGTCGGCAATATTCGGAAAATCTTTTTGAAAAACGCGGCCTGTACCTTCTCGGATGCCTTCCCGTCGACGAGATCGACCTCGAGATAGCCGCTTCCATCCGCGATACGACAAGACAATGGGCGGAAACGCGCGCACGCGAACCGGCACCGGTCGTGAACTTTGCCGCCTATCGGCAACAACGCGCCCTGACTTTTGCGCGATAACATGATGAAGAAATATAAAATATAAAAGGAATTTAAATATGCCGCCATTTTTCTTGGGTATTTACCACGACAATGATCGATTGTCTTTTGAACGCGCGGTGCGTGTCATGTCGCTTATCAACGCGACATTTTCCAAAAATCTGGGGGGCGATCGTTTCATGCCTCAATGTATTGCCGTGGATAGAACGGCACGGCTGTATGATACGACCAAGCATATACCTCATTTCGACGCCGTCCTGATGGCATCCCAATGTTTGTGGGATGCCCATATTCCCTCCTTCATCCCTCCGCAATATCAACGGCTGATTCCCGCTTTGATCGTCAGCTACAGCGCCGCGGAAAACGTTGAAAACGAAAGAGACGCGATCGAACAAACAATGCCCCGCAGCATCGTCCTCACCCCCCAGACTTCGGTGATGGATATCGCCCGTTACTGCGCCGTTATTCAGGAATGGCGGGAAGACTGGGACACGCTGCGCCAGCAAATGCCGCCATTGCCCACGACAATGCCGAGCGCTATCAGAAATTACCGCATGCGTCGCACGCCTGATACGACTCCCGCGCCGGTAATCGACATCCGTGTCTTACGCGAGCGCAGAGCGGCTCAACATAGAACCGATGGGCTCAACAACGGCTAGAAGAAAACGCCATGAAAACCCTCGTTGTTTACGACCACAGTGACAATGTCAAAGCGCAGATGGCCTTCGCGGAAAGGAAGGTGGTCGGGTTCGTCAAAATTCTTGGCGAAAATCGTATAGCCGGACTGGCGCTTTCCGCCGCCCCTGATGCCAGACGGTATATCGAATCCACCCTGCCATTGTTCGACTGTCTGATCGCCGCCGCGCCGGATGCCGCCGAAAAAGGTTATTTCATCGGGTTTCGCACTCTGGGTTGTGGCATTCCCATCATCGCCATGCCGACGCCGGGGCAATGTGCCGCGCTACGCAGCCAGTTCGCCGGCGCAATCAGAAATCGCCTGTTCACCGGCTTTCCCGAATATGTCGCAACAGACGTTCTCGACGTAGCCCGCGAATGGTCGCTGGAACGTCAGGAAATGTTCCGGCGCCACATATCGACGGGCAAGCTCGCGATTCTGGCGTCAGATTACGCCCCCGGACGCCATATGCCCGCCCGTCCCGACGATACGCGCGGCGAGGTTCTGCCTTTTACGCCGCAGCCTCGTTAATATTCACCCCTATTCGGTAAGTTCCGCAAAGAACTTCCATACGACCTGATCGCGGTTTATATTCCGCCCCATGACTTTCCCCATTTTCGCCGATGTTGCGCACCCTGTTTTTCGCCCCGAAGCCGGCAAGAAATTCGACCTTGTGTCCGATTACCGCCCCGCGGGCGATCAGCCGCAAGCCATCGCCGAGCTGACGCAACGGCTGGCGGCGGGCGACCGCGATCAGGTTTTGCTGGGCGTCACGGGGTCGGGCAAAACATTTACCGTCGCCCATACCATCCAAACGTTGCAACGCCCTACCCTTATCCTTGCGCCCAACAAAACGCTGGCGGCGCAGTTATACGGCGAAATGAAATCGTTCTTTCCCAACAACGCCGTCGAATATTTCGTCAGCTATTACGATTATTACCAGCCCGAAGCCTATGTCGCGCGCACCGACACCTATATCGAAAAAGAATCGATGATCAACGAACAGATCGACCGCATGCGCCACGCCGCGACGCGGTCGTTACTGGAACGCGACGATGTCATCATCGTGGCGTCGGTGTCGTGCATTTACGGCATCGGGTCGGTCGAAACCTACCAGACCATGACTTTGGGATTGGCCAAAGGGCAGGAAATAGGCCGCCAGACCTTGTTGTCGTCATTGGTCGAATTGCAATATAAACGCAACGATATCGGTTTCGGCCGCGGCGATTTCCGCGTCAAAGGCGACACCGTCGAAATTTTCCCCGCGCATTTGGAAAGCACGGCGTGGCGCATCATCATGTTCGGCGACGATATCGAACGCATCGTCGAAATCGACCCGTTGACCGGCGAAAAAGGCGACGAATTCGACGCCGTCAAATTATACGCCAACAGCCATTATGTGACGCCGAAACCGACGCTGGCGCAGGCGGCGGAACAGATCAAAATCGACCTGAAGGCGCAATGCGCCGCGTTTCTGGCCGAAGGCAAATTGCTGGAAGAACAGCGGCTGCGCGAACGCACCACCTTCGACCTTGAAATGATGGCGGCGACGGGGTCGTGCGCGGGCATCGAAAATTATTCGCGTTACCTGACAGGGCGCGCGCCCGGCGAACCGCCGCCGACCCTGTTCGAATATCTGCCGCCGAATGCGATGCTGTTCGTCGACGAAAGCCACGTTATGGTGCCGCAATTGAACGGCATGGCGCGCGGCGACGCGGCGCGCAAGACGACGCTATCGCAATATGGTTTCCGCCTGCCGTCCTGCGCCGACAATCGCCCGTTGAAATTCGAGGAATGGGACAAAATGCGCCCGCAATCGGTGTTCGTGTCGGCGACGCCGGGCGATTGGGAACTGAATCAAACCGGCGGCGTTTTCACCGAACAGGTCGTGCGCCCCACGGGGTTGATCGACCCGCCCGTTATCATCCGCCCCACCGAAAAACAGGTCGACGATCTGCTGGACGAAGTGCGGCAGGTGGTGGCCAAAGGCATGCGCGTCCTTGTCACGACATTGACCAAGAAAATGGCCGAAGCCCTGACCGAATATATGGGCGATGCCGGAATCAAGGTGCGGTACATCCATTCCGACGTCGACACGCTGGAACGCATCGAAATCATCCGCGATTTGCGTCTGGGCGTTTACGACGTGCTGATCGGCATTAATCTGTTGCGCGAAGGGCTGGACATCCCCGAATGCGGGCTTGTCGCCATTCTCGACGCCGACAAGGAAGGATATCTGCGGTCGCGCACATCTCTTATTCAAACGATAGGCCGCGCCGCGCGCAATGCCGAAGGCCGCGCCATTTTGTACGCCGACCGTATGACGGGCAGCATGAAAGCCGCCATCGAGGAAACCGACCGCCGCCGCGAAAAACAACAGATTTATAACGCCGCGCACGGCATCACGCCGGAAACGGTCAAAAAATCCATCGGCGATATTTTGTCGTCCGTGTATGAACGCGATCATCTGACCGTCAAGGCAGGGCTGGCCGACGACGTCACCCTGTCCGGCAAGAACCTGCAAACGCATATCCGCGATCTGGAAAAACGCATGAAACAGGCGGCGTCCGATCTGGAATTCGAGGAAGCCGCGCGCCTGCGCGACGAAATCAAGCGTCTGGAAAATACCGAACTGGGCATCGAAGGCCCGGCAGGCCCCGTGTCGGGATTGCAAAAAACAAAATCACGCGGCAAGAAACGTCGGTGATTGTTCTGCCCCGCATCCAGTGATACAACCATCCCATGTCTTCTCTCCCCATCCTCGTTTCCGGCGGTGCCGGTTATATCGGCAGCCATGCCGCCTTTGCCCTGAAACAGGAAGGGTATGAACCCGTCGTCATCGACAATCTGTCGACCGGCAACGCGTGGGCGGCATCGTTCGGCGCGTTTGAGGAAGGCGATATCGGCGATGCCGATTTCGTGCGCGATGTCTGCGACCGCTATAAACCCGCCGCCGCCATGCATTTCGCCGCTTTTATCGAAGTCGGCGAGTCGGTGCAGAATCCGGCCAAATATTTCGACAACAACCGCGACAAGGCGGCGCGCTTTTTCAAAACGCTCAACGGCTGCGGCGTCAGGAAAATCGTCTTTTCCAGCACCGCCGCCGTATATGGCGAAGTCAAGAATCCGGCCCCGATTTCCGAATTGCAGCTGACCCGGCCTATTAATCCTTACGGCCAGTCGAAACTGGAAGCCGAAGCCTATCTGCGCATGATGGATGCCGCGGGCACGCGCTCGGCGAGCTTGCGTTATTTCAATGTCGCGGGCGCGGCATCGGCGCAGGCGCAGATCGGCGAAGCGCATATGCCGGAATCGCATCTTATCCCGCGCCTGATCCTGCCGCTGATTCAAACGCCGCCCGACATTCTGGCCGCGCTCGGCCTTGCCAACGGCTTTACCATTTACGGCAACGATTATCCCACTCCCGACGGCACGGCGATCCGCGATTATATCCATGTCATGGATCTGGCTGCCGCGCACATCCGCGCGTTGGATTATCTGTTGAAAGGCGGCGAAACGTCGGTGTTCAATCTTGGCAGTGGCAAAGGCTTTTCGGTCGCCGAGATTGTCGAGGCTGCGCGGCGCGTCCTGAACAAACCGACATTCGCGCCGCCCGCGGCCCCGCGCCGCGACGGCGATCCCGCCATTTTGATCGCCAGCAGCGAAAAAGCCGCGAAAATTCTGGGCTGGAAACCGACCCACAGCCTGACAGACATCATCCGCGACGCCGTCAATTGGCATTGTTCGCCGCGGTATCGCGACGCCATACAGGCCAAGCTTGGAAAAACCGGACGCCGTGCGGTATAATCGCGGCATGAAGATTCTGCCGCCTTTCCGCGCTTCCGCCGCCGACAACGACAATGACGCCGACACGTTGTCGCCGCATGGCAATGTCGCAGTCAAAACGCGTCCCGCCACGAAAAAACCGTCGATGTATAAAGTGTTCATGCTGAACGACGATTATACGCCGATGGATTTCGTCGTGCAGGTTCTGGAAACCATCTTCAACAAAACCCGCGAAGACGCGATGCGCATTATGCTTGAAGTCCATCAAAGCGGGTTGGCGCTGTGCGGCGTCTTTACTTTTGAAGTCGCGGAAACCAAGGTCGCGCAAACCCTTGCCGCCGCCCGCGCCGCGCAGCACCCGCTGCAATGCACGATGGAAAAAGAATAATCAAAAATCGCTGACCCGGCCTTTGCGTTCCCAATCGCCATAGCGCGTGGGTTCGGGGCCTGCCGGCCCGCCGATTTCCTCGGCTTTTTCCACAGCGCTTCCTCCGGTCCCGGGCACAGCCGATCCGGCAGGCTTCGGCGTATCCGCGGGGACAGGTTCTTGCGTTTTTTCAGTATCGGCTTTCATAAACATTCATTAACCCCTTATTCATTTAAAGCCAATAGTTTGGTATCATATGCCGTCCTGCCATTAACCTTTTTATTTCATATGCTCCGCATCGCTCCTTCCATCCTGTCCGCCGATTTTGCCAAACTGGGCGAAGAAATCCGCGCCGTCGACGCCGCGGGCGCGGATTACATCCATATCGACGTCATGGACGGGCATTTCGTGCCCAACCTGACGATAGGCCCGGCGGTCGTCAAATCGCTACGCCCGCACAGCGCCAAACCTTTCGACGTGCATTTGATGATATCACCCGTCGATGGCTTTATCCGCGATTTCGCCGAAGCCGGGGCCGATATCATCACCGTGCATCCGGAGGCGGGGCCGCATCTGCATCGTACCCTGCAATTGATCAAATCCTGCGGTAAAAAGGCCGGCGTTGCCCTGAACCCCGCTACGCCCGTGGATGCCATTGACCACATCATCGGCGATGTCGATCTGATCCTTGTCATGTCCGTCAATCCCGGTTTCGGCGGTCAGGCCTTTATCGCGTCGCAACTCGACAAAATCCGCATGCTGCGGCAACGTATCGACGCGTCGGGCCGCACCATCGATCTGGAAGTCGACGGCGGCATCAATCCCGACACCGCCAAACAGGCAATCGCGGCCGGCGCCGACGTTCTGGTCGCGGGCAGCGCCGTGTTCAAAGGCGGCGCGGCGCAATACACATCAAACATCGCGGCATTGCGTGGATGACGCAGACGGCAAAAATCATCGATAAAATGCGGCGCGGCGTGCAGAACGTCGCCTATGGCAACCCGCTGTATCAAAAAATTCTTGCCTCCGGCGACGCACCGACAAAGCTCCATTTCACGCCGTCGGATTTATGGCCCGGCGACGCGCAGGCGGGTATGGGCATTCTGTCGGCGCAGGCTTCCATGTTCGATCATGACGGCCCCGCGCCCAGCACCGCGATGCGCCACGCCGCGCGCACCCTGCGTAACCTGCGCGCCGTCGGCACAGACGCCGCACGAACGGCCAGCATTAAATTGATCGACGGCTGGATACGCACCTTCGACAGCTGGCACGAAACCGAATGGGCCCCCGGCGTGCTGGGCGCGCGTATCGCGGCATGGATCGGTTTTTACGACTTTTACGCCCCCGAAGCGCTGCCTGACTTTACCCCGCGCCTTGCCGCCAGCCTGCATCGCCAATGGAAGCATCTGGCACGCACGGTGCCGCCGTCGCTGACCGGTATTGAAGGCATCAACGCCGTGCGCGGATTGATTTACGGCGGGCTTAACTTCCCCGACGGCGACAAGGCGTTGGGACTCGCCTGCGATTTATTGCAACGGCAAATCGCCGCCGAAATATTGCCCGATGGCGGCCATATATCCCGCAACCCGTCGGCGCAATTACACATGCTGCGGCATCTGGTCGATATTCGCGCCGTGTTCGAATTGGCCAATATCCGCCTGCCTGAATCCATCGGCATGGCGCTGGGGGCCATGATTCCGGCATTGAAATTATTTCGCCACGGCGATGGCGGGCTGGCTCTGTTTCACGGCGCGAATGAGGAAACGCCGCTTCTGATCGATGCCGTTTTGACGCAGGCCAGCACACGCGGCCGCGTACTGCGCCGCCTGACCGACGCCGGATATGAAAGATTAACCGCGGGGCGCAGCGCGTTGATCGTCGATACCGCCGCCCCGCCGCCGCGCGCATATGGCCGCGACGGCCATGCCGGCTTGCACAGTTTTGAATTCAGCAGCGGCCGTGAACGGATCATCGTCAATTGTGGCGGCGCGCCGGAAGGCGGGAACGGCGCATGGCGCGCGGCCTGCGCCGCGACCGCCGCGCATTCAACGATCACTGTCGCCGACACTAACGCCTGCGACGTCGGCGACGATGGCGGCATCACCGGTACAGCGCGCGCATCGGCGCAGCGTTTCGAAGAAGGCGGCATGCACGGCATCGAAATGACGCATGACGGATACATGCACCGTTTCGGCCTGCTGCATCATCGTATTTTGCGCCTGTCGAGCGACGGCGAAACGCTGGCGGGTCGCGACATTCTGCAAGGCCGCGACGGCCGTGCTTTTGCGCTGCGCTGGCATTTGCATCCGGGCGTACAGGCGTCGTTGTCGCAGGGCGAACAAACCGTGTTGCTGCGCACCGCGTCGGGCGCGGGCTGGCGCCTGCGTGTCGAAGGCAGGCCTGTTGTTATAGAATCCAGCATTTATTGCGGCGGCCCGACCCCGCGACGCACCGTGCAAATCAAAACAACAGGGATGACCGGCGTAGGCGATACTGTCGTGACCTGGAGCCTGTCGCGCGAACGCAAAGGGTAAACATGTCCGCCGTCATTAAACTGAATGACCCCGCACCGTGGTTCGACGCTTTCACCATCACCAGCGCGCAGATCAGCCTGAGCGTCAAGGCCGGCCGCTGGATCGCTTTGTGCTTCCTCGGCGCCTTCAACGACCCTGCTGTCGTTTATACGCTTGCCGAATTGCTGGGCGAAGGCAAGTTATTCGACGATGACCACATGAATTTCCTTGGCGTGCTGACTGAACCGCCGCAAAACGCCGCGCAGCTCGCCGCCGCCAGCCATAAGGCTTTGGGATTTATTGTCGACTATGACAGCGCCCTGACGCGGTTATATGACACGGAAAAACGCCCGCGTCTTGTCATTCTTGACCCTCTTTTACGTTTTTATGCCAACTTCCCCATCGGCGCAGACGGGGAAAACCCCGCCATGCTGCGCCAATTCCTGCGCGACTTGCCGCCCGTTGACGATTATGCGGGCGTGCCGCTGACCGCGCCAGCCCTGATCGTGCCGCGCGTGTTCGAACCGGCATTTTGCGCGCAGCTGATCGATTTATATGAACAAGATGGCGGCACGGAATCCGGCTTCATGCTCGACGAAGGCGGCAAAACAAAAACCGTTATCCATCGCGACCTGAAATCGCGCAAGGACTTCATCGTCGGCGATCCGGTCGTGCGCGACGCCATGCGGCACCGTATCGCCACCCGCCTCGCGCCCTGCATCGAACGGTTTTTCCAATATCGTCCGACGCGCATGGACCGCCGCATCGTGTCCTGCTATGCCGCCGAAGACGGCGGGCATTTTTATCGCCACCGCGACAATGTCAATGCCGCGGCGCGCCACAGACGCTTTGCCGTCAGCATCAACCTGAACGGCGATTACGAAGGCTGTGAATTGATATTTCCCGAATTCGGTCGTCGCCGCTATGCCGCCCCGCCCGGCGGCGCGATTGTGTTTTCGACGGGCGCATTGCATCAGGTTCTGCCCATCACGCGCGGCAAACGTTACGCCTTTGTTCCGTTCTTATACGGCGAAAACGAAGCGCGCCAACGGCTGGCCAACAACGCTTTATTGCAGGAAGGCGAACTGGTTTATACCGGCGAAGACGATAAATTATTTCCCGACGTGTAAAGCCATGCGCCGTCTTTCAACACGAATCCATGATCGCGATAAATATTGCGCACCGGCACGTTGCGCGCGGTTTCGACGATCCGCGCCGCCACCGCGCCCGCCCCCAAGGCCTGCATCATATGCCGCATAAATTGATGTTCGATACCCATACCCAGCACGCGGCAACTTAAAACCAACCCGGTTATTTCACGACTTTCAACAACCGCCGCGCCGACAAGACCGTGATCGCCGAATTTGTCCGCAACATGCAACGTGAACACTTGCGACGCGGTACCGGCCGCCAGCCGCCGCAAATCCGCGGCCGAAAAAATCTTTCCCGTGGCATTAAATTGCGTGGTGCGGCGAAACAATTCCTCGACCCGCGCGCAAATGCCAGCATCATGGCCATCCAAAGCGGCAAAATTTATTTTGATGTCCAGCGACGCGATATAGGCATTGTCGTCATCCATCGCGGCGCGGACTTTCTGTCGCCCCAGCTGCGCTTTCACAAGATGCGTGCGATTCCCCGATTCTGCCGTTACCTGCGTCACCTGCAAACGCGGATCGGTCAACAACCGATGGCGTAAATCGAACAAATTGTCGCCCCATATATCGACATTCGGCATGAATGCCTTCACACGGTCGCGTTCGACAGGATTGTCATCAATGAACAAGAACGCGTCGTCGGCAAAGCCAAGTTCATCGGCGATGGAGCGTATATTCGCGGGCTTGTCGTCCCAATTGATGCGACAAGTTACAAAATCGTCAAGCGTCAGCAGCCTGTCGCGCGGATAGCCATCGGGATATTTCCATAAATCGCGCACCACCGCTTCGTCGTTCTTGCTGACGCAGGCCAGAACGATGCCGCGTTTTTTCAGACACAACAAAGCCTCATGCAGCCCGACATAAAGCCCGATATAGGAAAACAACCCGCTGATCGACGCATCCCATGCGAAAGGCGCGCCCGTTTCCGCCAGTACCCCCGGCCACAACGTATTGTCCAAATCGACAATCACGCATTTTTTGCGCCCCCAGCCCAGAACGCCGGCCAACATGTCGACATGCGCGCGCGCCATCGCAGCCTCGCGCGCATAAGGGTCGGGGCCCGTCAATCGCGCCAACCCTTCCATATCGGGCATTTGGTTATGCACCGCCGCTTTTTCGCTGTCGGGCCGCTGCAACATCCACGCCGCCGCCCCCATATGGGCAAAATCGACCAGCCAGTCATCGATCATCGGCATCACGCCCGCCTGCGCCAATATGGCGGGCGTATCGACAACGTAAATATCGGCAAAATCCGCTGCCAATTCTGCCAACGCCAGATTGGCGCGGCGGAACCGATTACGGTGGCTGTCCGGCCCGCGGTCGGCCAGCCCCAACGGTTGCACCGTCGGTTCGGGCAGCGCATCAATGAAAATAGGTGCCACCGTGTGCGCGCGAAGGCCGCGCAGAATATGCCGCGCCTGTTCGATATACAGCGCATGGGCTTCCTGCCCCGCTTCCGGATCACGCATCAGAAAATACCGCGCGTTCAAGGCACCGACGAACAGGGCGGCAGGTTGGCGTTCCGCGGCAAACGCGAAATCATCGACCGATGTCGCGGCGACACGCAAATCGACGCCGCGCGATGCCGCTTCGCGGCGCAAGAAATCACCCTCCATATGCATGTCACAATCGCCGAACAGGGCAATATCGACGCGCGGCGCGTCGGAGGCCAGTTCATCAAAACCGCGTGCGGCTTGCGCCGCCCAATAAGCGCCGCCGCCTTCTTTATTGTCGCGGCGGTAACGATCAAGCAGCGCGCCCGGATCGCGCCCATAGGTCGCGCCGAGCTTTTCCGCCATCGCGGCTTGTTCTTCCTCCGGACTTTTATCGGTCAGGAACCCATTGTCGGTCAGGGTTTTTATGAAAGCCGCCAACGCGGGCTCATCATGCGGCACCAGTTCCTTCAAATCGGCATAGGCGGCTGGCATTTCGCGGGGTTCCGCAAAATACGCCATCACGCGATCGACTTCGGCGTCCACTTTCAAGCGCAACTGGCTGATGGCGTGCAACAACAAGGTGCTGTTTGTCGCAACCCTGATGCGGTGCGTAAAAATTGACTGACGCAGATATGCAGGCATGATCGGCATAGTGCAGTTGCCCTCTTGTGTACGTCAATCCCCTACAGAACGACCCAAGAAAAACGCGGCGCGTTTTTCAATGCGCCGCGTTCCTCGATAACCAAAACGTCTTTATTGCTGACCGCCTTCAGGGGGGCCACCTTGAGGCCCGCCTTGCGGGCCGCTTTCATGCCCACCGAAACCGCCGCCATGCCGCATCGGCATACAAGCACGCAACGCCTTGTGATCGGTCGCAGCCTGCACGCAGGCTATTCTTTTCTGCACGTCGGCCAGATGTTCATTCATGTGTTGCAAAATTTCGGCTTTGCGCTGGTCGAAATTCTTGCCGTCATGCATCCCGCCATTCATGCCACCCATCGCCGGCGGCGGCGGCGCGCCGCCTGGCGCTCCGTTCCCGTCAGGCGATTCCTGGGCCAAAGCCGCAGATGTTCCCATCACGGCCAATAAAGCCGCCACCAACAACGCACGTTTTTTCATGATTGTCTCCCCCGAGGATGATCACGTCGAGATTTCGACGTGCCCCGCTTGTACAGACAAAATATTAATTTTTGGTAATAACTCAGAAAGACGTGTCTTCTGCAACGGCGGGCCATCAAGCCCTATTCGCCCAAGTTTTTCGAAAACTATGCCCAATTTCCCCATATCGATGGTCGCGCCAATTACAACAATGTTCACCAGTTTCTTGAAAAAAGATCCTTCAATAGTTTTTGTCCAAAATCTCTTTCACACGCGGTTTTTTGGGCTTCGCGTGCCCCTATTAAGCATCTTCAGCCTCTTCGCGTTGTTGACGCCTATGCGACCAGATTCAGCTTTCCTTTTGGCCACAGATGGCGAAAAATTGGCATTTCTTATCTGGACATGACTGATTTACTTGAATATAAGCACTCTTCCTCACGAATATGCCTGGGTAGCTCAGTTGGTAGAGCAGGGGACTGAAAATCCCCGTGTCGGCGGTTCAATTCCGTCCCCAGGCACCATTTACCTATCCAGCGCGGCTGAAATGTCACTTCGCCCGCGGCAAGGCAGATCACCCCGCCACAATCGGCGCGGCTTCATTCACTATCCCCGCCTCGCACCACCAATCAGGGTTGGCCGCGCGCAATTGCGCGGCTGCGGCGCCGGCGCTGGCGGCATCGGCATAAATGCCGAAGCAGGTCGCCCCGCTGCCCGACATGCGCGCCAGCAAACACCCTGGCGTAGCGGCAATCGCCGTGACGATATCGCCAATCTCTGGCATCAATCGGCATGCGGGGGCATAGAGATCGTTACTGCGCAATTTCAGGGCATCCGCCAATTCCGGCACACCGGCAGGTGTAGACGATAAATGCGACAAAGGCGAAAAGGCATCGCCGCCGCGACGATATTCCTGATAGACCGCGGGCGTAGGCAATCCTTTGTTGGGGTTAACCAGAACGATATCCGCACGCGGCAGGCGCGGCGCGGGCATCGTGCCCGATGCGGTCATATACACATTATTATCAGTGTTCAGGCACACCGGTACATCCTGTCCATGTAAAGCGGCGGCCTTTTCGATGCGCGGGTCATCCGGCGGTAATTGCCAGTAACGCGCCAGCGCGCGCAACGCCGCCGCCGCATCGCTCGACCCGCCGCCGATGCCGGAAGCCACAGGCAGGTTCTTGGTCAAAGTCAGCGCAACATCCAGATCGCGCCCGACCAGGGCCGCCAGCGACCGCGCCGCCTTGACCGCCAGATTGCCTTCGACATCTTCATGCGCCAAGGCGGCGGCCTGAGGCCCGATCACGGCAAAGGAAAATGCCGACGCCGGCTTCAAGATAATTTCATCCCCCACCGACGCAAAGGCCACGAGGCTGTCCAGATCATGATACCCGTCGCCCCGCCGTCCGGTGACGTGCAAATAAAGGTTAAGCTTGGCGGGCGCGAATTCGCGAATGGTTTGGGCGTCTTTCATGGGCCGGCAATGTAACCATTTTAACGATAAAAACAACCTTTCAACGCGCGGCAAGGCTGGGTAACATGGCGCGTGATGATGCCAGCCCCCTTACCGCCCCTGCCCCCGCGCCGCATGCCGTTGGCTTTGCGTATCAAGCGCGCCTTACCGCGCAGCCTGTTCGGGCGCACTTTGCTGATTTTCGTCGTGCCGACTTTTATCATGCTGGCTGCCGCGACTTATGTGTTTTTCGACCGCCATTGGTACACGGTGACCCAGCGTATGACGCATGCGCTGGCCGGCGACAGCGCGTTTATCGTCGAATTGCTGCAAAACAGCGGCAATGCGCAAAGCACGGCGGCGGTCACGCGGCTGGCCAACGACAAAATGGACCTGACGGTGACTTTCGCCCCCGGCCAGATTTTGCCCGACCAGAAACCGTTGCACGGCCCTATCGCCTATATGTTGCGGCGCGAACTCAACAAAACCCTGTCGAATCCCTTCGTGCTCGATATGAGCTATGCGCCGGAAACCATCGAAATTCAGGTCGGCGTGCCCGAAGGCGTGTACAAAATTCTGTCGCCCGAACGGCGCGTTTACACCCCCACCACGCAAGTGTTTATCTTATGGCTGACGGGCAGTTCGATTTTGCTGACGACCGTCGCGCTTTTGATCATGCGCAACCAGATCCGCCCCATTCGCCGCATGGCCGACGCGGCCGAGGCCATCGGCAAAGGCCGCGACGTGCCATGGTTCAAGATCGAAGGCTCGTCGGAAATCCGGCAGGCGGGCGCGGCGTTGATGGTCATGCGCGACCGGTTGACGCGTCAGATCGCGCAACGCACCACGATGCTGGCGGGCGTGTCGCATGATTTACGCACGCCCTTGACGCGCATGAAATTGCAGATCGCCCTGATGGCGCCCAATGCCGACACCGAAGAATTGTCGCGCGACATCACGGATATGGAGGAAATGCTGGACGCCTATCTGGCCTTTGCGCGCGGCGATGAAGCCGAAGCGGCTGTCCCCGTCGATCTGGGCATGCTGCTGGGCGAAATCGTCGCGGCCGCACGGCGGCAGAAACCCCATGTCGCGTTCGACGCGCCCGCCGGCATGTCGGTTATCATGCGCCGCAACGCCATGAAACGTTGTCTGACAAATCTGGTCGGTAACGCCTTGCGTTATGGCAGCCGCACCGATATTCGCGTTTCCGCGGCCGACCACAACGTGACCATTACCGTCGATGATGACGGCCCCGGTATCGACGCGGCGCGACGCGAAGATATGTTCCGCCCCTTCACCCGCATGGAGGAATCGCGCAACCCGACGACGGGCGGCGTGGGGCTGGGCCTGACGATCGCGCGCGATATCGCCCGCGCCCATGGCGGCGACGTTATTCTGGAAGACAGCCCGTTGGGCGGTCTGCGCGCGCGGGTGTGGTTGCCGGTTTAGCGGCCAGATATCAGATACAAAAAAACCTCCGCATCTTGCGATGCGGAGGCTTTATGCGTGGTAACTGGTAAATATCAGCCGATTTTCTTCAGATTGTCTTCGGCCTGTTGCTGCAAAGTGCGATTGACGGCATCGGTCAACCCGTCGCCGGTCAGTTCCAGCTGAACCAGAATCTGGCGCAGCGTCGACATCAGGTCGTCGCCCTGCATTTTCAGCGAAGCGCGCATGCGGTCGGCGCGTTGCTGCATGTCGTCGATGCTCTTGTTCATCGACTGCACCTGCGTGTGTGCGTCGCTCACGCCCTTCGACAGCGATTGCGTCTGGTCGCTATAGATCTGGTTGATGCCGCGCATGATGCCAGCCGCCGTTTGCGCGCCGGTGGCCATATTATTCATATGCGCCTGCACCGCATTGACGACATCGTCGAGCTTCTGAATGGCGTTCTGGCTGACATCGCCCGACATCTGGCGGGTGGATTCAAGTTTTTCCGCCACCATACCCAGCATCGCCAGCATATTCTGCAATTGCCCCAACGCATCGCCTTCCTGCTTCTTGATGCCGGTGCCGGCATCGGCCATACGCGACAGCATCGCCTGCATCTGGGCGTCGAACCCGTCGAGCAGTTTGCCGACTTCCTCGGTCGCCGCCTGCATCTTGCGCGTACGCGCATCGATTTGCGCCATGGCTTCGCCGCTGGTTTGATCGAACCGTTGGCCGACGCG
>JAGWIK010000058.1 GCA_028866275.1 Alphaproteobacteria bacterium
AAGCAAGCCCCCGTGACCTTCTCCTTTGGCAAGACCACAGGCGAACTTGTCAGACAAAATTTTTTGAAGAGCTACGCGCAAGTTGCGAGTTCGGACTCACCACGGGTCGCACCTGCGGTCGCGCCCGTGGTTTCGCCAAACTCAGCGGGGCTGCGCCCCACACCCTGCCAGAAGAAAAAATCGAACACGCACGGCCTGAAACTACGCGACGGGGAAATCGACCTGATACGGGCAAAAGCCGCCAGCCTGAATATGAGCGTAAATGCCTATATCCGCGCGAAGGCGTTGGGAGATGATTATATCGAACGCCCGCCCGAATGGATGCGGGACGTTTTGCTCAAGCTTTATGTCGAACTTGCCGCGCAAGGCAATAATCTGAACCAGCTTACCCGTAATGTGAACAAAGGCATCCTGAATGCGGAAATCGCCCTTGCCACGGCAGACAGGAACCGCGCCCCGCTGTTCAAAACAATGGAGGCTCTGCAGCTGGCTTTGGCCGGACGGAGGCCGCCCCATGATTATTAAATCGCACATTCGAGGCGGGTTTCGCAGCGCCGCCGATTATTTGAAAGAGCAAGGCCAGAACGAAAAGACCCGCCTTGTCGAAATGAGCGATCCGCATGTTCAAAATCTGGACGAAGCTTTCCGCGCCATGTGGGCAGTGTCGGATGGAACCAAGGTTAAAAAGCCCCTGCATCACGTCAGCATTAACCCGATGAAGGATGAGCGGCTGACAGACGCCCAAGTCCGCCGCATCTGTGAAAGGCTGGAAGAACGCTATGGCTACGCTTCCGGCGAACACCAGCGCGTTATCGTCGAACACGTCAAAGAAGGCCGCCAGCATTTCCATGTCATGTGGAACCGCGTGAGCCTGACGACAGGCAAGCCGCATTATCCCTACATGCACAAGAAGCAGTCAAAGATTGTCGCGCGGGAGATGGAAAAGGAACTGGGGCTGAAACAGCCACAGGCGAAGCGCAAAGGAACGGTTCGGATAAAGTTCGAGGCGCGAGGCAATCACGCACCATACCGCCTTACGTTTTCTCCTCTTCCTTTCCGACCTTTCGTATCGCTGCCAACCATGCCGCACGTCCGGTTCTCGCCAGAGCCTTCACGCGAGGTCTGTCAGCCTTTTATCCCGCAGCCATCCGGAAACGCCTTTTCCAATATGAGCGAAGCCCAGCGCCTCGATTTCATCGCGGCTTGTGAAGGCCGGCTTACATGGCAGATGTATTTCAAATTATGGGGCAATCCGTTCGGTGTCGGAGCCTGTCAGTTATGAGGAATGGCAATAATATATGTTCCAAATCAATCAGATAGATAATAGCATGATTTTTTAATGAATAATCATGCAATATGATGTATAAACCATAAGGAACCGGAACCAAGGCTGGCCGCAGATGCCCCAACTCAATGAACTGAAAAAGAACTTGTCGCCCGGACAAGTCTATCGCCGTGCCGACCTTGCCCAATGGTCGAAGGCCGTTGATCGCCATTTGCACCAACTGCAAGAGGATGGATCGCTGACCAAGCTGTCCGGCGGCCTTTACTACTGCCCCAAGAAAACAGCGTTTGGCGTTGCCCCGGCAGATGACAAAACCTTGGTTCAGGCATTCCTGAAAGACGACCGCTTTCTTCTGACATCTCCCAATGCCTATAACGCGCTGGGGGTCGGAACGACGCAGTTATACAACACGACCTATGTCTATAACCGGAAACGGCATGGCCGCTTCACCTTGGGCAATCGCACTTTTGAATTCCGGATGAAGCCCTATTTCCCGCTGGAACTTTCAGAAGAATTTTTACTGGTGGACTTGGTTAATAACCTTGATGAACTGGCCGAAAATCACGAAACCGTTCTCGCCCAAGTCAAACTGAAAGCCGCAACAATGAACGCCGAGGCTTTGTCCAAAGCTGTCCGCGATTACGGCAACGCGGCAACGAAGAAATTCTTTGCCAGCGGCAAGGCCGAGGCTACAGTAAGCCATGCCATCCATTGAATTTCTGCATCGTCACCCCGACTTTTCTTCCCTGCTGCAAATCGTGGCGGACGAGAAGCGCATCGCACCCGCTTTGGTCGAGAAAGACTATTGGATTATGCATTGCCTTTACGGCTTGCAGAAATTGGGCTTGGCGTTCGAATTAAAGGGAGGCACGTCCCTTTCCAAGGGTTATGGCATCATTCACCGTTTTTCCGAAGACATCGATATTCGGATCGAGCCGCCTCCGTCGATGAACGTCAAAGCCGGACGCAATCACGACGCGCCCGAACATTGTGCCAGCCGCCAGCGTTTTTATGATTGGCTGGCTGAAACGATCAAGATTGACGGGATAGCCGATGTGCGCCGCGACACGGCCTTTGACGATTTACCGAAATACCGCAGCGGCGGCATTCGACTGCATTACGAAAGCGCAGCCGAAGCTCTCGCCGGATTAAAAGACGGCGTGTTGTTAGAGCTTGGCTTTGATGATGTCGCGCCCAATACGCCAAAAGATATTAGCTCTTGGGCTTATGATTACGCGGCAAGTCGGGTGTCTATCATCGACAACCGCGCCAAGGCCGTTGCGTGTTACCACCCCGGCCACACCTTGGTTGAAAAGCTGCAAACCATTTCGACGAAATACCGCCAGCAGCAAACGAATGGCTCTTTCCCCGCCAACTTCATGCGCCATTATTATGACGTTTACTGCCTGTTGCAGAATGCAGATGTCCTTTCATTCATCGGTACACCAGAATATGCGGCGCACAAAAAGAAACGCTTCCGTTCTGGCGATGATCCCGTCATCGCAGAGAACGAAGCATTCTTGTTGAACGATCACTCAACCCGCAGCGAATACGCCAAAGCCTACGAGGCCGGACGCGATTTGTATTACGCAGGCCAGCCGGAGTTTGC
>JAGWIK010000059.1 GCA_028866275.1 Alphaproteobacteria bacterium
CTATCGCAAACAGTTCGATAGCATGTGGTCATTGGCAAAAAAGCCAGCAGCTAACGAGCGTGCACCATGAACGCCTCTCTTAGAAAACACCATCAGTCCGATGACGACTTCACACGAGCCATTCAGCAATGGTTGGCAGGCGAGGTCACCGGTCACCTTGGCTCTCATATGTACACCAGCGACATCAATGATCAACGCTGGGTGCAAGGCCATAGTGCCCCGACTTATTATTTCAAAGCAGATGAAAAAGCTACACTTGATCTCGTCGTGCGCGACATCAATATAGACGTAGATAGCCTCATTGACTTGGGGCCGGGCGGGGAAGCATCCGTCTTGGCAAAAACCTTACCTTTGCTGAACGCTGTTAAGGCACAGGAATATCTCCCCGTCGATCTCGCCCCAACTTTAGCAAGAAGTGCCGTCAAAATAGTTCATAAACAAAGCGGCGTTTCTGGCCACCCGATTATTGCCGATTTTTTTAAACCAATGTCGCTGCGGAAGCCTAATAGCCTCTTAGCCTTTATGGGGGGAACGCTTGCTAATATTGAAACATACGCAGATAAGAATCTATTGCAAAAGCGATTGACTGATATCTTTAGTGATTACGCAAAAGTCATTTCTTACCATGGGTATATGTTGGTTAGCTTTGATGCAAATACAAATATCCAAGAAATCATGGAATGTTACAATAACGCTCAACTTGGCAGACTAATTACAAGCTGTGTGGACAAGGCCGTCGATACAAGCGGATTCGATTATGATGTGGTTTGGACGGGCAATAACTATCAGCTTGCGACTGGCTTGCGCTCGAAACGAGATCAAGTAGTTCCATTCAACGGCCGCCAGTACAGTCTTGAGAAGGGGGAGTTCTTGCCGGTATTAAATTCCTACCGGTTCCCCGTCGAGTTTGTGAAAGAAGCCGCATCACTGGCGGGATGGCAACATCGGCGCACTTGGTCTGCCACAGGCAGAACACAATATTTACTGTTCAAGTTAGAGCCGTAATAAGTTGAAGGAGCATACGCCTTATGGCGTGCTCCCCCGAGGGCACAGCGGGCAGTATGCCCCAGTTAAATTCTGATCCCCCAAAGAATTCCCTAACCTAAGAACAGCCCCACCCGGCATCATGGGACTGTTACCAAACAAACGTCGCCCAGCACCAATGGCCGTAAAAGCATCAAGCATGGCTTTATCATCGACGATATAAACATGTGCCCCTGAAGCGGGAGCACCAAAGCTTGGCGCAGAACGGCAACTTGGCGGAACAATAATCTCACTGTTACAAGCCTTGTACAAAGCGCAGTTGGCCACCCGATTGGGCGCACCATCCGGAATTGATGGCGACAAAATCATATCGGGTGATTGATGGCTCCAATGACTATCTTCGACCTCGTTCTTGATAGCGAACAGGGCTGACGCAACAACCCGCCGCAATGTTTCCTGAGTGGGCGCTGGCCCGCTGCGCCAAGTCCGGATATCTACTCTTGGCCGGCCAGAAGCTGTCGCCCGCCCTTTCGTGACAATCAGGCGAACGTCGCTCTCGTCATCCTGCCAAGGAACAAAGAACAAGTCTTCATCAACGAACAGATTCTTTGGCTGATAAATAATAGGCAGATCAAAGAGGCCTAGACCGGTCAAGCTAGGGATTTCCTCAAATTCCAATACCGCGCTGCTTCCTTGCTTCCCAACAAAGCCACCGTTTCTGAGCTGAGGTTCCAAAGCACGTAAATTATGCGGATCAATTTCCCCGAACTTATAAACCTCACCCCGCGCCTGCATATTTTGCAGGCTCAGCCGATCAAAGCATTCAAGCAGGCTTTCTTCAGGAAACTCTTTGCCGTTAGGCTTGGCCTTCACCAACTGACGCATTTTGTTTATAAGCAGGCATACATCTTCGATATGTTTGCCGCGCCCAACGTTTCCTTGAGCATCAAAACCGATAGTGGGCCAACCCAGTGCCGCGCCCAGATAAATAGGATTGGGGTTACAGATGTCCCATTTCGCGAGATAAAATTCGAATTGAATATCGCCGCTATAAAGGGCGCGCATGTTTCGCTGGAAACCGACTTCATCAAATTTTGCGCCGTGCGTCTGGGCAACGGTCTGTACCGTGCCGCGCATCATTTCTGCGGCAACATCCCGCTGTATAGCCTCGTTTTTATCGAAGGGGCTGACGGACAGATAAAGACCGCCCGGTTGTTGCACCCATCTTGCTTCGGTCATTTTTCCTTCTTCTTGCGCTTAAGTAGCGCTGATAAATTCCAGAAAATGTCGAATTCTTTTAAATACCGTTCTGCCAGCAGTTTTGAATGAACAGTTACAAACTCCCGTTTACCCCCGGCTTCATGCAACGACAGAACCAGATAGTCGCCGTACAGATACCACGGGGCCATATCCCTGAACTGTTTGTCGAGGACACGGTAATCGCAATATTCTACATGATTTCCCGCGGCCCCACTAGGTTCCAATACTTTCGCGTCCAGCCCTTCAATCTCTGCCATACGCGTTATATGTTCAGCCAAGACCGTTTCTTCAAAATGGGCATATCGGGCATCGGCATAATTAAACTGACGGATAACGCCGCCATCCCTGACATTTTCATAAATATGGTCAAGCAATTGCCTGTGTCCTGCTTTGCCCGAATAGGTGCGTGTTTCCTGTTTGCGTATCTTGATGCCTT
>JAGWIK010000060.1 GCA_028866275.1 Alphaproteobacteria bacterium
GCCAATCCGCCGGCGGTTCGTCCAGTTCCCACGCGAAATAGCCGATCAAGCGGCGTCCCCTGACGGCGTCGCGCAGCGGCCACGCGAATTGCAAAAACTGCGGCGCGGCGCAATGAAAGACCAAAGGCCCGTCTGCACTACATGAAATCTTGCGAAACGGGTTCTTGATGGCCGGGGTAATATCGACTTTGCGGGCGGCATATCCCAGTTTTTCGAAAGCCAGACATTGATAAAGCGCGCCATTGGCAAGCCCGTTCTGCACGCCAAAACGGCAAACGATATTAATGGCGCCGGATTGGGGCGTTCCCGCATGGCCATGCCCGCGCAACCGCAGATAGGCTATCTGCCGGAAAAAGAAGTAATAAACCGATTTCGTAATCCCCATAACGCGGTGCATTTTTGCCTCTTAACGAATAACGCAATAGGCTATAAAACATATCTTGTCATAATCCCATCCCATTCCGCACGCAAACCGAACGCCATCATGAACAAAGCCGCCCTCCTCGCCTGCTGCGTCTTTCTGGCGGCATCCCCGGCCCGGGCGCAATCGCCCGCGGGCGTCAGGGCCGCCAGCGCCGATGCGTTCCTCAATTCTCTCGGCGTCAACACCCATGTGGCACAAGGCTACAACCCCGCGCATTATGCCGAACCCCTGCATTATCTCGGCATCCGCAATATCCGCGACGGCGCGCGCAATCTGTCCGGCTATTTCATGCTGCACAAAAAAGACGGCATACGCGTCGATCTGGTCGGCGCCAAAATCGATGACCTGCTCGACGCGGCGCGGCCATTGGCTGAAAACGATGTCCTGATGGCAATCGAAGGCCCCAACGAACCCAACAACTGGCCGATCACCTATATGGGTGTCCGCGGCGGCGGCAAGGAAAGCTGGGGCCCTGTCGCCGACATGCAGGCTGACTTATACAAACAGGTCAAAGCCGACCCGGTCCTGAAAAAATATCCCGTCTTCGACGTTTCCGAAGCCGGCGCCGAAACCAACAATGTCGGCCTGCAATTCCTGACCATTCCGCCCGGGGCGAAAACGCAACGGCCGGCGGGCACGGTCTTCGCCGATTACGCCAACGTCCATAATTACGTCAGCGGCCACGGCCAGGGCTATGTCGATAACGAAGCGTGGCAAGCGGCAGATCCCACGCTCGACAAATCATGGGACGGCCTTTACGGCGAATATGGCAAGACATGGCGCGGCAAATTCGCCGGCTATGCCGACGCGCAACTTGAAACCCTGCCCCGCGTCACCACCGAAACCGGATGGGATTCCGTCAACGACCCCGGCGGCGAAGCCGTGCAAGGCACCATCCTCGTCAACACGCTGCTGGCGCAATTCAAACGCGGCTGGGCCTATACCTTCATCTACGAACTGGGCGACGGCGAAGGCAGCACCGGCAATCAAGGCCTGTACCGCAAGGACTGGACGCCCAAACCCGCCGCCGATTACATCCACAACCTGACAACCATTCTGGCCGACGACAAACCGCGCCCCCATACCGGCGCCCTCGCCTACACCATCGCCGACCAGCCCGCGACCGTGCACGACCTGCTTTTGCAAAAAAGCGACGGGACGTTCTTTCTCGTTATCTGGAACGAAAAAACATCGGGCACAGATGATATCGCCGTCGACCTCGCCGCGCCGCGTCGTACCGTGCGCATCTATGACGTGACCAGGGGAACAGACCCGGTGGCAACGCTGCATCATACCGCGCATATCCCGCTGACGCTCGGCGACCACGCGATGATCGTGGAACTGCCTGGCCGCTAACATAATTTGCCTGTGGGATTTTTCCCTTGACATGGGGCCGTCTTTGTCGTATTGACAATCCCACGGCGCATTGCGTCCGCTCTCCGCCGTTTTCCGTTTACATCAATCTTCCGCAACGCCGGCTTTTTCTTTAAAAGCCGCCGCTTTGCCATGAAAGGAATCTGCCATGTCCCTAAAAGACACCTGCGAATCCGCATGGGATATTTGCCCCGCCACCATCGCCGGCGGCACGAACCTGACCGGCACAATCAATCTGGGCGGCCTGCGCCTGTTCGGCATCGCCGTGCCGGCGACATGGACAGCGGCGAGCCTGACCTTCCAGATGTCGCCCGACGGCGGCACAAGCTGGTACAATCTGCAGGATCAGACCGGCACGGAAATCAGCGCGGCGGCAAACCCGTCATGCTGCCTGACATTCGACCCCAAAATTTTTGCGCCGCTGCAATATATCAAACTGCGTTCCGGCCCGTCTTCATCGCCGGTGAACCAAACAGCCGCCAGCACATTGCAACTCGTCCTGCGTTCGGTCTGACAAGGCAAAAATGTCGATGTTCATTCTTTACAGCAATGCCGCGACGACGCCACCCGCCCTTTCTCTCGACTTCGCAACCGGCGCATTGCCGTCCGGCACGACGCTGACGCGGGCCTCGACGGGAACCTACTATAACGCGTCGGGCATTCTGTCGACAGCGGCCAATAATGCCGCGCGGTTCGATTACAACCCGTCCACGCTGGCCTTGCGCGGGATTTTGATCGAACCTACACGTACGAATTTAATACCAACTTCCGTTATTCCGCCGATAACTGATACAGGAACTACCGGAAATTGGAAGACATGGAAGGCCGTTTCTACTGCGGCCGCGACGACTTCCCC
>JAGWIK010000061.1 GCA_028866275.1 Alphaproteobacteria bacterium
AGAAGATGAAAGTCGCCAACTCGCTCAAGTCGCTGAAAAAGCGCCACGTTGATTGCAAAGTCGTGCGCCGCAAGGGCCGCACCTATATCATCAACAAAACCAACCCGCGCTATAAATCGCGCCAGGGCTGATATCAGGCTAGGCTGATACCCGGCCGTCATTCAAACCGCGCCCGCTATGCTGGCGCGGTTTTTTCATGTCGTTTTACCGCAAAAAGCACAAAAAAACTTACCCGCCCGATATTAACCATGTTAGCGTTCCGGGCCTCGTATCCGGAATCAATATGCAATCCTCGCTGTCCCGCCTTTACGATATCTTTGTCCAGACGCTGGAGACCCATCCAGATGTCGCCCAGCCCGACAAATCGACCGTCATCGACAGTTCACATTTTTATGCCGCCGCCGGGGACGATCTTATCAGGCTCGTCTTGAGCGATTCCACCGTCACAGTGGTGGATGCCGCCATTGCCGACCAAATAAAAGCGTGCAAATTTGCTAAATATGAAAAACTTTTCACGGGGGCGGTGTATGCAGCCTGTGCAGCGCAGATGCTGAACGGAGGCGATTTTCTGTCAGCAATCAAACTGGCAGAAAAAGCCGCCGACTTTAACTGGCTGGATCTGTTTCCACAGGACACCATTTTGGAAGCCAACCACCGCCTCGATCCACAACGCCCAGGGCTTGACAGCATCAAGGCGTGGCTGAAAACGCGTTTCTGCATGTACCCGTTTAACTGGGTCGAGATCAACGACAACAACAAAGTGTTTTCGTGCTGTGCGACCTTTTTACCGACGCCATTATGCACTTTTGATGATGTTGACAGAGATGGCGCTGATGCAGTTTTGAAATCGCCCGCGTTACAGAAAATTCGCGCATCTATTCTCGACGGCAGTTTTCGTTATTGCAGCAAGATGCATTGCACCGCAATCACCAATAAATGGCTGATATCCCGTGAGGAAGGGTTGAATTTGGTCAAGAATCTTGGCCCCTGGCCTCAGCATATGATGTTGGCCTATGATAGATCGTGCAATCTCTCCTGCCCGTCTTGTCGCAGAGACATGATCGTAGTTTCAAAATACGAACAAGACAGGTTCAAAGTCATCTCAGAAAAACTGGTCGAGCCATTGCTGCCCCATGTCGACAATATCTATGTCACCGGCAGCGGCGACCCTTTCGGCAGCATTCATTTTCGCACCTTGTTGCAAAAATATTGCCGCGACGCGGTTAAAAAAGAACCCCGCCTGTTTTTGGAAACCAATGGCGTTTTGTGCGATAAAAAAGCGTGGGATGATATCGGCCTTTATGGGCACGTGAAAGATGTGCTGGTTTCCATCGACGCAGCAACCGAAGCAACATACAAAATCGTGCGGCGCGGCGGTGACTTCCAAAGGTTATTGAAAAATATGCGGTTTCTATCGGAACTGCGCCGCAATGGCGACATTCCGCATCTTCTTCAGCGTTTTGTCGTACAGGCGCTGAATTTCCGTGAAATGGCCGATTTTGTGCGCATGGGGTTGGATTTCGGCGTCGATTCAGTCGAATTCAATCTGATACGCAACTGGGGCACTTTTACCACCGAAGAGTTCGCACACAACAATATCGGTTCAACAGAGCATCCCGACCATCAGGAATTTATCAATATACTACGCGATCCCATTTTTGATTATCCCATCGTCAATTTATCAGGCATGCAGAATTTGCGCCCCGTCGGCACCAAAATCGAACAACCGACGCATTCGCCGGGCATGGCGGTCACGGTATCAGAAGTTTTGTTGCGTCTTTATGCGGTATTCCTGCACACCGTGGTCGAACATCCGGCTGTTGTGGCCAATGGCAATATTAAAGACAGCGCGGTTTTTTGCGAAACCACAGCGGGCATCATCGACACGCTCTTGCAGATACCGGACTGCGAAACCTTGATGCACACCATCCAGAATGATGCTCCCGCGGATATTCCACCCCAGCATGTCGGGTCATTCATTGGCGTAGTTTTTGCCGCCTGTGCCAGCCGTGCCGCCGCGCGCGGTAAAATCCATATGGCGCAGAAGCTGACGGACGAGGCCATCATCCGCAACCCGTTCGATACCTTCATACAAAGCACCGTCGCCCATATCCGGCAAATGACCAGCCAACAAGCGGTGTAAGCCCGCATCTACCCTTATCTGTTTGGAAACCATGAAAGAAACGCTGACACATCTTCACACCCTATTCCAACAAACGCTGCGCGCGCATCCGGAAACGGTGGCGTGGAACGGCGAAAACATCAATAATTCCGGGATTTTCTATCAATCCGCCCACGACCTGTTCGAAACCTTGCTGCAAAACGGGGACAACGGCGCCTTTATCGCCAAGGTCAAAGAAACGACCTATGCCAGCAACCTGACGCCGGATACGCATATCTTTATCGGTGCCGTTTATGCCGGATCCGCCGCGCATTTGATGGCGCGCGGCGATGCCGTCGCCGCGCGACGCCTGGCCGAAGAAGCCGTTTCATATAGCCAGTTCGATTTGTTTGCCCAAAACACGATCATCAAGGCCAACCACGCGATCAACCCCGCTGCCCGCAGTCTTGAAGAAACCGAAGAATGGCTGAAAACACGTT
>JAGWIK010000037.1 GCA_028866275.1 Alphaproteobacteria bacterium
GCTTTGCCGGGGCGAGTATGGCAAAAAGCCGCGCCTGTACCCGCCGCGCCGGGGCGGATTCGGGGAAGCCTTTCCCCAAAAGACGAAAAATACGCGCCAAAGCTGCCGTAGCTCAGGGGTAGAGCACGTCCTTGGTAAGGACGGGGTCGGAGGTTCAATTCCTCTCGGCAGCACCATTTTTTCAGTGACTTAGCGATTTTTGAGTTTGCCAAACCTGTTACAGCTGTAACAGGTTTGGTTCGTCTCCCTACTGCACCTGACGTTCTCCCCGTAAACTGAGGCAAAATGAGGTAGAGTCTGCAACCCTGAGAGAAGGAGCAGACGATGAAGAAGCGGTTTAGTGAAGAACAGATCATCCGGATATTGAAGGAAGCAGAGGCTGGGGCAAAGACGGGTGACCTGTGCCGTCGGCACGGGATCAGCGAGGCGACGTTTTACAACTGGAAGGCCAGGTTCGGCGGTATGGACGTGTCGGACGCCAAGCGGTTGAAGGGGCTTGAAGCTGAGAATGCCAAGCTGAAGAAGCTGCTGGCGGAAGCCGAGCTTGATAAGGCGATGATGAAGGAACTGCTCAGAAAAAACTGAGCAAGCCTGCCGAGAAGAGGCAGGCGGTGTCCAAATTGCAAAAGCTGTTTTCTGTGTCGGCGCGGCGGGCTCAACGGGTTGTTGGGCTCAGCCGTGGCACGGCGCATTACAAGTCGAAGCGCAACGACGATGCCCTGCGCATCGCTATGAAGCGTATCGCGGCCGAGCGGCGGCGTTTTGGCTATAAGCGGATTGCCGTAATGCTTCGCCGCGAGGGGCAGGTTCATAACCTGAAGAAGATCTATCGCATTTACCGGGAGGAAGGGCTGATGGTGAAGCGCAGAAAGGGCCGCAAACGGGCCCTTGGCACGCGGTTACCGCTGCCGAAGCCGGATAGCCTTAATCAGGTGTGGTCTCTGGACTTCCTGAGCGATCAGCTCTCCGATGGCCGCCGGTTCCGTATCCTGGGCGTCATGGATCAATGCAGCCGGGAATGCTTGGCGCTGGCGGCGGATACGTCGATTGGCGGGGCTCGTGTTGCCCGGGAGCTGGACGCCCTTGTGGCTCGTTACGGCAGGCCGCTTTGCATCGTCAGCGACAACGGCACCGAGCTGACAAGCCGGGCCATCCTCCTCTGGGCACAGCAGAACAGCGTCGAAAGGCATTACATCACGCCGGGCAAGCCCCGCGAGAACGGCTTTACCGAGAGCCTGAACGGCAGGATCAGGGATGAATGTTTGAACGAGCATGTGTTCGAGAGCCTCGCTGCCGCTCGGCGGCTCATCGAGGCATGGCGGCAGGATTACAACAACGTCCGGCCCCACGGCAGCCTCGCTCACAAAACCCCGGCCGCCTATCGCGCCGGTCTGCGCTCGACTCTTGCGGTCGCGCAGCCCGGCGCTTGCCCTCGACCCCAAACATGACTATTTTAACTCAAAGACTCTAAGTCAGATCGCCCCGAAGATGGGGAGAACGTCACTGGGCATACAAATTTTTGTTTGAATTCGTCATTGCCAGCCAGAATAGCCGCTGATGCTGGTGTCGGCATGTCGTCCAAAGAATATTTGGTTAAGGCTGTCATGGCTGTTGCCTCACGATAAGGTATTCAACCAAAACGGGCATGGGGAAGGGGCGACGTTTTTAACACCCCCATATGCCGTCCACTTAATGCGGCGGCGGAATATTCCAAGTCAGCAGCTGGGCCATCCCATATAACGTCCATATTGCCCGAAACAATGATTTTTGACGTCTTTCCGATCGGGTTTATAGACACAGCCAAAATTTCTTCGCTGGGCTGCCTTACCAAAACGCTTGGGGTATCGTCATTGGCCATTACGTATGCAGCGGCAATTGAACCACTGGCACATGCCATTTCTGGATACAAAGTATTGATGGCCTTTACATAAACATATGGCGTGATGCTGATGCCCCTCTCGTCAGCTTCCATAAAAATTAATCCACTGGCGGACCGTTCATGAATGCCTAGATCTTCGAGCACATGCGTAACCATTTGCCACCGGTCAGGCTTTGCCGCGCAGCGACTAAGAAAATTAAACATGGGGTGTTCTGGTGTCATGATCGCATGGGAAATGCCTTCAAGATGGACAATTTGAACAGGGTGATCTTCAAATATAACTTGCTCAGTTGTCAGCGGCATTCGCATGCTTAGCTTGGCGATATTTCCGGCTGCATCTACAGTTATTGGGGATGAAGATCCAGACATAGTGAATGTTTGTGGCCCATCTTTTCTTTTGGTCATAACCCAACCAAGGGCACGAGCCGCATTGCCGCAAAATTCCCCCCCGGCCATCTGGCCATGTATATGATTGCCCTGCCGTTCGACAAACAGGACCTGCTCAACAGATGGGTAAGTGCTTTGTATTTTAGCACCAATATCGCGCATGTCTGAGCGCGGCGTTTCATCGAACACGATGGCCGTGATGTTCCCTGATGGGTTAGCAATAACGAGCCGTTCAATATCCATTATGCCCCCTTCTTGACCGGAACGGGTTTGGATTGTTTCCACATACCTTCAAATTGGAGTCTGTATGCGTCAGCAATTGTTTTGGACTGAATCATAAAAATACGTGGCGAAGGATCAGTATTAAATACGATGATCGCTAATTTGTCGGCATACGCATAAAAAGGTACCGGTTGAAATAGCTCTTTAGGTGCCCATCGATATTCTGTATATGCGCCGGAAACGAAATTCATGTCCCCTTCCTGTATAAGGGTGCGCATTTTTAAATTCGGCACTGAGCCCATATTGGCTAAATAGACGGCGTCATAATCACCGAGTATTCGCTCGAAATCGTCTTCTGGCGCGCCAGCGAGAATTAAATCACCCGCGATGCCGCGGCGGCACGCATCATATATATCATCCATAAGGGTAATGAGGCCTTCGCGGCCACTCAGAATCTGGATGCCTTCTGGGCGAAAGCGGACGCCTTGGTTTTCGATGAATTCAAGGCCACGGGCGGTGAACACACTCACCATATCGGCCATTGTGCCTTCACGGGGCTGTACGGCATCATCCTCAATTTTGCGAATTGCTTGAGGTGTAAGGCCAACCAATTGAGCGAGTTCATCTTGCCGCATATCGGCAAGAGCTCTTGCTGCTCTGATTTGTTTGCCCGAGATTGCCATTCAGTTATCCTTTTTTGGCACTTAGTTGCCATCAACTGTTATGTGGAAACTAACATATTCAGAAACTAATTCAAGAGCATTTTTAAGTTGCTATAAAGATATTATCTAGTATATATTGAAAGGGTATTAAGAACGGTCATTAGGAAACTTATTCAGTAAAAACAATAAATTATCTCAATTTTATAACGAGGAATAAAGTCATGCTGAATTTTGACCAATATGTAATGCGCCATGGGGAATTTGGTGTTCAAGCCATTATCGAGCAAATTGAGCGCAGTGAAGGCATTCACCCCAATACCTGCATTCCCCTGGAAAAGCGCTGGGAAAGCCTGATGCGCCCCGCCAATGATTGCAGCCAGCCCGCGATGCAATGGGGCTGAGATGATGTCAAGCGTAACGTATCAGGAACTGGTTGAGCGTTACGGACAGGTGGCTGCTTATACCCTGCTGCTGCAGGTTGAACGGTCGGCCAAGATTAAGGAGAACATTGTTTACATAGATGAAGAGACAAGATTGGAACACGCTTTGAGCGCTTTAAACAAGACGGAAATTGCAGCCTGAATATTTGAAGGAATGCGCACATGAAGACCGGAATAGAAATAGGCAATCCAGTATCGCTCAACAAGTTTGAGCTTATCTCAGTCAGATCACTTGTGGAATACGCCGCCCATTCACAAAAGGCCAGTGCCGTTATTGTTCACGAGGCCCTTATCGATCATTTCGGTGTTCAAGACATAACCCAGATTCCAAGCCGGTCTTATGACGATGCCGTCAGGTTTCTGGTCGATATTAAAGTGGATATGCTTCTAAATTAACTGCGGAATAAGAAAAACATGATTAGCGCAGAACAAATCAGAGGGGCTCGCGGCATCCTGAACTGGACTCAGGACGCATTGGCGCAGGAATGTGGCCTGTCTCCCAACACAATATATAATCTTGAACGTGGGCTTTCCAGTCGTAGCGCCATAGTTGTCCGTACGACTCTGGAGCAAAAGGGTATCCAATTTCATGGTAATACCGGTGTCAGCATCCACAGAAACCTCATCGTTGCCTATGACGGTCCCGGGGGCAGCGACAAATTTTATGACGATGTCCTTTCTGCCATGAAAGAAGGCAATGAAGGTATTGTTGCCATCTTTCGTTCTTCCGATGCTTTGGCGCGGGCATTGGGTGTTATGAATGAAAAAGACTTTGGCAGGCTGGCCGCACTGAACAGACATGGAAGCATTCGGTGCTTGCTGACATCGGCGCGAGCTTCCTCTCCGTCAATTCCGTTCTTTCAAATACGAGAAGCTTCCCAGCATCTATCCCCCACGATATCCACGCTGACATATGGCGGCAAGCATGCCGTCATTATATCGGCCGATGATGAGCATTTCTCCTATCATGTTGCCCATTCCATCGGGGCTGCACGGATGGATCGCAACAGTTTTGAAAGCCTGTGGCTGCAAAGCAAGCCGGTTGTGTCGTCGAGCAAAAAATAATCGCCTAATTTCTCTTCATGCAATCGTTCTGCATGTTCGTGCCGCCATAACGCGCATAGGGAATTCATGCATTTCGTGTACAAATAAATTTTCTCACAAAATTTTGTGAGAATTCCACAAAATTTTTATTTTGCGCGGGAATCCCACAAAAACTTCTTACAAACCCACAAAATAAACTGTGGTTTGGTCGAACGCCCGTGAAGCACACTCGCTGTGTCAATGCGCGATTATCAGCGAGGTTATTGTGACACGGCACGATCAGCAGATACTATTCACAGCTTTGGCCTTTGTGACCGCTTTTATCAAAGAGGATAAAGAGCCCTCAGAGGACAGGATTCATAAGATCCTAACGCTGGCCCGGCTGCTTGGTGAATTCTGCACCGAGCATACCGCATCATCTCTGAAGGAAATGGAAAATCCTTTTGTGGATGAAGCTGGCCCTGTTGAAGCAGATGCTGAGATTGATCGGCATATCAAAGAACTTCGCTACAAGAATGAAACGATGTTGCCGGAAGGCAAGGCTGCGTTGCTCAGGCTTTATGACCGGCTTCAACAGCGCAAATCACGGCGCTTGCAGAGTGAATTCTATCTTACTGCCAGAGAAGGCAAGCTTGCCGATCTAGTCCTCCGATATCTTGATGAAGAAATAGAAGCTGCAGAGGGGCAATCATGATCGCGGCCCTTCAAGTTATCGACCTCATGACAACCAGCGAGGGGGAATGCTTCGCACCAGCTGGACGCATGGCATCCGTCATTATCGATATAACGCAAAAGTGCGGCGACTGTTTGCCGCAAGACCTATTAGTCAATGGTTTTGCAATCGGTGAAATACGTGCCCATTGGCATATGGCTAAATCACTGGCCTCGGTTGAAATGAGTTTGATGGCATCCAGTATCACAAGCGAGCGTAGTGCTTTGATATAGATCGCCAAGAAAACGTGAAAAGATATACGAAAGCTATCTATTACATCTGCAATCAACGATTGCGTATGGCTTGTGCACAGCTTGTAATGAAAGAGAAAGATGTCGGTTGTTACGGCGGAGCATCACTCAATAAATCTTCTGGTTATTGGTTTTGACGGGAGAAAACATGAGAGAAGAAAATAAAAATCTTTTCGCAGATGCTTGCGCGAAGAAATTTCACACGGTTCAGCCGTGGGTAGTCCGCCATCACGGAGGATATTCGGATCTGCGAGCCCATGCTTTACAAACATATTCTAAGCCAGATTGACGCAGAAATCGAGAAATGCGGGTTGTCATGAAAAACGCCACTCATAATAATCACCCGACTTCCATTCGGGTCATCGATCTGGTCACGGATGATCCCAATCATAAATTTGCGCCTTATCAGGATATGGCAAATGCAATCCTCTCAATAGTCTGCGCGAACAGCGCTTGCTCTCTTGGCGATTTATTAGCAGTTGGATATAGCAACCACGAGATCGCCGAGCGTTGGCATATGGCGAATGAAATGGCGCGCATAGAATTAAAAATAATTGGCAAAGCCAATAGCAAGCAGCCGCCTTCGATTAAAAGCCTCGCGTTCAGAATTGTATGCGGCGCCAAACGCCTTGCCCCTTTTGTCAGCAAATATCTGGTGCTTACATGAAGCGGACAAGCGCCAATATGATGAAAGCGCGGCAAACAAAGGCCGGACGCTCTCTGCTCGACTGGAAACAGAAACATCTCGCTCACGCAGCCGGTCTGTCTATCGGCACGATACGCAAGATAGAGCTTGGCTATATCTCTCCACGTGACAAAACGATGGCGCAGATCAAGATGGCGTTTGAAAGAAACGGCCTGGAACTTATCGAGCCGGGTGGTGTGCGCTATCGCACAGACACCATCATTACCTATTTGGGTTCCGATGGCGTGGTCGATTTCTTTGATGACATGCTACAAACAACGAAAAAGAGAAACGAAGAAATTCTGACTATATCGAGAGCAGAATCTCTGTTTGGCTTCGACTCTGACGCCGATGCCGAAAGCGTCGAAAAACTGGCGGCGATTAAGGCTCGCGCGGCCATCAAATGCCTTCTCACGGAAGATAGCGCCTCGCCTCTTATGGTTACGCATAGCGAATGTCGCAGCCTGTCAAAAAACTATGTCGATCCCGGGCAGTGCTTTATCTATGGCGACAAATATGCGGTTTTTGAAACCGTCCCGACGCCGAAAATCATCGTTATTCAATCGGTGTCAATCGCGCAATCCATGCGCCAACAATTTCATTCGATCTGGGACAAGGCGACGAGTTTTCAAGCAGCGGCAAAACCGATGAAAGCAAGAAGCCGCCGATGAACCTAACATACACTTTAAGTGCATGTCTGCGCTATTTCTGCAAAATGCTGGCGCAAGAACTATGCGCGGTAGTTGGGGGCGATAAAACAACCCGTTGTTTCAGCGGACAGATATTTTTTATTTTATTTAAGGGGGGCAATCATGCTGCAGATACCTATTCAACATCGCGGGATTATCCTGCGCGAATTTACCGATAATGACATTCCCTATGTCGCCAAAATAGCGGCGACCCCTGGGTTCAATTTTTATGCCCTGATGCCTAGTACGGCCACGCGGGCGGAGATTGAGGGGTCCGCCGCGCGCTTCGTGCATTACGCTCAGGCATTGCAACAGGTTACTCCCGACACACAGATACGCGAATGCTATAAACTGGCTGTGGCCGAAGTAGCCACGCCTGAAAAACTGGTCGGCTATGTCGCGTTGGATGAATGGAGTGAAAGCCGCGGTGAAAAGCGCGATATAGGCTATTTTACCGATCCCGCTATGCAGGGTAAAGGCTACGCGACGCTTGCCAGCGTTATCCTGCTTGAACAATTTTTCGGTGCGACCACTTATGAATATGTTCACGCGACCGTGCATCCCGACAACACTCCTTCGAGAAAAATTTTGCAGAAATTGGGGTATCAGGCAACAGGCGCATTTACAAAAATGGTTCGCGGCATTGTCGAGCCGAGGATAACGCTCTCACTGCATAAAGACGACTTTTATGCCGCCACTGTTGCCTTTCGAGACAAGACAACCGACCAAAATCTTGGTAAACTACCTGCACGGCCAGGGGAACTTAACCATGTATGACCAGATTATCCGCGGCATTCATGTCCGCGAGAGCGAAAACCCGCCCATCCTTATCGATATGGAACAGGACGGTGATTTCTTTTTCTGCAAGCAGTTCACGTCCGAATTTCAATTACGCCGCGAAGTCTGCGATAGGATCAAAGCCGCGCAGAAACGGCTTCCATCTAATTACCGCTTCATGCTTTACGAAGCGTTCAGGCCTCGCGCGCGCCAGATAGAATTGTGGGATGCGATCCTTATCCAGCTTCGTAACGAACATCCTTCTTGGAACGAGGATCAATACATAGTTGAAGCCGATAAATTCGTTGCCAATCCCCACGGTTTCGGCAGCGGCCATCAGGCAGCGGCGGCCGTCGATATAACCTTATGCTCGGATTCCGGTCAGGAATACGATATGGGAACTAAGGTTCAGGAATTTAATCCAAAGACGCTTACAGCAAGCAACGCCATCAAACCAGAAGAAGCCGAGCGACGCGCCATTATGCGTCAAGCGCTTGAGGCGCAAGGCATCGTCAATTATCCCGACGAATGGTGGCACTTTAGCTATGGTGACCGGCTATGGGCCGAGATTACAGGGCGTGAGAGAGCTTTTTATGCCCCCGTTGACTAAAAATATGGCACACGAAGTGCGTCAGACTGCAAATATCACCGAATCAACCTCGTCTCTGTGGCATCATATAAAGGATGATCGCAGCCTGTTGTCGCTTGGGCACGCGCATATGTTATCTTCTGCTCTATTCGCCGCTCTGGAATTAGGCGTTTTCGACAAGCTTCATAAGAGCCAAGGGCTATCGCCTTCAGCATTGGCGGCTGCCCTTGATTGTCCAGCCGAGAACATCCAAAGGCTTTTGGTCGTATGCCACGCTCTTGGGTTGCTAAATGAGAACGACGGTCTTTATAAAAATTCTGAATTGGCCGATCATCGGCTAGTTGCGTGTGCGCCCCATTCTTATGTGCCCGTTCTTCTTCACCAGAAAAAGCATGTTTATCCGGCATTTGACAATTTAATACAGGCCATACAAGCGACAGGATCGACCTCTGCCTTCCCAGGTAAAAGTATTTATGATCGCCTTAATGCCTCCGAAAGAGACATATTCATTCGATCCCTGAACTTCTACGCGACTGGGGTTGGAAAGCTGATAGCGGAAACAGTCGATCTTACCTCCATCAATCATATGACTGATATAGGCTGCGGTGGTGGACAAGTAGCGCTTGAACTCTTGACGGCCGCGCCCCATCTCTGCATGACTCTTGTCGACGGATCGGAGACTATCTCCTATATTCAATCCTGTCAGAACATGTTGCCTTTCCGTGATCGAATTGACTGCTTGACTGCCGATATTCTTAAGCCTTGGGTTGACGAAGTATACGTAACCGACGCGGTCATGCTGTCCTCTGTTCTGGGCGACTGGCACACAACGGCCAGAAAACAGATTCTGCACAACGCCAATACGTTACTGAAAAAAGATGGGATGCTGCTTATCAGTGAAACTCTCGTCGATGAGAATCAAGAAAACGCGTTAAGGTCAGGCATTATCTCTCTTTACGTTCTGACGCTCACCAATGGTGGCAACAATTATACACAAACAGCATGGCGAGACGAACTCAGGCAATCAGGCTTCGAAATCGAAAACGTCCACTTCTTTGCCAATCTGGGTAAGAGAGATTTAATCGTGGCGCGTAAAATCAATGAATTATCTCTTATATAACCTCTTATGGAGAATCTTATGAAAATCGCCTCTGACGCCTCTGTGCAAATTCCAGAAAATGATGCCTTTGCTGCCCTGTCTTATAAAAACGACACACTGTGCTTTGAGGGAATAGCTATTGAAAAGATCGCCGAGGAAGTCGGCACGCCTTTTTACGTCTATTCTCAGCTTGCTATAGAAGCAACTTATGGCCGCTGCGCGGCGGCTTTCGCTTCGATCAAAGCCGGTATTTTTTATGCGATGAAGGCCAATCACAACCAGTCCGTTTTGCGTATTTTCGCGCGCAATGGCGCTGGCGTCGATATTGTGTCCATCGGCGAAGCGCTTCGCGCCATAGCGGCAGGCATTCCTGCTGAACGCATCATTTTCTCAGGCGCAGGAAAAACCGCCGATGAACTGGCGCAAGCTGTCGATCTTGGCCTTTACCAGATTAATGTCGAGTCCAGCAACGAACTGGAGCTACTCAACCAGATAGCGATCAGTCGTGGCAAAAAAGCGCCTGTGGCAATTCGTATCAATCCTGATGTGGATGCTAAAACCATGTCAAAAACCACGACGGGCAAAAAAGGCAACAAATTCGGCATTGATATTGATGTTGCCTTGCCCGTTTACAAGCGCGCTTACTCTCTGCCTGGCATTAATCTGGTCGGGGTCGCCGTGCATATCGGATCGCAACTTACCAGCGTGGAACCGTTCCGCCTCGCTTACGCAAAGACTGTCGATTTCCTTAAAATGCTGCGCAGCCAAGGCATGTCAATTCCGCGCCTCGATCTCGGCGGCGGTCTCGGCATCTGGTATCGCGATGAGCAGGTTGAGGATTTTTCAGCATGGGCCGATGTCGTGGCCGAAGCGACACAAGGGCTGGGCGTAGAAATCAGCATTGCGCCAGGGCGCGCACTGATTGCCCATGCCGGCATTCTGGTCAGCAGCGTCGTGCATGTCAAACAAGGCAGCGATCGCCGTTTTCTCGTTCTTGATGCCGGGATGAATGATCTGGCGCGTCCCAGCCTCTACGGAGCCTATCATCATATTATTCCGGTCGATAAACCGGCGTCTGGCGCTCCTTATGCTCCGGTTGATATTGTCGGGCCGGTCTGCGAAAGCACCGACGCTTTCGCTCTGGCACGGCCTATGCCGGAACTCAAGGATGGCGATCTGGTAGCCTTCCTGTCGGCAGGCGCTTACGGCGCGTCAATGTCCTCGGCCTATAACAGCCGTCCTTTGGTGCCGGAGGTTCTCATCGACAACGACCGTTATGCGGTGGTGCGTCCGCGCCCCACTGTTCAGTCAATGATCGACGCTGAACCTCAGGCTTACTGGCTGGATGAAGACGCTGATGCATCACGGCTGGCCGAAGCAGTATAAAATCTTCTGCCTTGATAAGGCGCATTTTTGTGGCGCTATCGGTAATAGATCAAAAAGGAATCTCTACAGTAAGCCTATTCGGCATACCCTGACCGTATATTTTTAAGACAGATTTATCGCATTGACGGTTTTGCTGTTTCTTTCCTCTATGCCTCATCGGTTTCAGGGCGGGAGTGCTATTTCCAATGGGTTATGCCGTTGGATTTTTCCCTCAAAGACCCCATACAGAGAAAGCTGATTTCTTCCTTTGCAAAGGTGGCAACCATTCTTACGCTGGCAACGGAAAAAGAATATCAGGCAATCAGGCAAACTCACAGCTACAGGAAGGTTTCAGCCTTTTTTGATATGACTCCATAAGAATTGCGCCAGCAATATTTGCCCTATAAATCAGGGGGCAGAGTCTGCTGAGAAGTCGTTGCACAGCAGGATCTCTGCGTTTTTCTGCAGCCACATCTGATAGATGTCAGGGGAACAGATTTCTTAAATCGCCCCCGCATACCCTGGTCGTGTATTTTTGCGCCATTTTCCCCTGTTGATAACGCAGACCTGTTCAAAGTTTATGGACATATCAGCGATCACCAAACTTATAAGGGGAAGAAAATGACATTTGAAAAAGAAAATAGCGATAAGGAAAATACCGATGATCGAAAGCCTGTTGGCTTGGGAAACTTCAGACCAAAGCGTAAGATCATTATCTACGAAGAAACCATGTGTGGAAGTGTTAAGCGCATTTGCGATCCAGCCGAATTCGGCATTATCGAAGAGGCGTCTGGGCAAACGGTAGAAGAAGAAAAAACCAAAGCGGCCCGCCCGCTTCGCGCAGCTTTGCGACAGGATCGAACCATCAAGCCTCGCCGCCCAAGCTATCCAACAATCTACGAAGAAGATTTCGGAGGCAAAAACAGAAGAGTCATCACGATCGATGAATTAAGCGCCAGGTTTCGTTAACCCGCGCATATGCAACGCATAGCGTTGCCATAAAACAAAATTATTACATTAAGGGGCAAAAATGATTGACCTGTTAACCGCCGTTTATAGACCGGCGAGCGACGACGATAATGCGTCTCTCGACCATCAACGCTATTTCGCAGACATCAATTACACGGACTCGGCTGGGCTGTCGGATATTCGCGCAAGAACCGCGCGCTATATCAGCCAGATCGTCGGCGTTCCGATCAATCCGTCAACCGTGTTTCTGACCAACGGCGCCGATCATGCGATCTCTGTGGCTTTAAGCGCAACCTCGCAGCTTAAGAGCGGCGATGTCTATGTCCCTTCGCCTTATTACTTCAAATATCCTCATCAGATTGAGCTTTATCACAAAGGTCGACTAGCGACGCAATCGGCCAATGGCGGCGAACCGCTCAACATCCCGCAAATGCTGACTGCTGGACGCAACAACCAGACATCGGCGATCATTTTCAACAATCCCAATAATCCCTTAGGCCTTATTCATCCCGCGGGCGTCCTTGACCGTCTGATCGAAGCCAGTGCGCCAACCGGAACGCATATCATCTATGACATCGTTTATGGCGACACCCTGTTTAATCCCGCTGATGCCAAGCATATTCGCCTATCCAACGCTGACCCGCTCAAAGATCGGTTATGGCTGGTCGGCAGCATATCAAAATCTCATGGCATTCCAGGGTGGCGTCTGGGTTTTCTTGTTTGCCCCGAACAATCGGTTGAATTGATCGAACACATCACCGAAATCCTTAGCTCGAACATCAGCACGATCAGCCAGTTTCTTCTGAACGATGTCCTGACTTTGCCTTCCTTCGATATGCGTCGTCAAAACCTGGCGACGGAAATGGCGTCCAGCTATGACCAGATGCTGGCGCATCTTGAGGAAAATCACGCATGGCTCGCGCCACATTTACTGAAACCGCAGGCCGGCATCTTCTGTTGCATTGATGTGCGCGATTTTTGTTCCGACGATCAGAAATTGAAGCAGGCTTTACAGAATCGCGGCGTTAAAATCAAAGTCGGCAGCGCCCTGGGTTATCCAGGCCTTATCAGACTTCCGCTGACGGCGCAAAAAAGCGATTATGCCGAATTGTTTGAACATCTCGCACAGATATTGATTCCTCAAGCTAATCCTTCGGCGCGCGCCGTAATTCAGGATAAACCTGCGTCGACTCCGGTTGCCCGCCTGGTCGTATAAGAGGCGCGTCATGGATCGGGTTTGCGACATCATCGGCATCGGTTTTGGGCCAGCCAACCTATCCCTGGCAATCGCCTTGCAGGAACGAGCCGAAGAATCAGGCAATAGGCTGGAAACTGTTTTCCTTGAGCAAAAGTCGGCTTTTGGCTGGTTTCCTGAAATGCTTATACCAGGTGCCACCATGCAGGTGTCGTTTCTTAAAGATCTGGTTAGTTTACGCAATCCGTGCAGCCCTTATGGTT
>JAGWIK010000015.1 GCA_028866275.1 Alphaproteobacteria bacterium
GCGCGGTCGAAAGGCGGGAATTCAAACGCGCCCAGCGGCCCGTTCCACACCAATGTTTTACACGTCGCCAGCATAGCGCCAATGGCCGCCGCCGATTGCGGCCCTATATCCAGCATCATGCTGTCGGCGGGCACGGCATTCACATCCACGGTTTGCGTAGGGGTATTGGCCTGCAACGCCGTCGCCACCACCGCGTCGGTGGGCAGGATAATCTTGCACCCACGCGCGGCGGCCGTGGCGGCAATGGCGCGGGCGGTGTCCAGCATGTCGGCTTCGTACAGCGACTTGCCGACATTGACGCCTTGCGCCGCCAGAAACGTATTGGCCATGCCGCCGCCTAGAACCAGCACATCGACCTTGGCGACAAGGTTTTGCAACAGATCAAGCTTGGTCGAAATTTTCGATCCGCCGACCAATGCCGCCACGGGGCGCGCGGGGTTGCCGAGCGCCTTTTCCAGCGCGTCGAGTTCCGCCTGCATCAACCTGCCCGCCGCGCAGGGCAACAGACGCGCTAACGCCTCGGTCGACGCATGGGCGCGATGCGCCGCCGAAAACGCGTCATTGACATAAATATCGCCAAGCTTTGCCATTTGCGCGGCAAAGGCGGCATCGTTGCTTTCCTCGCCCGCGTGGAAACGCGTGTTTTCCAGAACGATAATATCGCCGGCGGGCAGCGCGGCAATGGCGGACGCGGCGGCATCGCCGATGCAATCATCGGCAAAGGCCACGTTCTGGCCCCATGTTTTCTGTAATTCTGCGGCAACGGGGCGCAGGGAATATTTGGCGTCGCGCTTGCCATCCGGCCGCCCGAAATGCGACAGGATAACGATTTTCGCCCCCGCGGCGGACAAATCACGCAAAGTCGGCAGTAACCGCACCAACCGCGCATCGTCAGTGACGCGGCCGTCTTTCATGGGGACGTTCAAATCGGCGCGCAGCAAAACGGTTTTGGCGCGGCAATCGATCGTGTCGAGCGTCTGGAAGGCGGTCATGCGAATCTCGGAGCGTTGGAAATGATGCCAGGAAAATCGCACCCGCGCATCTGCCCGTCAATCTTTTATGCGGGGATGGCTTCAATGACGACGAAAGCCTGCGCATAGGGGTAATCGTCGGTCAGGGTCAGATGAATGCGCGGTTTTGTGTTGGCGGGCATCATGTCGCGCAACCGTTCCAATGCGCCGCCCGACAATTCCAGCGTCGGCTGCCCCGACGGCAAATTGACCACGCCCATATCGCGGAAAAACACGCCGCGATAAATGCCCGTGCCCAAGGCCTTGGCGCAGGCTTCCTTGGCGGCGAAACGCTTGGCATAGGTGGCGGCGATATTCATGGGCCGCTTGGCGGCTTTGGCCTGTTCGACGGGCGTGAAAACACGCTCCACGAACCTGTCGCCGTATTTTTTAAGCGTTTGTTCGATGCGGCGAATATCCGTCAGGTCGTTGCCGATGCCGATAATCATGAAATTATTCTCGCATCAACCTAATGCGAATTCGTCTTCGGCATCTTTTTTCAACCTGCTTGGAAAACACAGGTACGATTGATGGCCGGCGACGTTGACGGGGCGGAGCACAAGTTCTGACAGCCCGCGGAAGAAGCCGCCGATCCCGCCGCCGCCGACGGCGGGCGCCTTGCCGCGCGACGACGGCGCCGGACGGATGGCGGCGACATAGGTGATGGATTTGCTCGCGCGTTGCGCCGCGATCGGCATACGCGTGGGTGGCGGTTTATTGGGGATGGGGTTTTCGTGTTTCACCAGCCTGTCTTCCGCGTAACGGAACGACACGTAAATGGCGCTGGCGAGGGCGACATGTGCGGCCTTCAGCGCACCGTAAAAATTCGGCCGGCCGGGGCCGTAAGACAGGAAGGCGGGTAACGCTGCGCCCATGGCAAAACTCCTTGACTATGGTGCGATGCTATCATGAACTTCGCGCAAAATCATCCCTTTTTGCGCGCCTTGTTCATAATCCCGCGCATCTGCCGCACCGACGCGGCCAGCCCGACAAACAAGGCCTCGCCGACCAGAAAATGGCCGATATTCAGTTCGACAATTTCGGGGATAGCGGCAATGGCGGGTGTATTGGCGTAATTCAGCCCGTGACCGGCATGGACTTCCAACCCTAATTTATGGGCCTGCGTCGCCGCCCATTGCAGGCGTTTTAATTCGCGTTTCTGCGCCGCGCCTTTGGAATCGGCATAAGTTCCGGTATGGAATTCGACCGCTGCCGCGCCTGAAGTCCATGCTGCCAGAATCTGCTCCGCCTCCGGGTTGATGAACAGCGACACGCGAATGCCCGCCGCCGCCAGTTGGTTAACGATGCGGCCCAGTTTCTTGCCGCCCTTGACGGCGTCCAGCCCGCCTTCGGTGGTGACTTCCTGCCGTTTTTCGGGGACAAGGCAAACGGCATGCGGGCGCATCGCCAGCGCGATGGCCAGCATCTCCTCGGTTGCCGCCATTTCAAGGTTAATGGGCTTCTTGATGTGTTTGCGCAGACGCGCCACATCGGCGTCAAGAATATGGCGGCGATCTTCGCGCAAATGAAAGGTAATGCCGTCCGCTCCGCCTTTAATGGCTTCCTGCGCCGCGCGCAGCAGGTCGGGCAGGGCACGGGCGTCGCGGCAACGGGCGTTTCGCACCGTGGCGACATGGTCGATATTGATACCGAGGCGCAGTTTTGGCATGGTGGTTCCCGTCGATTAATTTGCCCGTCTGGATTGCCCCATTTATGCCTGTCGTTCAAGCCTCTTTCCTGCCGCCGGAACCTGCTGCCGAACCCGCCGCCGTTACCCCGTTGATGGCGCAATATCTGTCGGTCAAGGAACGGCATAAAGAATGCCTGCTGTTTTTCCGTCTGGGCGATTTTTACGAATTGTTTTTCGACGATGCGGTGACGGCGGCGAAATGCCTCGACATCGCGCTGACCCGCCGTGGCCAGCACCAAGGCAATGACGTGCCGATGTGCGGCGTGCCCGCCCATTCCTATGAAGGCTATCTGGCCAAGCTGATCCGCGCGGGGCATCGCGTCGCCATTTGCGAACAACAGGAATCGCCCGAAGACGCGAAAAAGCGGGCCAAAGGCGGCAACGGCAAATCCATCGTCACGCGCGACGTCGTCCGCATCATCACGCCCGGCACGTTGACCGAAGACAATTTGCTGGATGCGCGCGCGGCCAATTATCTGGCGTGTCTGACATCCGTGGGCGACGACATTGCCGTGGCGTGGTGCGACATCGTGTCGGGCCATATCTATGCGCAACAGGTGCTTGCCGCCGACATGGCGGGCGTTCTGGCGCGGCTCGACGCCAGCGAAATTCTGGCGGCGCAACGCGTGGTCGAAAATCCCGATTTATACGAAACGCTTGCGCCGTGGCGCGCCAAATTGTCGGCGCAGCCCAATGGCCGTTTCGACAGCGACAATGCCCGCCGCCGCATGATGGATATTTACGGCGTCGGCGATATCGCGGCGTTCGGCGATTTTTCGCGCGCCGAAATCGCCGCGCTGGGTGCGTTGCTGGATTATGTCGAGCTGACCCAGAAAAGCGACCTGTCCCATTTCGCGCGGCCGCAACGCATGGGCGCGGAAACCGTGGCGATCGACGCCGCGACGCGGCGCAATCTGGAACTGACCCGCACATTGTCCGGCGACCGGCGCGGCAGTTTGCTCGACAGCATCGACCGCACGGAAACCGGCGCGGGGGCGCGGTTGCTGGCGTCGCGGCTGGTCGCGCCCTTGACGGATATTGGGGCCATCAACGAACGGCTCGACGGCGTGGCGTTTTTCACGGCGGCATCGCCGTTGCGCGGCGATATCCGCGCCGCGTTGCGCCGCGCGCCCGATCTTGAACGCGCGCTGGCGCGGCTGGTTCTGGGGCGCGGCGGCCCGCGCGATCTGGCGGCGGTGCGCGATGCGCTGGCGCAGGCCGAGACGATACGCAGCGCGTTGCTGGCCGTCCCGGCGGTGCCCGCGGGGCTGCGCGGCGAGGTCAAAAATCTGGGCGAACATAATGGGCTGATCGACAAACTGGGCCGCGCGCTGGCGGCCGATCTGCCGATGTTGGCGCGGGACGGCAATTTTATCGCGCGCGGCTATGCGGCGCAACTCGACGAACTGGTGACGTTGCGCGACGACGGCAAACGCGTTATCGCCGGGTTGCAGCAAAAATATGCGATGCAGTCGGGCGTGCCGACGTTGAAAATCAAACATAATCAGGTTATCGGCTATCATATCGACGTCACGCCCGCGCAGGCCGACAAACTGCTGGCGGACAAAGACACGTTCATTCATCGCCAGACGCTGGCCACGGCGGCGCGGTTCACCACGGTGGAACTGTCCGAACTGGAACGCAAAATCACTGAGGCCGGCGACAAGGCTCTGGCCGTCGAATTACAGCTGTTCGGCGATCTGGTCGGCGACGTTACGCAACGCGTCGATGATTTGCGCGCGGCGGCGCAGGCTTTGGCCGCGCTCGATGTCGCGGCGGCGCTGGCCGAACTGGCGGTCGAACAAAATTATGCGCGGCCCGCGGTCGACGCTTCGCTGGCGTTTGACATTGCGGGCGGGCGGCATCCTGTCGTCGAACAGGCCTTGCGCGCGCAGGGTGGCGCGGCATTTATCGCCAACGCGTGCGACCTTGGCCCCGATCAGCGGCTGTGGCTGCTGACCGGGCCGAATATGGCGGGCAAATCGACTTTCCTGCGGCAAAATGCGCTGATCGCCCTTCTGGCGCAAACGGGGTCGTTCGTGCCCGCGGCGGCGGCCCATATCGGTGTCATCGACCGGTTGTTCAGCCGCGTCGGCGCGGCCGACGATCTGGCCGCGGGACGGTCGACCTTTATGGTCGAAATGGTGGAAACGGCGGCGATTTTGACTCAGGCTTCCGACCGCGCGCTGGTTATCCTCGATGAAATTGGACGCGGCACGGCGACCTATGACGGGCTTTCCATCGCCTGGGCGGTTCTGGAATATCTGCACGGCGTCAATAAATGCCGCGGGTTGTTCGCCACGCATTATCACGAACTCACGGCGCTGGCGCGCGATTTGCCCGCGCTGCGCTGCGCCACGATGCGCATCCGCGAATGGGGCGGCAAGATCGTCTTCATGCACGAAGTCGTCGACGGCGTCGCCGACCGTTCATACGGCATTCATGTCGCGCAAATGGCCGGATTGCCGGCGCCGGTGATCGCGCGCGCGGAGCAGGTTTTGTCGGGACTGGAAGAAGCCAAAGCGGGGCGGGGAAGTGGAGCGACTGCCTTGCCCGCCTTCGACCCCGCTGTCGCGCCCGCGCCCAAAGCCAAGCCCATGACGGCGGAACTGGAATCGATTCTGTCCACTCTCGACCCCGACGGGATGAGCCCCAAACAGGCTTTGGAAGCGTTATACCGCATTAAATCGGCGGTATAGATTTGGCGCGGAAAACCCGTTAGACATAAAATATGAACGCCAGCCCGCCATCGCACAAAAAACCGCCCGACCGCGAAGCCCGCGTCGCCGAGGCTTTGCGCGAAAATCTCCGCAAAAGAAAGGCGCAGGCGCAAAGCCGCGCCGCCGCCCAACAAACCGAAGATAAGGAAAACGCCGCATGCCCGTGATGCCCGACCATTGGATTCGCAAAATGGCGATCGAACACGGCATGGTATCGCCGTTCGAAGAAAAACTGCAACGGCAGGGCGTTATTTCCTACGGCCTGTCGTCCTATGGTTACGACGCGCGCGTGGCCGGCGATTTCAAAGTGTTCACCAATGTCGACAATGCGCTGGTCGATCCCAAGAATTTTTCCGAAGCGAGCTTCGTCACGCGCAAGACCGATACCTGCATCATTCCGCCCAATTCGTTCGTGCTGGCGCACACGGTGGAATATTTCAAAATCCCGCGCGATGTTTTGGTGATCTGTCTGGGCAAATCGACCTATGCGCGTTGCGGGCTTATCGTCAATGTCACGCCGCTGGAACCGGAATGGGAAGGCCATGTGACGCTGGAAATCTCGAACACCACGCCGCTGCCCGCCAAGGTTTACGCTAACGAAGGCGTGTGCCAGTTTTTGTTCTTGAAGGCCGACAGCGAATGCGAAACATCCTATGCGGATCGCGGCGGCAAATATATGAAACAAACCGGCGTGACTTTGCCGCGCATGGAAAAGAAAGCCTGACCTTTCGCGTCAGTTGAACAGCCACGCCTGAACGCCGGGATAATCGCGCCATAAGGCGCGATGCTTGCCGCCCAAGGCGCCATACATGAAATCGAACGTTTCGCGCGCGTAAAGGCTGATATGGCCGTTATCGGGCCCGACATACCACCAGTCGCGTTTTTCGCCGTTGGGATCGTATTGCGCGGTCTGGAACGCGATCGCGCCGCCCGGTTTCAGCCACGACCGCATGCTTTCGAACGACGCGCGCGGATCCGGCAAATGTTCGATGACTTCACAGCTGACGATAATATCGAATCTGCGGTCGACCTGCGGCAGAAAGAAATCGCCGCCGACCTTGGGGGGAATGATATCCGTGCCCCACGCGTTGATCTGCAAAGACCGGCGGCAGATGTCGACGAAGCCGCCGATGCCGCAGCCGAAATCCAGCACATCCATGGTGTCGGGCGCGCGGCGGGCGAGGCTGTTGGCGAACATGACAAGGCGCATCGTTTCGCTGACCCGTCCGTACCAGTCGGGGTCTTGGTTGGCCCAATAATCCTCGCCGTAAATATCGGTGTGCGATTGATTGTCCAAGTGGGTCGAAAAACAGAAATGGCACGACCGGCATTCGAAATAGGGGCAATCGTCGGGCAGGTCGGGTATCGGGTGTCCGGTTTTTTTCGATGCCGGCAGGGCAAAGGAAACAAAAGTTTCCCCGCCGCATATCTTGCAACACGGCGTAGGATGCGCGTCGTTCAACCGGGGCGCGTTATTCATCTTCGGCGCCGAAGCGTTTGCGCGTCAGGGCCAGCAGAAACCCCATGCCGATGCACAGGCCCAGCAGCGACGACCCGCCATAGGAAAGAAAAGGCAAAGTCATGCCTTTGGCGGGCATCAACCGCATGGTAGAGGCCAGATTGATCACGGCTTGCAGCCCGAATTCCGTCAAGAGCCCGCCCGCCGCCAAGGTAACGAACAGATTGTTTTCCTGACGCAGCCGCAACAATCCGCGCAGCACGATAAAGGCGAACAACCCGATGATGACAAGGCACCAGATCAGTCCCAGTTCCTCCCCCGCCACGGCGAAAACGAAATCCGCATGGGCGTCGGGGATGGTCATTTTCACCGTGCCCTGACCGGGGCCGGTGCCGAACAGCCCGCCATGGGCAAAGGCCGCCAGCGCGCGGTCGACCTGATAGGTGTCGCCGGTATGGCTTAGAAATTTGTTCATGCGCACCGTAAAATGCGGAAAGGTGTGATAGGCGATAAACAGGCTGACGATGCCGCCAAGCCCGCTGAGCCCGACAAAACCAATGGGAAGTCCGGCGAGAAAAAATTGCGTGAACCAGATCACGGATACCAGAAACGTCATGCCGATGTCGGGTTGCATCAGCAAACACACGGCAATGGTCAGATAAAGCGCGATATTGGCGCTTAGCGCCGGAAAGCCGCGCCGTTCATACTGGCGCGTGAACAACCACGCCGCCGTGACGGTGAACAGCGGCTTGACGAATTCCGACGGTTGAATCGACAAAAAGGGAATGTGAATCCACCGTACCGCGCCCTTGATTTCAACGCCGAAAAACGGCGTTATCATCAGCAACGGCACAAAGACGGCCAGCCCCAGCGCCGCGACCAGACGTACTTTGCGCGGCGGCAGCAGCGACAGGAAAAAAATAATCGCCGCGCCGGGAACCAATGTCGCGATATGGCGTTCGACGAAATAAAAATTGCTCCACCCGTGATTGACGGCGACCGCGGGCGACGCCGCCTGAATCAGCAGAATGCCGAAGCCGATCAGAACGATCAACGCCGCCAGAATCCACCGGTCGACCGTCCACCACCAGCGGCCGATCACGGAACGGTCGGAACGCGTCAACGGCTGCATGCTTGCTTCTCTGCGATTAACGCGGCGATTTCATGCAAAAACTGGTCGCTGCGGTCATATTCGTTTTTGAATACGCCGAATGACGCGAAAGCGGGACTCAGGATGATATTGTCGCCCGGGTTCGACAGGGCGACCGCCCGCACGACGGCATCGTGCATGCTGTCGACGACGGGCATGTCGGGCAAGGCTTGCCGCACGCGGTCGCTGCCCGTGCCTTTGATAAGGACGCAACGGATTTTGTGGGCCGCAATAAAATCGATCAACCGGTCGACGGGCAGGCCTTTGTCCGCGCCCCCGAAAATCAACACCGTGGCGGCGGCGGGAAAAGCGTTCAGCGCGGCCAGTGTCGCTTCCTGTGTCGTGGCATTTGAATCGTTGTAAAACAGGCGGTCGTTCCATGCGTCGACGAATTGCAGGCGGCCTTCGACCCCGGTAAAATCTTGCAACGTTGACCGGATGTCGGCGTCGCTTATGCCATAGGCGCGTGCGGCGGCGGCGGCCAGCGCCGCGTTGGTTCTGTTGTGCGCGCCGGGAATTTTCAACGTGACATCGGCGGGCAGCGGGGGCGCGATCATGGTGTCGATATCGGCGTCCGGCGCGGCCAAAGCGCGCACGTCCTCGGTGGTCACGAAAATATCGCCGGTTTTTTGGTGCCGGAAAATCGCGGTCTTGTCGCGCAGATAGCGCGCCATGTCGCCGTCATAATAATTCATATGATCGGGATGGAAATTGGTGAAAACGGCGATGTTGGGGCTGATGCCCATGCTGTCAAAGCCCTGCAATTGCCATGAATCCAGCTCCAGAACCGCGACATCGAACTTATGCGCCTGCGGCAGAAGGGCCAGCGTCGACACCCCGCGAATATTGCCGCCCAGCAAAACCTTTTTGCCGGCGTTTTGCAGGATTTCCGCGATCATGCAGGTCGTCGTGGTCTTGCCGCGCGTGCCGGTGACGCCGATGGTCTTGATCGACGCCAGATGGGCGAACAGGGCGGTGCTCATATATACGGGCACGCCGCGCTTTTGCGCGTGCTGGATATAGGCGTTGTCAAGCCGGACGCCCGCGCCCTTGATAACAAAGTCTACGGATTCGAACATTTCCGTATCGTGGCGGCCCAGACAGTAATCGATGTTCTTGTAGGGCTTCAGCATATCCAGCGACGGGCGCAGTTCTTCCGCGGTTTTGATGTCGGTGACGAAAACATGGCGGCAATGTTGCGCCAGAAACGCGGCGTCGCCGACCCCGCGTCCCAAAAGGCCTAGCCCCAGCAACGTGACGGTTTTGTCTTTGAAAAAATCGATATAGGTGTCGGTCATCGTAATTTCAGGGTTGAAAGGCCGATCAGGCCGAGGATGCAGGCGATAATCCAGAACCGGATAACGACAGTCGGTTCCGACCAGCCCATTTTTTCGAAATGGTGATGAATGGGGGCCATGCGGAATACGCGCTTGCCGGTCATTTTAAACGATACCACTTGTATCACGACTGACAAGGTTTCCATGACGAATAATCCGCCGATTATCGCCAGAACAAGTTCATGCTTGACAATAACCGCGACGATTCCCAGCGCGCTGCCCAGGGACAAAGACCCTGTATCCCCCATGAAAACCTGCGCGGGCGGCGCGTTGTACCATAAAAAGCCGAGGCATGCCCCGACCAGCGCCCCGCAGAATACCGCCAGTTCGCCCGCGCCCGGCACATGGTGGATCTGCAGGTAATCGGCGAAAACCAGATTGCCGACCAGATAGGAAATGATGATAAAGCACAAAGCCGCGATGATAACGGGCACGGTGGCCAGCCCGTCCAGCCCATCGGTCAGGTTGACGGCGTTGCCGGCCCCGACGATCACGATCATGGCAAAAGGCAGAAAGAACCCGCCCAGCGGCAGCAGATAGTCTTTGACAAAGGGAATGGCCAGCCCGTCGGCCGCCAACGGTGACGAAGCCTGCGCGATGGTTTGCACGACATAAACCGCCGAACCGGCGATGATGGCCTGTATCGCCAACCGCACCTTGCCCGGCACGCCGTGATGCGACCGTTTCGTCAATTTGCGGTAATCGTCCATAAATCCGACAAGACCGAAACCGACGGTGACGTATAAAACGACCCATGTGTAAGGATTAGACCAGTCCGCCCATAACAATGTGCTGGCAATCGCCGAAATCAGGATCATCAACCCGCCCATGGTCGGGGTGCCTTTTTTCTTTAAATGCGTTTCGGGGCCGTCGCTGCGGATGGGCTGGCCTTCGCCTTGCTGGCTTTTCAGCCAGCGGATAATGGCGGGGCCGAAGGCGAAACAGATGACAAGCGACGTTGCCATCGCGCAGCCGGTGCGAAAGGTAATATAGCGAAACAGGTTGAATAAAATAAAATCGTGCGCGTAAGGGGCCAGCAGGCGGTACAGCATCAGGAAGCCTTTTTATGGGGTTCTTTGTCGTTTTTCTTGATGGCGTCGATCACAATTTCCATATGCATGCTTTTCGATCCCTTGACGGTGACGACGTCGCCGTCGCGAACCGCGGCGGCAACGATCGGGGCCAGCGTCGCGGCGTCGGGCGCGTGCGCCCCGCGCATATTTTCGGGCAGCGCATCGTACAGATAACGCATCATGTCGCCGCAGCAATAAACCGCGTCTATTTTGGCGGCGACAGCGGCGTCGGCAAGACCGGCATGCAATGCGGGCGACGTCGCGCCCAGTTCGCGCATGTCGCCCAACGCCAGCAAACGCCGTCCGCCGTTGTCGGGCGTGATCGCGCCCAGCACATCGATGGCCGCGCGCGTCGCCACGGGGCTGGCATTATAACTTTCGTCGATCAGGGTCAGGTTGCCGCCGTCCTGCAGGGCGATCGTTTCGCGGACGCCGCGCCCTTGCGGCAATTTGTATCGCGCCAGCGCGGCGGCGCATAAATCGATATCCGCGCCCGCCGCCGTCGCCGCCAGCAAAACGCCCAGCGAATTGCGCACCAGATGCGCCCCCGGCGCGCCGATGGCGTAATGAATGGTGCTGCCGTTGATATTGGCGTTGACGGCGCAGCCTTCGCGCGTCACGGCATAATCGACCAGACGCGCGTCGGCCTTGCCATCCTCGCCAAAGGACAGGATTTTTTTCAATCCCGTTTGTTTCGCCGCCGCCGTCAATCGGGCGTAGTGCCCATTGTCGCGGTTCAGAACGGCAATGCCGTTGCCGCCCATGCCGGCGAAAATTTCGGCTTTGGCGTCGGCAATCGCCTCGACCGAGGCGAAAAATTCCAGATGCACGGCTTCGACATTCGTGATCAACGCGATATGGGGTTGCGCCATCCGAGACAGGGCGGTCAATTCCCCCGCGTGATTCATGCCCAGCTCGAACACGCCGTAATCGGCGTCTGGCGGCAGGTTGGCCAGCGACAACGGCAAACCCCAGTGATTGTTGAAACTGCCGGGATTGGCATATGTATAACCCGCGGCGGACAGGCACAGGCGCAGCATTTCCTTGCTGCTTGTTTTGCCGACGGAACCGGTGACGGCGATGATTTTGCCGCGCGCGCGCGCGCGTCCGGCGCGGCCCAGATCCTGTAACGCCGTCAGGGTATCGCTGACAAAAATCAGCGGCGCGTCGGACGGCACTTGCGCGGGCTGGCGCGCCACGATGGCCGCCGAAGCGCCCGCGGCAAAAGCGGCCGCGACATGATCGTGCCCGTCATGCGCGGGGCCGGCCAGCGCGATGAACAGATCGCCTTTTTCCACGGTGCGGCTGTCGATCGACACGCCGCGCGCGCCCCAGGCCTGTTCCTGCAGGCTGTTGCCGCGCACGGCGCGGATAACGTCTTCGGCATGCCACAGATATGATGTCGTCATATCCCTAAAACCTTCCTTGCTTCCTCCGCGTCGTCGAAGGGTAAAACCTTGTCGCCGACGATCTGCCCCGGCTCGTGTCCTTTGCCCGCGATGACCAGAACATCGTGGGGTTTCAGCTTGCCGATACCCGCCGCGATGGCGGCGGCGCGGTCGCCGATGTCTTCGACATTGTTTGCGCCCGCGCATCCGGCCATAATTTCGGCGCGAATAACGGCTGCTTCTTCATGCCTTGGATTGTCGTCGCTGACAATGACCCAATCGGCCGATTCGGCGGCGATTTTCCCCATAATGGGCCGCTTGCCCTTGTCGCGATTGCCGCCGCATCCGAAAACGACGCCCAGCTTCGCGCCATGGTGCGCCGCAACATGGGGGCGCAACGCGCGCAGGACGTTTTCCAGCGCGTCCGGTTTGTGCGCGTAATCGACAAATACCGCGCCGCCCGTCGCCGTCGTCCCGATAAATTGCAAACGCCCCGGCACGCCCGACACGTGTTCCAGCGCGGCCACGGTTTGCGCGGCATCCGCGCCGCTGCCGATGGCCAATCCTGCGGCGCACAGCGCATTCCACGCCTGAAACCCGCCCATAACGGGAAACAGCACATCCTGCTTTTTGCCGAACGCCTCGATTGACAGAATTTGCCCGCGCGCATCGGGCTGTCTTGCGGCCAGACGTAATTCCCGCCCCTGCGCGCCATAGGATATTATGTTCAACCCGCGGGCGCGCGCCGCCTTGGCCACGGCTTCATATTCGGGAATATCGGCATTGATGACCGCCGCCGCGCCGGGCGGCAACAGCGTCGAAAACAACCGCATCTTGGCCGCCAGATAGGCATCCATCGTCACATGATAATCCAGATGGTCGCGCGACAGGTTGGTGAATCCGCCCGCTTTCATGCGCACGCGGTCGAGACGTTTCAGCTCGATGCCGTGGCTCGACGCTTCCACAACGGCGTGGGTCACGCCTTGCCGCGCGCAATCGTCCAGCAGGTGATGCATCGTAATGGCATCGGGCGTGGTGAGCGAGCCGTAAGACGCCCCCGCCGCGGTGACGAGGCCCAGCGTGCCGATGCTGGCCGATTTATGGCCCAAAGCCTGCCAGATTTCGCGGGCGAATTGCGCCGTCGATGTCTTGCCGCTGGTGCCGGTCACGGCGGCAACCGTTTCAGGCTGGCCGGGATAAAAGCTCGCCGCCAGCGCCGATGTCGCGTCGCGCAAGTCGGGCGCGGTCAGAACGGCCACGCCGCGCGCGGCAAGGCCGTCGGCGGCGGGCGAATCTTGCGGAACCATAATTGCGGCCGCGCCGCGTGCCAGCGCGTCATCGATGAACGCGCCGCCGTCCTGTTTCGTGCCCGGCGTGGCGATGAATAGAAAGCCGGGTTGTATTTTGCGCGAATCCTCGCTCAAGCCCGCAATCTCGACATCGCCGCCGCGCAGGATGATGTCTTTATTCCGCGCCGTCAGGTTTGACAGAAGCATAACCGTCGCCTTCCTCGACGGGCACGCCGTCGACCGTTAAATTTCCCAGCGGTTGCAAAAGTTTTTCGTCCGCCGCCGCGACATCGGCTTTCGTCAAAGGCGGCAGATCGAGCAACGGGCCGATCTGCGCGACGATACGGGCGATCGTCGGCGCCGCGGTCCAGCCTGCCGTGGCGTAGCCGTGCGTTTTGGCGTTGCCTTTGGGATCGTCCAGCAACGCAAAGACAAGATAGCGCGGCGCATTGACGGGGAAAACCCCGATAAAAGACGACACGCGGGCATTGTCTTCGTAATGGTGGTTGGCCCCGATCTTGTCGGCCGTGCCGGTTTTGCCCGCAACCATATAACCCGGGACATCGGCGAATTTGGCGGTGCCGCGCGTGACGACCAGCCGCATCATGGCGCGAATCAGGGCCGATGTGCGCGGCGAAATCACCGCCGCCGTGCCCTGATCGCCGTTATCGGCATCGCCGGTTTTTTTCAGCAAGGTCGGATGCACGGGAATGCCGTTATTGACGATGGTGGCGACCGCGCCCGCCAGCTGTACGGCGTTGACGGCGATGCCGTGGCCGAAAGCCGCGGCCAGCATCGTCGTTTCGTTCCAGTCGTGGGCCGACGGGATCAGCGGCGCGCCGACTTCGGGAATTTCCAGCGACAGTTTTTCCGTCAGGCCCATACGTTCGAAAAAGGCGCGCTGCCGTTCCGGCCCGAACCGTTCGGCCATCAAAGCCGACCCGATATTCGACGAATGCACGAAAATTTCGGCGACGTTCATGGGCCGGCCTTCTTCCTCGAAATCGCGGATTTTATGATGGCCGATTTCCGGCGGCTTGCGCGTGTCGAACATGTCGCCCATGTGAACAAAGCCGCTGTCGAGCGCCAGCGCGGTGTTAAAAATCTTGAAAGTCGACCCCATTTCGTAAACGCCCTGCGTGGCGCGGTTGAAACGCTGGTCGGGCGTGGCGTCGCCCGCGTGGTTGGGGTCGAAATCGGGCAGGGAGACGAGGCTGAGAAGCTCGCCGGTATGAATGTCCATGACCAGTCCCGCCGCGGCCTGGGCATTGAAATCGCTCATCGCCTGCGCCAGCTCATGCCGCACGATGCCCTGCACGCGCAAATCGATCGACAGGGCCAGCGGGTCGGGGTCGTTTTCCAACCTGGCATCCATGGATTTTTCGATGCCCGCAATGCCGTTGTCGTCGATATCGGTATATCCCACGATGTGCGCGCTGAGATTGTCCGCCGGATACAACCGGTGTTCGTCGGGGCGGAATTCGATGCCCGCGATGCCCAGCTTGTTGACTTCATAATACTGGTGCGGCGTCAGATGCCGCTTGATCATCGCGCAATATTTGTCGCCGTGCAGGGCGTCGTTCAATCGCGTCGGGTCGAGATCGGGCAGAATGGCCAGCAATTCCTTGGCGGCTTCGTCGGGATTGATGATGCTTTTATCGTCCGCGCATACGGAAACGGTCGGCAACGACGTCGCCATGATATTGCCGTTGCGGTCGGTGATGTCGGCGCGCCGCGCAGGGGCTTCGCCTGTCGCGGTTCTGTCGTTCTGAAAATCGGATGGGGATCCCGACAAGGTCAGATAGGCCAGCCTTCCGGCAAGGACGACCCACGCCAACGTAAAGACCAGCGCGACAAAGACAAGCCGCACCCGTGCCGTTTCCAAAGCCTGCTCGCCCGGCGTGGCAAGCCTGCGCGTTTTGGGCGGCGAAAAAAGACCGGGCAGAACGGGTTGTCGCGATGGCGGTTTTTCAGGTCTTTGCCAGCCCTTCATGGCCGGCCTTTCATGGCTTGATCGTCAATTGATCGATCAGAACGCCGATGGCGTCATTGCCCGTGCCGGCCTGCGCGGCAGAGCTATGCTGCATCACCATATGATCGTTGACATAACCGCTGTTGATCGAAGCGAAAACGCGGTCGTGGCGGCGCGTCGCCGTGGCAACGCGCGCGACGGCGGCAGGGGCGGCGGGCGCCGGCGCGACATCATGCATGATCGCCGGGGCGGCGCTGGCGATCCGCGTCGTCGGCCCGGCGGCAGGCGATGCGCCGCGCAACGGCAATAGGCTGGCCATGATCTCCGGCGACGCGGTGATGACATCCTTGGGCGGCGTGGGTTGCAAATCGACATGCGCGGCCTGAATGTCGGCGATCAGGCGGGCCGGATTGGACAGATAGGCCCAATCCGCCGTCAATACGTGGCGGGTTTCCTGCGCGTCGGCAATTTGGGCGTTCAGCGAATCAAGCTGGCGCGACAGCGCGTTGACGCGATCGCTGGTGTGATACAGCATCAGGCTGGCCGCCAGCACCAGCCCGAACCACGACAGCATGGACGGATAGGACTTGCTCATGCGGCGACCCCCGTCATGGCGGGGGCGTCGGTGCGTTCGGCGACGCGCAGCTTGGCCGACCGCGCGCGGGTATTGGCGGCGATCTCGCTATCGCCGGGCGTCAACGGTTTTTTCGTCAATACCGCAAAGCTCGGCGCGGGGGCATGATGATCGTTGGCGGGCAAATGGCGCGACACCGAAGCCGCCATACCGCCGCGCCGGCGCAGGAATTCTTTGACCACGCGATCTTCCAGTGAATGGAACGATACCACGGCCAGACGCCCTTGCGGTTTCAAGAGCAACTCGGCCGCGACCAGCGCGCGTTTCAATTCGCCCATTTCGTCATTCACATGCAGGCGCAATGCCTGAAAGCTGCGCGTTGCGGGATCGATGCCGTCGGCGCCGCGCGGTACGGCGCGGCGGATGATGTCGGCCAGCTGCGCGGTGCGGGTAATACGCTGCGCGGCGCGCGCTTCGACGATATAACGCGCGACGCGGCGCGACAGCCGTTCTTCGCCCAGTGTGTAAATAATGTCGGCCAGTTCGCGTTCGTCCGTCTCGTTGACGATGTCGGCGGCGCTGGGGCCGCTTTTGCTCATGCGCATGTCCAGCGGCCCGTCGGCGCTAAAGGAAAAACCGCGTTCGCGATCATCCAGCTGCGGCGACGACACGCCGAGGTCTAGCGCGATACCGTCGACGCCGTCAAAAGGCTGTCCCGCCAGCAATACATCCATCGCGCCGAACGGCCCTTGCAGCAGGGTCAGGCGCGGCGCGTATGCGCTCACCATTTTTTGTCCCGCGGCAATGGCGTCAGGGTCGCGGTCGATCGCGATAACCCGCGTGCCCGGTATATCCAGAATGCCGCGCGTATAGCCGCCGCGCCCGAACGTGCCGTCGACATAAACGCCGTCCGCGCGCGGGGCCAGCGCGTCGAGCACCTCGCGCAGCATCACGGGAATATGCGGCTGGCCGGTCACGGTTTGCCTCCGTCGATATGCGCGCTGGCGGCGGCGATGATTTTGCTCAGCGAAATATCGCGCGCCCGCGCGCCGTCGCGCGCCGCGGCTTCGTGCGCCGCGAATTTCTGCGGATTCCATAGTTGAAAAGTTTTGCGGCGTCCGACAAAGGCGACGTCTTCGCCGATGCCGACCGCGGCCATCAGGTGTTGCGGCAACATGACGCGGCCCTCGCCGTCAAACGGCACCTGCACCGACCCGCCGAAAATGGTGGTTTCGATCAATTCGAACAAATCCGACGGCAGGTCTTGTTTTTCCAGGCTCGCGCTCAGCAATTCCAGATGGGCAATCGAACAACCGTCCAACGCGTCGTGCTGCAACGACCGGAATACCACGATGCCCGTCGCATCGCCGCCCAAAGCCGACCGGAAAGAAGCCGGAACCGACACGCGTCCCTTCTTGTCAATTCGATTGACAAAACTGGAAAGGAAAACGGCCATTATTTTCCTCAATAAAATAACGATTCCGGTGCGGGCGGAGCACCGAAAAGGGGTGACGGGACAAAGATCGCTGGGCGGTCTCTCTTGGGTGTTAATGGGATAACATGGGATAGTATGGGTGGTCAAGGGAATTTAACCAAAAAACACGAAAAAATCTTGGAAAATCAAAGATTAAATATAAAGAACATGAGGTGAACAAATGGTAAATACGCCTCATCGTCAAGATGGGGGAGGGGGACGACATAGCCCAAAGGCGCGATCGCGCAAAGTCAGGGGGTGGGCGATGCCGTGCGCACGCGCGGAAATTGCGTCAAGCGGTGCGTGGGAGAAGGCGGGGGTTCTTGGATAAAGTCTTTATCAAAAACACGCTTGTCATAGCCGTGAATTTCGCCGTTTCCGGCAAGAAGCAACACCCATCCAGCCGGATAGTCGACCCCGTCAATCTGGACGGCTTCTGTCGTTTCGCGGGCATAGCCGCACAAGGTCGAACGATACCCGCCGTCCCTTTGGGGGTGAGGTTCGAACGATGTCCTGAATAGCTCGTCCTGAACCACCCGCAGTTCGCCATCGGGTGCCCTAAAACGCCAGTTTTTACCGCCGCCGCCGCGCCTGAAGTCGGGGTGTCTGGTATCGAACAGCATGTTTTCCCGATAAAAATCGGCTTCGGCAAAAAAATCATCTGTCTTGCGGACAGATGCGCCCGGCGCGCCGTTGTCGATGCATATCATGCCGCGTCCTTTAAAAATAAATGACCTTATATACGGTTAAATATACGCCTGAAACCAGGCGCGGATGCGGGCGTTTATTCCGCCGTCGCGCTCGCCATCTTGAACGAAGATAGCCCCGGCGCGGCGCTGGCTTCTTCGCTGGCGAGGCTATAGCGCGGCCATTCGCCGCGGGCCAATTGGGCAACAGAATGTTCCGGCTCGGACAATCGCGCCCTGTACATCCAGTAATGCAACAAAACCTGCTGGACATAGGCGCGGGTCTGGCGGGCGGGCAGGCTTTCGATAAACAGCAGCGGGTCGCTCTTGCGGCCTGCTATGTCCGTGCCTGTCACATCGATCCAGTGCGCGACATTGCCCGGCCCGCCATTATAGGCCGCCAGCAACAGCAACAGATTATCGCCGATCATCGGGTGCGCCGCCAGCACGCGCACATAGCGTTGGCCCAGCTTCATATTGGTGGCGGGATCGAATAGCCGCGCCGAGCACCGCCGCGCGTTGATGTCGCCATTGGTCATCTGGCGCGCCGTCGCCGGCATGATTTGCATCAATCCGCACGCGCCGCTGCCGCTGACCGCCGCCGGATCGAATTGCGATTCCCGTTTCATCAGCGCGAACAACAAAGCGCGGTCGACCTTGAACCCGTCGGCAGGTCGCCACGACGGGACGGGGTACATCGCGGCGTCATAGGGGTGGCCGTGGTTGTCCGTGGCCACGCCGCTTAATTGCAAAGCCAAAGACGGCATATGCGCGCTTTCGGCCAAAGCCAGCGCAGCCTGTTGCAAAGCCCGGCGTCCCGTCATATTCATGTGGCGGATTTCATCCTCGGCCAGATCGCCGCGGCCGGCCTGAATCAAAGCCATGGCGCGCCGTCCTGCCGGATAGCGGGCCAGTATTTCCGCCTGCGCATTGTCGAAAGCCGGGGCTTTCCATGTCATGTCGGGATGGCGGTTCGACAGGTCGGCGGCCATAAAGCCATAAAAACTATGGGGGTATTTGGCGGCTTCGGCCAGCCAATGGCGGGCTTGCGCGTGGTCATGCAGGCGCTGCGCCCCGCGATAGGCCCAAAAAGCGGCGGCGGCGCGGTCCCAGTCCGACAGGCCTTGCGCCTGTGCCAGGCTGGCAAAAGACCGGGTGGCGGTGTTGTAATCCTGTTGTTTCCATGCCGCCAGCCCGTCGATCCACAAACCCTGCGGCGTGCCCTTTTCGGCGGCGGCGTGGGCCAAAGCGCGGGCTTTATCGGTTTTGCCCTTATAGAAAAGATCGGCGGCGGCGCGCGATATATGGGTGGCGTCGGTGCTCAACGGATGGAATTCGATTCCGGTGTCGATCAGCCCGTCATTGACCGTCGTCGCGCCGATAGCGGCCGTGGCCGCGGGGCGCGTCATGCCGGAACGGGCAAAACCGCGCAAATGGCGGGCACGGTTATAGACGGCTGTGGCTTCGGGCTGGTTTTTGTAGGCGGCCATCCATGCCTTGGCTTCGTCCAACGTCATCGGGCCGTGCAGATAACGGTCGGCCAGAACGGATCCGATCAGGATTTTGTTGCTGACTTGGGCCAAGGCCGTGTCGGCCAGCTTCCAGTCGGAAATTTCCTGCGCGGTGAAAGCGGCGCGATACAGGGCGGCGTCGCGCGGCGACAGGATTTGTGCTGCCTCTACGTGTGCCGCCGCATTTTCGCCGTTTTCCTGAGGGGTGAGCCGGGTCTGCTGCATCGCGGCATGTGTCGCGGATAATGGGGATAATGCAGCCGCTCCATCTATCGGCGTTGCCGCGTCGAGGCTGGTTTCCGTCGCGCCCAACACCCAAAAGAACAGCGCCGCCACTGCCAATTGTGGCAGGCGGGACGCGGATATTCGTTTTGGTGTCGTTCCAATCATGCCCCGCTACTAGGGGGGAAAGGCCGTATTGACAAGCAAAATCGACTACTCAAAAAGGGTAATGGCGATTTATGTATTTGTTATCAATATGTTGCTTTCTATTACCCGTTTTTTGAGCATAAGAATGTCGTTCCAGGCTTGACGTTTCGCGTTGGGTTGACGCAGCAGATAGGCCGGATGGTAGATCGGCAGACAGGGGATGGGGGTTGTAAGCTTGCTGTCGGTTTGGGGGGTATAGTCCGCCCATCGTCCGCGCAGGCGGGTGATGCCTTCCTTGGTGCGTAGCAAGGTCTTGGCCGAGACGCCGCCAAGAAGGACAAGAATTTTCGGGTTTATCAAGGCGATATGGCGTTCAACAAAGGGAATGCATGAGGCAATTTCGGCGTCGGTCGGGGTGCGGTTGCCGGGCGGACGCCAGAACAGGATATTGGATATATAGGTGTTGGTCCGGTCGAAACCCGCCGCCGCCATCATCGCGTCCAGCAATTTGCCGCTGACCCCGACAAAGGGTTTGCTCTGACGGTCTTCGTCTTCGCCCGGTGCTTCCCCGATCAGCATGATCGGGGCGGCGGGGTTGCCGTCGGCAAAAACCAGATTCATGGCTGTGGCTTTGAGGGGGCAGCCGTCAAAAGCCGCAATTTCGGCGCGTAACGCCTCGACGGTTTCCGCCGTGACCTGGCGGGGAATGGGGGCGGGGCGGTGTTCGTGGCGGGCGGCTGCAGCCGAAGCCGCCGGCGAAACTGTGGAAACGGTGGCCGGGGCGGGAAAGGGAATGGGGGTAGCCGGTTGTTGTATTGCCGGTTGAGCTTTGGCTGCCAAGCCTTTCCAATTCCTCATATCTGCAACATCGCCTATAGCCTCGTCGGCCCCGGCTTCGATTTGCCATTCCAGTTCGGCAAGCATTTGTTGCGTGTTCGTCATGAGTTTTTGTAACAGGATTCGCCCGCCGATGACAGGGGGTGGAAGTAGGTCCTGACCCTAAATCATGGGGCTTGCGCAAAAGGCCAAGCCGTAAGATAAAGACGCCCTTCGAACGCGTCGCCGGTTTAGCTCAGCGGTAGAGCAGCGGTTTTGTAAACCGAAGGTCGGGGGTTCAATCCCCTCAACCGGCACCATTTTTCCTGGCAGAACATTTTCGCGGAGATGTTTTTCCAAAATATTCAGAATTGTTAAGTAGGCGTTAAGCTGGGTTTTGTAATTTTCGTCAGTTATATCTCCTATATATAGAATCACCCCGACCAATGACCTTGCCGCAACCGCCTGAAACAAAACAAAAATCCGCGTCGATGCGGCCCGTCAAGGGCGAATTCATGCCTGAAAAAGTCGTGCCTGCGGCTTTGTGGGGATTGGCGGCCGTCACGGGGTTGGGGACTGTGGCCATTCTGGTTCCTCACTTGCTGCAAGGAACCGCGGGTATCGGGGCCAGTTTTGTCGTCGCGCTGATGCTGTTCGGCGCGGCGGGGGCGACGTGGCATTTGTTCCGTCGCACCCGTTCCGAAAGCCGGCAGGAAGTCTTGCTGCGCGAAGCCTTTCACAGTGTTTTGACGCCCCAGCTTATTACCGATGAAAACGGCACGCTGATTATGGCCAACCGCGCCTTTCGCGGCTGGATCGATATCAGCAACCAAAGCCCCGAAGCGGCGCTGGCCGCGCGTTTTTCCGTCACCCCCGTGGTTGCCGCCGAATTTGCGCAGGTCAAGGCCGCGTTGAAAAAGGGGCAACCCGGTATCGCCGAATTGCCGGTGGTGCGCGGCGGCAAGATTATTGAATGGCGGCGCATCGTGTCGCGCCCCATCGACGGGTTCCCGCATTGCTATCAATGGCGTTTCGAGGATATCAGCGAACGCCGCCGCATGGAAAAAGCCATGCAGGACGAACAATCGAAGCTGGTCGATTTCATGGCCAACGCGCCGGTCGGCATTTATGCGGTCGACCAGCACGGGCTTTTCCGGTTTGTGAATAAGACGCTGGCCGAATGGCTGCAGGCGACGCCGGAAGAATTGATCAAGGGCGATGTGCGGTTGCACGATGTCTTGCGCGACCCGCCCAAAGGTGTCGCCGCCCATGCCATTGCGTCCGGTGCGCAGGGTGAATTGCGCGGCGAAGCGGTAATGCGCCGCCGCGACGGCACGATGTTTCCCGTCGCCATTACGCAAACCATTGTCATGGGCGATGACGGCAAGACCTTGCGCACGCGGTCGATTGTGCGCGACCAATCGCCCGAACGCGAATGGCAGCAGGCTTTGTCGGTGTCGGAACACCGTTTCCAGCGTTTGTTCGCCGAAGCGCCGATCGGCATTTTGCTGGTCGACAACAAATATGACGTCATGGAATGCAACCACGCGTTTCATGCCATCATCCGCCGTCCGCGCGGCGGCATTGTCGGCACCGGCATGGCCGATCTGATCGCGCCAGATGACCGCAAGGGCATGATGGCAAGGCTGGCCGAAGTTCTGGGCGGCGTCGATCAGCTCAAGCCGATGGAAGTGCGGATGCTGAGCGACCGCGAGATCATCACGCAGGTTTTCGTCAAACGTTTCAGCCTTGTGGGCAAGGAAGGGGCGGGCGAGCAAAACGGCTTGATGCTCTATTTCATCGACGCCACCGAACAGAAACATCTGCAGGTTCAATTCGCGCAATCGCAGAAAATGCAGGCGATCGGCCAATTGGCGGGCGGCGTCGCGCACGACTTCAACAACCTGCTGACCGCGATGATCGGTTTTTGCGATCTGCTGCTGCAACGTCACAAGCCGGGCGATCAAAGCTTTAACGATATTATGCAGATCAAGCAGAACGGCAACCGCGCCGCGGGTCTGGTGCGGCAGTTGCTGGCTTTTTCGCGCCAGCAAACTTTGCAGCCGAAAGTCCTGAGTCTTGCCGACGTGTTGTCGGAGCTGACCAATTTGCTGCGCCGGTTGATCGGCGCGACGGTCAAGCTCGATACGATTCACGGCCGCGATGTCGGGCTTGTGAAGGTCGATCAGGGGCAGCTGGAACAGGTCATCATCAATCTGGTCGTCAATGCGCGCGACGCCATGCCGCAAGGCGGCACGGTGACCATTCGCACACGCAACCACAAACAGGAAACCCATGTGCTGCGCGGGCAGGACGATATGCCGCCCGGCGATTATGTCGTGATCGACGTCACCGACAGCGGCATTGGCATTCCGCCGGAAAATCTGCAGCGTATCTTCGAACCGTTTTTCTCGACCAAGGAAATCGGGTCGGGCACGGGGCTCGGCCTGTCGACGGTGTACGGCATCGTGCGCCAGACTGGCGGGTTCATCGGCGTCGACAGCGTCGTCGGCAAAGGATCGACATTTTCGGTGTATCTGCCCGTGCATGCCGCCGCCGAAGGCGCTGCGGATGCCAAACCCGAAGAAGCGCGCGACGACAAGCCCGGCCCCGACCTTACCGGCGCGGGGACTATTTTGCTGGTCGAGGACGAAGACGCCGTGCGCGTGTTTTCGACGCGCGCGCTGCGCAACAAGGGATATAACGTTCTCGAGGCGCGCAGCGGCGAGGAAGCGCTGGAAGTTCTGGCCAAGGAAGGCAGCGGCGTCGATCTGATCGTGTCCGACGTCGTCATGCCGCAAATGGACGGGCCGACCATGTACAAGCATGTCCGCGAAAAATGGCCGGACATCAAGGTCATTTTCGTGTCCGGCTATACCGAAGACCGGCTGCGCGAACAATTCACGTCGGGCGAGGTGATTTACTTCCTGCCCAAGCCGTTCACGCTGAAACAGCTGGCGGGCAAGGTCAAGGACGTGATGGAAGAAGGCCGGTAAAGGCGGGGTTTCCTATCCGGACGCGATGTTCTAAAGTGCGTGCCTGAGAGATTCAGGAGGCATCATGTTGGCTGTTCAAAAATATACATCTTGCGCTTTGTTAGGCGTCGCGTTGGTTCTGTCCGGCTGCACGACGGCCAAGCAATCCAACCCGTCGCGCACGGCGATGGAAGAACTGCTGATCTCGACCGCCGCCGAACGCGCCGCAGATCATATGAAGCTGCCGCTGCCCAAAGGCGCGGCTGTTTATGTCGACGCGTCGAATTTCGAAGGTACGGATTCCAAATATGCCGTCGGCGCCGTGCGCGGCAGCCTGCTGTTGCAGGGATATAAACTGGTCGCCGATAGAAAAGACGCCGACGTCACGGTTGAAATCAGGGCCGGTGCCTTGTCCACGGACAACAACTCGTTTCTTGTCGGGATTCCAACTTTCACGGTTCCGATGCCCTTCGCCGCGACGGGGTTGACGATGCCGGAAATCGCGCTTTACAAATCGCAGAAACAGACAGGCGTCGCCAAATTGGTCGCCGACGCCTATGACCAGCGCGGGGCCGGGCGCATGACCGCGCTTCAATCCACGCAGTACGGATTTGCGCATAACGACAAACACACGGTCATGGTTTTCGTGTCGTGGACCGATAACGATGCCGACCCGGATTCGGACGATGTTACGCCACAGACCATTGTCCACGGCATCGAAGACATCGGCAGCGGCAAATAACGGCCGAGCTTGAAAAGAATCCGCGGCAGGCGTACCCTTTGCCGGCATTTTTTACAGGCAGGCCATGTCATCTTTATCCCGCACCGACGATTTGTTTTTTACACAGACCGGCATGAATCGCGCGGCGGTCGAACGCGCGGTCGATGACGCGCTGCATGGTGCCGATGATGGCGAATTGTTTTTGGAATATCGCCAGTCGGAAGGTTTTTCCTGGGACGACGGCAAATTGAAAAGCGCGAGTTTCGACACATCGCAAGGTTTCGGCCTGCGGTCGGTGTCGGGCGAAACCACGGGTTTTGCGCATGCTTCCGATCTCGACGAAAAAGCGATCCGCCGCGCGGGCGACACCGTGCGTGTGGTGCAGGCCGGGCGCGGGGGTATCATGGCCGATGCGCCGGCCGGAACCAACCGCTTGCTGTATGACGATGCCAATCCGTTATTGGGCAAGACATTCGAAGACAAAATCAGATTGCTGCAAGAAATCGATCTTTACGTCCGCGCCCGTGATCCGCGCGTGGCGCAGGTCAGCGTGTCGCTGGCTGCCAGCTGGCAGGCGGTGCAGATTATCCGCGCCGGGGGATGGCGCGCCGCCGACATACGGCCATTGGTGCGGCTGAACATTGCGGCGGTGCTGCGCGACGGCGACCGGATGGAAACCGGCGGCCATGGCGGCGGCGGGCGCGTCGAATATGCCCGCTGGTTCGATCCGTCGGAATGGCAGCATATCGCCGACGAAGCGATCAGAAAAGCGTCGGTCAATTTGCAGGCCGTCGACGCGCCGGCGGGTGAAATGACGGTGGTGCTGGGCGCGGGTTGGCCCGCGGTGATGCTGCACGAAGCCATCGGCCACGGGTTGGAGGGCGATTTCAACCGCAAGAAAACGTCGGTGTTTTCCGAATTGATGGGCCAGCAAATCGCCGCCAAGGGCGTGACGATCGTCGATGACGGCACGATGGATCTGAAACGCGGATCCTTGACAATCGACGACGAAGGCACGCCGTCGCAATGCACGACCCTGATCGAAGACGGCAAACTGGTCGGCTATATGCAGGACAGGCTCAACGCGCGGTTGATGGGCATGCGGCCCACAGGCAACGGGCGGCGCGAAAGCCATGCCTGCCAACCTTATCCGCGCATGACCAACACCATCATGCGCCCCGGTTCTTTGACGAAGGACGAAATTATCGCGTCGGTTAAGAAGGGAATCTACGCGCCCGATTTCGGCGGCGGTCAGGTTGACATCACCTCGGGCAAATTCGTCTTCACCGCCAGCGAAGCCTATGAAATCGAAAACGGCAAAATCGGGCGGCCCGTCAAGGGCGCGTCGCTGGTCGGTTCCGGTTTCGACGCGCTTAAACGCATCAGCATGATCGGTAACGACACGGTGCTGGACGGCGGGGTCGGGACATGCGGCAAAAATGGCCAAAGCATTCCCTGCGGCGTGGGGCAACCGACGATGCGGTTGGAACAAATGACGGTGGGAGGAAAAGGGGGATAAACGGCATAGGATCGGCAGTTTATCTTTTTATCATAAGCAACGTTGAGGACGGTCGAGATGAAAAACAAAAACAACTACGACATCATCATCATTGGCGCGGGCCCTGCGGGGTTGAGTTGCGCGCGCGCATTGGCCGATACCGGTTTGCGCATCGCGTTGGTCGAAAAACAATCGCTGGCGACGCTGGCCGCGCCGCCGCTGGACGGGCGCGATATCGCCCTGACGCATGACTCGATGCATCTGATGCGTGATTTGGGGATGTGGAAACATATTCCCAAAAATGAAATTTCGCCCATTCGCGCCGCCAAGGTTTTCAGCGGCGCGTCTTCCTATTTTCTCGGTTTCGACGTGGCGGGCACCGGCAAGGCCGAATTGGGTTGCCTTGTGCCCAACAACGAAATTCGTCGCGCCGCTTATTTGTCTTTGAAGGGCTTTCGAAATATTACCATCCGCGATAAAGCCGAAGTCAGCAAAATATCGACAGACGATGTCCGCGGCACGGTGGTGCTGGCGTCCGGCGAAACGCTGACCGCGCCGTTGGTTATTGCCGCCGACAGCCGCTTTTCCGCCGCGCGCCGCCAGATGGGCATCCCTGTCGATATGAAGGATTTCGGCCGCGCCGCCATTGTGTGCCGCATGACGCATGACGGCGATCATGCGCAAACCGCCTATGAATGTTTCTTTGACGACTGGACTTTGGCGATTTTGCCGTTACAGGGCAAAAAATCGTCAATCGTCATCACTTTGCCCGCCGATCAGGCCGACGCGGTCATGGCGATGCCTGCGGCGGCGTTCAATGCGCGCATCGAACGCAATCTGGGCGACAGGATGGGCACAATGACTTTGACCGGCAACCGTTACATCTATCCTTTGGTCGCGACCTATGCGGCCACTTTCGCCGCGCCGCGTTTCGCTTTGATGGGGGATGCCGCCGTAGGCATGCATCCGGTCACGGCGCACGGCTATAATCTGGGGCTGGGCGGGGCGCATATTCTGGCGCAGGAAATACGGCAGGCTTTGGCGATGGGCATCGATATCGGCGCGCCCACGGTTGTGGATGCGTATGCGTTGAAACAACGCCGCGCCAGCGCGTTTTTATATTACGGCACCAATGCGATGGTCGGCGTCTATACCGACAACCGGCCCGCGATGCTGGCGTTGCGCGCGCTCGGTCTGCGCGTCGCCAATCACCTGCCGCCCTTTAAACGCTATGTCACCCGGCAATTGACGGGCAAGGCAGCATAAGATCGGATTAATGCACTTTAATGCACTGTGTGATTGCCGGAACGCGGGTCGGTTTCCTGCGCGGTGTCAACACGGTGGGCGACGGAAGATATTTCCTGCTGCAGGCGGATGCCCGCTTCGGCCAGAACCTGAATCTGGTGGGCGTAATGGTCTTGTTGCTTTTGAATCTGGGCGATGGCGTCGTTGGCGCGCTGGTTGGCGTGAATCTGCTGGCTGGCGGCATCGGCCAGCGCGAACCCCACTGTTTCACGTAATTTGCGCAACCACATCACGGCGACGCAGACGAAACCCGCGGCGGAAAGCATCACCGCGCCGGCGAACAGATATAACCAAGCCGATGGCATTGTGATTTGCGACATCTGATAGACTCCTGCGACAGGAACGCGATTTTAGCATTTTCGCGCCCGTCGCCGAGTCTTTTTTCAGTCATCGTTTTAAGTCATTGAGAATTAACAAAGGTGCTTGTCCGCCCGCCAGCTTGGCGCGATAGATTTGCAGGTTTTCGATGATGCGCTCGACATAATTGCGCGTTTCCTGAATGGGGATCAATTCGACCCAATCGATGGGGTCGATGCCGGGTTGGCGCGGATCGCCATAGGTTTGTATCCATTCGCGCACGCGGGCCGGGCCGGCATTATATCCCGCCAGCGCCAGAATATACGAACCGTTGAAATGGTCGATCTGCTGCTGCACGAACGCCGTGCCCAGCCGCAGATTATAAGGCGGTTCCACAAGGCGCGATTCCGAATAACGCATGCCCAGTTGCCGCGCCACATCGTGCGCCGTGCGCGGCATCAATTGCATCAGGCCGCGCGCGCCGACGCCGCTGGAAACGCGGGGATTGAACTGGCTTTCCTGCCGGATCAACGCGTGGGTCAGCGCGGGTTCCGGCGGCGACGGCGCGCGCATGCGCAACAACGGATAGCCGCCGTTGAAGATCAGCATGTTTTTCTGCGCCGCCGCCTTGACCGCCTGAATGCCCAGATCCGGCTGGCCGATTTGTTGCGCGATTTCCGCCAGAACCACGAATTCGGCGCGGCGTTGCGCGGCGTCGACGGCGGCATGGAAAAAGGTGCGGGCGCGGTCGGTCTGGCCGATATTGTTCAGGTCGACAATGGCGCGGATCGGGTCGCGCGACATGATGGCGTGTCGTGCCACATCGGGCAGAGGCGGGTCGGATTTCGCCACCAGAACGGGCGTGGCGTAAAGCCGTGCGGTGGCCAGCTGGCCGTAATAAGTGGTGTCGAGCGCGGCGGCGTTTTCATAGGCTTGCTCGGCCTCGTTGCGGTCGCCCATCGCCTCGTAGCTGCGGCCCAGCCAATAGGCGCCGCGCGCCCGTGAAATGGGGGTAAAGGCGTTGTCGTAAAGCGTCTGGAAATGCTGAAGCGCCACATCGGGCTTGTTCAAAAAACGCAACGCCAGCCAGCCGCTCAGAAATTCAGCCTGTGCCAGCGGCTTGCCCGCGCTCTGGCCATTGGCCGAGGCGAGCTGATAGGCCAGCGTGAAGTCGTGCGCGGCGATCGCGCGCCGCACTTCGATCTGGCGTTGTTCCCACCACGCTTTGGCATTATCCGGTTCGGGCGGCGGATTCATCAGGATGGCGTCGGCGTCGTTATCGTCGTTGCGTTTGATCAGCCAGCGCAATTTCTGATACAGCAATCCCGGGTCGTTGCGCGCGTCCGGCGGTACGCGATCCAGCCATGCTTCGGCATCGTCGTTTTGCGCCAGCGCAAGCCGCGCCTGCGCCACGGCGCGGTTGGTGGCGTCGAGCCACGGCATCATGCGGCGTGCGCCGGACTCGTCGTTTTTCCATAACAGCCTGTCCATACGCGCCCACATGGCGCCCGGCGGCAGCAACGGGCTAAACCGGCTGTAGAAGGCGATCAGATCGTCGCCGCTGAAATCGCCATTGACCCATCGGTCGCGAATGGCGTCGATGGCGGTCTGTGCCATGCCTGATTTATTCAGCGCGTCGACATAACGATAAAATCCCGTCAATGTGACGGGAGGGCGTGCCGCGTACCACGCCACAACTTGCGACGGCACGGCGTCGGCGGGCATTTTCTGTTCGGCGATCATCTGGATGCCTTTAAGCCCCGGCCACCCCGGATTGCCTGCGATAAAGGCGTTGAGTTCTTCGAAACTGTAGTCATTGCCGGGCAGGGCCATGGCTTCGCCGCGCACGATCTTGGTTAATAACGGGTCGCGCCCGTGCGCCGCGATGCTTTCGGCCAGTTGCGGGTTATTGGCGTCGATGGCGGCAAAGGCGCGGCGATACAGCTCTGCCTGGCTTTCCGGTTTTCGCGTGGCGGCGCGGTGATGCGAGGCGTGGTGGGGATGGTGGTGGCTGGCGGCGCAGGCGGGCGCGACGCCCAGCGCGAGGCAGAAGATCGGGGTCAGCAAGATGGGAAGGCGAGACATGATATCGGAATCGTCCATATCAACAGGAAATGTGGTTTAACAGATTCACCGGTGGACGCAAACTGTCGCGTCGGGTAAATAATCCCCATGACGACAAAAGCCGAAGAACGCGCGCTGGCGCAGAAATATGTGGCGTTGAACCGCCGCGCGCGCCACGATTATTTCATTACCTCTACGGTCGAGGCCGGCATCGTGCTGGCCGGAACGGAGGTTAAATCGCTGCGTACCGGGCAGGCCAGCATTCAGGAATCCTTTGCCACGCCCAAGGATGGCGGCATTTATCTGCTGAATGCCTATATTCCCGAATATAAACAGGCAGGCGCGCATTTACAGCATGCCACGCGCCGGCCGCGCCAGTTGTTATTGCATAAACGCGAAGTCGATAAATTGCTGGGCGCGGTCAAGCGCGACGGGGTGACCTTGGTGCCGTTGGGCGTTTATTTCAATAAACGCGGCATCGCCAAGGTCGAAATCGGCCTCGCCAAAGGAAAGCACAAAGCCGATAAACGCGAAGCGATTAAGGAGCGCGACTGGAAGCGCGACAAAGCGCGGATCATGCGCGCGCGGGGATGATTTACTGCGCTTTTTTCTGTAAATATGTGCGCGCCGCCGCGAATTCGCTGGCGTCTATATCGTCGTAATTCGGCGCGCCGACCTGCCCGGCGACATCCTGGCGCAAAATATCCTCGCTGATGCCTTTCAGGCGCGCCGTGTAAAACACCAACGCGTCGATTTCGGTTTTTTCATAGCGGTTCAGCGGGCGATGGCTGTTTTGCACCATGTGGCCCACGACCGCGCCGCCGCTGGCCGCCAGGAATGTGGTCAGGCACAAGGTCGTGAAAGACATTGTGACGCGCGTTTTTTTCACTGCCGCGTGGTTTTCGTCGATACCGGCGTTTAAAATTTCACGCGCCAGAAACACAATTTTTTCGCCCTGATCGTTCATGTTGGTAACCCGTTTTATATTTTTATTTCAATATGTCCTTGGTATGGGTATTTTATATCATGCAAACTTGAAACTAATTTGTGGAAAAGTTTAAAAGCTTGTTCTTTTTCAATAAGTTACCAATAATTTCCCATTTGTTACCTTTAAAAGGTAGTTATTTGGCCTTGTGCTTTTTTCCCCGCAGCCCTTCATATTCCAGCAAATCATGAATTTGCGGGCTGATTGCCGCGATACGGGTTTTGCGGCTGGGCATATCGCCGGCTTCATGCAGCCGGCGATAGATGGTGGCGGACATGGCGGCGAATTCGCGCGGTGTTAAATCGCGCCCCATTTCAGCAGCGGTTTCCTGCAAGCGCGTGATAATTTCGGTTAATAATTCGACATCCCGGCCAAAGGCGTCGCCATTGTTGTGGCCATCCGCGGCGGTATCATCGCCGCTCATCAACATTGCGGGGGTGGTTTGCAACGCGTCGGCCAGCGCCAGCACGGTGTCATACCGGGGAAAGCGCGACCGGCCTTCGATCATGTCGCGCACGGCGGTGGCGTTCAGCCCGGCGCGCAAAGACAGGCTGCGCGGGTTGAAACCGTGCTGGTCCATCAGCGCGCGCATGTTTTTAACCCATGCGGGGGTGGCGTTTTCTTTTTTCGATGTCATGCAGGGTTTTTAGCCGTTGGCGACGTTCGTGTCAATGGGAAAAATAACACGCCACGGCTGAAGTTTCCTATACGCCAAAAACACCCGCACCGTCAGGCTGCCTAAAACCGCTCCGGCGCAGACATCGGACACATAATGCGCGTCGACCATCACGCGGCTGAGCCCCAGCGTGACGGCGATGGCCAGCCACAGGGGGCGCAACCGCGGATACAGCGCGCACAAAGAAAACCCCAAGGCGAAAGCCGTGGTGGTATGGCCCGACGGCATGCTGTTCCATGCGAAGCCGGCGGTCGTGAAGAAATGAAACCCGTAAAGATTGTCGCGCAGCAATTCGACGGGGCGGGCACGACCGATGATGGGTTTAAAAATATCGGCGACAATGCCGGATACGGCGATTGTCAGAAAGACAAACAGCGCGCGCGATCCGATATAGGCGCACAGCCGCCGCGCGAAAGGCGGGGCGCTTTGCGCGCGCGACAGAAAGCCGCACAGAATGGTCGCGATGCCGCAAAGCCACAGATACCATGTCGATTTACCGAAATTGGTGATGTGGCGAAAAAAATCGATCAGCGCGTGATGCGTGGTGTCAAGTCCGTGCGCCCATAACGCTATCGGGCGATCGGCAAACAGCATCAACGCCGTTTCGATCAGGAGAAACAGGGCGGTCAGCGCGGCCATGCGCGAGATATTGATGTTCCGGGTCATGATGTCCTCACGATGGCGGCATGCGATACAAAGTCAACGTCGCCGCGCCGCCATGCCCGCTATTAAGTCCGGTGATTGTCCGAACTGCGACGGGGCGGGGCGCGTCTGCGGGAAATGCGGACAAAAACGCGGGTATGTTTTTGGCGGTGATGACGGCGACACGGCATGAATCCTGTTGCAACGCCCGCGCTGCCGCCGCGCCGTCCGGGGCCATGATGGTGTCCGTGCCGCCTAGAAAGGCGAGGCTCGGTTCATGATAACCCGCGGCGACAATTTGCCGGTGTCCGTGCGCCGCGCATTGGCCGGATTGACCGGCGATGCTGTCGGCGGCATCGACGACTTCACGGGATAGCCAGACATGACGCAAATCCGGCAAGGTGTCGCCGAATGTCACGGCCATGAAGATCAAGCCGCCTGCGGCCATGACGGCGATGCTGGCCGGTTTGTCGCGCAGCATGAACATCAATGCCGCGCCCTGTGCCAAAATCAAGATGGCACCCGCCGCAATTTGCGGCGCGCTGAACGCGCCGTCGCTGAGATAGGGCAGAATGGAAAACAGCACGGCGAAGCCCGCGCCGATGAATATCCACAAGCCGATGATAAGGGCCACGGGCAGGCGCCGCGTGGTCGTCGAGATGGTCGGCAATCCGTCTTGCACGAATTTGCCCGCCATCAAGGCCAGCGCGGGATAAGTCGGCAAGACGTAATGCGGTAATTTGGTGAGCGATAATTCGAACACGATCCACGCCGGAATCAGCCAGCCCAGGCAGAATTTGACTTTATCATCGTGCCGGTTTTTCCACGCGTCGGGCGCGGCAAGGACAACGAACAGCGAAAAGGGAAAAAACGCAATGGGCAGGGCCATCAGATGCAGACCCGGCGGCATGATGCCGCGATTTTGTCCCTGCCAGATTTTGGCCAGCATGTCGTGCCCTGCCGATTTCTCGATAAACGCTCCGTGACTTTGCATCGTGATGGCAATGAACCACGGCGATACCAGCGCGAGCATATAAACGATGCCGATGCCGGGGCGCAGCGCGCGCAGCCAGGAAATAGTGCCGTCGGCGATGCGCAGCCATAAAAGCGTGCCGAGCACCGGCAGCAGGATAATCGGCCCCTTGATCAGGATGCCGGCCGCCATCGCCGTCCAGAATAGCAAGGGCATTGCCCAGCCGGACGCCTGCCGCAGATAGGCGCGCGCCAGCGCATATTGCGCGGCCACGACGCAGGCCAGAAGCATGGCATCGGTTTTCGCCAGCCGCGCCTCGACATTCAGCAAGACGCAGCCCGCCAGCATGACGGCGGCCAGCAACCCCGCCGCAGGGCCGAACAGCAGGTCGCCGATGGCCGCCGTCAGAAGCACGGCCGTCGTCGCGCCGACGAAAGACGGCACGCGATAGGCCCATATTTGATTCAGGTGATGCGGGTTCAGCATGCGCGCCGCCGCGCTTTGCAGCCAGTAAATGCCGATGGGTTTCTGGTAACGCGGTTTGTCCTGCAGGCGGATATCGACGTAATCGCCGCTTTCGACCATTTGCTTGCTGGCCTGCGCAAACGACGATTCATCGCGGTCGGTCGGCGGCATGGTCGCGATGCCGGGTGTAAAAAATCCGATGCACAGTACGCATAAAAACACATAGCCCAGCAAGCCGAGGCGTTTTTTGCCGGGGGCGTAAAAAGCCGCGGGAATGCCGAACAACGTTTCAGACATCTCTGACAAACCGGTGTTTGTGGATGAAATACAGGTTGCGCAGATAGATGAACACGCCCAGACCCTGGCCGAGGATAAAGACGATATCCTGTTGGTGCAAGGCATAGACGAAGACGATAATGCCGCCCGCGAGGCTGAAATACCAGAACATTTCCGGCATGACGCTTTGCTTGGCGCGTTCGCTGGCGATCCATTGCACGACAAAACGCATCATAAACATGGCCTGTCCGAACAGGCCGATAAAAGTCCATAAAGTCAGATGGGCGACGACCCAGTTCATCAATTGCTGCATGGGGATTCCTGTTTGTTTTCTTGGTTATCCCCCGAGTCGCGGGGCGGGGCAAGCCTGTTGCTTGCTTGACATGCCGATACCGCGCGGCCTACAAGTTGTGTTATAAAGTAACAGAATATAGTAATGTGCGTGCCTGTAACGCTTCACAACCTGTCCGCGGGGTATGACCGCCACCCCGCCGTGCATCATGTCAGCGGCCAATTCCCCGACGCGTCGATGACGGCGATCGTCGGGCCCAACGGCGGCGGTAAAAGCACGTTGCTGAAATGTCTGGCCGGTTTCGTGCCGCCCATGACCGGACATATCGATTTCGGCGGACTCTCGCCGCGGGATATTGCCTATCTGCCCCAACAATTCGAAATTGACCGCACCTTTCCCATTTCGGTGCTTGAAACCGTGATGCTGGGCCATTGGCCGCGCACGGGGGCGTGGGGACGCTATACCGCGCGCCACCGTGCCGAGGCGATGGATGCGCTGGCGTTGGTCGGCATGCGTGATTTTGCCGCGCGGCCGGTTGTATCGCTGTCCACGGGGCAATGGCAGCGCGTGCTGTTCGCGCGGCTCAGCCTGCAACGCGCCAAACTGATTTTGCTCGACGAACCTTTTGCCGCCATCGACGGGCGCACGACCCATGATCTGCTGCATGTGCTGGAACAATGGCAGGGTGCGGGCCGCACGATTATCTGCGTCATGCATGACTTTGCGCTGGTGCGCGATCATTTTCCGCAAACGATGCTGTTGGCGCGCGATCTGGTCGCGTGGGGCGTGACGGCGGCGGTGATGAACGATGCCAATCTGGCCCGCGCCACGGCATCGGCAAGCCATTGGGACGATCGTGCCGGTTTATGCGCGGTGGATAAGGGGGCGGCATGATGACTGTCGATTTAACCAGTCCTGCTTTTCATCGTGCTTTGCTGGGCGCCCTGTGCGTGTCGTTCGGCAGCGCGCCGATCGGCGTGTTTCTGGTTCTGCGCCGCATGAGCCTGATCGGCGACGTTATCGCGCATGCCATTTTGCCGGGCACGGCGGCGGCTTTTATCATGTACGGGTTTTCGCTGGCGGCGATGAGCGTGGGCGGCGTGATCGCGGGGCTTGCGGTCGCGCTGGCGGCCGGCGTCGTGACCCGCGTCACCGCGTTGCGCGAAGACGCGTCATTGGCCGCGTTTTATTTAATCGCCGTCGCGGCGGGCGTGATGATGTTGGCGTTGCATGGCAGCGCGCAAAATCTGGAAGACGTTCTGTTCGGCAACGCGCAATCATTGACGCCCGATGCGGTATGGATGATGACGGGCACATGCGCCGTGACGATTGTGACGATGCTGGCGATTTACCGGCCTCTGGTCGTGGAATCTTTCGATCCCGTGTTTTTGCGGTCGGTCGGCGGGCGCGGCGGGCTGGTTCATGCCGTGTTTATCGGTCTGGCGGTTTTGAATATGGTCGAAAGCTATCGCGCGATGGGCACGTTGATGTCGGCGGGGCTGATGTTGATACCGGCAATTTCGGCGCAGTTCTGGACGCGCAATTTGCGCATGATGATCGCGGTTGCCGTGGGTATTGCCGCCGTGTCGTCGATCTCGGGGCTGGTGGTGGCGATGGGCGCGCATGTGCCGCCCGGCCCGGCGATTATTTTGATCGCCGGCGCCATTTACCTGTTTTCGCTATGTCTGGGGCGGTTTGGCAGCGTACGCGCCAAATATTTTCCGGCGCGGCATCTGGCGCACTGATTTACCTTCCGGCAAAACCGGCGCGGCGCAGATTTTCCATATGTTCGGGCTGTTCCAGCAATTCCGACGGGATCATGCCGCCCGTCGTGACGCCGCCCAGTTCCTTTGCCGCGCGCAGCAAAATAGGCGTGGCGTCGCTGGGGTGCTGCAACGCATCGCTGACAAGGCCGCAAAGGGCGAGATAGGTCGCGGGTGAAACTTCAACTAACACTGTACTGATCCTTTTTTGCACTTCTTTTGTATGTCTATCCGTTAATTCCTAATCTGACCTTAAGGGCAAATCATGAAAGCAAAAAACTTTTTCGACATGAAATTTTTCCGGAAAGTCATGAAAGTAATTGGGTTGTTTACAGGTGGTAGGTTGTAACCTATTTAGGGCAAGAATTGGCGGGACTTTATTCAAAAGGAAGACAAAATGAAGAAAAACGGACCGAGTGCTTTTCACGATTTATTGGCCAAGGCTGCGGCCGAGGCGACGACGGCGCAATCTCAAGCCGGCTCAGAGGAAGCTGTACGGGTCGATATCTATGATAAGACGAAGCTTGTTGAGTGGTTTTATATTTCCCAGCCAATGCCGAAGCAGGGCTGATAAATTGACATTGCGCGGGGCCTGAATCATCACACGGTGGCGATGCTTGCCGCGCAGCATCGCGTAAGGCGCGGGGGCGGGGCCTAATACGCGGATATCGTCGCGTTGCGGCGCCGTGTCGGCCAGATGCTGCGCTGCCTTGATGACCGCGTTCAAATCTTCGCCCGACACGGTCAGGCTGGCCAGACGCCAATAGGGCGGCAGGCGATAGGCTTCGCGTTCGCGCAATTCGGCGTCCATGAAACCGTCGCGGTCGCCTTTCACAATCGCTTTCATCACCGGATGATCGGGTGCCGTGGTTTGTAACAAAACGCGGCCCGCATCTTCGCCGCGCCCGCTGCGTCCTGCCATTTGCTGTAATAATTGAAAAGTGCGTTCGGCGGCGCGCGGGTCGCCGCCGGACAGCCCCAGATCGCCGTCGACCACGCCGACCAAGGTCAAACGCGGAAAGTGATACCCCTTGGCCATAATCTGGGTGCCGATCAGAAGGTCAAGCTCGCCGCGCGCCATTTTATCGACCAGTTCCTGCGCGCCTTGCGGCCCGTCCAGCGTATCGCTGGCCATAATGGCGTAACGCGCCGACGGCAAACGGGTGTGGATTTCTTCGGCCACGCGTTCGACGCCGGGGCCGCAGGCGGCGAATTTGCCTTCCGTCCCGCAGGCCGGGCATTTGGGGGGCAGTTTGGCGGCATAGCCGCAATGGTGGCAATGTAAACGGCCCGATTTTTTATGTTCGGTCAGCCACGATGTGCATTGCGGGCACTGCATCCTGTGGCCGCAGCCGCGGCATAACGTCAAAGGCGCATAGCCGCGCCGGTTCAAAAACAGCATCGATTGCCGGCCATCGGCCAGATTTTTCTGCAACGCTTCGAACAAAGGCGGGCTGATAAATTCCTGCGCCGACATTTTATACTGGCGCAAATCGACCAGATGAATGTCGGGCATGCCCGCGCTGCCGAAACGCTGGCGCAGCGTGACATGGCCGTATTTGCCTTGCCGTACGTTAAACAACGTTTCCAGCGACGGCGTCGCGCTGGATAAAATCACGGGAATGCCGCCCTGATGCGCGCGCGCCACCGCCATGTCGCGGCCATGATAAATCACGCCTTCTTCCTGTTTATAGGCGGCTTCATGTTCTTCATCGACGACAATAAGGCCAAGATCGGGATAGGGCAGGAACAAAGCCGACCGCGCGCCGAGGATAAATTGCGCCTGTCCTGTGGCGATGGCGCGCCAGTTCAGGCGGCGTTGCTTTTCGCTCAGCCCCGAATGCCATTCGACGGGACGCGCGCCGAAACGCGCGGCGAAACGGTCGATCAACGCCGCCGTCATGGCGATTTCGGGCAGCATGACCAGGGCCTGTTGGCCGCGGCGGATAGTTTCGGCGATGGCCTCGCAAAAGACTTCGGTCTTGCCCGAACCCGTGACGCCGTCCAGCAAGGTCGTGCTGTACCCGCCGCCGATTTTGCCGGCCAGCGTTTGCGCGGCGTCGCGCTGGCTTTGCGTCAAATCGGGTTGATGATGCGCGGGATCGAAAACCGGACAGGTAAAAACATCTTTCTTTTTCGGTTCGATCAGCTTTGCGCTGCCGAACGCCATTTTCAAAACCGCGCCCGTGGGCGTCAGCGTATAATGCGCGACCCAGTCGATAAAATGCCGCGCGACATCGGGCAAAGGCGGCAGGTCGAGCGTGCGGATAACGGATTTCAGTTTTTCGCGCGGCACATGGCCGCCGCCGGGGCCCCAGACGACGCCGATCATCTGTCGCCCGCCGAACGGCACTTCGACATAGCTGCCCGCCGCCGGCATAGCGTCGCCGGGCAGGTAATCATAGGCCTCGGCCAGCGGCGCGGGCAGCAAAACCCGTATGGTTAAAGGGGGGGTGGCGGAAGGCGCGGTCATGGGATATAAAAGAGCCGTCTTTTAAGTTTCAATGCAGGAGCAACACCGTGAAATTCTTTGTCGATACCGCCGATATTAACGACATCAAAGACTTGGCCGCAACCGGCCTTCTGGACGGGGTGACCACGAATCCGTCGCTTGTCGCCAAATCGGGGGCTGCCAGCTTTGTCGACCTGATCAAGGATATTTGCAAGGTCGTTTCCGGCCCCGTCAGCGCCGAAGTCGGCGCGACCGATTACGAAACCATGCTGGAAGAAGGCTTGTTCCTGTCCAAACTGGCGAAAAATGTCGCGGTCAAGGTTCCGCTGACCCCCGCAGGGTTGAAGGTCTGCAAACATCTGTCCGGACAAGGCACGATGGTCAATGTCACTTTGTGTTTTTCGGCGGCGCAGGCCATTCTGGCCGCCAAGGCGGGCGCGACCTTCGTATCGCCTTTTGTCGGACGGCTGGACGATGTCGGCGAAAACGGCATGCAGCTGATTTCCGATATTTGCCAGATTTACGCGCAATATCCCGAATTCAAGACCGAGGTTCTGGTCGCCTCCGTTCGCAATCCGCAGCATGTCGTGCAGGCGGCGTTGATGGGGGCGGGCGTCGCGACCATTCCGCCGAACATCATTCGCCAGCTGTTCACGCACCCGTTGACCGATAAAGGTCTGGCGCAATTTGTGGCCGACTGGGCGAAATGCGGGCAGAAGATCCTGCCGGCAAAGGCGGCGTAGCAAACGCGGTCAATCCGGCGTTGAAAGACGGGTCGGTCTATGAAAGGCCGGATCCCGGCTTGCGCCGGGATGACGTCGTTTTTTATGGGGCCGCTTTTCATGACAAAGTCCGCCGACACGCTTCCCCTCGCCGATGATTTAATGGACGCCGTCGCGCGTTGGCGCGGCTGGATGTCGCTTGAAAAACGCATGGCGGCCAAGACGGTTGAATCTTACGGCTTCGATATACAAAATCTGTTTCGTTTTCTTGTCACGCATCGCGGGCGGCAATTGACGCTGTCGATGCTGGCCGATGTTACGCTCGGCGATTTGCGCGCGTGGCTGGCGCATAACGCGGGCGAGGCTATCGGCGCGGCTTCGCGCGCGCGGGCGGTGGCGGGGGTGCGCAGTTTCTTTCATTGGCTCGACCGCACCGGGCAGATGCACAACGCGGCCGTCGACGCGTTGAAAATGCCGAAGGTCGCGCGCCGCCTGCCGCGGCCGGTCACGGAAATTCAGGCGCAGGAAATCGTCATACAGGCAGAGCAGGGGCAAGACGCGTGGGTCGGCCTGCGCGACCGCGCGTTGTTCACGTTGTTGTATGGCGCGGGGTTGCGTCTGGGCGAAGCGCTGGGCCTGACGCGCGGCGGCATCAAACGCGACGGCCATATCACGGTGACGGGCAAAGGCGGCAAGCAACGCCGCGTGCCGCTCTTGCCGGTGGTGGCCGACGCCGTCGCCCGCTATCTCGCCGCCTGTCCTTACGCGTTGAAAGACGATGATGCGGTTTTTGTCGGCGCGCGCGGCGACGCGTTGAATCCGGCGGTGGCGCAACGGCATTTACGCGCGTTGCGGCGGCAATTGGGTTTGCCCGACAGCGTGACACCGCACGCGCTGCGCCACAGCTTTGCCACGCATATGCTGGCATCCGGCGCCGATTTGCGCAGCCTGCAGGAATTATTAGGTCACAGTTCCCTGTCGACGACGCAGCTTTATACGCAGGTGGATGCGCAACATCTGTCGTCGGTCTATCGCGCCGCGCATCCGCGCGCCAAGCAGGGGTGATTCATTTTATCCTTGTGCCGCAGGCGTTTCTGAGTCATAATCCCAAACATGACCAAGATGGTTGCCCATAACGCGCTTATGCGTTCCATTAAAAAGGCGATGAAGGCCTAGGCCTTCACACATCTCGCGTCCGGTTCCCGACGATCACGTTCCGCCCCGGGCCTAATCCTCAAAAAACAATCCGATAAACACCTTCAACCGAAGGAGAATGCTATGGGTGCGCATGCGCAAAGACATGCCGGGCAAGAGGATCTGCTTACGCCGGGAACAAAACTGGTTCTGGTCGAATTTGACGATAATCCGTTGGTGCTGGTGGGATTGCCTAGAAGGGTCACCGTCGGGGAAGCGTGGGACGCGGAACAGGAAGGCGATATCCCGCTGGTCAGCCTGTTGATCACCGTCGGCAGTTTAAGTTTTCGCCGCGACACATATTTGTTGATGACGCCGCGGCAGGTGCGCGCCCATTACCGGCGCGAAGATGCGGCCATCGTCGCCATATGTTGAATGAAATCATTATGGGGCTTGCGGGCATTCGGAATATTTGCTTATAATGACGGCATGACGATGATGTTTGCCCCCGCCGCGCTCAAGCGCATTATTAAAAAGGCTATTAAGGCCTAGGCCTTAACACATCTTCGTGTCTGGTTCCCGACGATAACGTTCCGCCCCAGACCTCAAAATCCCCAAAGACAAAATAGTAAAAAATCTTCCCAGATGGAGTGAGTAATGGATATGCATGTCGCCGCGGAACCCGGTCTTGGGCTTTTGCGTCCCGGTTTGTTGTTGCAGCGTGTCGAATTTAACGAGGTTGCTGCCGAATATTGCGGCCAATTGCGCACATTGCCTAAATCGTTGACGGTGGAGGAAGTCAAATTTTTTGATCCCGAAAAAGACGGCCCCGGCCCCGCGGTTATGGTGGCTTTGCGGGTCAATGCGCGGTCGGCCTTTTATAATGAAGGCACATCGATGATGTTGACGCCCATGCAGGTGCAACGTTACTACAAGCTGGCGTCGTCCCTTAAACTGCATAGATCCGGACGGCTTATGGCTGCGAAACTATTTCCCAGCTTGCATTGCGAAGCTGGAAAATAGACAATCATTGCGGTTTTAAAATAAGGAAAATCATATGGCTAATTCGTCACCCAGAGACCATATTTTGCCGGTCGTTTATCGCCCGGATGCCGGAGATAGTTTTGCGGATATCCTGACCCGTCGGGTACAGGGCGAGGCCGCGGGCAAAGGCTGGACTCACCAATCGGTTGCGGTGCTTATATCCGACATTGTGTCTGCGTTCAGGCGCGCCGGCCCCGTTGTCGCGGGCGAGACTGTGGAAATTTCCGGAACCAAGACTGGGGACGAGAATAGAAGGGGACTGTGCGTCCGCGTCATAAATGGCGGCGGCCAAGTCCGGCACACGGTTTTTGTCCCTTAAACGGGTTTATTTCTCTTTCGCATAAGCCACGGCAATTTCCGCGGCGCGCAGCATGCTGCGCGCCTTGGCCGCGCATTCGCGATATTCGGCCTGCGGGTCGCTGTCGTACACTACGCCGCCGCCCGCCTGCACATACAGCGTGCCATCCTTGACGACGCCGGTGCGGATGGCGATGGCGGTATCCATTGACCCGTTGGCGCCGAAATAACCGATGCAACCGCCGTAAACGCCGCGCCGGTCGGGTTCCAGTTCGGCGATGATTTCCATCGCGCGGATTTTCGGCGCGCCGGACAGGGTGCCCGCCGGAAACCCGCCGATCAACGCGTCGATGGCGTCATATTTCGGGTCGAGTTCGCCTTCGACATTCGACACGATATGCATGACATGTTTGTAATATTCGATGAAGTTGCGCGCGGTGACGTTAACCGTGCCCATTTTGGCGACGCGGCCGACATCGTTGCGGCCCAGGTCCAGCAGCATCAAATGTTCGGCCAGTTCCTTGGGGTCGGCCAGCAATTCGGCTTCCAATTCTTGGTCGGTTTGATTGCCCGCGCCGCGCGGCCGTGTGCCGGCGATGGGGCGTATCGTCACTTTGCCGTCGCGCACGCGCACCAGAATTTCCGGGCTCGACCCGACGACGGAAAATGCGCCGAAATTGAAGAAAAACAAAAACGGCGAGGGGTCGAGGCGGCGGAGGACGCGATACAGCGAAAAAGGCGGCAAGGCGAAGGGGCGCGAAAAGCGCCGCGCCAGCACGACCTGAAAAATATCGCCCGCGCGGATATATTCCTTGGCGCGTTCGACCATGTCGATATAGGCGGATTCGGTCAGGTTGCAGGCGACGGCATCGTCGGCCTGCGGCAATGCCGGCGCGGCGGGTTCCAGCGGCAAGGGTTTCCGCAAATCCGCCAGCGCGGCGTCGAGCCGCGTCATCGCCGCGTCATAGGCCGCTTGCGGCGACGCGTTTTTGTCGAACCATACGGGGGTGGACAGGGTGAATTTGTTTTCGATCTGGTCGAAAATCGCCAGCAAGGTCGGGCGCACCATAATCGATTCCGGCACATCGACGCCCGCGGGTTGCGCGTCGGGCAGGGTTTCCATATAGCGCACCATATCGTAACCCAGATAGCCGAACAGGCCCGCGGCCATCGGTTGCGGTTGATCGGGATCGTCGATGCGGCTTTCGGCCAGAAGGGTTTTCAGATCGTCGAGCGGCGCGCGCGCCACGGGCACAAAGGCGTCGGGGTTCGTCAGGGCATTGCGGTTAATGACGACCGCGCCGCCGGATGTGCATCGCCACACGATGTCGGGGTCGCGTCCGATGATGGAATAACGTCCGCGGATGGCGCCGCCTTCGATGGATTCCAGCAAAAAGGCATAAGGCCGCCCGTCGCCCAGTTTCAGCATGGCCGACACCGGCGTGTCGAGATCGCTGACTAGGCTCGCGGTCAGAACCTGATTCTGGCCTGCGTTCCAGCGACGCAGAAAGACGGCATAATCGGTCATAGGACGCCTTATTCCCCCTGTTGCCGCAGTTGGGCCATAAGCTCGGTATTGACGCGAACCGGGAATTGGCGGTGCAGGTAATCCAGATATTCGTCGAGAATTTCCTCGCCCATTTGTTGTTTAATTTCGGGGGCGATCATGCCTTTGCGCGGATCGGGTTTCGACATATCGGCATCGACGATCGACGCCACGCGCGCGACGTAATCCTTGCCGCCTTGCGCCGCGACCGCCGTTTCGCCTTTGCCCAGACGCAACGCCTGTTGCACCAGATCAGGCGGCAATAACGCGTCCGTATCGCCGATTGCCGAAACCGGCGTCGATTGCCGCACCGTGACGCCCGCCTGCACGACGGAATCCAGCGGCTTGCCGGCTTTCAGGTCTTTCTCGACGGCGATGGCGACATCGTGCGCCTTGGCTTCGCGCGCGTGTTCCATCCAGTCTTTTGCGACGTCGGCCTTGACGCTGTCGAACGGCTTGACCGCGGCGGGGGTAATCTGGTCGGTGCGCACGACATAGTAATTGCCCTGCTTGTCGTCTTCGATGTTGCTGGTGTCGCCGGCATTCTGGGCGAATGCGTCTTTCAGCATCGCATCTTTATCCGGAAATTCCGACGGGGTCTTGCCGTCGGGTGTTTGTCCCTGCGCGTCGACCGCGGGAATTTTGACGAGCCGCAGTTTCAGGTCGTTGGCGATGTCTTCGACGGCTTCGCCCGCGGCGATATCGTCGTCCATTTTGTTGACGATTTGCGTCGCCTGATCGACGGCGCGATCATGCAGCAACTCGGCGCGCAGGCTGTCTTTGACCGCGTCGAAGGACGGTTTGCCGGCGGGGATTATTTTCGTGACCTCGACGACATGCCATCCCAGCTGGGTATGAATGGGGTCGCTGACGGCGCCCGATTTCATGGCAAAAACAGGCGTGGCCAGCGCGGGCATCAGGTTTTTCGCTTCCAGCGCATCCAGCGGCACGGCGGCGTCGCCGTCTTTCTTGGCGGCCTTGGCCAGATCGCCCGCCGCGCGCGCCTGTGCTGCCAATGCCTTGGCCTTGTCCTCATCCTGCAACACGACCTGCACGATGTCGCGTTGTTCCGGATGCGCCAGCGTATCGCCTTTGTCGTCATAGGCTTTTTTAACATCGGCGTCGGATATGGTGATGTCCTTGGCGATGGCATCGGTCGACAGCGCGGCGATGGTCAGCGCGCGATATTCCGGCGCGGTGAAAAGCTGCGGGTTTTTGTCGTAAAAATCATGCAACGCCTTGTCGTCGGGCGCGGCGATGCCGGTCATCGCGTTCGCATCGATGGTGGCGACGTCGAGGATGCGTTTTTGCGCGCGGGCCTTGTACAGCGTGTCGATTTCGATCTGCGGCACGCTGCGGCTGCTGCTCAGCACGTTCAGCAAAACCTGGCGCGCCATATCGTGCTGGCCCTTGGCGACAAAGCCGGTTTCGCTTAATCCCTGTTGCTGCAGATACATGGCGAATAATTCGCGGTTGAACGTGCCGTCCTTGGCACGGAATTGCGGCACGTTGGCAATCATTTGCAAAACCGCCTGTGGCGGCACGTCGATATTCAGTTTTTTGATGTCCTGATCGATCAGGGCGCGATCGATCTCGCCGTCCAGCGTTTTATCCAACAGGCCGAATTGCCGCGCCTGCGCCAATGTCAGATCGGGGCTGATGGTCTGCCGCGCGCGCGCCACGGTTTGTTCAAAGGCGTGGTTCAGCATGCCGACGGTGATGGTTTCATTCCCCGCCTTGGCCACGGTTTGCTGCAGCGGGTTGCCGCGAAAAATGTCGCCGATGCCCCAGATGCCGAAGCTGAGAATCAAAAACATCATCAAGCCTTTGACGACCCAGGAATGGGCGAAATGGCGCATGGTTTGCAGCATATTCAGGAGACCTTTCGGAGGAATCTTAACGATTTGTGAACTTCGGTTTATGATAAAGGGAGCTTGGAGTCGAGGCAACTTTTCTAACTCTTCCTTTACTAAGGGGGCGCGCATGGCAAAAAGACGCCGTCTTATCGTGGCGAACTGGAAAATGTACGGGCGGTTGACGTCCGGGCTGGTATTGGTGCGCGATATCGTCGAAAAGGCCGAAGCCGCGCGGCCCTTGAATTTCGACGTCGTGCTGTGTCCGCCCGCGACCCTGACCTGGGCGGCCAGCGAAAGCGTGATGGGCACGCCGGTCATGCTGGGCGCGCAGGATTGCCATACGGCGACGCATGGGGCCTATACCGGCGATATCAGCGCGGCGATGTTCACCGACCTTGGTTGCCGTTATATCATTCTGGGCCATTCCGAACGGCGCGGCGCGCATGGCGAAAGCAACGAATTGATCGCGCAAAAGGTCGAAGCGGCGCAATTGGCTGGCCTGACGGTCATTCTGTGCGTCGGGGAAACGGCGGCGGAGCTGGAATCCGGCGCGTCGGCCACCGACATCGTGCAAAAACAATTGCGCGCGTCCTTGCCCAAAAACGTTAAAACCGCGCATCTGGTCGTGGCTTATGAACCGGTATGGGCGATCGGCACGGGCCAGCAACCGTCGCCCGAAGATATCGCGTCGGTTAACAAAGCCATTCGCCAGACTTTCGGCGAGGCCGGGGAAACGGTGCGCGTTCTGTATGGCGGGTCGGTCAACCCGTCGAATGCGGGCGCTATTGCGGCGCGCGACGAGGTCGACGGCTTTCTGGTCGGCAGCGCCAGCCTGAACGCCGACGGTTTTTGGGCTATCGCCGAAAAATGCGGTTGATGCCCGCGAATGCGGCGGATTCCCTTGTTGTCGGTTTTTTCCTGACTTCTGCTTGACTTCTACCCTCGGCCTGCTCTATCTGTCCGCTTCCGCATCGGTTGGCAGCGTAGCTCAGCGGTAGAGCAGGGGAATCATAAAACCTGCCCGCGCTCGCCCGTAAAAACTTACCCACAAGATAATCAACTGAAATAAAATTGAAAATCTGAACTCGGAGAGATCGGGAATCGATTTTTCCTTTACCGATCTATGTCATTGTTTTCCAAGAATTTCCAGCTCTTTCCAAAAGCTCCGAGCGGAAAAATAGCGGAAAAATTCGGTCATGTAGCCAGGGATTCCTGTGAGCGGAAAAACAAAAAAGGGGAGAGGTTTTTGCTTCTCTCTCCCCACCCTGCTCTTGCCATTTATTGAAACCTAGGCGAACGCCTGCTCGGTGTTGATGGCGATCTGATTATCGATCTCTGGGTTAGCCCAGAGATGGCCGTAGATGTTCTTAGTCAGCTTGAGGCTGCTATGTCCCATCAGCTCCTGAATGCGCTTTGTGTCGGGAGCTCTTGAATACTTGAACCAACAGATGTCGGCCCGATCATAGCCATAAAACGGCAATAACTTGCTTGTTAAATGCAATAACTAATTGAAAGTAATATAGAAATTATAGAATGCCCGTTTTCTGGTATGATGCTTCTTAACAAATTTGATTATTAGAAATAAACAGATTTTTATGGTTAATGAGTTGTGGCTCATTATTATATTCAACCAAAAAGGGTTAGTAAATGAATGCGATCAAATCACAAGACTTTCAGTGGCTGGAAAGTCTCCCACTTATTCTTGATGCTTACACAATGCATGCGGAAGAGGAAGCCGTATGGCTCTCGGCCGGTCAGACTTCTGCGGGAGCGGCGCAATTGAAGATGAGCTCAAAAGATTGCCGTATAATAGATCTCGCCAACAAACCAACGATCGCCCGATGATTATTCTGGATTTTATTGAGAAATCCAACCGGTGTTTGTCGCGAGACGAACTCATCCAGCTTTTTGAAAACACTCTTCTCAGTTTCGGTGTCGATCGATTTGTATATAGTCTGGCTCGGGGAAGTTTTACGGCCAACAACAAAACCCATCATGGGCTGGTGCGCAGTTATCCCGAAGAATGGATGAAACACTATACATCCAACCGATATATAGATAGCGACCCGACCTTCCGTTATGCCCTGAAAAAGAAAGGCCCATTCACGTGGCATTCACTTCAGGAAATAATACCGTTATCGAAAAAAGAGAAAACGGTGATGTACGAAGCTGAAGAAGCCGGATTGAAAAACGGCATAACATTATCCCTGCATGGCCCTTATGGCGAAGTCATTGGCTTCGGGCTTGCCAGTCGCGAGAAACATCAGGAACTTAGTAAAGACCAACTCAGCATTTTGTATGCGATAGCCAACCAGTTTCATCTGGTCTACTCCAGCTTTGAAGAGGCTGTTGACGAGCCCGCCATCAGTCTTTCTGACCGCCAACGCGAAATATTGCAATGGGCCGCCGTCGGTAAGAGCCGCGCCCTCATCGCCGAAATCATGGACATCAGCGAAGATACGGTCGACGATCATTTCAGGCACATTTTCAGGAAGCTGGGCTGCAATGATCGGACGCTTGCGGTTCTGAAAGCCATACAGCTTGGACTGATCAGGGTGTAACCCCCGCATCGCCCAAATACCCCGTAGTTCCGTAGTATCACACGACGTCGGAAATATGGCCTCCTTCCCGAACGAGCGGCTTCGGAGGAGAGCATGATAAACATCCTGAATTTCGAAACGGCCCATCATCACGGTGACGCCCTCCCTACATTGCTCAAACTCAGATACAGCGAATTTGTCGAACGGCAAAAATACGAAGTGCCCGTGTATAACGGCATGGAATACGACCAATACGATACGCCTGCCGCCATCTATATTGTCTGGCGGGACAGCCACGGCAAAATGCGGGCAGGCACCCGCATTATCCCGACCAACAGACCGTACATGATCAAGGATCTGTGGCCGGATTCGGTCCAGTACATCGACCTGCCCTCGTCTCCTACTGTCTGGGAAATAACAAGATTCTTCGTCGACAAAAACATGGATGATAGCCAGCGCCAACAGGCGCACGGCGAGATTCTGTGTGCTTATCTCGAATTCGCCCTTCATCACGGGGTCGAGAGCTATATCGGAACGGCCCCGCCACGCCTGTGGAAACATACGCTTATCAAGTGCGGGTGGCCCGTCGAATTCGTCGGAGAGGTTACCGAAATCGGGTTTTCCGAAAAAATACAGACGGGGGTTATGCACGTATCCCCGCAAATTCTCGAAAATGTTCGTACAACCATGGGCATCCAGCCTCATGTTCTGTCCGAATTTGAATTACCCATGGAGAAAGTCGCGTGAACAAGGATCAGATACAAGCGTCCAGAAATATTCTTCGCGGCCTCAATTACCTTGCAAATGAAGCCGACGGCGCCAACGCCCCTCAGATCGCCCGCATTATCAAGATGTGCGCGCGCGACGTGCGTCTTATTCTGGACAACGCAGGAGATTTTCCAGAGTCCGGATCTGCCCGGCCTAACGAAGGTGTTTTTCAGGCGATCCAGTTTCTGGCACGATTTGCGTCGCTCAAAAGCGAACAACAGAAACGCGCCGTTATTTCCGAAATAGAGCGTCTTGGACTATACCACCTGCTGGGAGAGCACGATGCTGTCTAAACGAAAGAGCCTGCAGCAATATCCATCGCCGAAAGAAGAGTTTGAACCGCAAATCGACTATCTCAAGCTTCTCCTTACCTCACGGGAAGCCGACAACAGAGAGGGCGTTCTATTCAGGCAAGGGCGGGGTTTTCTATGCACCCCCAGCGCCGGGCACGAAAATCTGGCGGCTCTTGTTTATGCGATCGAGGAAACAGATCCCATATTCTGTCATTATCGCGACAGAGCCATTTTGCTGGCGCGCGGAGTCGATCTCCGCAACATAGCCCTCGATTTCTTTGCCAAGAAAGACTCCAGCAGCGGCGGTCGACAAATGGCCGGACATTACAGCGCGCCCGAAAAAAATGTCATATCCTGCGCAAGCCCCATAGGTTCGGAGTGCCTGCCGGCAACAGGCGCCGCGTGGGCCGCCAAAATGCAAGGCAACAAGAAAATTGTCATATGTTGCATTGGCGATGCCGGGCTTCGTCAAGGCGAGTTTTACGAGGCCTACTGTTTTGCCGTGCAGGAAAACCTTCCCATCATTTTTGTCGTCGAAGATAACGGGTACGGGATCAGCACACCCACCGACAACATGAATCCCCTGAGACTTGAAATTTTTTCCCAGGAAAGAATTCTGCGGGTCAACGGGCGCGTGCCGGAAGAAGTCTACATCAACTCGAAAATCGCGGCAGACCGGGCGCGTGAAGGCGACGGGCCTTCGATTCTGTGGTTATCTTTCGATCGTCTTCTTTCCCACACTTCCTCAGACAACCAAAGCCTCTACAGAAAAGCCACAGACCTGTCCCAATGCATCGCGCAGGATCCCATTACCACGCTACGCGATCGCCTTTATCAAGAAGGGCATCTGGATGAAAGGCGGTGGAATAGTTTGGTCGACGAAGTACAGGCCGATGTTCTTGCCGCCTACACAAGTGCGGAACAGGCTGAGAACCCCGATGTACAAAATTTGTATGCGGACATCATGGGTGAAAATACAAAGAGCCGACGCGCCATAACGTTTCTAAATGACGTCCCACAAATCAGTTATGCTGACGCGCTCAACAAAAGCCTGCGCCATCTTCTCGATACAGATCATCGCGTTATTATGTTCGGAGAAGATATAGAAGACCCGAAAGGCGGCGTCTTTGGGCTGACCAAAGGGCTGTCATCTTCCTTTCCGGGAAGGGTCGTCAATGCGCCTTTGGCAGAGGCGACCATATGCGGTACAGCGGTTGGTTTATCGCTGGCGGGTTATTTGCCAATATTTGAGATCCAATTCATCGATTTCATCTCGACGGGTCTCAACCAACTTATCAATCAGGCGGCAACGATGCGGTGGCGCACAGCCGGAAAACTGAAATGCCCTCTTATCCTTCTGGCGCCATGCGGCGGTTACGTTCAGGGGGCAGGCCCATGGCATACCCAGACGAATGAAAGCATGTTTGCCCATGTTCCAGGACTGCGCGTTTACATGCCCGGCACGGCGCTCGATGTAGCCAACACCGTTATCAATTGTGCCGCAGGAGAAGACCCGGCATTGATTCTTCTGCCCAAAAAGCAGTTTTTTCAGGAATTCTCGGCGACATCCGTGCCCGACCTGCATCACGATAGCGCCAAGATTCTCAAGGAAGGCAGCGATGTCACCATTGTAACATGGGGAAACTGCACCTCTCTTTCCATGCAGGCGGCGGCAACGCTAAGTGCCGACAACATTACCGCAGAGGTGATCGATCTGAGATCGATCACCCCTTGCGACATGCCGACGATCAAATCATCTCTTGCCAAAACGGGCCGACTTGTCGTCGTGCATGAAGACAACAGAACCTGCGGCTTCGGGCAGTCTATTATCTCGCAAATCGTTTCCTCGAAAGAAAGCTGGGACATGCTGTATGCCCCGCCACAGCTTGTGTGTCGAGAGGACGCTCTGATTCCATTCAACCCGGCTATGGCTTCTGCGATCTTGCCTAAAGTTGACCACATTATTCAAGCCGCTCGCTCTATTATGGATTAAGTCATGGTATATTCCCTCAAAGCGCCCCAGATCGGGGAGGCTGTTCATAGCGTTAATATCATCAGATATCTGAAATCTGTAGGCGAGTCCGTTAAGGTCGACGAACCGGTCGTTACGCTCGAAACCCACAAAACCGCGGTTGATATTGAGTCGCCCGTGGCCGGCATTATCAAGGAATTGCTGTTTCCTGAAGGCACAAGCGTCCCTGTGGGAGAGACGATCGTCCTTTTACTTCGGGACTCCGACCAGAATCCCAAAAATCTGCAGGCGCTTCCGCCCAACATCCCTCATCCCACAAAGGACGGGTACCAGCCCGTCAGTGATGTCGCTGCCCTGAGAGTCTGGTTGGGAAAGAAACGTAACGCCGAAATATCCCCGCGTCAGAAGGCCTATTGCCTGAACAACAAGGTTGTTCCTTTAAGCCTCTACAGAAGCATGATGGGCGACGCCGCCGGCAGAGAACCTCCCGCCCCGGATGCCCGAAATGAAAGCGACCATTTTGTCGACGTGCCGCTCAAAAAGAGCCAGCTTATACTTGGCCAAACGCTAAGCGATTCCGCCAGGCAGGTCGTTTCTGCGAATGTACAAATGCTTTGCGACAATTTACCCCTTGAAAATTTTAGGAAGCTGTCAAGACAACGGGACGCCAGTCAGGTTCCGTCACGACTTGAATTAATAGCCTGGGCTGTTGTGTGCGCCTTAAAAGAATACCCGGCTTTTTGCGCACGGGTTCTCAATACGACGACGATGCGGCAGTTCAAGAACCCCAATATTGGGATTGCGCTTGCTCTTCCTGACGATGGATTGACGACCGCTGTCGTCAAAAATGTCTTTTCCGACGAATTTTCCGGATTTGCCCGCAAGGTGAAGGCAAGCCTGCTCGCCGCCAAGGATCCCGATTATGTCACGGGCTACCATTGTATGTCGATCTCGGACATGTCCTCTTATGGTGCAATCAATGCCATTCCAGTTATAGCGGCCCCGGCAACCGCCACCCTGTTCATCGGCAAACCACACCTGAAAGAAGAAAACAGGCACTTATTCTATCTTTCCTTAAGCTTTGACCACAGAATTATTAACGGGGTCGGTGCGACCACGTTCCTGCGCAGCGTCTGTAACCATTTGACGCAAATATCTCCCGCATAATAAAATACCTCCTGTTTCGTTCAATCGATGTCCTTAGGACGTCGTTTGCGTCGACGATATGGGCATAATGGGCCGCGGTTCATTTCTCGCCGAGCGATGTGACGGGACAACGGCGGAACATAAACGGGGGTGTTAAGAACCATGCTTGGGAAAGAGATGATGAGCGTTCCGGAAACAGATTCCGCAACCCCGGATCCAGTGGACATTCATGTCGGAGAGCGCGTTCGGTTGCGCCGCACTCTTGTCGGTTTAAGCCAGGGAAATCTGGGGAAGTCTCTTGGAATATCATTTCAGCAGGTTCAGAAATACGAACGCGGCATCAACCGCATGGGCGCAAGCCGTTTGTTCCAAATCGCCCAGATCCTTTCTGTCCCGGTGGAATATTTCTTTAATGACCTCACAATACCCAAGCCATCTTCCGTGCAGCATAGAGACCAGAATGCCGATCATATCTCTGGGATATCTGCTGAAATTTTAGAAAACAGCCCGCCCGACATCATGCATCGGCGAGAAACGCTTGAACTTGTCCGGTCCTACTATCTCATCAAGGACGCGGGGCAGCGTCGAAGGCTTTATGAGCTGATGCGGTCTATGGTGCGGGGGAAATAGCCCCCATCTTCCGGGAAGACGTGGCTTGAATAGCGGTGGCCGCGGCATCTCGCAGTGAAAACCTAGGCGAACGCCTGCTCGGTGTTGATGGCGATCTGATTATCGATCTCTGGGTTAGCCCAGAGATGGCCATAGGTGTCCATAGTCAGCTTGAGGCTGCTATGTCCCATCAGCTCCTGAATGCGCTTTGGCATCACCCCCATTTCGATCCAATTGCTGGCGGCGACATGACGCAAAGCGTA
>JAGWIK010000038.1 GCA_028866275.1 Alphaproteobacteria bacterium
GCAGGCTTTGCGGGAAGTCTTTTTCCATTCCGACGAGAACCAATCGCGGTTGTCATAAGCCTTGCCGTTCTGGGTAACGACTATCGTCTTGCCCCTTCTGGAAGACTTGTCCAACTCGCCTTTCAGTTGGCGGTGCAGCGGAATCCAAAGCTCCTTGCCCGTCTTCTGCTGGCAAACCTCGATACCGTCATCGCGTATCTGAACATATCAAGCGCATGTCGGAAATCGGCGGTCTGGACGGCAAGGTTCTGGCCGTGGATGGCGAAGCCAATCTGCAAGTCGGCTATTGCAGCTATCGCAAGCTGGACAAGGGCTTCCAGAAACTCGCGCCTTACTATGTCTATAACGACAATGTCGTGCTGTCCCTGAACGAAATGGGCTACAAGCGCGAATTCATCTCAATCGAATGCAAATTCCTCGCGGAACGCTATGTCGAGCAGTTCGAGGTGTTTTGGGGGCAAACAGGAAAAAAAACTACCAAACAATCTTTTCTTTAGGCAAGAAATGTTCATTGTGGGTGGAAATTCTTTTGTTCTTCCTGATGTTTTTCCATCAGCAATAGATTGTTTCTCAGGGCTTGTTGATAGGAGGCAAAAAGAACGCCAGCACCAACCCCTATCAATCCTAACATGTACAGAATGACAGCAACGTTGGACTTATCAATCACGGTTTCTAGATCAAAGGTTTTACTTCGCGATGATACTCCACAAGCCCTTGCTAGAAAAATGGGGGGAGATGTTCCGTGAATGTGCGCTCGAAGGATAATTTTTTCTTTGGGGTTAAGGAACGGGATGTTCGCCTGAAGTCGCGCTCTATCAATGATGGTTTCGGATACAATTTCCGGGGGTGTCCAGTGGGGTGTGATGATTTCCCCGGAGGGAACCTCTAGATGGATGCAAATGTCTTCAACCGGGCGGTTTCCATCGTTTGATAGAGAGATGCAAAATTTTTGGCCTGTTGGATCGTTGCTGTAAATCTTTTGGATTTTGTGAGTAAGCCGTCTCTTTTCTCTTTTTAGATTCCAAACCAAAATATTCACGGTTGCTGGGCAGATTAGCGTAGTAAATACAATGAGTAACACCGCTGTAGGCGTTATGTTCATGAGTGATGTAGCATCCATCGCTGCTTCCAACCGATTTATAGGTGATTCCGACTGAGAATAGTTAAAATCTGCAATTGGTCAATAATTGCCATGAAATTAAAACTTTCCACCAGAATGAGGGCTGGCCTGCTGTAAACTGCAAAGAAATAAAGATCTATCGAGATGAACTATGCGGAAGGAATTTTATATGCTTCCCGGCGGGCTGCATGCTGCCGTATTGCCGATGAAGGACGATCCCGTCCATTGGTCGGCGCTGGGCGATGCTTTGGAAAATGCTGTCGAACACGAAGCCACGGCGCATGGCGCTGGCTTCGACCATTCCTCTTTCGGCAAAGTTATCGAAGCTGTTAAATCCGATGAAATTCAGGCTTGGTTCCTGTTGGCCGCTTGGGACGTATGCCGCCCCAAGATTGTCGGCGCAGCGGTCGAATTCCCGACCGTTCTGACGCATTGGGATGGGCAAGACTTCCAACATCATCACGCGATTTATCAGGAAGACACCGTTCTTCCCATCGGCATGTTGCGCGAATTGGCAAAGGAACGGCCTGCCGGAAAATTCTTCCCGCCCGACATAGGGCTCGGCGAATTCTTTGAACAAGAACGCATTAAGCAGCGGATGCAGGGCAATAATCCGCCGCTCGGTCGCGTCGGCGAATATTCCGCGCACAACGCAAAAATCATCAAAATTATGAAACAATCCGGCGTCCGTTTGGGGGGCGAGGCGGACGGCGCAGTCTTTGAACTCGATGGCGCTGTGCCACGCAATTTCGACCGCTGGCACGTTCCCGTCAGAACCGAAGGTCTGTTTCATGACAAAAACAGCCCGATACCGTTGCCGCATGTGTTCCTTGTGAATTGGGACAGCGCGGACAACAAACAACGCATCGCCGCCAGTTTCACAAAAGGCATTTCGACCTTTACAGGCAAAACGGTCGTTCGCGTCCAAGTCACCAGCAATGGCAATTTGCCAAGTCCGCAAGCCTTGCAAGGCGTAATGGCCTCAATCCTCGCGGCGGGTCAGGAAGAAGCCTCTCGGCGAGAATGGGGCGCGCCCGCCTATCACCCGCGCCCAAGCCCCATTATTTCCATCCACGGCACAAAGCGGGAATTATGGGCGAGCGCAATCGCGTCGAACAAGGCCGAACTGTTCATTCCCCGCGCCACCTTCGCCCCCATCTTCGGCCACCCCGCACCAATCATGCGCATCCACGCCCTCGGTGAACCGGAAATCATCACCGCCCTTAACGCCGAACTCCCCCGCCGCATCCTCGGCAATCATCCCATGCTGGCAACGGATCAGCGGTTTAGCCAAATGGTTGGTAGACAGGCCTTGTGCGCAAATCTACAGGGCCGATGCTCAGATCGGTTGCTTGCGGTAGGGTAACAAAAGACAAGCAAAAGGGCTTTTTCTGCTTATTCTCTGCTAAAAGTTCTATATATTTCCGGGGTATGATTCCTTCCCCGACATCCTGCCCGGCAAGTAACTATGGCTGTTAAAAAATCCGAACTTTACTCCTCAATTTGGTCAAGCTGTGACGAACTGCGCGGCAGCATGGACGCCAGCCGGTATAAAGACTATGTGCTGGTTCTTCTGTTCATCAAATACATCAGCGATAAATACGCCGATCTGCCATTCCCGCCGATCAAGATTCCAAAGGGTGCAACCTTCAAAGACATGGTGGCGATGAAGGGCAAGCCCGACATCGGCGACCAAATTAACAAGAAGATTATCGCGAAGCTGGTCGAAGCGAACCAACAGCTTTCACAAGCCGACTTCCCCGACTTCAACGACCCCGTCAATTTGGGCGACGACAAGGAACGCGTCGAACGCCTGACGAACCTGATCGCGATCTTTGAAAACAAAGCGCTCGACTTCTCGAAAAACCGCGCCGAAAATGACGATATTCTGGGTGATGCCTATGAATATCTGATGTGCAATTTCGCGGTGGATAGCGGCAAAAGCAAAGGCCAGTTCTATACCCCCGCCGAGGTCAGCCGCGTTATCGCGCAGGTTCTCGACATCCGCCGCGCAAAAACAACGCCGGACACCACGATTTATGACCCCACTTGCGGCTCTGGCTCGCTGCTTCTGCGCGTAGCCGACGAAGCGCGAACAAAGGTCACCATCAACGGCCAAGAACGTGATGCGGCTACTTGTGGCCTTGCCCGCATGAACATGATCCTGCACAATCATCCCGAAGCGGCGATTGAGCAAGGCAACACGTTGCTGTCACCGAAGTTCAAAGCCGTCGATGGTGGTCTGCAAAGCTTTGACTACGTCGTCGCCAATCCGCCATTCAGCGATAAGGCGTGGAGCTCTGGAGGTCTCGACGCCGCGAATGATGCGTTCAAACGGTTCGACAGCTTTGGAATTCCGCCTGCCAAGCAAGGCGACTATGCCTATCTGCTGCATATCGTTCGATCACTGAAAAGCACGGGGCGCGGCGCGTGCATCTTGCCACACGGTGTTTTGTTCCGTGGTAATGCCGAAGCTGAAATCCGTCGCAATTTGATCCGCAAGGGCTATATCAAGGGCATCATCGGTCTGCCTGCCAACCTGTTCTTTGGCACGGGCATCCCTGCCTGCATCGTTGTGCTGGATAAAAAGGAAGCCCACGCCCGTAAAGGCATCTTTATGATCGATGCCAGCTCTGGCTTTATGAAAGACGGGCCAAAGAACCGCCTGCGCGCCCGCGACATTCACAAGGTCGTCGAAACCTTCACCCACGCGACCGAGGCTCCCAAATATTCCCGCATGGTTGGGCTTGATGAAATTGAAAAGAACGACTTCAACCTCAACATCCCGCGCTATATCGACAGCCAACAAGAAGAAGACATTCAGGATATCGAAGGCCATTTAAAGGGCGGCATCCCCGTGCGGGATATTGATGCGCTGGGCGATTATTGGGCGGTGTGCCCCAATCTACGTAAAACATTATTTAAGCCGTTGCGTGCAGGTTATGTGTCGCTAGCGGTTGATAAGGCAAAGCTCAAGCCAACGATTTATGACCATAAAGAATTCGCAAGCTTCATCGCCGAAATGGCGGCGCATTTTGCGACGTGGCGTGGGAAGCAAGCGAAAGCCCTGCGTGCCCTTGGCGTTGATATGCACCCCAAGGAAGTCATCGCCAAATTATCGGAAGACATCCTTGTCCATTATCAGGACAAGCCGCTGATCGACAAATACGCCGTTTACCAGCATGTGATGGATTACTGGCAAACAACGATGCAGGATGATTGTTACCTCATCGCCGCCGATGGTTGGAAAGCCGAAACCTATCGTGTGTTGGTTAAGGTTGAAGGCAAAAAAGGCAAGCCCGACAAAATGGTCGATAAAGGCTGGGCCTGCGACCTGTTGCCCAAGGATTTGATCGTCGCTGCCTATTTTGCCGAAGACCAAGAAGCCATCCGCAGCATGACTGCCGAGATGGAAGCGGCAGCCGCCCGCTGTGCCGAGATTGAGGAAGAGCAAAGCGGTGACGAAGGTTTCTTTGCTGTGTTCGATAAAATCAACAAGGCCGAAGTTTCCGCCCGCGCCAAAGAAATCAAGAACGACAAGGATGCTAAGGAAGAATTGGCGGTTCTCAAGGAATGGCTGGAACAGAATGAGGCTGAGACAGAGTTAAAGAAGAAAATCAAAGCCGCCGAGGCCGCGCTGGATGACAAAGCGTACAAGAAATATCCAAAGCTGACAGAAGGCGAGATCAAAACCCTCGTCGTCGATCAAAAATGGCTTGCCACGCTCGACCGCGCCATTCATGGCGAACTTGACCGTATCAGCCAATCCCTGACCCAGCGCGTGAAGGAACTCGCCGAACGGTACAAAGCCACCATGCCAGAGCTGACGCAGGCCGTGGAAGATTATGAAGCCAAAGTCGTAGCCCACCTAAAGAAAATGGGGTTCGCATGGTAGCAGGAGCACAGAAATGGTGACAACACTTTCCAAACTTCCGCCAGCCGTGGATTTTGACAACGACATTGCCATCTTGAAAAAGCTTGGCGATGCCCGCGATGCTTTGGCAGAGCTTCGTGGGGTTTGCACCAGCATCCCCAATCAAGCCATTCTTATAAACACCCTGTCCTTGCAAGAAGCCAAGGACAGTTCTGCGATTGAAAACATTGTCACAACACATGACGACCTTTACCGCAGTGATCTTTTTGCGCAGGAGTTCTCCAGTCCGGCATCAAAAGAAGTCTACAATTATGCCGAAGCTTTACGGTACGGATACGCCCAGGTCAAAAAATCAGGACTGCTTACAAATAACGATATTCTGAGCATTCAGCGAATTCTTGAAGGGAATGACGCAGGGTTTCGTCGTATTCCGGGGACGGCGTTAAAGAACGACCAGACAGGAGAGGTGGTTTACGAACCACCTCAAGATGGTCGTGTCGTTCTTGACCTTATGGACGATTTGCAGCAATTCCTAAATCAGGATGATATCTGTGCGTGGCATCCGCTTATTAAAATGGCGGTTATTCACCACCAATTCGAAAGCATCCATCCCTTCTATGATGGAAATGGACGCACAGGCCGCATCATCAACATCTTGTACTTGGTCAAATATGGTCAGCTGAATATGCCGGTGTTGTATCTGTCCCGCTACATCAATCGAACCAAGGGAGATTATTATCGGTTGTTGCAGGCCGTGCGTGACAACGAGGCATGGCGTGATTGGGTTCTGTATATGCTAACGGGCGTAGAAAAAACGGCCAAGCAAACAACGCACCTCGTTGAAGGCATCCGCGACCTTATGCGAAACCAGAAACACCTCATTCGCGAGCGGTGCCCCAAAATCTACACGCAAGATTTGCTGAATGTGTTGTTCAGCCATCCCTACAGCAAAATAGAATTTTTGGTGCGCGAACTGAAAGTCACGCGCCTAACCGCGACCAGCTACCTCAATCAGATATGCGATATCGGGTTGCTTGAAAAACTTAAAATTGGGCGCAGCAATTATTATGTAAACAAGCAACTGTTTGATTTGCTTAGGAACATCCCAGATGCTTAATATGCATAACTCCCGCAACATGTATAGAGAATACGGCTTTTCTATACATATCTACCGCAACATGTATAGAAACCCCAAGGACGCATTTTTTATGCCAACGCACCATTGGCATCAGCCAATAAAGTCTGTGGGGTTCGCATGGTAAGGGCTGGGTACAAGCAGACGGAAGTCGGGGTGATACCTGAGGATTGGGATGTGTTTCTTCTGCCGAGCGTTTGCCACTTCCGCAGCGGTAAAGCGCACGAGCAGTTTATATCCGATGCTGGGGGCTTCATTTGCGTAAATTCAAAGTTTATTTCTTCTGAAGGGGCGGTTCGCAAGTTTAGCTTAAAGAATTTTTGTTGTGCCAGAAAAGGCGATGTTCTTATGGTGATGAGCGACCTTCCAAATGGAAAGGCACTTGCAAAAACATTCTACGTAGACGAAGACAATCTGTACGCAGTCAATCAGCGTGTATGTGCATTCACGGCATATAAAGATCACCCCAAGTATCTTCAATACAAGCTAAACAGGGCTCCATATTTCCTTAAATTTGATGATGGCGTTAGCCAAACGCATCTATTGAACAATGTATTTAACAAGTGTCCAATTGCTATTCCCAAATCTAGATTGGAACAACAAGCCATTGCCGAGGCGTTGAGCGATGCGGATGGTTTGATTGAATCGCTCGAAAAGCTGATCGCCAAAAAACGCCTCATCAAACAAGGCGCGATGCAGGTGCTGCTGACGGGAAAGAAACGCCTCCCCGGTTTCAAGGGAAAGTGGATCACAAAATCACTCGGTGAGCTGTTTGACTTTAGCGGTGGGGTTTCTGCTTCAAGAGACCAACTTTCAGGGGATGGGATTTGTTATCTCCACTATGGGGACATCCATCTATCGACGAAAACATTTGTTGATGTAGATCGTGACGCGTCATCACTTCCAAAACTCAATATTTCGCTTAATAAGGTTCCACCATCGGCCCTTTTGAAAGATGGCGACATCGTCTTTGTCGATGCCTCCGAAGACAATGAAGGGGCAAGCAAACATGTTGTTGTTTCAAACGTGGCAAGTCTTCCTTACATCTCCGGCCTTCACACGATAGTAGCGAAGCCAAAGGGAGAGGATACCAATCCTTTATTCCGTAGATATTGTTTTCAAACCGAAGAGATTAAGCGGAAGTTTGTTTTTTTTGCTGTTGGAACCAAGGTTACGGGTGTCAGCAAAACAAACATAGCCAAAATTGCACTAACCTATCCACCAACGGACGATGAACAGTTCGCCATAGCATCGATCTTAAGAGACATGGACTCCGAACTTTCCGCCCTCGAACAAAAACTCGCCAAAGCCCGTCAGATTAAACAGGGCATGATGCAAGAACTTCTTACCGGAAGGATACGGTTGATATGAAAAGTTATTACCGCATTATGTTGGGCCGCAAGCATGCCAAGGCGCAGGATTGTTTGGATGGCGGTTATATCTGCACCGGCTTTGGCTTTACGGACGATTTCACCGGCAAGCTGCCCGATGATTGGCGGGCGTTTAACAAGGAATTCATCCCGGTCTTTCTAAAAAACCGGCCCGATAAATCCAAGGTCGTTGCTGGCCTTGCCTGTGGCGCTGTTTGGACGATTTGCAAAGGGCTTCAGGAAGGCGACATCGTTTTATGCCCCGATGGCACGGGCGTTTATCATGTGGGGGAAGTGACGGGCAGCTATTACTTTGTCGCGGGTGATGATTATCCCCACCGCCGCCGCGTGAAATGGCTTTCGACGACCATCGCCCGCTCGGCCATGAGCGAGCCGCTTCGTAACTCCACCGGCGCCATCGGCACCATCAGCAACATCACGAGCTATGCGACGGAAATTGAGCGTTTTATCAAGGTTGAGGCTCCCGTAACCGTTATTGCAACCGATCCGGTCGTCGAAGACCCTTTGGCCTTCGCGATGGAAAAACATTTGGAAGATTTCTTGGTTTCAAACTGGGATCAGACTGATCTGGCCAAAGAATTCACCATCTTTGCCGAAGAAGGCGATCTGGTTGGCCAGCAATACGAAACCGATGCAGGCCCCATCGATATTCTGGCTGTCAGCAAGGATAACAAACGGCTTTTGGTGGTCGAGCTTAAACGCGGACGGGCCAGCGATGTCGTGGTGGGGCAAGTTCTGCGTTACATGGGTTATGTGAAGGAAGAAATCGCGGAAAAGGATCAAACGGTGGAAGGCGTGATTATCGCGCTGGAGGACGACCCAAAGCTGCGCTGGGCCTTGGCCGCTGTGTCCAACATTTCTTTCTATCGCTATCAGGTCAGCTTCAAGCTTGTGAGAGGGTAAGATGGGCGCAATAGACAAACCAGAGCGCGAAACGCAAAATCGCGTCATCCGTTTCTTTGCCGACAAGCTTGGTTATGATTATCTGGGCAACTGGGAAGAACGCGAAGGCAACAGCAATATCGAAGAAGCCTATCTTGCTGCCTTTCTGAAGAAGAAGCACATCGCACCGGAAAAGATCAGCCGCGCGATTTACCTGCTGAAGGCGCAAGCCGATACGCAGGGCGACAACCTTTATAGCGCGAACGAATCTGTTTATAAAATGCTGCGCTATGGCGTGGATGTGAAGACAGCGCCGTCTCAACCCACCGACACCATTCAGATCATTGATTGGGCTAATCCGGCCAATAATGACTTCGGCATTGCCGAGGAAGTGACTTTGCGCGGCAACCGTGAACGCCGCCCGGATATCGTTCTTTATGTCAACGGCATCGCCATCGGCGTTTTGGAACTAAAGAACAGCCGCAAAGGCCTCGCCGAAGGTATTCGCCAGAACCTTTCCAACCAAGGGGCGGAATTCAATGAATGGTTCTTCCGCACTGTGCAATTTATCTTTGCGGGTAATGATTCCGAAGGCCTGCGTTACGGCACGATCAAAACGCCGGAAAGCTATTTCCTTGAATGGAAAGAGGATGAAGCGGACAACGCGGGATATAAGCTCGATAAATATCTGGGCAAGATTTGCAACAAGGATCGCCTGATCGAGCTGATGCATGATTTTGTCCTGTTCGATGGCGGGATTAAGAAACTGCCCCGCCCGCATCAGTATTTCGGCATCAAGAAAGCGCAAGAGCATGTGCGTCAGCGCAAGGGCGGCATCATTTGGCACACCCAAGGCAGCGGCAAGAGCATCGTTATGGTTATGCTGGCCAAATGGATATTGGAAAACAACCCTGCCGCTCGCGTTGCCATCATCACCGATCGCGATGAATTGGATAAGCAGATTGAGCGCGTCTTTCTAAAGGCGGGCGAGACGATTGTCCGCACAGGCAGCGGGCGGGAACTTATGCGCCATTTGGGCAATCCTTTGCCGCGATTGCTGTGTTCGCTCGTGCATAAATTCGGGCGGCGCGATGTTGATGATTTCGACGCCTTTATCAAGGAGCTGGAAGCCCAACCGACCCAAGCCGTCGGCGATTTGTTTATCTTTGTCGACGAATGTCACCGCACGCAAAGCGGCAGGCTGCACCGTGTGATGAAGGCTATGCTGCCGAACGCGATCTTTATCGGCTTTACGGGCACGCCTCTGCTGAAAGCTGATAAGCAGACCAGCCTTGAGGTTTTTGGCAGCTATATCCACACCTATAAATTCCGCGAGGCGGTGGAAGACAACATCGTCCTCGACCTCGTTTACGAAGCCCGCGACATTGATCAAAAGCTCGGCTCTATCGACAAGATCGATGCGTGGTTTGAAGCTAAGACCAAGGCCCTCAATGCTTGGCAGCGCGAAGAGCTGAAGGCGGAATGGGGCACGATGCAGAGCGTTCTTAGCTCCGCCTCGCGCATGGGGCGTGTGATTGAAGATATTATCTTTGATTTCAGCACAAAGCCTCGGCTTTCAAGCGAGCATGGCAATGCCATCCTTGTGGCGGCGAGTATCTATGAAGCGTGCAAATACTTCACCCTGTTTCAGAAGACGCCGTTTAAGGGTAAATGCGCCGTTGTGACATCCTATAACCCGCAGGCGCAAGACGTTACCCGCGAGGAGATTGGAGCCAACACAGATACCGATAAGCAGTTTATCTTCAACACCTATGAAGAGCTTTTGAAGGATGTGCAGGTTCGGGCAGGCCAGACAAAGACCGAAACCTACGAAGAAAAGGCCAAAGACTTATTTATCAATCAACCAGCCAATATGAAGCTGCTGGTTGTGGTGGATAAGCTTTTGACGGGCTTTGATGCGCCGTGCTGCACTTATCTTTATATCGACAAGAAGATGCAGGATCACGGCTTGTTCCAAGCCATCTGCCGCACCAACCGCCTCGACGGTGAAGATAAGGATTTTGGCTATATCGTCGATTACAAAGACCTTTTCAAGAAGGTTGAAAAGGCTGTGTCTGTCTATTCCTCAGAGCTCGATTACAGCGCTGGCGGAGCGACGCCTGATGTCCTTCTGGAAGATCGCATGAAGAAGGGCCGTGAACGGTTGGATCAGGCTCTGGAAAACATCCTGCTGCTTTGTGAGCCCGTTGAACCGCCCAAAGGTGATCTTGAACACATTCATTATTTCTGCGGCAACACAGAAGTGCCTGCGGATTTGGAAGAACGGGAACCGCAACGCACGGCCCTTTATAAGGCTACGGCCTCGCTCCTGCGTTCCTATGCCAACCTTTCAGATGAGATGGAAACGGCGGGTTATTCCCTCAGTGAGACCGCAGAGATCAAGTCGCAGGTTGAACATTTTGTAAAGGTGCGCGAAGTCATTCGTCTCGCCAGCGGCGAGCATCTTGACCTTAAGGCTTATGAAGCCGATATGCGACACCTGATCGATACCTATATCGAGGCCAAGGAGCCGCGCAAAATATCGCCTTTTGATGATATAGGTCTGCTTGATCTTATCGTGAAAACGGGCATCGCTGATGCGATTGCTTCAAGGCTGGCCGGAATTAAAGAAAATCATGGAGCCGTTGCTGAAACAATCGAAAACAATGTGCGCAGCAAAATTGTCACTGAAACCCTAAACAACCCAGCCTATTACGAAAAGATGTCGGTGCTGCTGGACGAAATTATCAAGTTTAGAAAGCAGAATGCTGATAAATATGAGGAATATCTCAAGCATATTGCCGACTTGGTGAACCGTGTTGACCTGGGTCGTGGAGCCGAAACCCCGGCGCGGTTGGATACGTCTGGTAAACGCGCCCTTTATAACAATCTTGGTGACAACGAGGAGCAGGCTCTTGCGCTGCATGATGCCATTATTTCCTCACGTAACGCCAACTGGCGCGGCAATCAAGCCCGCGAGCAAAATATCAAGGCGGCGATGTATGGCGTTCTTAAAGACGCTGATGAGGTCGAACGCATGTTTAACATTGTGCGTGCGCAGGGCGAATATTAATGTCGCAGCAGATTAAACTTGGCGCGCTGGCTATTGATATTGAGTTCAAGAACATCAAGAATGTTCACCTTGGCGTCTATCCACCGCATGGTCGCGTTCGTATAGCGGCCCCCAAAGGGACGAGCCTCGATAGAATACGCGTTTTTGCTATATCGCAGCTTTCTTGGATCAAGAAGCAGCAAGCCAAACTGCGCGAACAGCTACGCGAAACGCCGCGCGAGTATCTTAATCGGGAAAGCCACTTTGTTTGGGGAAAGCGATTTCTTCTGAAGGTTGTTCGAGAGGAAGCGCCGCCTTTTATTGAGTTACAGCATGCCAAGATGATTCTGCACGTTCGCCCCTCTGCCTCTTCGGATAAGTGTAAGGCAGAGGTAGAGCAGTGGTATCGTGACCAGATTAAGAAAGTTGCGCCTCGCATCATAGAAAAGTGGGAGAAAATCCTCCGGCTCAAAGTGAAGGCCATCTATGTTCAACGGATGCGGACTATGTGGGGGAGTTGCTCGCCCGCAAGGAAAGCAATCCGACTTAATACGGATTTGGCTAAGAAGCCGCGCCAGTGCCTTGAATACATTATTCTGCACGAGATGATTCATTTGATCGAGCCAACTCATAACGCAAGGTTTGTTTCACTTATGGATAAACACATGCCGCGTTGGCCTCTATTGCGTCGCCGCCTTAATGATTTGCCAGTTAGACATGAGGAATGGGGCTATTAGTGTTGCCCTACGCTTTGCGGAAGAACCAGCTTAAGGCCTATGCCTTCGGAGCTGGATGCCAAAGGCATGTCAAAGCCGTTCGACAAAACCTCGTATCACACTCAGAACTTCAGCAAACTCCGGCTGGCCTGCGTAATACAAATCGCGTCCGGCCTCGTAGGCTTTGGCGTATTCGCTGCGGGTTGAGTGATCGTTCAACAAGAATGCTTCGTTCTCTGCGATGACGGGATCATCGCCAGAACGGAAGCGTTTCTTTTTGTG
>JAGWIK010000002.1 GCA_028866275.1 Alphaproteobacteria bacterium
GAAGTCATGGTGAAAATCGTCGATAAAATTCCGTTGAAACGGCTGGGCAAGCCGGAAGAAATCGCGGCGGCGGTTTTATATCTGGCATCCAATCAGGCGTCGTTCATCACCGGTTCGACCCTGACTATCAATGGCGGGCAGTATTTGGCCTAAGCCGAAGACAAGAAAAACCGGCATCCGGAGACGTCCGGATGCCGGTTTTTTATCGCACGGTTAGTGTTTGACGACGCCTGCGCTTTTGGCTTCGCCGTTCGTCGCGCTTTTGGCGTCGGCGTTTTCGGCGTTTTCGTCCCATTCGATCGGCGTCAACGGCCGCACAAGAGCGTGTTTCAGCACTTCCTCGCCCGTGTTCATCAAAAGGATATTCATGCCTTTTTTGACGTTGTCGGGAATTTCGGCGAGGTCTTTTTCGTTTTCCTTGGGGATCAACACCGTCGTGATGCCGCCGCGCAATGCCGCCAGCAATTTTTCCTTAAGCCCGCCGATGGGCAGCACGCGGCCGCGCAGGGTGATTTCACCCGTCATGGCCACATCCTTGCGCACCGGAATGCCGGTCAGGACGGAAACAATCGATGTCACCATCGCCACGCCCGCGCTGGGCCCGTCTTTGGGCGTCGCGCCTTCGGGGACGTGAACATGGATGTCGCGTTTGTCGAGCGATGTCGGCTTGATGCCGAACGCCACGGCGCGCGCCTTGACATAGCTTTCCGCCGCCTGCACGGATTCCTTCATGACGTCGCCCAGCTTGCCGGTCGTCGTGACCCTGCCCTTGCCGGGCAGCGCGACGGCTTCGATGGTCAGCAATTCGCCGCCGACTTCGGTCCATGCCAGGCCGGTGGTGACGCCGATCAGGTCTTCGGCTTCCACTTCGCCGAAGCGGAACCGCTTTACGCCCGCGAATTTTTCCAGATTGCGCCGCGTGATATGGACGGATTTGACCTTGCCCGCCACGATTTCCTTCAAGGATTTGCGCGCGAGGTTGGCCAGTTCGCGTTCCAGATTGCGCACGCCCGCTTCGCGCGTGTAGTAACGCAAAACATCGCGCAACGCGTCGTCGGACATGGAAAATTCGGTCTTTTTCAACCCGTGATCCTTCATGATCTTGGGCAGAAGATGGCCTTTGGCGATTTCGATCTTTTCGTCTTCGGTGTAGCCCGACAGGCGGATGATCTCCATGCGGTCGAGCAACGGCTGCGGCATTTTCAGCGTGTTGGCCGTGCACACGAACATGACGTCCGACAGGTCGTAATCGACTTCCAGATAATGGTCGTTAAAAGTGTGGTTCTGTTCGGGATCCAGCACTTCCAGCAACGCCGCCGACGGGTCGCCGCGCCAATCCTGTCCCAGTTTGTCGATTTCATCGAGCAGGAACAGGGGATTCGACGATTTCGCCTTCTTCATGCCCTGAATGACTTTGCCCGGCATCGATCCGATATAGGTGCGGCGATGGCCGCGGATTTCGGATTCGTCGCGCACGCCGCCCAACGACATCCGCACGAAATTGCGGCCCGTGGCTTTGGCGATGGATTTGCCCAGCGAGGTTTTGCCGACGCCCGGCGGGCCGACGAGGCACAGGATGGGGCCTTTCAGCTTGTTGGCGCGTTTCTGCACGGCCAGATATTCAAGGATGCGTTCCTTGACCTTGTCCAGACCGTAATGATCTTCGTCCAGAACTTTTTCCGCGGCGTTGAGGTCGCGGCGCACGCGCGTCGATTCTTCCCACGGAATACCCAGCATCCAGTCGAGATAATTGCGCACGACGGTGGATTCCGCCGACATCGGGCTCATGCTTTTCAGCTTTTTGATCTCGGACTCGACTTTTTCGCGCGCTTCCTTGCTCAATTTCTTGGCGGCGATTTTCTTGACATATTCGTCGGCTTCGTTTTTGCCGTCTTCGGTTTCGCCCAGTTCTTTCTGAATGGCCTTCATCTGCTCGTTCAGGTAATAATCGCGCTGGGTTTTTTCCATCTGTTTCTTGACGCGCGACCGGATGCGTTTTTCGACCTGCAGCACGTCGATTTCGCCTTCCATAAAGGCAAAGATGCGTTCCAGCCGTTGATTGACCGACGGGATTTCCAGCAATGATTGCTTGTCCGGCTGTTTGAGCGCCAGATGCGCGGCGATGGTGTCGGCCAGCTTGGCCGGATCGTCGATCTGGTTGACGGTGACCAATACTTCGGGCGGAATTTTTTTGTTCAGGCGGATATACTGGTCGAACTGTCCGACCACGGCGCGCGCGATGGCGTCCAATTCGCCCTGATCGCCCATATATTCTTCGATCGGTTCGGCGAAGGCCTGAAAGAAATCGGGGTTTTTGGTGAATTGCGAAACCTTGGCGCGGTGGCTGCCTTCGACCAGTACCTTGACCGTGCCGTCGGGCAATTTCAAAAGCTGTAAAATCGTGCCGACCGTGCCCGTGGTGTAAAGGTCTTCGGGCGCGGGGTCGTCGAGGCCCGGGTTTTTCTGGGTGAGCATCAGGATATGTTTGTCATCCTGCATGACGTCTTCCAGCGCGCGCACGGATTTTTCGCGCCCCACGAACAAAGGTACGACCATATGCGGAAAAACGACGATGTCGCGCAATGGCAAGACGGGATAAAGCGCGCCGCCCGCGTGGGTGGTTTCCATGATGAATCCTTTCAAACCCTCGATGTCGAGGAGATATGGGCATTAAGCACACCATATCAAGATGTCGAAAACAAGGATTCGCGGGGCTTTGTGGATATAACGCAGGCGGAAAGGGTCGGATTAACCAAGAACGGGCCGGGTTGCTGTGCGGTTACGCGGCGGCGGCCAGACGGCGGTCAATGGCGGCCTGCAGCGCGGCAAAGACCTGTTCATGCCCCGCGCGCAGATGCCACGGGTCGTGGGCGACGAAATGTTTCAGCCTTTCGAACGATTTAGCGTCGCATCCGGCGGCGTCGAACAAGGCCGGCTTGCCGATCAGATATTGCGCGGCCCAATCCTTGGACGAGGCGAAGAAGATCGCTATTTCTTCGAAAACCGCGCGGGAAATCAGGTCTTCGGCATGCAAATGGCGGAAATAATCGACATCGATGACCATCAGGCTGGCGACTTTTTGCCCGACGTCGCGCAGGCGTTTCAGCCCGTTTTCGCCGCGCACATTGACGCACAGATTGCCCGCGCATGCGATGTGCAGGCCGTTCAACGCCGGTTGCCACAAATCGATAAAGCTGGCGGCGTTGTTGATAAGGTCGGAGACATGCAGCGTGACCGTATTCGCCGCGACCGGATGCGCGCACCATGATGTTTTGTTTTTGTACAAAAACAGGTGGGGCAGCCCCGCATCATGGGCGAAGGGGATGGAAAACAGCCAGTCGCGCCGTTCGCCGCCGGAAATGATGGAAAAATCGCCCGCCGGAAATTCGGTTCGCGCGCGGTCGATCATGGTGGCGATAAGTTTCTGCCACGACGGCGCGGTTTTATAGGCGCCCAGAATAAGGGCGTTGAGCTGTTCCGCGCGCGCCTGCGCATCGACGGTTCCGGCGACAATGGCGGTGATTTCGCGCAGCAGCCGCGCCGACAATTCCGCGCCGATGATCATTTCGGTGTTGACGTAAAACGGCCCCGGCACATTGGCCGCGTACCAGAAAACGGGGCCGGTGTCGTGGTTCCATATCGACACCGCGCGCGTGTCGTGGATAAGCTTCAAAAGTTCGGGCCGGGTATAGATCATGATTTTCACCTTTGCCCGCCCATGCTACCCTTGCGCTCCGCAAAATTCAATCGGGCTTGCTTTATGGATTTAATCGTTGAAACGCCGCATCTGGCCTTGTGGAATAAACGGCAGTTGCGTTGTGCCGTCGGGCGCGGCGGCATTGTTTCCGCGGCGCAAAAACACGAAGGTGACGGCGCCACGCCGGCGGGGTGCTGGGCCATGCGCGAGGTTCTGTACCGCACCGATCGCATTGCAATGCCGTCTTTGCGGTTGAAGCACAGGGCGATGAATCCGCAGGACGGCTGGTGTGAAATACCGGACGATCCCCAATATAATAAGCTTGTGCGGCACCCTTATGCCGTTCCGGTCGATCATCTGTGGCGGGAAGACCATCTGTACGACATTGTGGTTGTGCTGGGTTACAATGACGATCCGGTCGTGCCGGGCAAGGGCAGCGCGATATTCATGCATCTGGCGCGGCCCGATTTTTCGCCATCGGCGGGGTGCGTGACGCTGGCGCGCGAAGATTTGCTTGATGTTCTGCGCGAGGCCGATGCGCAATCATGCGTTGTCGTTAAGTCTCGACCCTAAAATTTGCCGAGAAATTCATCAATCAGTCGCCATGCCTCGTCCCGGGCCGGGGTGATTTCGTTCATCACGTCGTGGCGGCATTTGTCGATGATATGGGTTTGCACGCGCGGGATGAAATTCAGGGTAGGCGCGGTTTCCTTGGCCGGTGTGACTTTGTCTTCGGCCCCGAGTATCGCCAGAACCGGCACGGCGATGCGCCCCAGATAAGGCAACGTATGGGCGTGCTGCATCGATTTCAGCGCGGCCAGCAGCCATCCCCATGTCACGCCGCCGACGGCCATATCGGGATGCGCGGCGAAATAATTTTCGATGATGGGAAAACGCGCGGCGTCCTGCGTCAGGACGTTGTCGGCGAAAACGCAGTCTTCGGCGTTGAAATCATGCTGCAGCGGCGCATATTCATAGGCATGGCCGAACAGGCGGACATTGAACCAGCTGAGCCCGTGGGCGACCAGATGCGCGGGCATGCCGCTGAGCGCCATCATCGGCGAGGTCAGAAAGGCCGCCGTTATGGCGGGATTGTCTTCGGCCAGCCAGCGCAGCGTTAAATGGCCGCCCAGCGAATGGCCGTGCACGATCAGAGGTGTTGTCGTCAGTTCGGGTTTGACGACGGCGTCGTAGAAAGCGCGCAAATCGTTCAGATGCGTATCGAAATCGTCGATATGGTCGCGCTGGCGCATCGATCCGGACAGAACACGGGTGGAAAGCCCCTGACCGCGCGGTTCGACCACGATCAGCCGCCATCCGGCGTCGAGCAATGGTTGTCCCAGTTCGGCAAATTTCTTTTCGATGAATTCGCGCCGCCCGGGAATCACCAGAACCGTGCCGCGGGACGCATGCGCCGTCTCAAAGCGCGCATAACGCAGCCTGCCGCCGTCTTTCAGGGTAAAGAAATTGTGGGGGCACAGTTCTGTTGGCGTTTCTGCGGGCATCGGCGATCGACCTTGTGACATAATTCTTGCGACAAATGCTGGCGTCTTCGTATCATAGGCGCATGACAATAGACAGTGTTTCTCTGTTTCCATCTTCGGTTGCGCGCGGCGGCGTGTTCGCGCTGGGCAATTTCGACGGCGTGCATCGCGGGCATCGCGCGGTGCTGGACGCCGCCATCGAACGCGCGCGGTCATTGCATGTTCCCGCGCGCGTATTGACGTTCGAACCGCATCCGCGCGCGTTGTTCTGGCTCGACCACGCGCCGTTCCGCCTGACGCCGCAGGCGGCGAAAGAAAGATTGCTGAAAGAATGTGGCATTGATGAGGTGGTGGTTCTGCCTTTTTCTCTGGACGTGGCGCAAATGCCGCCACAGGATTTCGCGGTGCGGGTTTTGCACGAAACATTGGGCGCGCGGCATGTCGTGGCCGGATATGACTTCACCTTCGGCTACAAACGCGGCGGCGATATGGCGCGTCTGGGCGCTTGGCTGAAACCTTATGATGTCGGGGTGACCGATATCGCGGCGCAGGGCGCGCCGGACGGCGAAGTGTTTTCATCGACCCGCATTCGCGCGCATTTGCAACAGGGCGAAGTTGAACAAGCCGCGGCGATGCTGGGGCACGTATGGGCGATTGAAGGCGTGGTGACGCAGGGCGCGCAACGGGGGCGCACGATCGGCGTGCCCACGGCCAATATCGCGCTGGGCGATTATCTGCGTCCCCGCTTCGGCGTTTACGCCGTGCGCGCGGGCAGGGCGGGCGAAGAAATGTCGTATAAAGGCGTGGCCAATATCGGCGTGCGTCCGACGGTGGGCGGCGTGGGCGAAAATCTGGAAGCCCATTTGTTCGATTTCGACGGGGATATATACGGGCAGGTCTGGCAGTTCGCCCTGACGCGTTTTATCCGCCCGGAAATGAAATTCGACGGGATTGACGCGCTGAAGGCGCAGATTTTGCGGGATATCGACGCCGCGAAACAGGCTTGAACGGTTGTTTTTCCTGCCGGCAATGGTATTGTCACGTCGGAACAACAGGATAAATCATGACTGACGCCAAAAAAGATTACCGCGACACCGTTTTTCTGCCCCAGACCGCGTTTCCGATGCAGGGCGGGTTGCCGAAGAAAGAACCCGAACTTCTGGCGCGCTGGCAGCGCATGGATCTGCACGGCAAGTTGCGCGGGCAAAGCGCGGGCCGCGAAAAATTCATTCTGCATGACGGGCCGCCCTATGCCAACGGCAACATTCATATCGGCCACGCGCTGAACAAGATTTTGAAGGATGTGATCAATCGCAGCCGCCAGATGATGGGCTTCGACGCGCCCTATGTGCCGGGGTGGGATTGCCACGGGTTGCCCATCGAATGGAAGATCGAGGAAAAATACCGCGCCGAAGGCAAAGACAAAGACGGCGTGCCGATTTTGCAATTCCGCGCCGAATGCCGCGCCTTTGCCGAACATTGGAAAACGGTACAGGCGGAAGAATTCCAGCGTCTGGGCGTGGTCGGCGATTGGGCGCATCCCTACAGCACGATGACGAAAGCGGCGGAAGCGCAGATTTTGCGCGAGATGTATAAATTCGTCGATAACGGATTGCTGTATAAAGGCGTCAAGCCGGTGATGTGGTCGGTGGTCGAAAAAACCGCGCTGGCCGAGGCGGAGATCGAATATCACGATCATACATCCACAACATTGTGGGTGAAGTTTCCGGTGGTCAAAACCGCGTGCAAGGAATTGGAAGGCGCGTCGGTCGTCATCTGGACGACGACGCCGTGGACAATACCGGCGAACCGGGCGATTGCGTATGGGGATTTCGCCTATAGCGTATTGCGCGTCGAAGAAGTCGCCGAAGGCGGAATCGCCAAGGTTGGCGATGTTCTGGCTGTGGCGGAAAACCTGCAAGATGCGTTTGTTCAGGAAGCAAAAATTGGACGCGTTTCCAAACTTGCAGTTTTGGCAAAGGATGATTTGGGCAGTGTCGTCTGTGCCCACCCCTTCCGCGGCCGTGCGGGCAGCGACGGTTATTTCGATTATGACGTGCCGCTGTATTTCGGCGATTTCGTCACCACCGATGCTGGCACGGGTTTCGTGCATATCGCGCCCGGCCACGGCGAGGACGATTTCAATCTGGGCCGGAAACATAAAATCAAATTCGACGAAACCGTCGGCGATGACGGGCGGTATCTGCCCAATGTCAAAGGCTTTGAAGGTTTGTATGTGTACAAGCCCGACGGCAAGGTGGGCGAGGCCAACGGCGCGGTGATCAAGGCGTTGCTGGACGCCGGCGCGTTGCTGGCCAAGAAAAACATCAAGCATTCATATCCGCATTCGTGGCGGTCGAAGGCGCCGTTGATTTTCCGCACCACGCCGCAATGGTTCATCGCGATGGACGAAAAAATCGCGGCCACAGGCAAGACGCTGCGCGAAACCGCGCTGGAGTCGATCGGCCAAACGGGGTGGTATCCCGGCATCGGTGAAAACCGCATTCGCGGCATGATCGAAAGCCGTCCCGACTGGTGCATCAGCCGCCAACGCGCGTGGGGCGTGCCGATTGCCTTGTTCGTCGACAAAACCACCGGCGACGTGTTGCGCGACAAGGCCGTGATGAACCGCATTGCCGCCGCGTTCGACGCCGACGGCGCGGATGCGTGGTATGCGCGTCCGGCGCAGGAATTTCTGGGCAATGATTACAGGGCCGATGATTTCATTCAGGTGTTCGACATCGTCGATGTGTGGTTTGAATCCGGTTCCACGCATGCCTTTGTTCTGGAAAGCGGCGTGTGGCCGAATTTGCAATCGCCGGCGTCGCTTTATCTGGAAGGGTCGGACCAGCATCGCGGCTGGTTCCATTCGTCGCTTCTGGAATCCTGCGGCACGCGCGGGCGCGCGCCGTTCGACAAGGTGCTGACGCACGGCTTCACGCTCGACGAGCAGGGACGCAAAATGTCCAAGTCGCTGGGCAATGTGACCGCGCCGCAGGAAGTCAACGACAAATGGGGCGCGGATATTCTGCGCCTGTGGGTGCTGTCGTCCGATTACAGCGAGGATTTGCGCATCGGGCCGGAGATTCTGAAACAGAATGGCGACCTGTATCGCCGTTTCCGCAACACGCTGCGTTATCTGCTGGGCGCTTTGAACGGCATGAGCGACGCCGAACATGTGGCCGTGGCCGATATGCCCGAACTGGAACGCTGGGTTTTGCATCGGTTGCATGAAGTCGATGCGTCCATTCGCGCCGATATGGCCGCATTCGATTTCGGCCATATGCTGCAAACGCTGCACAATTTCTGCAACACCGATCTGTCGGCTTTTTACTTCGACATCCGCAAGGACAGCCTGTATTGCGACCGCGCGGATTCCCTGCGCCGCCGCAGCGCGCGCACGGTGATGGAACAGATATTCAATCATCTGGCGGTGTGGCTGGCGCCGGTTTTATGCTTTACCGCGGAAGAAGCATGGCTGGCGCGTTTCGGCGACGACGAAAATAACAGCGTGCATCTGCAGACTTTTCCGGCCGTGCCCGCCGCGTGGCGCGACGACGCGCTGGCGCACAAATGGGCGGAAATCCGCGCCGTGCGCCGCGTGGTGACGGGGGCGCTGGAACGCGCGCGCAACGACAAGAAGATCGGCGCGCCGTTGCAGGCGCATCCGCATGTTTATGTGTCGGACAGGGTGATTGTCACGCTGCAGGATGTCGATTTCGCCGAAATCTGCGTCAATTCGTCGCTGACATTGCAGGCCGACCCCGCGCCGGAAAACGCGTTCAGCCTGCCCGATATCGCCAATGTCAGCGTGGTCGTCGAACTGGCCGAAGGCAGGAAATGCGAACGCTGCTGGCAGGTATTGCCCGAAGTCGGCAGCCATAAGGACGCGCCCGATTTGTGCCATCGCTGCCATGACGCGGTGACGCATAGCGGGCAGGCGGCGGCCTGAGTGACGCGCGAGAACCGACAGGCGGCGCAAGACCCGATGCCGGTTTTCTTTGTCCTGTTGTTTTTTGTCGCGTTGATGTTGCGCGTGTGCTTTGTCCTGCAATGGCAGATGACGCCCTATGGCGATGCGCCGCAGCTTGACGCCGATATGTACGACAAATGGGCGTGGCGTCTGGCGCAGGGGGGCGCGGACGATGCGGGGGTTTATTATCAATCGCCGCTTTATCCGTGGCTGCTGTCCTTTGTGTATCGCGTCGCGGGCCATTCATATCCCGCCGCGGGGTTGTTCAACGCGTTTCTGGATTCGCTGACCGTCGTCGGGCTTTCCGTTATCGCGCGGCTTTCCGGCGGCAACAAAGCCGCCGCGTTGACCGGCATTCTGGCCGCGCTTTTCGCGCCGATGGTTTTTTACACTGCCGCGCCGATGAAAGAATCTTTGACGCTGTTCTTGATGACGGCTTGCGTCGTGGCGTCATTATGGGCGTTGCGCGCCACCGGCTGGCGGCGTTACGGGGCGGCGGGGGTGATATGCGGGCTGGCCGTGCTGGCGCGCGGCAACGCGCTTTTCTTGCTGCCGGTTCTGCCGTTTTTCGCGTGGCGATATTATGGGCGGCGCGCGGTCGCGCCTTGTCTGGCCTTCGTCGCCGGCGTGGCCGTGGCGATTGCGCCGGTGACGCTGCATAACTGGCGTGCCGCGCATGACATCGTGCCCATAACGTCCGACGGCGGATTCAACCTGTATATCGGCCATTCGCCCTATGCCAACGGCACCAACGCCTATCCGCCCGAAGTCGCGACGGGGCCGGATCAGGAACGGCTCGACACCGCGTGGGTGGCCGAACAACAAACGGGGCATGCGTTGAAACCGTCGCAAATATCGGCCTTCTGGCGCGACAAGGCGATTGATTACGCGCGTCATCATCCGGCGCGCGAAGTGGAATTGCTGGGATTAAAATTTCTGGCTTTTTTCAACGATGCCGATCGTTTCGACAATTACGATTTCGGATTCATTCGCCGGCATTTTCCGTCGGTCGTCAATATGTTGCCGCGCGATATCGGCGTGATAACGGCTCTGGCGATTTTTGCGTTTATTCTGGCATGGCGAACAGGAGGCGTTCCCCGAGATATGGTTTTTCTGGCCGTATGCGCCGTTGTTTATACCGCGTCGGTTCTGGTTTTCTATGTCACCGACAGATATCGTTTGCCGGTCATCGTGTTTTTGCTGCCGCTGGCGGGGTGCGCGTGGCCTTATGCGGTCGCGGCGTGGCGCGAAAAAAGAAAAACGGCTTTGACCGTCGCGGCGTGCGGCGCGGTTGTAACTCTGGCGCTGGCTTTTATGCCCGCGCTTGACGCCGTCGATCATCGCGCCTTCGATTGGGAAGTTCTGGAGGCGATTGCGGACGCCAAAGGCGACGATGATGCCGTGCTGCGCGATTTCGAAAAAGCGGAAAGCCTGTCGCCGGTAATGGCGGGTGCGCAGGCTTTCGTGCGCGCCGCGACTGTTTATGAAAAACGGGGACAGGCGGCGCGGGCGGAAAAATTGATCGACGATGCCGTGGCCTTGTTTCCGCAGGACGGCATCGCGTTGTATAACAAGGGTCGCCTGCAGGCTTTGCGCGGCGATATCGACGGCGCGCTGGCGACGATGCGGGCCGCGCAAAAACTGACCCCCACTTATGGGCTGATTTATTACGCGCTGGCGCGGCTGTATGACCGCAAAGGCGATGCGGCGGCGGCGCAGGCGGCGATAGAGCAGGGGCTTGAAATCGATCCGTCCGATTCCCGTCTTCTGGCCCTTATTCACGCGCAAAACGGCGATTGAAACCAAATCAAATCATTGCATTAACCATAATCGGTTGTAATGATGCGCCGCCTGTCGGATAGGGAGTGGCAACGCTTTTTTAACCAAATGCGAACGCTTTCTTAAATGAAATCCGATACATAATGGCTCTCTTTCGCTCATCGGGTTAGGTTTTCTATGTATCTCGGCATCGATCTTGGCTCATCCAACAGCGTCGTCGCGGGCATTGTCGACGGCAAGGCGCGCGTTTTCCGCCCCGCCGACGGCGGCGAGGTTTTGCCGTCGGTGATTTATTTCGACAAGCGCGGGCATCGTCTGTATGGCCGCCGCGCGCATGATCAGGCCTTGGTCGCGCCGGAAAATGTGGCGGCGGGGTTCAAGCGTTTGATGGGGTCGTCGACGCCGATTGAAATCAAAGATCTTGAATTGAAATTGACGCCCGAGGAATGTTCGGCGGAAATCATCCGCCAATTGCTGGGGCAGGCGGCGACGGAATCCGGCGGCGACCGCATCACCGGCGCCGTCATCACCATTCCCGCGGCATTCAACCAGATGCAGTCGGAATCGACATTGCGCGCCGCGAAAATGGCGGGGCTTGACCGCGTCGATTTGCTGCAGGAACCTATCGCCGCGGCAATGGCCGCAATGGAAGGCGCGAAACGGTCGGGCCGTTTTCTGGTGTATGATCTGGGCGGCGGCACGTTCGACGTCGCGCTGGCGCAGGCCATCAACGGCGAAGTCAAAATCGTGGCGCATCAGGGCATCAATATGCTGGGCGGGCGCGATTTCGACCGCATGATCGTCAACGAAGTCGTGCGCCCGTGGCTGGCGGCGACGTTCGACCTGCCGGAAAATTTCCAGCGCGATCCCAATTACCGCCGCTTGATCCGCATCGCGCAACTGGCCGCCGAAAAGGCGAAAATCGACCTGTCGTCGCAGGATGAAGCCGCCATTTTCGCATCGGACGACGAATTGCGCATGATGGACCAGAACGAAATGGAGATGTATCTGGACGTGCCGTTCACGCGCGCGCGGTTCGAAGAATTGATCCGCGAACCCGTCATGCAGACGATTGATCTGATCCGCAGCCTGTTGGCCGACAACAATACCAGCCACGAAGAAATCGACCGTATCGTGTTCATCGGCGGGCCGAGCCGCATTCCGTTGATCCGGCAAATGGTGTCGAATGAATTGGGCATCGCCGCCGATTTGAAAACAGACCCGATGACGGCGGTGGCCGTCGGCGCGGCCTATTATTGCGAAGGACGGCAATGGGACGCCGACAATGTCAGTTCGCCCAAGCCCAAGGAAGCCGTGGTCGAAGCGCCGAAATCCGCGCCCGCCTCCGTCCCCGCGGTGGAAGACGCTTCCGTGCCGGCGGCGCCGGTTATTTCCGAACCGGGCGTGTCCTATGCCTATACCGCGCGCACGCCGTCGGATAAAACGGTCGTGACGGTTCAGGTCAAGGGCAATGCCGAAACGCGCCAGATCAAGCTGATCGGCAAGGGGTGGGATTCCGGCGCGCTGCCCCTGTTCGACGGGCTGACGATTTCGGTGCCGCTGGCGGACGCCGGCGAACATATGTTCACCGCCCATGTGCTGGACGAAGCCGGCAATGTGTTGCCGCAGCATGATCAGGCTTTGGCCATTACGCGTTTGGTGGCGTCGACGGGCAGCATTCCCGCGGCGCAGACGATTGCGGTCAAGGCCTTGGGCCACATGCATGCGCAGGAAAACATCCTGATGCCGCTGGTCAGAAAAGGCGACACGCTGCCCGCGCATGGCCGCGTGCGTTTCACCACGGCGCGCGGCATCAAGGCGCATGAATTCGGTTCAGTGAGTTTTGAGCTGTTTCAGGTCGAATATCCCGAACGGGTCGATTTGAATTTGTGCGTCGGCGTGTTCCGCATCGGCGGTGAAGATCTGCCCGACGGGTTCGCCTTGCCTGAAGGGTCGGTGGTGACGTTCGACTGGACGATGTCGGACAGCGGCATTTTACAGGCCACGGCCATTTTGGAAGGCGCCGAAGGCGCGCGGCTGGAACATAAAGCCCCGCGTTTTTACGCGCCGCAGGCGGGGCAGATTTCTTTCGCGGGTGAAGGCGGTGCGCAATTCGCGTCGGCCATTATCAGGCAGGGTGAAGAAGAATGGGGCGATCTGGCCGCCGCCGTCGGCCCCGAGGGCGGGCCTGAAATGCAATTGCTGAAAATGCGGATTCAGGAACAAAGCGAAACGCTGGCCGAAGCGGGCAACGATCCCGAAACCATCCGCCGCGTCGCCGAAGAATCGCGCTTCGTGCGGCAGGATATCGCGCGTCTGGCCAAAAAATACCGCGCTGCGATGTTGCAACGCCGTTTGGGCAAGATGAACGCGGTGTTCAACCGCATCGCCCGCGCCCATGCCGACAAACCCGAAAACGCGCGGTTCGACAATCACGCCGTCAAGGTGCAGGGCATTATCGACGCCGCCGACGTGGCCGCTTATGAAGATGCCGATTTGCATCTGGCGGAAATGCGGGATCTGTTTTTCTTTGTCGCGTGGCGCGACGCGGGCTATGTCCAGACATGGTTCAAGCGTCTGGCGGGCGAACCCTATCTGTTCCCCGACGCGGCGGAATTCAAGGATATGGTGGCGCAGGGGCAGGCACTGGCCGCGGCGGACGATATCGACGCGTTGCGCCAGCTGGTCAAACGCATGCTGTCCTCGCGCATCGCGCTGGGCGCCAGCGACAGCGCCAGCGAGCTGGCGACGATTGTGAAGGCGTAATGTAATACGGAATCCGGTTAGCCGAATAGAAAATCCCTGTAGACGCGGGGATTTTTTTGCATCCCTTTCCAGTGATCGAGCCGGGTGGGTTTGTGCATGCCGAGGGTCAGGCGGTGACGTTTGACGCTGGGAGGCAAAAGGGGGATTTGCGGTTTAAGCGACTGATACTGGTTCGGGGGCGGTGTGATATGCGGTGTGCGCGTGGATGTGCCGTTTTTACCGTTTTTCATTTTAAATCCCTTGATTTATATGGCTGCATCGATGAATAAGCCGGATTATGGTACTTTGGCGCGCGCGGCTTTGTCAAACCGCCCTATTTACCCCTTGCAATCTTCGGTTAAATCGCTATAAACGCCCGGCTTTAACAGGCACCTTGCTCGTCCCTTCGAGGGCGGGCTCAGACCGGGGCGGCTGATGATTTGGGATTGGCCCAGACCAGCTTCCGGTCGCATAACCATAAGGGAACCGCGGATATGCCGCTTTACGAAACCATTTTTATCGCGCGTCAGGATGTGCCGACCACGCAGGTCGAAGCTCTGGCCAAGGCTTTCACCGACATCATCGTCAAGGATAGCGGTTCGGTCAAAAAGACCGAACAATGGGGCCTGCGCAATCTTGCCTATCGCATCAACAAGAACAAAAAAGGCCATTACGTTCTGATGAATATCGACGCGCCCGCCGCGGCGATTGCCGAAATGGAACGTAATATGGGCCTGAATGAAGACGTTCTGCGTTTCATGACCGTGCGCGTCGAAGAACATGAAGAAGGCCCGTCGGCCGTTCTGCGCAAGGATGAACGCAGCGAACGCCCCGCGTTCGGCGAACGCAATGATCGTGGCGGCGACCGTGGTGGCGATCGCCCCCGCCGCGCCCCGCGCAGCGAATCTGTTGAAGGAGATGCCGCATGAGCATGAGCGAACAAACAACCCGCGCCCCGCGCGGCGAACGTCCTGCCGCCGGCGGTTTCGGCGGTTTCCGTCGCGGCCGCAAGAGCTGCCCCTTTACCGGCAAGCACGCGCCCAAGATCGACTACAAGGATCCGGCTTTGCTGAAGCGTTTCATTTCGGAACGCGGCAAAATCATGCCGAGCCGCATCACCGCCGTTTCGGCGAAAAAGCAGCGTGAACTGGCGCAGGCCATCAAGCGCGCGCGTTTTCTGGCCTTGCTGCCTTATGCGGACAAGCGTGGCAACGCGAACTAGGTTTTAAGTGACGAAGTCCTCTTCCCCCGCGCGTGCGCGGGGGCGGTTGGGCCTGGGGCTTTGCCTCTAACCTTGCGGCATGGAGCCGCGGGGGACACGTTAAGGGGATTGTGGTGTCGGAAATTCTTCCCGTATCGCGTGGCCTGATAGGCCATTTGCTTGGCGTTCTGGCCGGTTTGGCCAGCGCGGGGCTGTGCGCATTCGCCGGATTCCATGCCGAATCCGTTTTGATCCTGATGGCCTATTTTCTGGCGATACCGCTTTATATGGCGGGCTTTGCCTGCGGCGCGTTGTCGGGTTTTCTGGCCTGTCTGGCGGGTGTGGCGGGCGTGTTTGCGTTCGCGCCCGCCGGTTTCGGCATTTTTTATCTGTTTTTCGACGCCATTCCGGCCGCCATTCTCATTCTGCTGGCGATGGGGCGTCGTGTCGATGCTGATGGCGCGGTGACGTGGCGTTCCGAAGGGACGGTGCTGGCCGTGATGACGCTTTATCCTTGTCTGATTTTCATGGCGGTCTTCGTCATCGCGATGGGGCATGACGGCGGGTTGCAGGCGATGACTCTTCACGCGCTCGACGGCATGAGCGATCAGGTGACGAAATTAATCGCCGCCGACGGGCAGAAGGTCACGCCGGAGATTATCGCGAACATTCATCAGGCCTTTGGCATGATCGCGCGCATTATGCCCGCCTTTGTCATGTGCGTGTGGCTGTTTTCGACTTTCGTCGATATGGCCGTGGCGCAAAGTTTTGTCGGCCAGCGTCAATGGAAATTGCGTCCCGCTTTTACGCTGGGCAACCTGCATGTGCCGTCTTTGGTTGTTTTTGCCGCCGCCATTGTCGGGTTGGTCGCCGTTTTCGCCCCCGAACCTTATCGCTATGTCGGGCTTAATCTGGGGCTGGTGCTGGGCGTGCCTTTTTTCTTTTCCGGCCTTGCCGTCATTCATGGCTGGGCGGCGCGCACCGCCTATCCCGGCGCGGTGCTGGCCGGGTTTTATATTCTGCTGGTCGCTATCGTCTATCTGGCTTTTCCCGTCACGTTTTTGGGCGTGCTGGATCAGTGGGTCAATTTCCGCAAACGGTTTGCGGAACCTAAAAATTAAACCGACACACAACCGAAGGAGAAAAACATGATCGAAGTTATTTTGCTGGAACGTATCGAACGTCTGGGCGCGATGGGCCAGACGGTCAAAGTGCGCCCCGGTTATGCGCGCAATTTCCTGTTGCCGCAGAACAAGGCTTTGCGCGCGACCAAGGCCAATATGGACCTGTTCGAAAAGCAACGCGCCGAACTGGAAGCGCGCAACGCCGCCGAACGCGCCAAAGCCGAAACGCTGGCCGCCAAGCTGCATGACGTCAAATTTGTCGTCATTCGTCAGGCCAGCGACACCGGCCATCTGTTCGGGTCGGTTTCCGCGCGCGACGTGGCCGAAGCCGCCGTCAAGGCCGGGCATCAGATTGATCGCGGCCAGGTGCAGATCGACAGCCCGATCAAGGCGCTGGGCCTGTTTCCGGTCAAGGTCAAGCTGCACCCCGAAGTGACGATCAAGGTCACGGTCAATGTCGCGCGGTCGCCTGAAGAAGCGATTGTGCAGGCCGAAAAGGGCGCGGCGGTGTTGAAGGCCACGGAAGAAAAAGCCCAGGTCGAAGCGGCGTTCGAAGCCGCGGCTGAAAAAGCCGATGAACCTGTCGCCGAAGAAAAACCCGCGAAGAAGGCCAAGAAAGCCGACGCCGCGGAAGAAGGCGAAGAACCCAAAGCCAAGAAGCCCCGCGCCAAGAAAGCGGCGGCGGAATAAATCGGGCTTTGATGTAAGGGAAAACTGGCCTTTCGCAAGAAAGGCCGGTTTTTTATTGCGCGGTTATGTTGAAGCCGCGCCAGCCGACGCTCCACGGCCGCGCGCCGCGGGCGGGGCGCGATTGCACGATGCGCGGCGTATTGCCGTCAAAGTAGATAGCCGCCGCGCCGTGTTGCCACAGGGCGTGATCGTCAATGACTTGCGGCGCGGCGCAGCGATTGATCAGGAACGGGGCTATGACGATATCGGCTTTGCCGCAATCTTCCAAAGCCGCCGGTTCCGTGGCGGGCATGGCGATGAGGGTCGGGCCGTGGCGATAGACGCAACCCATATCGTCGCAGCGCAGTTGTTTGTCGTCGGGCGACAGGGCGGTGACGTCGAGCGCGGGAACATTGCCCAGCCTCTGTTGCCATTGCCTGACCGCGAACGCGTCGTGGTCAAGGTTGGAAACCGCCAGCGTGCCGTTGTCGAGCCGCGCCGCCCATTCGCGCCCGTCGGGCGATACAAAAAACGCGGGCGTTGGGATGTAAAGCGGATACATCATGCCCACGGCAATGGGCAGCAATCCCCAATATCGCCATGTCTCGCGCCACAGGCACAACCATAATCCGCCGACGACGATGGGGATGAGGATATAAACGGGCATGGCGGGCCAGTAAAAAATCGACCCCGGCCACGCGGCGACCGTCGTGGCGATGTGGATTGTCAGCGCGACGCCCGCGCCGGCGGCGTCGATGAACCAGCCGTCGAGATTGAAGGGCGCCGTCAGATAGGCCATCAAAATGGCCGGCATGACCCAGAAGCTGGTCAAGGGGATGGCCAGCATGTTGGCGATAAAACCGTACAGGCTGAAAGATTGGAAGTGATAGATGGAAAAAGGCGTCGTCGCCGCCGTGGCGATCAACGATGTGCGCGCAATGACGAATAAATGCGCGGTCGCCGATTTCATCCATTCCGGCACGAAGGCGGAAAAATCGCCGGTCATGAATTCCCATGCGCGTTGATGCGTGGCGACGAGGCAGAACACGGCTGCGAACGACATCTGGAAGCTGGGGCCCAGCGTGGCGTCTGGCGCCGCCAGCATGCACAAACCCGCCGACATCATGACCAGCCGCAACGGCGACGCGCGGCGGTCGAGCGTAATGGCCAGCATGGCGAGGCCGGTCATGATCATCGACCGCAATGTGGCGGCTTGCGATCCGACAAGGAATGTATAGCCGAGCGCGGAAAAGATCGCCGCGCCCGCCGCCCATTTTTTAATGGGATATCGCAACGCCAGCCACGGAATGAGGGCAAGAATGGCGCGCAGGGGAAAATAAATCAGCAACGCCATAATGGTGACGTGGAAACCCGATGTCGACAACAGATGCGACAGGCCCGCGATACGCATGGCTTCGATCACCGGCGGCGAAATGGCGGTCTGTTCGCCGTTCAGGCGCGTGGCCGTCATGGCGGCGACGTCGCCCGACAGATGTTGATAGACATGCCGCGCCAGCATTTTGCGCATGCGTTCGAAAAACAGCGCGAACCGTTCGCGCCATGACAGAACCGGCGGCGCGGGGTCGAGGATTTTGATCGGGCTGTAGCTCCATCCCAGACCGCCCAGATGCTTGAAATAACCCAGCCGGCGGAAATCGGTGGCTCCCGGCGCGACGGGTTCGCTGAATCCGCCGATCTGGCCGTACAGGTCGATATCGGCGCCGGCGGGCGGCGCGTCGGCCAGCGTCAGGCCCGAAAATTTGACCCGTATTTTTTCCGGCGTGGCGTCGAACGGCACGCGGACGATACGCGGATGGGTCAGGGTAATGCGAATGCCGTCGGGCATGATTTCGGTCATGGCGACGCGGCCCTGAATGCCTGTGGGCGGCGTAGTGCGGTCGAGCATAGGCCGTTCGGCCATGCGCGTTTCAATTTGCGCCGACGCAAAACTTGTGGCGGCCAGGGTCAAAGTGAACAGCAAAACAGCCGCCGGCCACGATGTGTGGCGCAAGGCCCATGCTCCCAGCGCCAGCGGGACGGGCGCGGCCACAGCCCATAAAGGCGGTTCAAAAGGCAGGGCGAAATACAGGCAGATGCCCGCCGCGATCGCCACCGGCAGCCAATAGGGCCAGCGCGTCCGTTCGCGCAGGAACGCGTCCGCAAGAATAGATAAAGGGGCGGCGTGTAGGGGGTTCACGGGCGGCGAGGAAGGTATTAAAGTAGAGCTTCAGTTTGCAAGCATAACCCAAGGTTTTATTTATGTCATCGGCCTCCAAACCTGTCGTTACCCGTTTCGCCCCGTCGCCCACCGGTTTTTTGCATATCGGCAGCGCGCGCACGGCCTTGTTTTGCTGGCTGTTCGCCAAGCATCATGGCGGCAAGAATTTGCTGCGTATCGAAGACACCGACCGTGCCCGTTCGACGCCGGAATCCATCGATACGATTCTGGACGGGCTGACCTGGCTGGGCCTTGACTGGGATAATAAGGACTATAACGGCCGCAGCTATTATTCGCAGTATGAACAGCGCGACCGCCATGCCGACGTCGCGCGCCAGATGGTCGCAAACGGCAAGGCCTATTATTGCTATGCCACGCCGGAAGAGCTGGACGCCATGCGGGCCGAGCAAAAGGAAAAAGGCCTGCCGCAGCGTTATGACGGGCGGTGGCGCGCCCGTCCGGCCAGCGACGCGCCCGCCGGCATCAAACCGGTTATTCGCCTGAAGGCGCCGCAGGATGGCGAAACCACCGTGCATGACGCGGTGATGGGCCGCGTGACGGTGCAGAACAGCCAGCTGGATGACATGATCTTGCTGCGCAGCGACGGCACGCCGACTTATATGCATGCCGTGGTCGTGGACGATCACGATATGGAGGTCACGCATGTTATCCGCGGCGACGATCATCTGACCAATACTTTCCGGCAGGTGCAGATTTATAAAGCGATGGGGTGGGATGTGCCGACTTTTGCCCATTTGCCGATGATTTTGGGGCCGGACGGCGCGAAATTGTCGAAACGCCACGGCGCGCCCGCGGTCGGCGATTACCGCGACCGCGGTTATCTGCCCGAAGCGATATGCAATTATTTGCTGCGTTTATGCTGGTCGCACGGCGATGACGAGATTATCTCGCGCGAACAGGCCGTGGAATGGTTCGATCTGGACGGTATCGGCAAATCGCCGGCGCGGTTCGACTTTGCCAAATTGGGCAGCGTCAATGCGCATTATATCAAACAGGCCGACGATGCGCGTTTGGCGAAACTGGCCGAGCCGTTTATCGCGCGGGCGCTGGGCCGTCCTTTGACGATGGCGCAGATGGATTTGCTGGCGCGCGCCATGACCGACCTGAAGCCGCGCGCGCAGACAATCGCCGACATTGCCGACATGGCGGTGTTTTATTTCCATGACGGCGCGTTGCCGATGGATGACAAGGCGCAGAAGCTTCTGACGCCGGATGCGAAAGCCATTCTGGCCGATATGGCCGCGCGTATGGAAAAACTGGACGATTTCACCGCGCATGCCGTCGAAGAAGCGTGCCGTGCCTATGCCGAAGAAAAAGGCATCAAGCTGGGCGCCGTCGCGCAACCGCTGCGCGCGGCCCTGTCCGGTTCGACCGTATCGCCGCCGATTTTCGGCGTCGCGGCGATTTTGGGGCGCGACGAGACGTTGCGGCGGGTTAAATCAGCCTAAATCTTCGCGCGCCGTTCGCCGGATTTGCGCGCCACATGCAGGGTGGTTTTTGCCGTTTTGGTTCGGCGGGACAGGCTGTGCGACGGCCGTGCCGGCGCATGCGGCGCCGGTTTGATTTTGCGCGCGGTCGAAACGCGCGCGACCGGCGCGGCCAAGGCCGGATCGAAAATGACAGAGAGCGATTTAAGCCCGCGTTTCCAGGCATCCATGACGATGGCGGCGGCCTGTTCGCGTCCTCTGGCCAAAGGCAAGGACGCCGTTATGCCGGTATCGCCCGATATGAAAGGCTGAACTGCGGCGGCCATGCGGATGCGGGCGTCGATGCCGGTTTCATTGCCGCTGCTGAACAGCACGCGGTGGCGCAAATGAACCAGTTTGCAATTGCGCGCCGTGCCGTGGCCATAGCAATGGCGGTCGGCGGCGGCGATATCGGCATCGTCGATGCCCAGATGGGCCAGCAGATCAAAACGCGGCGCGTCGAGCAGTCGCGCCGGAATTTTCAAAATATCGCGGCAATAATCGAGGCCGACAATCCACGGCGTCACGGCCAATCGGACGCTGTCGACATGGGGTAAATAGGATTCGATGCGTTCGAAGGCGGCGGCATCGATGCCGCGGGCGCGCAGCGTTTTGGCATTGATGGCGGGGGCGTGCGCCAGAGATTTCGCGCCCGCAATGTGCCGCGCCGTTTCCTTGGCCGTGCCGCGCGGGTAACCGAGGCGGGACAGGGCTTCGGCCGCCGCCGGATGCAAGGCGCTGTGCAGCAGGCCGACATCGCCTTCGGTCATTACGGTCAACGACCGCATGGGTTCGCATCCCTGCGATGCGCTTTGCATCAGCATCGCCAGCGCGGGCGAGGGGGTAAAGTCGGTGACTTGCACGGCGCGCAGGCCGAAAGCATGGGCGCGCGTGACGGCGTCGTCCCAGCGTTGCTGCGCTTCCGCCGCCAAGGTCAGGTCGGGGCAGTTTTTCAGCGACAAAGCGACGGGGCGTACCGATAGTTTTTCGTAATCGTTGCTGTCGCCGTGAACGGCGCGGCGGCGGTTGCGCAACGCGCGCAGGATGTCGTCGCTGCCGGCGGTAAAGGCCGCGCCCGGCCCGCGCAGGGCCGCCATTTCGGCGGAGGCGGCATAGCATTCCGCCGTGACGAGGGCCGCCAGCGATGCCGCCAGCGCGCGGCCGGATTCGCTGTCATAGCCAAGCCCGAGCGCCAGCAGCAACGGCGCGACATTGGCCAGCGTGACGGTCGCGGGCGCATCATGCAGGTCGAGCAAGACGGTCAGGATGCGCGCGGCCTGCTTCAGCGCGTCGATATTGATGCTGCCGTCGTTATGGCGCATCGGCAGAACGTCGATGGCGGCTGTGGCGGGCGTGCTTTGCGCGGCCCAGTCGCGGGCGATGTCGGTCAGGGTCAGGTCGACGCGGCTTTCCTGTTTGGCCGGCAGGACAAACAGTTTTTTCCACACCGGCGCGTGCGTGGCGTCCGCTTTGTTCATCGCCGCGTCTATGTCGGCATTGGACAGCGCGGTTTGGCGCGTGGCGGACGAACGCGACGGGCGCGATGCCGGCGTTTCCGGCATGTCATAGGCCCATGCCGCGCCCCAGTCGCGCAAAAGGGCCGGCGCGACGGCGATATGGCGTTGCATCAACGCGTAGCGTGCCTCGTCGTAAAAAGCGCGGGCGTGTTTTTCGCTGCTGAACAGATGCAGCGACCATGCCTTTGCCGCCGCCGCGCCGACCACGCGGTCGACGATCTGGCGCGTGTCGCTTTCGGCGGCGCGGCGCGGGCCGCGGCTGCGGTGTTTCCACAGCCAGCTGGGCACAGTGTTTTCTTCGACGGCGTCGATATCGGCGGGAATATCGGCGCGCGCGGCCTGCGCCATTGTTTCGATGGCCAGCGTGCCCCATGTCGCCGGCGCGGTCAGAGCCGGAGATGTTTCGTCGCCGAAGCCGTCCGCATATTGAAAAGGAATGTCGGCATAGGCGTCATGATCTACGCGCGTGGTCAGGCGTGCAAAAGGCGGCAGGAATGCGGGTTTCTTAACGGATTTGATCATGAGGGACATCCGGGACAGAAGTTATCCACAAGATTATGTGTGGCCAGATCAAATTGCCACAAAATATAGGGTGCATAAAGAAAAAGTTATTAACAATTGAGGGCCGTGCACCACAAAGTTGTGGATGGATTGGGGATGAATCCGTTCCGGCGCGGATTTCTGGGGTCAGGACCTATTCATTTTAATGCTCGTCCTCGCTGAAGCGTTTTTCGAGGTCGGAGAAGCGCGTGAACTGGCCGTCGAAATGCAATTCGACCGTGCCGATGGGGCCGTGGCGTTGCTTGGCGACGACGACTTCGGCGATGTTGCGGATTTCCTCGCCGCGCTGCATCCACCGGCTGTGGCGGTCGGCAAATTTGTCCGGGCTTTCTTCGGGGCGTTGGGTCGGTTCGCTGCGCGCGTGGTAATATTCTTCGCGATACACGAACATCACCACGTCGGCATCCTGTTCGATCGAGCCGGATTCGCGTAAATCGGCGAGCTGGGGTTTTTTGTCTTCGCGCATTTCGACGGCGCGCGACAGCTGCGACAGGGCCAGCACCGGCACGTCGAGTTCCTTGGCCAGCGCTTTCAGGCCGCGGGTGATTTCCGACACTTCCTGCACGCGGTTTTCGTTGCCGCGGTTGGCACCGGAACCCTGCAGCAATTGCAGGTAATCGATGACGATGACGCCCAGATGCGGAACCATGCGTTTAAGGCGGCGCGCGCGCGTGCGCACGGCGGAAATGCTGAGCCCCGGCGTGTCGTCGATATAAAGCGGCACGCGCGACAAAGTCTGTGACGCTTCGACGAATTTGGTGAAATCCTCGGTCTTGATTTCGCCGCGGCGGATTTTGTCGGACGGCACGCTGGAAAAATCGCCCAGCAAACGGGTCGCCAGCTGTTCCGATGACATTTCCAGCGAGAAAAACGCCACGCCCGACCCTTCGCGGCCATCGGTTTTAAAATAGGCGTGGGCGGCGTTGAAGGCGATATTGGTGGCCAGCGCGGTTTTGCCCATCGACGGACGACCGGCAAGGATGACGAGATCGGAACGTTGCAGCCCGCCCATTTTGCGATCCATGTCGCGCAGGCCCGTGGTGACGCCGGTGATGTGGCTGTCGCGTTTGTGCGCTTCTTCGGCCATCCGGATCGACACCGTCAGGGCTTTTTCCAGCTTGACGAAGCCGCGGTCGGTTTCGCCGGTGCGGGCCAGTTCGAACAGCTTGCCTTCGGCCTGCGATATTTGCGCCGTGGCGGGCAGGTCGAGATCATGCTGGAACGCCGTGTTGACGACGTCGGTGCCGAGGCCGATCAATTGCCGCCGCAGATGCAGATCCTGAATCAGGCGGGCGTAATCTTCGACATTGAAGATGGTGACGATATTGGCGGCAAGGTCGACCAGATAATTCGCGCCGCCGACGGCGGCAAGGGCAGGGTCGTTTTCAAACAAACCGCGCAAGGTTTTGGGGTCGGCGATCTGGCCGCGATTGATCAGCGTCGCGATGGCTTCGTAAATACGGCCATGAACGGGGTCATAGAAACTGTCGGGTTTCAGGATTTCGCCGACTTTTTCGTAAACGACATTATTGACCAGCAGCGCGCCCAATAACGCTTGTTCGGCTTCCAGATTATTGGGTTGCGCGCGCGCCGCGCCCAGCGCGTCGCTGGTCGCAGGGCGAAGGGCAGGGAGGGTTGCGATTTCGGCCATTTTATTTATTCAAAAACCATCGGTTAACACAAAAAAGATAGACCATATCGGCCCTCAAGTCTCGGGATTGTTATCCCCGTTATCCCCAGCCCCCTGAATTTAGATAATAGGGGTTCCGACATCGCTGACCAGCCAGCGGCTGCGCAGGTCGGTGTGGCGGGTGGCGAACCATTGCAGGGCGACCAGAGTCTGGGCGTCGTGGATTTTATTGGCATAAAGCATCGTTATAGCCTGCATTGCATCCAGAACATGAACGCGGATGTCTTCGTTTTCGTGGGCGACGCCGAAAACACCGCCTTCGGCGGGGGCCGTCACGCGTCCGACGAATAAATGGATATATTCGGATGTGCCGCCGGGGCTGGAAAAATAGGCGGCGATAGGCTGCAAATTCTGGATTTCACAGCCGGCCTCTTCCAACGCTTCGCGCCGCGCCGCCTGTTCCGGCGTTTCGCCGGCATCGACCATGCCGAGGACGATTTCCATAACCCACGGGTCCATGCCGATTTCAGCGGGGGCAGGGCGGAATTGTTCGACCAGCACGACTTTGTCCTGTTGCGGGTCGAACAACAGCACGCCTGCGACTTTGGGGCTGCGGTGGAACATTTCACGGGTGAAAATGGCGCTGTCGCTGCCGTCGAAGCGTTCGTGGCGGATATGCAGCCGGTCGACGCGGAAAAAGCCCTGAAACAGGACTTCGCGGCGCAGGATTTCGTATTTTTTCGATGACATGATTTAAGCCATTGGTTGTCTTTCCTTTTATAGCTATTGTCTGTATTCCTTTCCAGTCATTCGTTGTCTGTCCGGCTCGCCGATGTCTGTACCCGCCCATACCATTTCCATTCACCTGTTCGACGGGCGCGACGGCGGCGCGGGGCCGGATGCCGCGGGGTTGCATAAAATCCTGATTTTAAAGCTGGGCGAACGTATCGGCGATTTTGTCACCGCCATTGCCGCGTTTCGCCTGTTGCGGGTTTCTTTTCCCGCGGCGGAAATCACCCTTGTTTGCCTGCCGTCCATTGTGCCTTTTGCCGCCAGCACGGGTTTGTTCAACCGCGTGGTGGGGTTTGCCCATGTGGGGGATGTCATGGCGCAAAAAGGCACGACACCCGACCCGACGCAGCCCGAACATGTCGAGGCGTTCAAGGCATTGCTGCACGGGCCGTACTGGCTGGCCGTCGATTTTCGTTGCGATGAATCGACGCGGCACTGGCTGGATTACGCCGAAACCTATTTGCGCGCCGGGTTCGCCGGGCCGACGCAATGCGGGTTGGATATCGCGTTGCCGGCGATGGAATGGGACGTGCCGGTGCCCGATTTGAAAAACAAAAGCCTGCCGCTGCATTCGGATATCCGGCTGTTGTTGTTGACGCATGCCATTATCGAAAGCGTGCGCGCCGCGCCGCCCGATGCGGCTTTGTTCGCCACGCCGCGCGCGGCGGCCGGCGACCCCCGATATGAAGCTTTGCGCGCGGAAAAACGCATGAAGATCGGCGTCAGCGTCGGCGCGGGATCGGAATTGCGTAAATGGCCCACGGATTATTGGGCCGAGTTGCTGCAAAAACTGGTGGCCACGCGGGATGCGGTGATTGTGTTTTTCGGCGGCCCCGGCGACGGCGAGGAAAGCCGCGCTTTGGCGGCGGGCTTGCCGGCAGGCCGCGGCGTCGATATGACCGCCACTGTGTCGCTTGACCATCTGCCTGCCTATATGCGCTTGATGGACGGGTATGTCGGATGCGACACGGGATTAACCCATCTGGCGGCCAAACTGGGCGTCCCGACGGTCGATATTTATGCCGGCATTTCCAATATATCGGTGTGGCGGGCGCGCGGGCCAAGGGTTAAAAACATATATGCCGAAGTCATTTGCGCCCCCTGTCATTTACGGTTCAAGGACGAGTGCCCCAACAAAAACGTGTGTATGACCGTCATCATGCCGGAGATGGTCGCGGCGTGTTTCGGGCAGGTGGCGGGGGATGTGCCGTAGCGGACAATAAATTTCAGTGACTGAAAGTAATCTTTTATGTCATATGGCTGCGCGTAGATAACAGGTTATTTTTAGAGTGTCGATTGTTTGAGGTGATATTATGCCGGAAAATAAAAAATCAACGATGATGGAACGTCTTCTTGCCGACTTTGAAGCTGTCCGTGAACCCTTATCCGGTCTTTTGCACTATCTTGGCGCGCGCGGTTATGCCGATTTCGGCCTGTTGTATCGAAAAGTTTTACGTGAGGAGGGGCCGGGGCGCGCCAAGGAGCTACGCGTGCTTTTTGGGCGCGGCGTCGAGCTTGACCCCAATAAATCGACTGTAGCCGTCCAGAAACAGGATGGGGTTTTGCATGGCGTCATTGTCCCGAACAGAAAAAACGACGAGCCTGTCGTTTTGATAAGTTTGGATCATAACGGCGGCGTTCAATACAGTTCGTTGGCCAGAATTCTGCACCATATTGCGGTGGCTCCGGGAAAAACCGACATCAATATTGTGTACAGATCCCTGCTTGAGAAAATGGAGATAGATAACCGTGTGTCATTCGGGGCTGCCTACCTGAAACCGGAGGAGCAAAATATAACCCAATCGGAAATCGGGAATGGCGTCTCCAGCTCAAGCCCTGAATCCGATAATGGAAGCGGTGATTGCTTCATTTCCGATGAAGCGTCGCACGACATGCTTACGGATTTCTCGCCGATGGCCCTATGGCGTGCGGCGGCGGCAAAAACGGTTGGCGGCGCCAGAAGGCATAAGGGGTGCAGGAACACCGAAGAATGGGCGCGCATGATTGCGCCTTATTTGTATCGCCGGCAAACAGAACCTTTGCGGGCCGAGTGGATGAAATCGGCCGAAACGATTTCAGTTGTTCTTAAGCGGGTCGAATCCGCCGATGCCGGAGTCGATGTCGATGATGTCGCACGCGTTCTGGCTATTTGTCATGCCGATTATTGCGGAGAAAGCGCCCGCAGGATACGACTGCTTATCAAGGCTTGCCCCGTCCCCTTTAATCAGGGGATTGTGCCCGCGTTGCGCTAGCCGCGTTCCAGAGGTTTGTATTTGAGGCGGTGCGGCTGGTCGGCGTCCGAACCCAACCGGCGATGGCGGTCGGTTTCGTAATCCTGATAATTGCCTTCGAACCAGACAACCTGGCTGTCGCCTTCGAACGCCAGAATGTGCGTGGCGACGCGATCCATGAACCAGCGGTCATGGGTGATGACGACGACGCAGCCGGGGAAGGCGACGATGGCGTCTTCGAGCGCGCGCAGCGTATCGACATCCAGATCGTTCGACGGTTCGTCGAGCAGCAGGACGTTGGCCCCCGATTTCAGCATTTTGGCCATATGGACGCGGTTGCGTTCGCCGCCCGACAGGATGCCGACCTTTTTCTGTTGATCGACGCCTTTAAATCCGAATGCGGCGACATAGGCGCGGCTCGGCATCGATTTTTTGCCCAGATCGATGATGTCCAGCCCGTCCGAGATTTCTTCCCATACCGTTTTGTTGGCGTTCAGGCTGTCGCGGCTTTGGTCGACATAGCCCAGTTTGACGCTGTCGCCGATTTTGATCGCGCCGCTGTCGGGCGTTTCCTGTCCCGTGATCATGCGGAACAGGGTCGATTTGCCGGCGCCGTTGGGGCCCAGAATGCCGACGATGCCGCCGGGCGGCAATTTGAACGACAAATCGTCGATCAGCAGCCGTTCGCCGTATGATTTCCGCAGATGATCGGCATCGATGACATTGTTGCCCAGACGCGGCGGCGCGGGGATGATGATCTGCGCGGTGTCGGATGTCGCCTCAGCGCTTTGCTGCAGCAGGTTTTCATAGGCGGTGATGCGGGCCTTGCTTTTGGCTTGCCGCGCTTTGGGCGATTGCCGGATCCATTCCAATTCGCGGGCCAATGTTTTCTGGCGGCCGGTTTCGTCGCGCGATTCCTGTTCCAGACGTTTTTGTTTTTGTTCCAGCCACGCCGAATAATTGCCTTCATAGGGGATGCCCTTGGCGCGGTCGAGTTCCAGAATCCAGCCGGTGACGTTATCAAGGAAATAACGGTCATGCGTGACCATGACGACGGCGCCCGTATATTGCGCCAGATAGGTTTGCAGCCACGCGATGGATTCCGCATCCAAATGGTTTGTCGGTTCGTCGAGCAGCAACAGGTCGGGTTTTTGCAGCAGCAGGCGGCACAAGGCGACGCGGCGGCGTTCGCCGCCCGACAAATTGGCGACATCGGCGTCGCCGGGCGGGCAACGCAGCGCGTCGAGCGCGATGTCGATCTGGCGGTTCAGGTCCCACAAATTGCCGGCGTCGATTTTTTCCTGCAGCGCGGCTTGTTCGTCGATCAGTTTTTGCATCTCGTCGGGGTCTTCGACTTCGCCGAGTTTGTTGCTGACTTCCTCGAACCGGTCGATCAAGGCTTTTTTCTCGCCCAGGCCCGACATGACATTGCCCATGACCGTCAGGCCGGGGTCGAGCTGCGGTTCCTGCGGCAGATAGCCGACGGTGGCGCCTTCGGCCACCCACGCTTCGCCCGACCAATCGGTGTCGAGACCGGCCATGATTTTCAAAAGCGTCGATTTACCCGCGCCGTTGGGGCCAAGGACGCCGATTTTGGCGTCGGGGTAGAAGGACAGCCAGACATCGTCCAGCACCTTCTTGCCGCCCGGCCACGCCTTGGACAGGCCCTTCATGACATAGATATATTGGTGATGCGTGGCCATGGGGGAGTCCGTTCCAAAACAAGGGGATGGAGGGCGTTTTAAACCTATTGCCCTCAAAACGCAATGCGCGATTCGCCGGATGGACTTGACAGTTGTGCAGCGCAGTACCAGAGTTCGCCCCATTTTCGACATAATCGAGCCAGTCGAATAAATCAGGTCGGAGGCGACAATGTCTGTGGCGATGAAGAGCAAGGCGGGATCCTGTGGGCAAGACCCAAGCAAGACCGTTATCGATTATGGGCGCAAGCATATCAACGCGGTGATCGAGGATTGCAGGCAGCAGAGTGCCACTTTTAGCTGCATGGAACGCGCGGTTTTATCCATCTTCACGGAAATGGATAACCGGCCCGGCGTTAATGCGGTTTACAGGATGTTCAGGTTTGCCGCCGTGGAAATCGCCGCCGAAATCGACGTCACGATGGAAACCGGCCTTGCCTGCTCCGGCGCTGCGGTTCATCCGGCCGCCGACAGTCGCGACAATTTGCGGTATTTTATACTGGCGGCTGAAACTTTCGCGGCGTTGGCGCGGGAATTCAATCTGGCCGCCGAACGCGACAGGCTGGACAGCGCCGACCTGGCCCGTGGATTATTCGTGCTTGTCAGTTCCTACGCCTGGGCGGGCAAACTTGACGGGACACAACAAGCCGATGCCGGAACGTTCGACCGGGCCCAAATTGCCGAAAATGTCAAAGATCAGGTAACGGCGTGGCTCGGCTGTGTTCGGGGATTGTCTGACGAAAACAGGGGCGGATTGATGGGAGCTCTGGCTTTTTCCGATAACGACAAAGACAGGCTTTTGTCTGCCCTGATTCACGATGCCTATGTTCTGCCTGGGCTGCTGTATGCGGAAGCGGGCGCGGTTCGGTGCGATGAGGCGCCGTTTCGGCCATCGGCGGCATCGGCCCATGCGGAGAATTTATACCGTGAAGCGGGGGGCTTGAAAAGCGAAGTCGGCCGCAGGCTTGCCGCGGGGCGGTTGGCTTTGGCCTGAAATCATTCTGTTGCGCCGGCGGATTCGTTTTGTTAGGCTTGGCCCATGATTTCCGCGCCCATCCCTTTTTCCGTTTCGACGCCTGTTGCCGGCGGCGCGTTCGGCTATGGATTCTATTGGTTCCGGTAAAACCGGAACACACGCGCGCTTTTCCCCCTTATAATTCGACATTTTCCCTCGGCCCGGCTAAAAGCCGTGGCGCTGAATTTATGAAAGACCGATCATGACAAATCTTGCGAACTGGACGCCCGACAGCTGGCGCGCCAAACCGGCCAAGCAGATGCCGACCTATCTTGACGCCGCTAAAGCGGCCGAAGTGGAAGCGCGGCTGGGCAAAATGCCGCCGCTGGTTTTTGCGGGCGAGGCGCGCAAGTTGAAGAAAAAGCTGGCCACGGTCGCGGCCGGCGAGGCGTTTTTGTTCATGGGCGGCGATTGCGCCGAAAGCTTTGCCGAATTTTCCGCCAACAATATCCGCGACACTTTCCGCATGATTTTGCAAATGGCGGTGGTGTTGACCTTTGGCGGCGGCATTCCCGTCGTCAAGGTCGGGCGCATGGCCGGGCAATTCGCCAAGCCGCGGTCGGACGACACCGAAACGCGCGATGGGGTGACGTTGCCCAGTTATCGCGGCGATATTATCAACGGGCTGGATTTCACCGCGGAATCGCGCCGTCATGACCCCGAACGCATGATGCAGGTGTATAACCAGTCCGCCGCGACGCTGAATTTGTTGCGCGCCTTTGTGCAGGGCGGTTATGCCGATTTGCATCGCGTGCATCAATGGAATCTGGATTTTGTCGCGCGCGGGTTGCAGGGCGAACGATATCGCAATCTGGCCAACCGCATCGACGACACGCTGGAATTCATGGCCGCCTGCAATATCACGGCGGAAACGTCGGCGCAGATACGCGAAACCGAATTTTACACGTCGCATGAAGCTTTGTTGCTGCCCTATGAACAGGCATTGACGCGTATCGATTCAACGTCGGGCGATTGGTACGACGTGTCCGCGCATATGTTGTGGATCGGCGAACGCACGCGCCAGCCGGACGGCGCGCATGTCGAGTTTCTGCGCGGCGTCAAAAACCCCATCGGGTTGAAATGCGGGCCGAAAATGGCGACCGACGATTTGATGCGTTTGGTCGAGGTTTTAAATCCGGCCAACGAACCGGGGCGGTTGACCTTGATCGCGCGTATGGGCGACGACAAAATCGCCACGGCGTTGGCGCCGTTGCTGCGTGCGACCAAAGCGGCGGGACGTGTCGAAGTGTGGTGCAGTGATCCCATGCACGGCAATACGCATGTGTCGGCCAGCGGGTACAAGACGCGCGAATTTTCGCGTATTTTGACAGAGGTGCGCGGCTTTTTTGATGTCTGCCGCGCCGAGGGCGTTCATCCCGGCGGCGTGCATCTGGAAATGACGGGGCAGGAAGTCACCGAATGCGTTGGCGGCGCGGCGGCCGTTACCGATGCGGGGCTGGCGGCGCGTTATGAAACCCATTGCGATCCACGATTGAATGCGACGCAGGCGTTGGAGTTGGCTTTTCTGATCGCCGATTATCTGAAACAGGGACGCAAAGCCGCGCCGGAAATCTGAAAAATCCGGTTTGTTAGCGCTTCCTTAAGCATAGATGGCCTTGCGGGCCATCTATCGCTACCCGCCATTGGTATGTTCATATCCATAAACAATAAAAGTATTAATGGTGTTTGGGCGAAGTCTTTCGCGTGGTATTTTGCCTGAGTAACGAATTTTTGCCGCGATTTTTGAAAGACATTTTAAACGGAGAAAAGACCATGGTTTACGAAACGCGTCGCATTGTTTTGGAAAAAGAAGAGCTGTTCCTGGCATTGGAAGCCCATGGTCGCATGACCCCGCATTTCTTGCCGCGCGGCCGGGTCGTGGATTTCGAAGCCTTGTCGCCGACCAGCATTATGGTCACGGTCGAGACCGAACCTGATGCGCAGGAAGCGACGGTGATTTTCACCGACGGCAAGCTGGTGCAGGCTTTGGTGCGGTTTTGTCTGGAAAACAATATCATGTTGCCGCGCGCCGCGCGCAAATCCGTGGCGGTCGATGCCGAACATGTGTCGCTGTGCATGGATATGGATGTCGATATTTTTATGCCGCGCAGTGCGCCGGCGTCGTTTGCCGATTTGTGCATGGCGGCGGGATAAGGTGGTGGGCCATTGGGTCGAACCGGCTGGCCCTTCAACTCTGCCAGACAAACCAATGAACAACCCCGTTAATGGGGCTGTTCATTGGTGGGCCCGGCAGGATTCGAACCTGCGACAACACCGTTATGAGCGGTGCGTTCTAACCGCTGAACTACAGGCCCACGCAGCAACGGATGCACAGGGATAACAAAGTCTTACGGCTTTGAGAAACATATTTTTGCCGTTATAACGGCTTTCATGAGCAAGGCTTTTACCAAAGACACGGATTCGGACGATGAAGACAGGGACGGCGACGATGCCGCCGCTTTGCCGTCGGGATTAAAAAATTACGTCACGCCGCGCGGTTTTGCCGCGATGCAGGACGAGCTGCGTCAATTGATGCGCGTCGAACGACCCAAAATCGTGGAAATCGTGTCATGGGCGGCGGGCAATGGCGACCGGTCGGAAAATGGCGATTACATATACGGCAAAAAACGGTTGCGCGAGATCGACCGCCGCGTGCGGTATTTGACCAAGCGGCTGGAATCCGCAGAAATTGTCGACCCGCAAATGCAGAAAAACCGCGACCGCGTGTTTTTCGGGGCGACGGTTACGTATATCCGCGCCGACGACAGCGAACAGACGGTCACGATTGTCGGCGTCGACGAAGCCGATATGGGGCAGGGCAAGATAAGCTGGATTTCGCCCATCGCGCGAGCGTTGACCAAGACGCAGGTGGGAGACACGGTCGAGGTGCGCACGCCCGCCGGTGTCGAGGCGTTGGAGATCGTTTCGATCAGTTATGATGTGGTTGCGTTGTGAGTGCGGTTAGTTTTTGGCCTTGTGTTCTTCTTATGGAACCGGCGGGGCAAGATGCCGGATTCCAGTTTTTTATGTTCAGGCGAGCAAGGTTTGTGGATTAGGCATGGTTAAAGGGCGGGGAAAAAACGCATAAATTCCATGCGCCATTTCTTAATTGGTTAACAGAAAGTAACCAAGTTATTGAAAGTATTGATAAAATTGTCTTTATTGCCATTTTCGGGTAATATCAATTCTACCACAAGATTTATGAGCTGAGCGGCGCAAGCCGTTAATAACTCTGAAACTATTTGAGAAAGCCAAAGGAGGCAGCTATGTTGGGAGCAGTTGCAGTATTAGAAGAACGGATTGTTCGCAGCGTTCGGTCTGTTCCGCGTTTAAGATTGGTCCCTATGCCCGAAGCGTCTTACATTGGCGAACTTTATGAAACGCCAAAACAGCGGCATCCGCAGGAAAACTCCTTGGCGGGACTTTATCGCGTGTCCGGGCTGGGCGACGATGACGGCGTTTACGCAATTCCCGTTTTCGATGATGAAACGCCTCAACGGGTCTTTCTAAGCGAAGCAAAAAAAGTGACTAGCAGGCTTCCGCACCGGGAAGGCGTTATTCCGACCTATGGAATGAATGAAGTCACGCTGTATCCCGAAGGCAAAAATGAGGTTCTTGACCTCCGGGAAAAGCCCGAACTTCATAGAACTCTTGTTAAGGGGGTTCAGAAGGCATTCCCCAATACATCTTTTGATTTCGTCTAAGCATAGCAACTTCGCACCGAGGGACAGCTATGCTTGGGTTAAGCCTCAAGACTGATGAATTTTTTCAAACCGTCATTCAAAGCAAGATTGACGCGGGTGATCTGGCTTTCCCCGATCCTGCCACGGATTTTATCCTTTTTTATGCTGGCCCTTCCAAAGAAATTCTGCGCCGCCTAAATGCCACGGCGACCGCGTGGGGAAGAATTGACGAAACACCGAATTGGAAAACGGCGGCGAACGAAGCCAAAAGGCTCGGGGCTGGCCGCTTGGACGACACGAATCTTTTTTCTTATTTAATGTCCGCTGCTTTCGAGGCCGATCTTGCGGCTGCAATCGGAAGCACAGACATAAAGGACACGAAAAAGCAGATATGGGATAGCGTTTCAGACAAGCTTGCTCATACCAATTTCCGCGAAGCGGCAACGCTCGTATGCGGGGCAGATGAAGCATCTTCATTCGTCCAAAAAGAAATGCTCGGCATGTTGGACGGTACGCATCTGGAAATCTTGAACAAGCGCCCGGCTAATCTGTTCCGCGATTTTAAAGCGCTAGGCGCGGATGAGGTTCAGCGCCTAATGAGCGCGACTTACCTGCTTGAGTTGAAGGCTTATGCAAAGGCCAATAAAGACGTTGAAGCAGTGAAATTCTACAAACGCCAACGCGCTTTCTTTCTTGCTTGGAGAGTTGATAAGAGAACAGCCCTTAAGGCCCAGCCGCAAGATGCACGTATGGCATTCCGGCAAACCAGAAAAGAAATTCTTGTCCGTCATAATGGCTCCGCAAAACAGGCTCCAAACCCTCCTGCTAATTCCAATGTCGCGCCCGTACCGCCATCCAGCAACACGCTGTAAGACTTTCTTCAAAAATCAAAAAAATCGTCCGCTTTTAAAGGGGACTCCTTAATATAATTTTCCCCGTCCGATAGTCCGGGCGTTTTCCGAGTTAGGGTAAGAATACAGTAGCGGGCGCTCGGCATAAGAAGCCGACACGACAGGATTGAAGAGATAAGAAGTTGGGAAATCTTGGCTTATTTCTACAATGCTTCTACATGAAGCAATTTGTGTTTTTAGCAAAACAGCCATAAACCAAGCATAACATCTTGATTATAAAATGGCTCCCTGGGACGGGCTCGAACCGCCGACCCGGTGATTAACAGTCACCTGCTCTACCGCTGAGCTACCAGGGAATCGGGCGGTATGTATAATGGTCTGGCGGGCCGAGCGCAACTGCCTATTTTATAATTCCGCTGTTTACTTTCAACGGCTTCCCCTGATATTCCTGTTTTGTCTGCGGGCATGGCGGAACTGGTAGACGCACAGGACTTAAAATCCTGAGTCCGCAAGGACGTGCCGGTTCGATTCCGGCTGCCCGCACCACCTTTTGCCCGCTTGGCGGGGGCTTGGGTGGCCTGCCACCCACACAACAAAGGCGGCGTTATGAGCGACGGCGAAGTCAAAGACAGCAACGGCACGGTTCTTAACGAAGGCGACAGCGTTCAGCTTATCAAGGATTTAAAGGTCAAGGGCGCGGGCGAAACCTTGAAACGCGGCACGACTATCAAGAACATCCATTTGACGTCGAATGACGAAGAAATAGAATGCAGAACCGGATCGATTAAAGGGCTGGTTCTGAAAACCTGCTTTTTGAAAAAGGTGTAATCGCAGCATGTCCTCGCAAGATAAAATCCTTATCCTCGATTTCGGTTCGCAAGTTACGCAGCTGATTGCCCGCCGCGTGCGCGAAGCCGGCGTTTATTGCGAAATTCAACCCTATAACCGCAGCGATGCGGAAGTTCTCGCTTTTGCGCCCAAGGGGATTATTCTATCGGGCGGGCCGTGTTCGACGCTGGATGAAGGCAGCCCGCGCGCGCCGCAGGCCGTGTTCGACATGGGCGTGCCTGTCATGGCTATTTGCTATGGCCAGCAGACGGCCTGTTTGCAATTGGGCGGCAAAGTGGAAGGCGGGCATGACCGTGAATTCGGCAAGGCCGTCATCGATATTAAAAAACCCAGCGCCCTGTTCGATGGCGTGTGGACCATGGACAGCAAGCCGCAGGTGTGGATGAGCCACGGCGACCGCGTAACCCGCTTGCCCGAAGGGTTCGAGGTTGCGGCGACCAGCGAAGGCGCGCCCTTTGCCATTGCCACCGACGAAAAACGCCGCATTTACACGACGATGTTTCATCCCGAAGTCGTGCATACGCTCGACGGCGCGAAATTGTTAAGCAATTTCGTGCATAAAATCTGCGGGTGCGGCAGCGATTGGAGCATGAAGTCGTTCCGCGCGGCGGAGATCGAAAAAATCCGCGCGCAGGTCGGCAAGGGCAGGGTGATTTGCGGCTTGTCGGGCGGCGTCGACAGCGCGGTTGCCGCCGTGTTGATTCACGAAGCGATCGGCGACCAGCTGACCTGTATTTTTGTCGATACGGGCCTGATGCGCGAAGGCGAGTCCAGGCAGGTCGTCGATTTATTCAGGTCGCATTATAACATTCCGCTGGTTGCGGTCGATGCGGGCAAGAAATTTCTGGGCGCGCTGGACGGCGTCACCGATCCCGAACAGAAACGCAAGACCATCGGCAAATTATTCATCGAAGTGTTTGACGAGGAAGCGCACAAGATAAAAGACGTGGCGTTTCTGGCGCAGGGCACGTTGTATCCCGACGTTATCGAAAGCGTATCCTTCACCGGCGGGCCGAGCGTCACGATCAAATCGCACCACAATGTCGGCGGTTTGCCCGAGCGCATGAATTTGAAACTGGTCGAACCGTTGCGCGAATTGTTCAAGGACGAAGTGCGCGCGCTGGGCCGCGAATTGGGCTTGCCGGAATCTTTTGTCGGGCGGCATCCGTTTCCGGGGCCGGGGCTGGGCATTCGCGTGCTGGGCGAAATTACCGAAGAACGGCTGGCAATTTTGCGCAAGGCCGATGTGGTTTATCTGGATGAAATCCGCAAGGCGGGTTTGTATGACGATATCTGGCAGGCTTTTGCCGTTTTGCTGCCGGTGCGCACGGTCGGCGTGATGGGCGACGGGCGGTCATATGATAATGTGCTGGCGTTGCGGGCGGTGACGTCGGTGGACGGCATGACGGCGGAAGCCTATCCGTTCGAGCACGCGTTTCTGGCGCGGTGCGCCACGCGCATCATCAACGAAGTGCGCGGCATCAACCGCGTGACCTATGACGTGACGAGCAAGCCGCCCGGCACGATCGAGTGGGAATAGCCGATGGCGAAGGCGCAAACAGGAAAAGCCGAGAAGGAGCTTATCGAGGCGTTCCTTGCGCTGGAGAACGCCGACGAAGCCTATCGCTTCCTGCGCGATATCTGCACCCCTAAGGAAATTTCCGATCTGGCCGACCGCTGGCAGGTGGCGCGGCTGCTCGACGAGGGGAAATTGTCATATCGTGAAATCCACGCGCAAACGGGGGTCAGCGTCACCACCGTCGGCCGCGTCGCGCGGTTTTTACAGCAGGAAAATTATCAGGGGTACCGGTTGCTGATCGACCGGATGAAGAAGAAATAAAAAGCCAGACGGTCTGTAAGCCGGGTTCTGTCCTCGCGCTTGCGCGCGATGGATGATCATTCATCTGGGACGTTCGTTGCCGAACGCCTCGTGCAACCTACCCGAGCCACGCGCGGGGAACGCGCCGCGCACTTATGGGCCGAAACCCAAGTCTGCGCTGTGTGGCTCCTATTCGGTTTTGCTTCAGGCGGGGTTTTCCATGCCGCCCCCGTTGCCGGGGACGCGGTGCGCTCTTACCGCACCTTTTCACCTTTTCCCGTTTCCCGAAAGAAACGGGTAGTTTGTTTTCTGTGGCACTTTCCTTTGGGTCGCCCCAACCGGACGTTATCCGGCGCCTTTTTCCCCTGAAGCCCGGACTTTCCTCCTGACATCTGAAACAAAGACATTTCATTAACATATTGGAATAATGTCATTATTTCAGATGTCAGGCGATCACCCGACCGTCTGGCGCAGAAAAGGTAGCATGCGGGGTGTCGCATAAAAACAACAATTTCAAAAAACTATCGGGAAAAAGGCATTTTTCCTTAAACTTGCCTTATTTGGATTGCTAGTAAGGGGGCGAGAAATCTAGAGCTCTTTCTGCCCCACCTTAGAATTCATTCTTTCCAAAGGAGAAGACCATGAAGAAACTTTCCGTATCTCTGTTGGCCCTCGCGGCTGCGATCGTTGCGGCGCCTGCGGCCCATGCCGGCACGACCCCCGGTTGGTATGTCGGCGGCGGCTTCGGCGGCGCGTTCGGCCAAGACCCCATCATGCATTCGGTTACCGGCCAGCATTCGGCCCGCGATGAAGACGTCAATCTCGACCTGCTGGCCAATGGCGGTTACGCGTTCGGTAACGGCCTGCGTCTGGAAGGCGAATATTTCCACAACCAGATCAACGTCAACAATATTGACGGTCGCGCCGGCGTGGGCGGCCATGTCAGCAACAACGCCGCGTTCGTCAACGCGTTGTATGACATCGACACGCAGAAGCTGTTCAACGTCAACAGCGGCATGTTCACCCCGTATGTCGGCGCCGGTGTCGGCCCCGATTGGGTTAATGTTTCGCATGTCGGCGCGTCGGGCGTCGGTTATCTGGGCGGGGAAACGCTGGTCGGTGCCTATCAGGGCATTGCCGGTGTTTCGGCGCAGATCACCCCGAAATGGGCCGTGTCTGCTGATTACCGCTACATCTCGTCCTTTGATCCCAAGGTCGACAGCACCGCTGGCGGTCAGGGCCGCATGGACAATGCGTCGCATAACGTGATCATTGGCGTGCGTTACAGCTTTGGCAGCGCACCCGCCGCCGCGCCGGTTGAAACGGCGATGGCTCCGGAAGTCGCGCCGATGGCGCCTGCCGCGCCGGTCGTCGCGCCTGTGCCGCAGGATTTCATGGTGTTCTTTGACTTCAACAAGTCGGTCTTGACCCCTGAAGCCAAGCGCATCATTGCCGCCGCGGCCAAGGAGTTCAAGAAAGGCCATTACGTGACCATCCAGGTCACGGGCCACACCGACACCGTCGGTACGGCTGCGTACAACCAGAAACTGTCGGTGCGCCGCGCCGATGCCGTCAAAGCCTATCTGGAAACACTGGGCGTGTCGGGCAAATATGTTCGCGCCGCCGGCGTGGGCAAAAACGGTTTGATGGTTCCGACCGCCAACGGCGTTCGCGAAGCGCAAAACCGCCGCGCCGAAATCGTTCTGAGCAAGTAAGCCTGAACGGTTAGGTTTTAGCATTAACGCCGCATCCGCAAGGATGCGGCGTTTTTGTTGGCGAAAATTCGCTTGTTTATCGACATAAGACGCGCGAAAGATATCTCTCCGTCTTTGGAGACATGGATATGACCAGCGAAAATTTTCCGTCCGTCCGTATGCGCCGTTTGCGCAAGACGCCCGCTTTGCGCGATCTGGTGCGCGAAAATACGGTGACGATGAGTGATTTGATTTTGCCGATTTTTGTCGAGGAGGACATCGACGCGCCGTTGCCGATTTCATCGATGCCGGGCGTGGTGCGTATTCCCGAAAAAGATTTGGCCGCCGAAATCAAGGCTATTCAGGCCGACGGCGTCAAGGCGGTGATGATGTTCGGCGTGTCGCATCACAAGGACGCGACCGGCAGCGATTCATGGAAAAGCGACGGGTTGTTGTCGCGCATGATCAAGCGCGCCAAGGACGCCGCGCCGGATATGGTGGTGATGGCCGATACGTGTTTTTGCGAATATACCGATCACGGCCATTGCGGCGTCGTCGATCACGGCCATGTCGATAATGACGCGACGCTGGAAAATCTGGCGATGCAGGCGGTGTGTTCGGCGCGCGCCGGGGCCGATGTCATCGCGCCGTCGGCGATGATGGACGGGCAGATCGCCGTGTTGCGGCAGGGGCTGGACGAAGCGGGCTTCACCGACACGCCGATCATGGCCTATTCGTCGAAATTCGCGTCGGCTTTTTACGGGCCGTTCCGCGCCGCCGCCGGATGCGAATTGAAAGGCGACCGCAAAACATACCAGATGGATCCGTTCAACGGGCGCGAGGCGTTGCGCGAGTCTTTGCTGGACGAATCCGAAGGGGCCGATTTCCTGATGGTCAAGCCGGGCTTGCCCTATCTCGACGTGTTGGCGCGGGTGCGCGAACATACCCTGTTGCCGTTGGCGGTTTATCAGGTCAGCGGCGAATATGCGATGATCAAATTTGCCGCCGCCGCGGGCGCGCTGGACGAAAAACGCGTGGTGCGCGAAACGCTGGGCGCGTTCAAACGGGCAGGGGCCGATCTGATTTTATCCTATTTCGCGCGGGATATCGGGCGGGAAGGGTTTTGATAAAGCCCTGTTCGCAGGGCATTCCGGATGATAGGCTGTAGGCGGTTTTTGTTATTCGGGATTCGGTGATATGCGCATAGCACTTATTTGTGGCGGGCCGTCGGCCGAACGCGGGATTTCGTTGAATTCCGCGCGGTCGGCGATGGATCATCTGACGCCGCTGGGTTGGGAAATTATCCCGCTTTATTGCGATTTGAACCGGCAATTTTACCGCCTGTCGCCGCCGCAGCTTTATTCCAACACGCCGTCGGATTTCGACTACAAGCTGGCGCAGACGGCGCAGCCTTTGACGCAATCCGAATTCATTGCCGCCTGCCGCGAAGCGGACATCGCGTTTCCGGCCATTCACGGCGCGTTCGGCGAGGATGGCGCGTTGCAGGCTTTGCTGGAAGCGCACGACATTCCCTTTGTCGGGTCGCCTGCGCAGGCGTGCCGGTTGATGTTCGACAAGGCCGTTGCCAACGCCCATATGGCCGAACACGGTTTTGCGACATTGCCGAATTGCCGCGTCGATGCCGCGGAAACGCCAGAGGCGCGGCGGGAAAAAATCGCGGCGTTTTTTGCCGCCAACCATATCGACAAAGCGGTTGTTAAGCCGTCGGCGGGCGGGTCGAGCCTTGGCGTGGCGTCTGCCGTTACGGCGGACGAAGCCGCCGCGCGGGCGCAGGATATTTTCGATCAGAAACACGGGGCGCAGGCCTTGATCGAGCCTTATTGCCGCGGACGCGAATTCACCGTCGTGGTGTTGCAGAACGGCGAAGGCAAACCGGTCGCGTTGATTCCGACGGAGATCGAGCTGATCGGCGGCGATATTTTTACTTTTCGCCATAAATACCTGCCGACCTGTCATGTCGAATATCATTGCCCGCCGCGTTTCGAAGACGATGTCATCGACCGCATTCAAAAAGCCGCCGAAGTTTTGTTCAGTTTTTTCGGCATGCGGGATTTTTCACGGCTCGACGGCTGGCTGCTGGACGACGGGCGCGTGATTTTTTCCGATTTCAATCCCATTTCGGGGATGGAGCAGAACAGTTATCTGTTCATTCAGGGCAGCCGCATCGGCTTTACCCACGGCGACATGCTGCGTTACATCGTGACGCGCGCGGCCAGCCGTTACGGCATTGAGGCCGAGGTCAACCCCGTTATTAAAAAGCCGGATGCGCAGAAAGTCCGTGTGCTGTTCGGCGGGACGACGGCGGAACGGCAGGTATCGTTGATGTCGGGCACCAATGTGTGGCTGAAACTGTTGCCGTCGGCGGATTACGCCCCCGCGCCCTATATTATGGGGCCGGGCCGCAAAGTCTGGCATTTGCCCTACAGTTTTACGTTGAATCATACGGTCGAGGAAATCTGGCAGCGTTGCGCCGAGGCTGAATCGATCGTGCTGCGGCTGAAGGCGCTGGTTCCCGCATTGCGGCAGCGTTTGGGCGTGTTGCCGCTGCCCGCCAACGCGATGGCGATGCCGCGCGTAATGGATTTCGATGCGTTCTGCCGCGAAGCGGTCGATGAAAAGGCGTTTGTTTTTATTGCGCTGCATGGCGGCGAGGGCGAAGACGGCACAATACAGGGCGTGTTGAACCATTATGGCTTGGCCTATAACGGGTCGGATGTCGCGGCGTCACGCCTGTGCATGGATAAAAACGCGACGGGCGCGGTTATTCATGCATTGGGCGACAATTTCCTGACGGCGGCTGATAAAATACTGATTGTGCCTGCGCAGGCCGGCGAGGCGGATAAAGTCTGGCGCGACGCCGTAGCGAAACTGGGCACGGCGGATATTCTGATCAAGCCGCAGTCGGATGGATGTTCGGCGGGCGTCGTGCGTTTGTCGTCGGCGCGCGAACTGGCGGTTTATCTGGGCGCGATTGCGCGCGGCGATGCGGTTTTGCCAGCCGGCACGCTGGAACACCAATCGAACCTGATCGAATTGCCGGTGCGCGATACGGCGTTCATGCTGGAACCCTTTATCGTCACGGACGCTATTCATATCGACGGGTTGCGATTGCTGCATCAGCCGCGCACGGGGTGGGTGGAATTGACGGTGGGTGTTTTGGAACAAAACGGCATGGTTCACGCCCTGACGCCCAGCATTACGGTGGCGCAGTCCGCGGTGTTGTCGCTGGAGGAAAAATTTCAGGGCGGCACGGGCGTTAATTTGACGCCGCCGCCCGTCGACATTATCGAACCGCGTCATATCGATTTGATTCGCGCTAAAATCGAACAGGCGGCCAAGGCGTTGGGGATTCAGGGCTATGCGCGCATCGACATTTTCTTTAACACGCGGAACGCCAAGGTCATGATTATCGAGGCCAACAGCCTGCCCGGGCTGACCGCCTCGACGGTTATCTATCATCAGGCTTTGGCCGAGCAGCCGCCCATGCCGCCGCAGGCGTTTCTGGCGTATTTGGTCGATGCCGGTCTGGAACGGCGCGCGATTGGGCAAGTTCTTGACCATAAAGGCGAAAAGCCGCTTGCCCGCGGGTGATAATTCTGTTGCCATGACGGGATAGAAACGGCATAGTCTGCCTCCGTTTGGGCAACGGAATCCAACAAGACGAATCAATGACAACTCCTTCGCAGCAGGAAGGCGCATCCATGCGCGTAAATAAAGAAACGAAACCTGAAAACGCCACGGGCGTTCTGGTATTGGCCGACGGATCGGTTTTCTGGGGTCGTGGATTGGGGGCCGAAGGCGTCGGCACCGGCGAATTGTGTTTCAACACCTCGATGACCGGATACCAGGAAATCACCACCGACCCCAGTTATGCCGGGCAGATCATCACTTTTACCTTTCCGCATATCGGCAATGTCGGCATCAATATGCAGGATGTCGAAACGCAGAAACCATCGGTGCGCGGCGTCGTGCTGCGCGAGGATATCACCACCCCGTCGAACTGGCGCGCGGCGGGGCATCTGGAAGACTGGCTGGATCGCAGCAACCTGATCGGCATTTCGGGGCTGGATACGCGCGCGCTCGCCATACGCATTCGCGACACCGGCGCGCCCAACGCGATTATCGCGCATAGCCGCGACGGCAAATTTGACATCGAGGCTTTGAAAAAGGCCGCGCGCGAATGGCCGGGGCTGGAAGGCATGGATCTGGCCAAGGAAGTGACCTGCGCCGTGCCCTATGACTGGAACGAGGGCGCGTGGAAATGGTATCCGCAAGGGCACGCGGTTTACGGCAAATCGACCAATGGCCGGTATCATGTCGTCGCGATCGATTACGGCGCAAAATATAACATCCTGCGCTGCCTTGTGAATGCGGGGTGCCGCGTTACCGTCGTGCCCGCCACGGCGACGGCGGACGAGATTTTTGCCCTGAATCCCGACGGCGTCTTTTTGTCGAACGGCCCCGGCGATCCTGCCGCCACCGGCGTTTATGCGGTGCCGGTTATTCGGGCCATTCTGGACAAGGGCATTCCGTTGTTCGGCATTTGTCTGGGGCATCAGATATTGGCGCTGGCGCTGGGGGCCAAAACCGCCAAGATGCCGCGCGGCCATCGCGGCGCCAATCATCCGGTCAAGGATCTGGCGACGGGCAAGGTCGATATCACCAGCCAGAACCACGGTTTCCATGTCTTGCCGGAAACGCTGCCGGAAACGGCGGAAGTCACGCATGTCAGTTTGTTCGACGGGACGAATGAAGGCATCCGGTTGAAAGACAAACCGGCCTTTTCCATTCAATATCACCCCGAAGCGTCGCCGGGGCCGCATGACAGCCACTATCTGTTCAAAAAATTCGTCGAAATGATCGAAAGCCACAAAGCCTCGCGGAAAGCAGCCTGATGCCTAAACGTACAGATATCAAATCCATCCTCATCATCGGCGCGGGCCCTATCGTTATCGGGCAGGCTTGCGAATTCGATTATTCCGGCGTTCAGGCCTGCAAGGCTTTGCGCGAGGAGGGGTATCGCATCATTCTGGTCAATTCCAATCCGGCGACCATTATGACCGACCCCGACATTGCCGATGCGACCTATATCGAACCGATCACGCCCGACACGGTTGCCAAGATTCTGGAACTGGAAAAACCCGATGCCGTGTTGCCGACGATGGGCGGGCAGACCGCGTTGAACACGGCGATGGCGCTGGCCAAGGACGGCACGCTGGAACGGCTGGGCATCGAATTGATCGGCGCGAACCGCGCCGCGATTGAAAAGGCCGAAGACCGCGCCTTGTTCCGCAATGCGATGCAGGGCATCGGGCTGTCTTGCCCAAAAAGCCATGTCGTGCGCGACATGGATCAAGCCAACAAGGCATTAAAGGATGTCGGGTTGCCTGCCATCATCCGGCCCAGTTTTACGCTGGGTGGCACGGGCGGCGGCATTGCCTATAACAAGGAAGAATTCGCCGAAATCGTGGCAAGCGGTTTGTCGGCGAGCCCCGTCGGCGAGGTTCTGGTCGAGGAATCCGTGCTCGGCTGGAAAGAATATGAAATGGAAGTCGTGCGCGACGCGGCGGATAATTGCATCATCATCTGCTCGATCGAAAATGTCGACCCGATGGGCATTCATACCGGCGACAGCATGACGGTCGCGCCCGCGCTGACTTTGACCGACAAGGAATATCAGATCATGCGTGACGCATCCATTGCGGTGCTGCGCGAAATCGGCGTCGATACCGGCGGGTCGAACGTGCAGTTCGCCGTTAATCCTGCCGACGGGCGGATGGTCGTCATTGAAATGAATCCGCGCGTCAGCCGGTCTTCGGCGCTGGCATCGAAAGCCACGGGGTTTCCCATCGCCAAGGTCGCCGCGCGTCTGGCGGTCGGTTATACGCTCGACGAGTTGAAGAATGACATCACCGGCGACACGCCCGCCGCGTTCGAGCCGACGATCGATTATATCGTCACCAAAATTCCGCGGTTTGCTTTCGAAAAATTCCCCGGCACCGAGCCGTTGTTGACGACGGCGATGAAATCTGTCGGCGAGGTTATGGCCATTGGCCGCAACTGGCACGAATCCCTGCAAAAGGCGTTGCGCGGTTTGGAAATCGGCTTGTCGGGGCTGAATGAAATGCGACAGTTTGCCAATGCCGATATCAAGGATTTGCACGCCGCGCTGGCCAGGCCGACGCCGGACCGGATTCTGGTGATCGCCGAGGCGTTGCGCCGCGGCGTAACCGTCGATCAGGTTGCCGCCATATGCAAATTCGATATCTGGTTTTTGGATCGCATCGCCGAATTGGTCAATGTGGAAAAGGAAATCCGCGCGGGCGGATTGCCGAAAGACGCGCAAGGCTGGATGCGGCTGAAGCAAATGGGATTCAGCGATGCGCGATTGGCGCAATTGACGGGCGGCAAGGAACGCGATGTCGCCGCGGCGCGCCGCGCGTTGCATGTCGCGCCGGTGTTCAAGCGCATCGATACCTGTGCCGCCGAATTCGCGTCGCACACGCCCTATTTATATTCGACCTACGAAGGCAACGGTTTTTACCAGCCGCAATGCGAAGCACAGCCCAGCGATAAAAAGAAAATCGTCATCCTTGGCGGCGGGCCGAACCGCATCGGGCAGGGTATCGAATTCGATTATTGCTGTGTCCATGCCGTGATGGCGTTGCGCGCCGCCGGTTATGAAACCATCATGATCAATTGCAATCCTGAAACCGTGTCGACCGATTACGACACGTCGGACAGGTTGTATTTCGAACCGTTGACCGGCGAAGATGTCGTCGAAGTGATCCGCAGGGAACAAAGCAGCGGGCAGGTTCTGGGCGTTATCGTGCAATTCGGCGGCCAGACGCCGTTGAAGCTGGCGCGGGCGTTACAGGAAGCCGACATTCCCATTTTAGGCACATCGCCTGATGCTATCGACCTGGCCGAGGATCGCGAACGGTTTCAGGCCTTGTTGCAGAAACTGGGTCTGCGTCAGCCTGCCAACGGTTTGGCGCGCACGGTCGAGGAAGCCGAGCAAGTCGCGGAAAAAATCGGTTATCCCGTGGTCGTGCGCCCGTCCTATGTGTTGGGCGGCCGCGCGATGGAGATTACGCATGACGTCGAAAGCCTGCGCCGGTATATGCAGAAAGCCGTGCATATTTCCGCGGGCAACCCGATCTTGATCGATTATTACCTGCAGGACGCGATTGAGGTCGATGTCGATGTCGTGGCCGACGACAGCGGCGTTTTCGTCGCGGGCATCATGGAACATATCGAAGAAGCCGGCATTCATTCCGGCGACAGTTCCTGCGCCTTGCCTCCGCATTCGTTGGCGGCGCCGGTTATCGAGGACATCAAACGCCAGTCGGAAATGCTGGCGCGCGCCATCGGCGTCGTCGGGTTGATGAATGTGCAATTCGCCGTCAAGGATGGCGATGTGTATATTCTGGAAGTCAATCCGCGCGCCAGCCGCACCGTGCCGTTTGTCGCCAAGGCCATCGGCCTGCCCATCGCCAAAATCGCGGCGCGTTTGATGGCGGGCGAAAAATTAAAGGACATGAATTTATCGCATCACACCCAGCCGCATCTGGCGGTGAAGACGCCGGTGTTCCCGTTTGCGCGTTTCCCGGGCGTCGATGTCGTGCTGGGGCCGGAAATGAAATCGACCGGCGAAGTGATGGGCATCGACAAGACTTTCGCGCGGGCCTTTGCCAAGGCGCAAATCGGCGCGGGCATTCGCCTGCCATTGAAGGGCACGTGTTTTATCTCGGTCAAGGACCGCGATAAGGCGGCGATCATCCTGCTCGGCGCGCAGCTGGTTAATCTGGGTTTCACGCTGGTGGCGACGGAAGGCACGGCGGCCGTGTTGCAGAAGGCGGGCGTGCCGGTGCGCCGCATCAACAAGGTTTATGAAGGCCATCCGCATGTCGTCGATGCCATGATTGACGGCGACGTGCAGATGATGATCAACACCACGGCGGAAGGCGCGCAGATGCTGGCCGACAGTTTCAGCCTGCGCCGCACGGCGTTGATGCGCGGTATTGCGCATTATACCACCATGCCGGGGGCACGGGCGGCGATCGAGGCCATTGCCGCGCTGCAAAGCGGCGGTCTTGATGTCGCGTCGATTCAGTCGTACCTTCGGGCATCCTAAATCGAGTCTGCTTTGTCGGCATGTTTCATGCCGCGGGCGGCTTTTGCTTTTTCGTTAGAATGTGAGGCGTCTTATGACCGACAAAGTGCCGATGACCAAGCTGGGCTATGAACGGCTGGAAGAAGAGCTGAAGAAGCTGAAGAGCATCGAACGTCCCGCCGTGGTCAAGGCCATTGCCGAAGCGCGCGAGCATGGCGATTTGTCGGAAAACGCCGAATATACGGCGGCGCGGGAAAAGCAGAGCTTTATCGAAGGCCGCATTCAGGAAATCGAGGACAAGGTCAGCCGCGCCGAAATCATCGACGTGTCGGCATTGTCGGGCAAGGACATCAAATTCGGCGCGACGGTCACCTTGATCGACGACGATACCGAAGAAGAATCCACCTATCAGATCGTCGGCGAAGACGAAGCCGACATCAAGGCCGGTTTGTTGTCGGTGACGTCGCCGCTGGCGCGCGCGTTGATCAATAAAACCGTCGGCGACACGGTCGAGGTGGTGACCCCCAAGGGCGGCAAGGGGTACGAGGTCACGAAGGTCGTCTATAGATAGCGGCGTCGGCCGGCTATGCACGACATTTACACACTCATCCATCGCCACGGCGATTTGTTTTATTTCATCACCTTTTTATGGACGGTGCTGGAAGGTGAAACTTTCGTGATTTTTGCCGGTCTTGCCGCGCAGAAACACATGTTGAATATCTGGTTGCTGTTTCTGGCGGCGTGGGCGGGAACTTTCTGCGGCGACCAGCTTTTCTTTGCGGCGGGGCGCATGTTCGGGGCGCGGTTGCTGCATCATCTGCCGCGGCTGGAAGCGCCGGTCGAACGCGCGCTGGGCTGGCTGGAGCGGCATGCCGATATTTTTATCCTGACCTATCGTTTCATGTATGGCGTGCGCAATATCAGCGGCATCGCCATCGGCATGTCGCATCTGCCGTGGCGGCGCTTTATGGCCCTGAACGCGCTGGCGTCGTTCATCTGGGCGGCGGCATTTGCCGGTTTCGGCTATCTGTTCGGCGACGTTATCAGCCATATGCATCACAAGGACGAGGTGGTGCAGAACAGCGTGCACCATGTCATGTTATCCGCGCTGGGGCTGTTTTTGCTGATTGTTGTGTTCCGGCTGGCGGTGTCGTGGCTGCAAAGACGAAGGCAGGGCGGGCAGTAATAACGAAGTTATGACGCTTGCGCGCCCGTGGCTTTGCGGCTTAAATACGGGTGAAATAAGGGAAAACCGCTATGCCTATTGAAAAAACCTATGATTCCGCCGCGACCGAAACCCGGCTTTATGCCCGTTGGGAACAATCGGGTGCGTTCAAATGCGATCCGGCTTCGGCCAAGGTGCCATATTGCATCATGCTGCCGCCGCCGAACGTCACTGGCAGTTTGCATATGGGCCATGCCCTGATTAACACGTTACAGGACATCTTGATCCGGTTCGAACGCATGCGCGGCAAGGATGTATTGTGGCAATTGGGAACCGATCATGCCGGTATTTCCACGCAGATGGTGGTCGAACGGCAATTGGCGGCGCAAGGGCTTAACCGCCGCGAGATGGGTCGCGACGCCTTCCTGAAAAAAGTGTGGGCATGGAAAGAAGAATCCGGCGGCACGATCACGCGCCAGCTGCGCCGTCTGGGCGCGTCGGGCGATTGGTCGCGCGAACGCTTTACGCTCGATGACGGGCTTAGCCGTGCCGTCGCTCATGAATTCGTTACGCTGTATAATCAGGGCCTGATTTACAAAGACAAACGTCTGGTCAATTGGGACCCCAAGATGTTGACGGCGGTGTCCGATCTCGAGGTCGAGTCCGTCGAGGTCAAGGGGCATTTATGGTATTTCAAATATCCCGTCGAAAACAGCGATGAATTCATCACCGTGGCGACGACGCGGCCCGAAACGATGCTGGGCGACACCGCCGTTGCCGTGCATCCGGAAAATGAAAAATTGAAGCATCTGATCGGTAAAAATGCCGTACTGCCTTTGGTCGGGCGGTTGATCCCGATTATCGCCGACACCTATGCCGATCCGGAAAAGGGTACGGGTGCGGTGAAAATTACGCCCGCGCATGATTTCAACGATTTCGAGGTCGGCAAGCGTCATAAATTGCCGATGATCAATATTTTCGACCAGCATGCCCATTTGAATGACGAGGTGCCGGAAAAATATCGCGGGTTGGAACGGTTCGCGGCGCGCAAGCAGATCGTGGCCGAAATGGAAGAATTGGGGCTGCTGGAGAAAATAGAACCTCATACCCACGCCGTGCCGCATGACGAGAAAAGCAAGACGGTCGTTATCGAGCCGTGGCTGTCGGAGCAATGGTATTGCGACGTGCGCGGCATGGCCGACAAGGCGGTGGACGCCGTGCGCGACGGCAAGACGCAATTTGTGCCCAGGCAGTGGGAAAACACTTTCTATGCGTGGATGAACGATATCCAGCCCTGGTGCATTTCGCGCCAATTATGGTGGGGGCATCAAATTCCGGCGTGGTACGGCCCTGACGGCAAAGTGTTCGTTGCCGAGAGCGCGGCGGAAGCGCAGGCGCAGGCCGATAAACATTACGGCAAGCCGAGCGAAATAAAGCGCGACGAGGATGTGTTCGACACATGGTTTTCGTCGGCCTTGTGGCCGTTTTCGACGCTGGGCTGGCCGGATAAAACGCCCGAACTGTCGCGCTATTATCCGACCGATGTGTTGATGACGGGGTTCGACATCATCTTTTTCTGGGTCGCGCGGATGATGATGATGGGCATCCATTTCGTCGGCGACGTGCCGTTTAAAAAAATTTTCATCAGCGCATTGGTGCGCGATGAAAAAGGCCAGAAAATGTCGAAGACCAAGGGTAATGTCATCGACCCCATCGACGTTATCGACAAATATGGGTGCGACGCGCTGCGCTTTACCCTTGCCAACATGTCGACGCCGGGCCGCGACATCAAACTGGCGACAGGGCGCATCGAAGGCAATCGTAATTTCGCCACGAAATTGTGGAATGCGGCGCGGTTCTGCCAGATGAACGAATGCGCGTGGCGCGCGGATTTTAATCCCGCCGCCGTGACGCAGACGGTCAATCAATGGATTGTCGGGGAAACAAAACAGGCGGTCGATAAAATCGCCGCGCATCTGGACGAATTCCGTTTCGATCTGGCGACGTCCACGGCCTATGAATTCGTGTGGAACAATTTCTGCGATTGGTATCTGGAATTCACAAAGCCGGTTTTGTCGGGGACGGATGAAGCGGCCAAGGCCGAAACGCGCGCCACCACGGCGTGGGTGTTGGGGCAGATATTGCATTTCCTGCACCCCTTTATGCCCTTTATCACCGAAGAATTGTGGCAGCAATTTACGGGCAGCGAGGCGATGTTGATTACGGCGGCGTGGCCTGTGATTGACGCGCCGGCCGACCATGCGGCGCGCGAAGAAATGAACTGGCTGGTGCGGTTGATTTCGGACATCCGCGCCGTGCGGGCTGAATTAAACGTGCCCGCGGGCGCGCAAGTGCCATTGCAGGTCAAGGGCGCGGGTGCGGAAACGCGCGCGCGGCTGGAACGTCATGCGGCGATTATCGCGCGACTGGCGCGGTTGTCGGGCGTCACCCATGTCGAGACCATTGCCAAAGGCGCGGCGCAATCGGTGCTGGGCGAGGCGGTGCTGATTTTGCCGCTGGCCGAGATTATCGACCTCGATCAGGAACGCGCGCGGTTGAAAAAAGAAGGCGAAAAACTGGCTGCCGAGATTAAGAAGATCGAAGCCAAGCTCGGCAACAAGGAATTCGTCGACCGCGCGCCGCCGGAAATCGTCGAAGAACAACGCGAACGCAAGGCCGAGGCGGAGGCGACGCTGGCGCGGCTGGAAGCGGCGCAGAAAAGTCTGGCAGGATGACGGCGGGCGGGACATTGCGACACAGGATATGGATTCCGGCCGGAATGGCGTTGCTGTTCGTCATGATGGAAATAACGGCGTCGCATGCCGCGGAACCTTACAAGCCGGATCCCGCTTTGTGTCAGGCTTTGGTCAAACATACGCCCGATGCGGATGTGACCTATCAACCCGGCGTCGATGCCGACGGCAACCCTGTCGCGCCCGCCGATTTGCCGAACCAGCCGCAGATGAAATTGCCCGAACATATCAAAATTCCGCTGACCATTAATATGGCCAAGGCGTTGAATTTCGACACCGCCGCCTATCCCTACAACCAATTGGGGCAGGGGACGGAGGCGACATTGGGCGTCATCGACGTTGACGGCGACCGCGTGACGTTCAACGGCAAGCCCCTGACCGACGATCAGCAAGACAATCTTGCCGTATTGTGCATGCAGCCGGAATGAGCGTCGATTTAACCGGTATCGTGACACTATTTGCGGGTGGCATACGCATGACGGTGCGGGCCAAACCGGGTTTGTCCCGCGCGCGCGGCATCAAAATCGTCGATATCGGCGACGGCAAAAGGGCTATAGAAATAGCCGTGGCGGCGCAGGCGCAGGATGGCAAGGCCAACGCGGCGATTATCGAACGGCTGGCGCGCGAATGGGGTGTCGATAAAAAGACCATCACGATAAAAGCGGGGCAGACGGGGCGGTTGAAAATCGTCGAAATCGCGGGAAATGGCGATGTTCTGGCTGGTTTGATCGCTGCAAAATTTGAAACATAGAGCATTTCCGTGTAGAACCGGGCCGGGATGTGTTGCCGAAAATGCTCTTATTTTTTGTACGACCAGCGCTTCCATCTGACAGGATCGCGGTCTGGGTGGCGTTTTATCCTTTCCCCTGCTATTTTGCCGGAGGAAAGGGGATAGAATGAAAAACGCGCTTTTGTTGCACGGGCTGCAAGGCAATCCGGATAATTTCTGGTTCGCGTGGCTGCGCACGCAGCTGGAAGCGCAGGGCTTTGCTGTCGCCGCGCCGCAATTGCCGAATCCGGACGAGCCGAATCTTGAAATATGGACGCGGTTCGTTTTGAACAATTTATCGCTGGATGCCGAGACGCTGATTGTCGGGCATTCCGCCGGATGCCCGTTGGCCTTGTCGCTGCTCAACCGCATCGACGCGCCCGTCCGGCGCGCGGTATTGGTCGCCGGTTTTATCCGGTTGAAAGAAATGGAAGATGATAATGTGATGTTGATGAAAAATCCTGATTGGGAAAAAATCCGGCGCAATGGGCGCGAATTTTTCTTTTTTAATTCTGACAACGACCCGTGGGGATGCAACCATCATCAGGGCGAGGCCTTGCGCGAAAAACTGGGCGGCACGTTGATTGTCCAAAGCGGCGAAGGCCATTTCGGTTCCAAGATTTTCGACCAGCCTTATGATAGATTTCCCTTGCTGAAAGACATATGCCTGTTGGCATGACAAAGGACAAACATGACGATTTACAGAAAAATACATCAAGCCGTCGGCGCCGCAGTTGACGAAGCGATCACGTCCGGCGCGTTGACATTATCGACCGACATGCCGGTTTTTGTCGTCGAGCCGCCGCGCGAGGCCGCGCATGGCGATCTGGCTACCAATGTCGCGATGGTTTTGGCCAAACCCGCGGGCAAACCGCCGCGCGCGATTGCCGACATTTTGAAACCGTTGCTGGCGGCGCATGCCGACGTCACCGGTGTGGAAATCGCGGGGCCGGGTTTTATCAATCTGCGTTTGCGGCCGGAAATCTGGCTGGACGAAGCGCGGGAAATTATCCGCGCCGGAACGCATTATGGCGACAGCGATGCCGGCCGCGGCGTGCGCGTCAATGTGGAATATGTGTCGGCGAACCCGACCGGGCCGATGCATGTCGGCCATTGCCGCGGGGCCGTCGTGGGCGACGTGTTGGCGTCGCTGCTGAAAAAGGCGGGTTACGATGTGTGCCGCGAATATTACATCAATGATGCGGGCGCGCAGGTCGATGTGCTGGCGCGGTCGGTGTTTTTGCGGTACCGCGAAGCTTTGGGCGAAAATATCGGCGAAATTCCGCAAGGGCTTTATCCCGGCGATTACCTTGTGCCCGTGGGTAAAATGATAGCCGGACAAGACGGCGCAAAATGGTCGGCGGCGGCGGAAGCGGAATGGTTGCCGCGTTTTCGCGCTATCGCGGTCGATGCGATGATGGCGTTGATCCGCGCCGACCTTGTCGCGTTGAATGTCCATCACGACGTATTTATGTCGGAAAAATCTTTGGTCGATAGCGGCAAGGTCGATGCCGCGCTGGCTTTGCTGCAAGGCAAGGGGCTGATTTACGAAGGCGTGCTGGAACCGCCCAAGGGCAAATTGCCGGATGATTGGGAAGCGCGGCCGCAGACTTTGTTTCGCGCCACCGAATTCGGCGACGATACCGACCGGCCGTTGAAGAAATCGGACGGAAGCTGGACATATTTCGCCTCCGACATCGCCTATCATTTCGATAAATTTACGCGCGGGTTTCCCTTGATGGTCGATATATGGGGCGCGGATCACGGCGGTTACGTCAAACGGTTGCAGGCCGCCGTTGCGGCGGTAACCGGCGGGCAGGGACGGCTGGAAGTGCGTTTATGCCAGATGGTCAATTTGTTGAAAGACGGCCAGCCTTTCAAAATGAGCAAACGCGCGGGAACTTTCGTCACGCTGCGCGATGTCGTCGATGAAGTCGGCGCCGACGTTGTGCGCTTCATCATGCTGACGCGCAAAAGCGATGCGCAGCTGGATTTCGATCTGGCCAAGGCATTGGAGCAGACCCGCGACAATCCCGTCTTTTACGTTCAATATGCCCATGCGCGGTGCTGTTCGATTTTGCGGCATGCGGCGGAATTGTTCACGCCCGACGAATTAAGCGAGGCGGGGCTGGCCAAGGCGGATTTGTCGAAAATCGCGTCCGAAGACGAATTGCTGGTTATCAAAAATCTGGCCAACTGGTCGCGCATCGTCGAATCCGCCGCCGCCGCGCAGGAACCGCATCGCGTCGCTTTCTATCTGATGGAAACCGCGGCCTCGTTCCATGGTTTGTGGAACAAAGGCAATGACAATGCCGCTTTGCGCTTTATCATTCCCGCCGACAAGCCCTTGACCCATGCGCGGCTGGCCTTGATCGCCGCCGTGCGTACCGTGTTGCGCAGCGGGCTTGGCGTGCTAGGATGTCAGCCAATGGAGGAATTGCGCAGTGACGCCACCGCAGCCGCCTGAGCGCGAACCCTATGAACGCCAATTATTCGTCGCCGACCGTCCGGTACGTTCCGATTTCGGGCGTTCGGGCGCAACGCGGCGCGGCGGGACGGATGCGGCGCGCGAACGCGTCTATGCGCGGCGGCGTTTTTTCACGGTCACGGTTCTTGTGCTGGCGGTTGCCGGCGTGGCCTATGCCATATGGGGGCATCATTCCACCCCCGGCGAAATTCCCACAATCATGGCCGAAAGCGGATACCGCAATAAACCGGCCAACCCCGGCGGGATCGACATCCCCAATCAGGATGTCGCGATTTATAATCAGTTGAAAGATTCCAGCACGCCGCCATTGCCTGTCGAACATTTATTGCCGCCGCCGGAAATGCCGGACGCATCGGCGCATCCGGAATCTTTTGCAACGCCGCCGCCGGCTGTGGCCTCGCCCGCGTCGACTGTAGAACCTGCGCCGACAGCGGACGCGGCCAAACCGGCTGCGCCGCCGCCCGTGACGCCCGCGCTTGTAGCCACGACCGTCGCACCGGTGCCGACACCGGCACCTGCGCCTGTAGCCGCGCCTGTAACCGCGCCTGCGGCGGCGCCCGAGGCCGCCGTGGTTGCCCCCGCGCCGGTTGCGCCGCCATCTGCACCCAAGCAAGTGTTGTCGCCACCGCCTCCGCCTCCGTCTCAGTCTCAGCCACCGTCCCAGCCCCAGCCTCCGGTTGAAACAAAGGCCACGCCATCCATGCCCGCGGTCAAAACGGGCGGCGTCGTTGTCCAATTGGCGTCCGTTCCCGGCGAAAGCCACGCGCGGGATTTGATGAAAAAATTGCAGCAGCAATATGCCGCCGCGTTGCAAGGCGTGTCGTTGCACCTGACGCGTGCCGATCTGGGCAAACGCGGCGTTTATTATCGCATTCAAAGCCAAGGCCTTAGCGAAGAGGCGGCGAATCATCTATGTTCGGCCCTGAAGCAGAAAAACGCCGGGTGCATTCTTGTCAGAAAATAGGCCAAAACCTGTGATGTTCGGTTGTGCCGGGCCGCGCCTGACGGTGCAGGAACGCGCCTTGCTGCGCGATGCCGATCCGTTCGGGTTCATTTTGTTCAAGCGGAATTGCGAAACGCGCGAGCAGGTGCGCGCCCTGATCAATGATTTGCGCGCCGCGACGGGGCGCGAGGATATCGTTATTGCCATCGATCAGGAAGGCGGCCGCGTGTCGCGCTTGCAACCGCCGGAATGGCCCAAATACCCGTCGGCGCGGACATTCGGCTTGATGTACGAACGTGATCCCGATTGGGGTTTGGAGGCGATATCGGCCTATGCGCGGCTGGTGGCGCATGAATTAGCCGGTTTGGGCGTTATCATCAATTGCGCGCCCGTTGTCGATTTATACAACCCCGAGGGCACGCCGGCCATCGGCGACCGCGCGTTCAGTTCGCGGCCCGGTATTGTGGCGGCTTTGGCGCGGCCTTTGATCGAAACATTCATGGCCAACGGTGTGTTGCCGGTTATCAAGCATTTGCCGGGGCACGGGCGGTTGGCGCTTGATCCGCACGAATTGTTGCCGACCATCGACGCGCCGCGCGGGGAATTGGAAACTTTGGATTTTATGCCGTTCGAATTGCTGAAAGACGCGCCGCTGGGCATGAATTCGCACGCCCTATTTACCGCGCTCGACCCTGCCAATCCGGTGTCGTTGTCGCCGGTTATCACGCGCGACGTCATTCGCGGCACGCTGGGGTTCGACGGGTTGTTGCTGTCCGACGATCTGACGATGAAGGCGTTAAAAGGCAATGCCGCCGATCTGGCGCGGCGCGCCATTGCCGCCGGAAACGACGTGGCTTTACATTGCAGCGGCGACGTATCGGAAATGCAGGCGATCTGCATGGCGCTGGAGCCGATGAGCGATGACAGCTGGGCGCGGTGGGGGCATGCGCGCGCGATGCTGGGCCGGGGCGCGGCGGATTATGACGCCGCCGCGGATGCGGCGCGGCTGGATGTGCTGCTGGGCGGGCTGGCGGTGTTTGATGCCGTGGGTTGATAACGGGCTTTAACCATATAAAATATGTGCGTTTGATGGCGGGGCGGGCTATGCTTGCCGCCTGTTGTTTTGATTCGGGAAATGAATGACCCAAGCGGCTGAAATCATGGACGAAAACGGCGGCGCGGAACGTGCCGACCTTGTCGTCGCCCTTGACGGGTTCGACGGGCCTATCGACCTGCTTTTGTCTCTGGCCAAGGAACAGAAGGTCGATCTGGGCAAGCTCGCCATCTTGCCGCTGGCCGAACAATATTTGGCCTATATTGCCGAAGCGCGGCGGTTGCGTTTGGAAGTCGCGGCGGATTATCTGGTGATGGCGGCGTGGCTGGCGTTTCTGAAATCGCGTCTGTTATTGCCGGAACAGGAACAGCCCAAAGACGAAACCGACCCCGTCGCGATGGCGGAAGCTTTGAAATTCCAATTGTTGCGTCTGGAAGCGATGCAGAAAGCGGCGCGGCAGATTCAGGATCGTCCGCAATTGGGCAGCGATATTTTCCTGCGCGGCATTCCCGAACCGGTCGAGATCGAGGAAAAACCGGTTTATTATCTGACCATTCAGGATTTGATGACGGCGATCGCCGCGCCGTCGCGCCGCCGCAAGCCCGTGACCTATAACATCGCGCCGACGCGGTTATACAGCTTGCAGGAAAGCGTGTTGCGCCTGCGCGACGTTTTGGGCGCGATGCCGAGTTGGAGCACATTGCAGGCCTATCTGCCCGACCTGGCGTCGACGGAGCAGATTTTGCAGGTGCGCTCGGCCTTGGCGTCTACCTTTGCCGCGACGCTGGAACTGGTCAAAAACGGCGAATTGGAGTTACGGCAGGACGGCACGTTCGCGCCCATTTACATGCGCCGTCGTGAAAAACAGCCCGAAGACGGCGAACAGCAAGCGAGTATGTCATGAGCGATGAACTGAATCCGTTGAGCCCCGAATTGCGATTGCTGGAAGCGGTGATTTTCGCCAGCGCCGAACCTGTCGGCACGGCGATGCTGGCCGCGCAACTGGGCGAAGGCGTCGATGTCGCGCCGCTGTTGCAGCAATTGAAGGATCTATACGCGCCGCGCGGCGTCAATCTGGTCGAAACCGCCGGAGTGTGGAGTTTCCGCACCGCCGCGGACATCGCGCCGCATATGAAAATTATCCGCGAACCGCGCCGCAAATTGCCGCGCGCCGCCGCCGAAGTGCTGGCCATCATTGCCTATCACCAGCCCGTCACCCGCGCCGATATCGAAAGCATTCGCGGCGTCGATACCGGCAAGGGCACGCTGGATATTCTGCTGGAACTCGGCTGGATCCGCCCCGGCAAGCGTCGCGACACGCCGGGCCGCCCGTTGACGTGGCACACCACGACGGAATTTCTGGGCCATTTCAATATTGAATCGCTGAAGGATCTGCCGGGACTGGACGATCTGAAGGCCGCCGGATTGCTGGATGCGCGCCCCGTATTGTCGAACCTGCCGCGTGAAAACGACGACGGCGCGGACATTACCGACGAAGACAGCGAATATGAAACATGGGTGGCAGAGGCGATCGAGCCGGAAGCCGCCGCGGGATGAAGGTGGCGATGTTCGTCGCTACGCTTGTCGCGCCGCAAGGCGTCGATTTATCCGATGCCCAGCTATCATCCTTTGTCGACGTGACCGGTTGGGCAGGGGGCATCGTCGATCGATCAACGCGCATTGATGGCCGCGCCGCCGATGTCTTTTTTTCCGGCGCGAGTCCGGAAATAAAGGACATGCCGTTCGATGTCATCATCCAGCCCGCCGCTGGCCGCCGCAAAAAAATCCTGATCGCCGATATGGAATCGACCATCATCGAACAGGAAATGCTTGATGAATTGGCCGCCGAAATCGGCGTCGGCGCAAAAGTCGCCGACATCACGCGCCGCGCGATGAATGGCGAGCTGGATTTTGCCGACGCTTTAAAAGAACGTGTTAACTTATTGAAAAATCATAGTGAAGGCCTGTTGCATCAAGTCGCCGCGCGCATGACGGTGATGCCGGGGGCCGAAACGCTGGTTGCAAGCATGAAACGCGATGGCGGGCGGGCGTGGCTGGTGTCGGGCGGTTTTACCTGTTTTGCAAAGATCGTCGCGCAACGGCTTGGTTTTGATGATTGTTTTGCTAACGAACTGATCGTCGAAAAGGGTGTCATGACCGGCGATGTCGGGATGCCGATTCTGGATAAAGACAGCAAGGCGGCGCTGTTAAAACGGGCTTGCGATATTTATGGCTGCGGCATTGGCGAAACGCTGGCGGTCGGTGACGGCGCCAATGACGTGCCGATGCTGCAGGCCTGTCATAACGGAGGCGGTTTGGCGGTCGCCTTTCATGCCAAGCCGCGGGTTCGCGAGATTGTGGCGAACCAGATCAATCACGGCGATTTGTCGGCGTTGGTGTATGCGCAGGGACTTGTGCCGTAACGGTATTTACCCCCTTGATTTTCGGGCGCAACAGGTCGATGTTGCCCTGCAAACAAGCTTTCCGGCGACTCGGTATTTCTCCCATGTTCGACGCTATTGCCATTAACTACCTGCCTATTATGGTTTTTTTAGCTATCGCGGTCTTTATCGCGGGCGCGGCGGTGGGGCTGTCTTTTATCCTTGCCAAACAAAACCCCGATTCCGAGAAGATATCGGCCTATGAATGCGGTTTTCCGGCCTTCAGCGATGCGCGCGCCAAATTCGACGTGCGGTTCTATCTGGTGTCGATTTTGTTTATCATTTTCGACCTTGAAATCGCCTTTTTGTTCCCGTGGGCCATATCGCTGGGCGATATCGGTTTGTTCGGTTTCTGGTCGATGATGCTGTTTCTGGCGGTTTTGACCGTCGGGTTCATTTACGAATGGAAAAAGGGAGCGCTGGAATGGGAATAACCAGCCAGGTCGAACTTGCCAAAGCCAATGCGCTGGCCGCGCAGTTGGGGCAGGATGTGCACGACAAGGGGTTCGTGCTGGCCAAGCTTGACGATTTGCTGAACTGGGCGCGTACGGGGTCGATGTGGCCGATGACCTTCGGTCTGGCCTGCTGCGGCGTCGAGATGATTCACGCCTATATGGCGCGCTACGATCTCGACCGGTTCGGCATGATGCCGCGCGCGTCACCGCGCCAGTCCGACGTGATGATCGTCGCCGGAACGCTGACCAATAAAATGGCGCCTGCTTTGCGTAAAGTCTATGACCAGATGGCCGAACCGCGGTGGGTTATCTCGATGGGGTCATGCGCCAATGGCGGCGGTTATTACCATTATTCCTATTCCGTGGTGCGGGGATGCGACCGGATTGTGCCGGTCGATGTCTATGTGCCGGGATGTCCGCCTTCGGCCGAAGCGTTGATTTACGGCATCATGCAGTTGCATCGTAAAATTCGGCGCGGCAATCGGGTTATCAGTCGGGTTTAGCATGCTTTCTGTCGAACAAATTCAGGACGAAGTCGCGCGTGTCTTAGGCGATGCCGCCATAGACATAACCGCCGAACGCGGCGAGGTTTGCGTGATGATTCCGCGTCCGCGCATCGCCGAGGCGTTGCAGGCTTTGCGCGATGACGCCGGCACGGCGATGATCCAGCTGGTCGATATTTGCGGCGTCGATTATCCCGAACGGCCGGAACGGTTCGATGTGGTGTACCATCTGTTAAGCCTGCGCCACAATGCGCGGCTGCGCATCAAGATACAGACCGACGAAGCCACGCCGGTGCCGAGCGTGGTCGGCGTGCATCCGTGCGCCGGTTGGTTCGAACGCGAAGCGTGGGACATGTATGGCATCGCTTTTTCCGGTAACCCCGATTTGCGCCGTTTGTTGACCGATTACGGGTTTGAAGGCCATCCGTTGCGCAAGGATTTCCCGCTGACCGGCTATGTCGAGATGCGCTATGACAATGCCGAAAAACGCGTGGTCTATGAACCCGTCAAATTGCCGCAGGATTTCCGCAATTTCGATTTCCTCAGCCCGTGGGAAGGCATGACCGATGTCAATACCCGCATGGCGCAGGAAGAAAAACCGGCCGGCGTCGAAGGAAACAAACCATGATGCAGGATATGGAATTTCCCGAACGCGAAACCGTCGGCCCCGACGGCAAGCGCGTGCTGCCTTTTACCGTCAATCTGGGCCCGCAGCATCCGGCGGCGCACGGCGTTTTGCGCATGATTTTGGAAATGGACGGCGAAATCGTCGAACGCGCCGACCCGCATATCGGGCTTTTGCATCGCGGCACGGAAAAGCTGATCGAATATAAAACCTATATGCAGGCTTTGCCCTATTTCGACCGGCTGGACTATGTCGCGCCGATGAGCCAGGAGCATGCCTTCGCGCTGGCGGTCGAAAAACTGCTGGGCCTCGATGTGCCGTTGCGCGGGCAATATATCCGCGTTCTGTTTGCCGAAATTTCGCGCATTTTGAACCATATTCTCAACATCACCACATTCGCCATCGACCTTGGCGCGGTGACGCCGTCGCTGTGGGGCTTTGAACAGCGCGAAGTGTTGATGGAATTTTACGAACGCGCGTCGGGCGCGCGCATGCATGCCAATTATTTCCGTCCCGGCGGCGTGCATCAGGATCTGCCCGAGGGTTTGGAATCCGATATCGCGACATGGGCGGCGCAATTTCCGCAATTCCTGTCCGACGTCGAAACCTTGCTGAACGAAAACCGCATTTTCCGCCAGCGCACCGTCGATATCGGCACGGTAACAAAGGATGAGGCGATTGCATGGGGCTTTTCAGGCCCGATGTTGCGCGCGTCGGGCGTGGCGTGGGATTTGCGGAAATCGCAACCCTATGACGTTTACGGCCGTATGGATTTCGACGTGCCGGTCGGCAAGACCGGCGATTGTTATGCGCGTTATCTGGTGCGGGTCGAAGAAATGCGGCAATCGCTGCGCATCATCAACCAATGTCTGAAGGAAATGCCGGCCAGCGATTCAAAAGATGGCGCGGTCATGACGGCAGACCACAAGGTCGCGCCGCCCAAACGGGCAGATATGAAAATGTCGATGGAAGCGATGATCCATCATTTCAAATTATACAGCGAAGGCTATCACGTGCCCGCGGGCGAAACCTATACCGCGGTCGAAGCGCCAAAGGGCGAATTCGGCGTTTATCTGATTTCGGACGGCAGCAACAAACCGTATCGCTGTAAAATCCGCGCGCCCGCCTATGCCCATTTGCAGGGCAGCGATTTCATGTTCCGGGGCCATATGCTGTCGGACGCGGTGGCGACGATCGGCAGCCTTGATATCGTGTTTGGGGAGATTGACCGGTGATGAATCTGGAATCCCGTCATGATCGCGCAGGCGAGCATCCCATTTGTTTCGTTTTTCTTTCGCAAAGAAAGGGAGATGGATGGAGAAGAGCTATTGGGTCTATATCGTTACGGACAAGCCGTTCGGTACGATCTATGTTGGCGTCACAAACGATATTGTGCGCCGCGCCGATGAACATCGCCGCGGCCTTGTTAAGGGGTTCACAAGAAAATACGGCCTTAAAAAACTGGTCTATTGCGAAGAATATGCGACGGCAATGGAGGCTATTGAACGCGAACATCAAATCAAGCATTGGAATCGCGAATGGAAGATTCACCGGATCAAGCAACAAAATCCGACTTGGCGAGATTTGTACGAAACTATCCTGTAAAAAACCAAATGGGATGCTCGCCTGCGCGAGCATGACGATGGTGCTGGCGTGAACATCTCGAAATCATCTGAATCTTTCACCTTTACCCCCGAAAATCTGGCGCGGGCGGAAAAAATCGTCGCCAAATATCCTGAAGGCCGTCAGGCCAGCGCGGTGTTGCCGTTGCTCGACATGGCGCAGCGGCAAAGCGGCAACTGGCTGCCGCAGGCCGCGCTGGATTATGTTGCCGACTATCTGCAAATGCCGCCTATCCGCGTTTATGAAGTCGCCAGTTTTTACACCATGTTCAACCTGAAGCCGGTCGGCGAACATTTCGTGCAGGTGTGCACCACGACGCCGTGCTGGCTGCGCGGATCGGACGGCATTGTCGGCGCGTGCAAGAAAAAGCTTGGCATCGGGCCGGGCGAAAGCACGGCGGACGGCAAATTCACGGTGGTCGAGGTCGAATGCATGGGCGCCTGCGTCAACGCGCCGATGGTTCAGATTAACGACGATTATTACGAGGATTTGTCGCCCGAACTGATGGAAAAAATTCTCGACGATCTGGCCGCGGGGCGCAAACCGCCGCCGGGGTCGCAAACGGGCCGCCGCGGGTCGTGCGCACAGAACGGGCCGACGAGCTTGAAGGAAAAGGCGAAGTCAGATGCTTGAAGATAAAGACCGCATTTTCACCAATCTGTATGGCTTCGACGGCTGGAACCTCGCGGCGGCGCGGCGGCGCGGCGTGTGGGACGGCACCGGCGACATCATCAAGAAGGGCCAGCCGTGGGTTGTCGAGGAAACCAAGAATTCCGGCCTGCGCGGACGCGGCGGGGCAGGATTTCCCACCGGCATGAAATGGTCGTTCATGCCCAAGCCTTCGGACAAGCCGCATTATTTATTGGTCAATGCCGACGAATCCGAACCCGGCACATGCAAAGACCGCGATATTTTGCGTTACGATCCGCATCGGTTGCTGGAAGGCGTGCTGATCGCCGCCTTCGCCATCAACGCGCATACGGCCTATATCTATGTGCGCGGCGAATATTATAACGAAGCCTCGCATTTGCAGCAGGCAATCGACGAAGCCTATTCATATGGCTTGCTCGGCAAAAATGCCTGCGGGTCGGGTTGGGACTGCGACGTTTATTTGCATCGCGGTGCGGGCGCCTATGTCTGTGGCGAAGAAACCGCGTTGATGGAAAGCCTGGAAGGCAAAAAGGGCCAGCCGCGCAACAAACCGCCCTTTCCGGCGGGGGCGGGGCTTTATTCATGCCCGACCACGATCAACAATGTCGAAACGATTGCCTCCGTGCCGGAAATTTTGCGTCGCGGCGCGACATGGTTCAGCGGTTTCGGCCGGCCCAAAAATAACGGCACCAAGCTGTTTTCTATCTCCGGTCATGTTGAACAGCCGTGCAATGTCGAAGAGGCGATGAGCATTCCGCTCAAGGAACTGGTGGAAAAACATGCGGGCGGTGTGCGCGGCGGGTGGGATAACCTGCTGGCCATCATTCCCGGCGGGTCGTCGACGCCGATTTTGCCGCGCGAAATTTGCGACACCGTGTTGATGGATTTCGACGCGCTGCGCGAAGTGCGTTCCGGCCTCGGCACCGCGGCGGTCATCGTCATGGACAAATCGACGGACGTTATCTATGCCATCGCGCGGCTGGCCAAATTCTATATGCATGAAAGCTGCGGCCAATGCACGCCCTGCCGCGAAGGCACGGCGTGGTTGTGGCGCATGATGCAACGCATGGTGCGCGGCGACGCCACGGTTGCGGAAATCGACCAGTTGCTTGACGTCACCAAGGAAATCGAAGGCCATACCATCTGCGCTTTCGGCGACGGCGCGGTGTGGCCGGTGCAGGGCCTGATCCGGCATTTCAAGCCGCAGATGATCGAGCGCATCGAGCAATATCGCAAAATAGCAAAGGCGGCGTAGTCATGAATATATCGTTTAAAGCGGCGCTAGGACTTTTCAGGCGTAACAACAAGTCCGGAACAGAAACCTTGGCGCTGCGCGTCAAATCGGCCTGTGGCATCAATGTTTTTAAATCCGGCATTCAATTGCCGCGTGATGCGGACATGCTTGCCGCCGTCGAAACCATCAATGCGCGTATCGGTGAAAATAGCGCGGGATCATCTTGCTATATAACTTGCACCGAGCACGGCCATTTTGTTCATGACAAGGCCGAGCAAGGTCGCGCCCTGACCATCTTTCCGCAGGGCAGCGCGGCGTTGCTGCCGTTTCTGGAAAAATTTGTCGAAAGCGGCCTTGATCTGCGTGCCTATATGGCCGCGCGCTCCTGTCATCAACCGTTGAAGCTGGCTGCATGATGTCCGTCCCCATCCCCGCAACGACCAGATTGTCCGGCCCTCTATTCAGGCTTCGGCTGGATGGCGCAACGCCTGAACAAGCCCAGTGGATCGCCGGTTTTAACGCGGCGGCTTCGCGTATGGCCGTACAAAACGGCGTGCCGGACAGCGCACCCGTTCGGCCGGTCGCCCCTTGGGAAAGCTATCCCTTTGCTGTCCGCCCTCGCGACCATGCGCCTGTTATAGCCGCTACGAATTTTATCCCGTTTATGAAAGGCTGCGCGCGGCTGGCGGGTATCAGCAATAACTACATTCCAGAACCAATGGCCGTGTGACATGCCTAAACTGACCATCAACGGAACCGAACTTGAAGTCGCGCCGGGCACATCGGTGTTGCAGGCCTGCGAGCAATTGGGCATCGAAGTGCCGCGTTTCTGCTATCACGACAAATTATCCGTGCCGGCCAGTTGCCGCATGTGCATGGTCGAAATCGAAAAAACGCCGAAACCGGTGGCCAGCTGCGCGATGCCGTGCGGCGACGGCATGGTTGTCCACACCGACAGCCCGATGGTGAAAAAGGCGCGCGAAAACGTGATGGAAATGCTGTTGATCAACCATCCGCTCGATTGCCCCATCTGCGATCAGGGCGGCGAATGCGATCTGCAGGATCAGGCCGTTTCCTACGGCATGGATCACAGCCGTTACAACGAAGCCAAACGCGCCGTGACGGATAAAGAACTGGGGCCTTTGGTCAAGACGGTCATGACCCGTTGCATCCATTGCACGCGTTGCGTCCGTTTTGTCGATGAAATTTGCGGCACGCCGGAACTGGGCGGCATCAATCGCGGCGAGCATCTGGAAATCGGCACTTTCATCGACCGCGCGTTGACGTCCGAAATGTCGGGCAATCTGATCGATATCTGCCCCGTCGGCGCGTTGACCAACAAACCGGCCGCCTTTACCGCGCGCGCATGGGAATTTCAAAAAACCGACAGCGTCGATGTATTCGACGCCATCGGATCGAATATCCGCATCGATGTGCGCGGCAATGAAGTCATGCGCGTTTTGCCGCGCCTGAACGAAGACGTCAACGAGGAATGGATCAACGATAAAACCCGTTTCGCCATCGACGGGCTGAAACGCCAACGGCTTGATAAACCCTATGTGCGCCGCGACGGTAAATTGCAACCCGCGACATGGGCCGAAGCCTTTGCCGTTATCGCCGAACGGCTGCGTAACACCGCCCCCGATCGCGTCGGCGCGCTGGCCGGGCCGATGGTCGATTGCGAATCCATGTTCGCGCTGAAATCGCTGATGCTGGCTTTGGGTTCGCCCAATATGGATTGCCGCAGCGACGGCGCGGACTATGACATCTCGTCGCGCGCCGGTTATATCATGAACAGCGGCATCGCCGGCATCGAAGACACGGATGCTGTTTTACTGATCGGAACCAACCCGCGCCACGAAGGCACGCTGGTCAATGCCCGTATTCGCAAACGCTGGCTGCGTGGCGGTTGCCGGGTCGGCATGGCCGGCGCGCCGGTCGATCTGGGCTATCCGTACAAACATATTGGCGACACGCCGCAGGCTTTGGCCGATCTGGCGTCGGGCAGGCATCCGTTTGCCGCGACCCTGAAAAACGCCAAGAAGCCGATGTTCATTCTGGGCGCGGGCGCGCTGGCGCGGCCCGACGGCGCGGCGTTGCATCGGGCGGTGCGGGAACTGGCGGAACAATTCAACATCGTGCGCGACGATTGGAACGGGTTTAACATATTGCAAATGGCGGCGTCGCGCGTCGGCGGCATCGATATTGATTTCCTGCCGCAAACCGGCGGGTCGGGCGCGCGCGGCATCCTTAGCGGCAAGATGGAAATCATCTGGCTGCTGGGCGCCGACGATATCGACATGCAGCATATCGGCAATGCGTTTGTCGTCTATCAAGGGCATCACGGCGATGCCGGGGCGCATCGCGCCGATGTCATTCTGCCCGGCGCGGCCTATACCGAAAAATCCGGCATTTATGTCAATACCGAAGGCCGCCCGCAAATGGCGTTGCAGGCGGTGTTCCCGCCCGGCGAAGCCCGCGAAGACTGGAAGATTATCCGCGCTTTTTCCGATGCTATCGGCGAAACCCTGCCATTCAATACGCTGGCCGAACTGCGCCGGTCGATGATTGAATTTGCGCCTGTCTTGGGCGATATCGGCCATTGCAGGAAGGCGGAATGGAAAAAATTCGGCAAGGAAGGCGATGTTTCGGCTGCGCCCTTTGTGCCGGTTATCGCCAATTTCTATATGACCGATCCCATCAGCCGCGCGTCGGTGACGATGGCGAAATGCACCGATGAAATTTTGCCGCTGATAACTCCTGTGGCGGAGGCGGCGGAATGACCATGGCCGATATGCTCGACACCTATATCATTCCTTTTGTCTGGATGGTCGTCAAAATCGTGGCGATTATCGTGCCGCTTTTAATAGCGGTTGCGTATCTGACCTATGCCGAACGCAAAGTCATGGCGGCGATGCAATTGCGCCGCGGGCCGAATGTGACGGGGCCGTTCGGGTTGCTGCAGCCGATGGCCGACGGCATTAAATTGCTGGGCAAGGAAACCATCATTCCCGCCGGAGCCAGCAAGGCGCTGTTCGTCATGGCGCCGATGTTTACGTTCCTGCTGGCGTTGTCGGCATGGGCCGTTATTCCGTTTCAGGCGGGCATGGTTCTGGCCGACATTAATGTCGGCGTTTTATATCTGTTCGCGATTTCGTCGCTGTCGGTTTACGGCATCATCGTCGCCGGTTGGGCGTCGAATTCGAAATACGCGTTTTTGGGCGGGTTGCGGTCGGCGGCGCAGATGGTGTCGTACGAAGTTTCAATCGGCCTTGTCATCGTCACGGTTTTGCTGCGCACGGGGTCGTTGAATCTGTCGGCGATCGTCGAGGCGCAGCGTAACGGCTGGTTCGCCTGCGGCATGCTGTTCCCGATGTTCATCGTATTTTTTATCTCGGCGCTGGCGGAAACCAACCGCCATCCGTTCGATTTGCCCGAAGGCGAATCCGAACTGGTCGGCGGGTTCAATACCGAATATTCGTCGATGACCTTTGCTTTGTTCTTTCTTGGCGAATATGCCAATATGATCTTGCTGTCTGCGATGACATCGGTGTTGTTCCTTGGCGGGTGGCTGTCGCCTGTGGCCGCTTTGTCCTTCATCCCCGGCATTGTCTGGTTCTTCGCCAAAATCGCGTTTTGCCTGTTCGTGTTTTTGTGGGTGCGCGCGACCTTGCCGCGTTACCGGTATGACCAGCTGATGCGCGTGGGCTGGCGTTTCTTTTTGCCTTTGTCCCTGCTGTGGGTCGTTGTGACGGCGGGATATCTGGTTTATTTCCACAAGCTGCCGCATTAGGGTTGGTGTCATGTCTTTTATCCGCCCCGTCAAACGCCTGTTCCTTTTTGAAATCCTGCGCGGGATGGCTTTGACCTTTTTCTATATGTTCAAGCGCAAGGTGACGCTGAACTATCCTTATGAAAAAGGCCCCATCTCGCCGCGTTTTCGCGGTGAACATGCGCTGCGCCGCTATCCTAACGGCGAAGAACGCTGCATCGCCTGTAAATTGTGCGAAGCGATTTGCCCGGCGCAGGCCATCACGATCGAAGCCGAACCGCGCGCCGACGGCAGCCGCCGCACTACGCGTTACGATATCGACATGACCAAATGCATTTATTGCGGCCTGTGTCAGGAAGCATGCCCCGTCGACGCCATTGTCGAAGGGCCGAATTTCGAATTCGCCACCGAAACGCACGAAGAATTGCTGTTCACCAAGGAACGGCTGTTGACCAATGGCGACAGGTGGGAAGCGGAAATCGCCGCCAATCTGGCCGCCGACGCGAAATACAGGTGACGATATGATGCTCGAATCCGCCGTCTTTTATATTTTGTCCGCCGTGCTGCTGGCCTCGGCCAGCATGGTGATTGCGGCGCGCAATCCCGTGCATGCGGTGTTGTTCCTGATCCTGTGCTTCTTTAACGCCGCGGGTTTGTTTTTGTTGATGGGGGCGGAATTCGTCGCCTTCATCCTTGTCATCGTTTATGTCGGCGCGATTGCGGTTTTGTTCCTGTTCGTCGTCATGATGCTGGATGTTAATTTCCGCGCGTCCGGCCAACGGTTTCGCCGTTATCTGCCCGTTGGCGGCGCGGTCGCCCTGGTGCTGGCGGCGCAACTGGTGTTGATGTCGACGATGTGGATGACCGACCCGATGGCCGTGTCGACCGCCAGCGGGCAGAATATCGTGGAAAACACCCGCGCCATCGGCCGCATTTTGTATACCGATTATTTCTATCCGTTTCAGGTGTCGGGGCTGGTTTTGCTGGTCGCGATGACGGGGGCCATTGTGTTGACGTTGCGCGAACGCAAGGACGCGCGGCATCAGAAAGTCGATCGCCAGCTCGACCGTCCCTTGGCGGAAATTATCGAAGTCCGTAAAATCACGCCGGGGCAGGGAGTTGACCTATGAAATTGATGGCTTTTCTTGCATTGTTCGTTTTGTTTTTTGCCGCGCCCGTTCATGCCGATGCTGTGGCGGCGCAGGGTTCGGCGGCGGTTGATCCCAAGAACTATGCCATAGCGTTGCAGATCGTGCGGTCGTTCGATCTTAAAGCGCAATTGCACGGTGTTCTGGACGTCGTGTCGAAGACCATGTCGATGATTTTGAACAAGGAAAATCCGGGGCAGAGCGACAAAATCAACGCCATTGTCGCCGGCGCGGTGGAAAAATCCGTATCGTCCCATCTCGGCGATATGGAAAAGAACGACGCCACTGTCTATGCCCAGATCTTTACCTATGACGAGCTGACGCAACTGCGCGGTTTCTATCAATCGCCCGTCGGCCAGAAATTCATCAAGGCGACGCCGCAATTGATAAGCCGAAATGCCGCATTGAATCGCAGCATCATGCTGTCGGCGATACAGGACGCCAACCGCGCGGTTATCGAACAAATGCATCAAGACGGAATGAAAATTCCCCAGAATATGGGAGGACGCCTATGAATACCGGATTGATGACGATAGGCTTGCCGCATTTTCTGGTCGTGGCCGCGTTGCTGTTCACGATCGGCGTTATCGGCATTTTCGTGAACCGCCGTAACGTAATCGTTATTCTGATGGCGATCGAGTTGATCCTGCTGGCTGTCAATATCAACTTCGTCGCTTTTTCCGTTTATCAACATAATCTGATCGGGCAGGTTTTCACGATGATCGTCCTGACCGTGGCCGCCGCCGAAGCCGCCATCGGTCTTGCCATCCTTGTCGTGCATTTCCGTAATCGCGGCGATATCGCCGTCGATCATGCCAATATCATGAAGGGCTAGCGATGCATTTGCCGTATGACATTCTTGCTGTTTTCCCGACATTGTTGGGGGCTGCCGTCGCGGGGTTGTTCGGGCGCGTCATTGGCGAACGTGCGTCGCAACTGGTCACCTGCGCGGGCGTATTGCTGGCCGCCGCGGCGTCGATGATGTTGTTTTCGCGCGGGCAGGTCAGCGACCATGTGTTGATGGACTGGCTGCAATCGGGCGAATTGTCGGCGAACTGGAGCATAAAAATAGATACGCTGGCGGCCTTGATGCTGACCATCATCAATGGCGTGTCGTCGATGATTCATATTTATTCGATCGGCTATATGAAAGATGACGACAGACCCGACAGCGGCATGTCGCGCTTTATGGCCTATCTGAGCTTGTTTACTTTCTTCATGTCGATGCTGGTGGTGTCGGACAATTTGTTGCAATTGTTCTTTGGATGGGAAGGCGTCGGGCTGGCGTCCTATCTGTTGATCAATTTCTGGTACGAAAAAGACAGCGCCAATAACGCCGCGATCAAGGCCTTTATCGTCAATCGTGTCGGCGATTTCGGTTTCGCGCTTGGTATTTTCGCCTGTTATCAGGTTTTCGGGTCGATTACCTATGCCGATATTTTTGCCAAGGCGCCGGGATTGGCGTCGGATCATTTTACCTTTCTGGGCTGTACGGTTCCGACATTGACGACCATTTGCCTGTTGCTGTTTTTCGGCGCGATGGGCAAATCGGCGCAATTGGGGCTGCATACATGGCTGGCCGACGCGATGGAAGGGCCGACCCCTGTTTCTGCGCTGATCCACGCCGCCACCATGGTCACGGCGGGCGTGTTCATGCTGGCGCGTTTGTCGCCGTTGTTCGAATATGCGCCGGCGGCGCTGGCCGTCGTTACCGTGGTCGGGGCGTTGACCTGTTTCATCGCGGCTTCGATCGGCTTGACGCAGTTCGACATTAAACGCGTGATCGCCTATTCGACGATGAGCCAGCTTGGCTACATGTTCATCGCTGCCGGCGTTTCGGCTTATTCCGCCGCGGTGTTTCATCTGATGACGCACGCTTTTTTCAAAGCCTTGCTGTTTCTGGCGGCGGGTTCCGTCATCCACGCTCTGTCGGGCGAACAGGATCTGCGTAACATGGGCGGGTTGTGGCGGCGGATCCCCTTCACCTATGCATTGATGTGGATCGGGTTTCTGGCTCTGGCGGGAGTCGGGCTGGAGAATGTGTTCGGCTTCGCCGGTTTTTATTCCAAGGATTTGATTTTGGAATCCGCGCTGGCCAGCGGCACGGGCGTCGGCAAATTCGCCTATATCCTCGGCACGGCCGCCGTGTTCATGACCGCGTTTTATTCGTGGCGTTTGCTGATTATGGCGTTTCACGGCACGCCGCGCGCCGACGCGGATGTTATGGCGCATGTCCATGAATCGCCGTTGGTGATGTTGCTGCCGCTGGTTCCGCTGGCGCTGGGCGCGACGTTTGCCGGTTGGTATGGCTATGGCTGGTTCGGCGGCGCGGACAGGGAAGCGTTCTGGAAAGGCGCGCTGTTTATTCTGCCCGGCCATGATTCCATTGCTGGCGTGGTGGATGTGCCGGAATATGAAAAATGGTTGCCTTTGGGCATGGCGTTGCCCGGTATTTTCTTCGCCTATATCTTCTATATGGTCAGGCCGGAATGGCCGGGTAAATTGGCGCGTGGGTTGGGCGGCCTTTACCGGTTGATTTACCGCAAATATTACTTCGACGAAGTCTATGGCTTCCTGTTCGCGCGTCCGGCGCAGGCTGTGGGACGTTTTTTATGGAAAACGGGCGACGAGATCATCATCGACGGGCTTGGCCCCGACGGGTTTGCGTCTTTGTCGCGGCGGGTCGCGCGGCGCGTCGGCATGGCTGAAACCGGCTATCTGTATCACTATGCGTTCGCCATGATTTTGGGCGTGGCGGGTTTCGTTTCCTGGTTCTGGTTCAAGGGATAACAATCAATGGATTCCTTTCCCCTGCTTTCCGTTATCACTTTCCTGCCATTGGCGGGCGCGGTTCTGGTTGCGCTTCTGGCGCGCGGCGGCGATTGCAAAACCGGCGTTAAAATTTCCCTGGGTATCGGCTTTGTGGCATCGCTGGCCACGCTGGGGCTGTCGGCCTATATGCTGCATTTATTCGATCCGGCGAATACAGCGTTTCAGTTTGTCGAGCGCGCCGTCTGGATTCCGGCGTTCAACATCGCCTATATCAAAGGCATTGACGGCATTTCGGTGTGGTTTGTGATGCTGACGGCTTTACTGACGCCGGTCGGATTGTTGTCCATCATCGGCGGAGTCAGAACGCGGGCCAAGGAATTCGTCATTGCCTTGCTGGTTTTGGAAACCATGTTGCTGGGCGTTTTTACCTCGCTCGACCTCATCCTGTTTTATGTGTTTTTCGAAGGCGTCCTGATCCCGATGTTCATTATCGTCGGCGCGTGGGGGCAAACGAAAACGGGCTATGCCGCGTATAAATCGGTGCTTTACACATTGCTGGGCTCGCTTCTGATGCTGGTCGCGATTTTCGTTACGGCGCTGAATGCCGGAACGACCGACATGACGGCGTTAATCGGCAATCCCAACCTGCCGCCGCATATGGCCTTGTGGCTGTTCCTTGCTTTCTTTGTTTCTTTTGCCATTAAAACGCCGATCTGGCCGTTTCATACCTGGTTGCCATATGTTTATGAGGAAACGCCTGCGGCTTTTGTCGTGATGTCGGGCGTTATGCTGAAAATGGGCAGCTATGGTTTTATCCGCATCGGCGTGCAGATGTTGCCCCATGCCAGCACGGATTTTGCGCCGCTGGTGATCTGGTTGAGCCTTATCGGCATTGTCTATGCGTCGCTGGCCGCGCTGGCGCAGACTGAAATGAAGCGTGTTATCGCCTATTCGTCGGTGGCGCATATGGGCTATATCACCCTCGGCATTTTCAGCTTCACCGACCAAGGTTTCGACGGCGCGATGTTCGTGGCGTTGTCGCATAGCCTCGTTGCCGCCGCGTTGTTTCTGGGCGTCAGCGTTCCCTTCGAACGACTTGGCATCACCAAAACCGCGCGCTATGGCGGCATGGCCAACAACATGCCGCGTTACGCCGCGTTGTTCATGGTTTTCACGCTGGCCTCGGTCGGATTGCCGGGAACGTCGGGGTTCATCGGCGAATTTTTGACGACGCAGGGAGCCTATCTGGCCAACAGCTGGTACGGGGTTATCGCGGCCACGGGTATGGTTTTGGGCGCAGCCTATATGCTGGTGCTGTATCGCGGCCTGTTCTTTGGCCCGTCGGACAAGCCCGATGTCGCCGCGATGAAAGATGTCAATGTGCGCGAAATGGCGATGTTCGCGCCATTGCTGGTTCTGGTTTTGTGGCTGGGTATTCATCCGGCCGATTTCCGCCATATCTATGCGCCGACGCTTGATAAGGTCATATCCGACTATCAGGCCCACATTCAGGGTGATACCAATGATTGATATCCAGTCGCTGACAATCGTGATGCCGGAAATCACGTTAGCCGTCGTGGCTTTTGTCTGCCTGATCGCGGCTGCGGCGTGCGGCCCGCGGGTGACGCGGCATATCGGCGTTCTGGCCATCGGCGCTTTTGCCTTGGCGGGCGGGGTGTTGTTCTGCCCCGAACGGTTGAAGCATTTGCTGGACGGCGCCTTGCCGGTGTTCGCTTTCGGCACGCAATTCGTCGACGATTCCTTTGGCCGTTTCGGCAAAGCCCTGATTTTAACGGCGGCGTCGCTGTCCGTTTTGCTGTCATGGAGCTATTTCGAAAAAACCGGCGATGAAAAACCCGAATACCCCGTTTTGATTATGTTTGCGACGCTGGGCATGATGTTGATGGTGTCGGCGTCGGATTTCATTTCTTTGTATGTCGGCATCGAATTGCAAAGTCTTGCGCTTTACGTGCTGGCGGCGTTCAAGCGCGACGACATCCGGTCGAGCGAGGCGGGCTTGAAATATTTCACGCTCGGCGCGCTGTCGTCGGGGTTGCTGCTGTACGGCATATCGCTGATATACGGCTACACCGGCACGACCGATTTCGTGTCGGTGTCGATCGCCTTGCGCCAGCATATGTTGACCAATCCCGGCATTGTTATCGGGATGGTTTTTGTTTGTGCCGCCTTGTCGTTCAAAGTGTCCGGCGTGCCGTTCCATATGTGGGCGCCCGACGTTTACGAAGGCGCGCCGACCCCCGTTGCGGCGTTCTTTGCCTCGGCGCCAAAAATCGCCGCGCTTATCCTGTTTGCCCGTTTTTTGCTGACGCCGATGCATGCGATGGCCGGACAATGGCACCAGATCATCGTTTTCGTCGCTCTGGCGTCCATGCTGTGGGGCGCGTTTGCGGGATTGGCGCAAACCAACTTCAAACGGTTGCTGGCTTACAGCTCCATCGCCAATATCGGCTTTATTCTCGTGGCCCTGTCTGTCGGCGGGCGCGAGGGGTTGCAGTCGATGCTGGTTTATCTGGCGATTTACGCGCTGAACACGCTTGGCGCCTTTGCGGTCTTGCTGTGCCTGCGCCGCGACGGCAAGCCGGTTAATGATATTGCCGATTTCGCGGGTCTTGGCAAAACCAATCCGGGGCTTGCGCTGGCGATGACGGTTTTGATGTTCTCGCTGGCGGGCGTGCCGCCGCTGGCCGGGTTCTTTGCCAAATATTTCGTTCTTCTGGCTGCCGTCGATGCCGGCATGTTGCCCGTCGTCGTGATCGGCGTGCTTAGCAGCGTTGTCGGCGCCTTTTACTATCTGAAAATCGTCAAGCTGATATATGTCGACGAACCGCAAGGCGCGTTTGATCCGTTGCCCGACTGGGGTGTGCGGTCGGTTCTGGCGCTGTCCGCGCTGGCGATGATCGGCATCACGCTGGCTCCGTCGCCATTGCTGGACGCCACGATGAAGGCCGCGCGCGGTTTCATTGGCTGATGCGTTTCGATATCCGGAAATTTGAACAGACGACCAGCACCAACGACGATGCGCGGGTGGCGGGCGAGGCGGGCGCGCCAGCCGGAACCGTTATCTGGGCCGTGCGCCAAAGCGCGGGCCGCGGGCGACGCGGGCGGCAATGGGAATCGCCCGAAGGCAATCTGTATGGTTCGGTCGTGTTGCGCCCCGCCGGAGGACGGTCTGTTTACGGGCTTTACGCCTTCGTCGCCGCGTTGGCCATTTTCGAGACGGTTGCCGGTTTGTTGCCGGAAGCGAAAATTGAGCTTAAATGGCCCAACGATGTTCTGGCGGGCGGCAAGAAAATCAGCGGCGTCCTGCTGGAATCCGGCGGCGATTTCCTGATTATGGGCATCGGCATCAATGTCCGCCATTGCCCCGAAAACCCGCTTTACCCCGTTACCAGCCTTGCCGCCGAAATGCCCGCAGCACCGCCGGTCGAAGATGTCCTGAACCGCCTTCTTGGCCATATCGGCTATTGGGACGATATTTTAACGCGCGAGGGCTTTGCGCCGCTGCGGCAGCGGTGGCTGGCCCATGCGCGCAAGGGCGCGATGCGCGTCCGGCTGCCGAACGAAGAAATAGCCGGGGAATTTGCCGATCTGGACGAAAACGGCCATTTACACCTGCTTTTGCCCGACAAAACCACCCGCGTTATTACCGCCGGCGACGTATTTTTTTGATATTTTTCTGCGAGTTCGGCTATATAGAAGCCCTCATACAGGAGCCTCGATGACCAACGCCGTCCGTAAAATTTCCGAAGAAAAAACCGGCCTCGACCAATTGCTGGCCGAACATGGCATGTCGCGTGATGAATATGCCGTGCTGCTCAAGGTGCTGGGGCGCGAACCGACGCTGGCCGAATTCGGCATCGCTTCGGCAATGTGGTCGGAACATTGTTCGTACAAATCGACGCGCGTGCATCTGAAGACTTTGCCGACCACGGGCCCGCAGGTCATTTGCGGCCCCGGCGAAAATGCCGGCGTTATCGACATCGGCGACGGCCAGGCCGCGATTTTCAAAATGGAAAGCCATAATCACCCGTCCTATATCGAACCGTATCAGGGCGCGGCGACGGGCGTGGGCGGCATTCTGCGCGACGTTTTCACGATGGGCGCGCGGCCCGTGGCCAACCTTAACGCGTTGCGCTTCGGCGATCCGTCGCATCCCAAAACCAAATCGCTGGTCGCCGGCGTCGTCGCGGGCATCGGCGGTTATGGCAATTGCGTCGGCGTGCCCACCGTGGGCGGCGAAACCAATTTCCATGCCAGCTATAACGGAAACTGTCTGGTCAACGCCATGACCGTCGGCGTCGCCGACGCGAACAAGATTTTCTATTCCAAGGCCGCGGGCGTCGGTAACCCCGTGGTCTATGTCGGGTCGAAAACGGGCCGCGACGGCATCAAGGGCGCCAGCATGTCGTCCGGCGAATTCAACGAGGATTCCGAAAGCAAACGCCCGACGGTGCAGGTCGGCGACCCGTTCGTCGAAAAACTGGTGATGGAAGCGTGCCTCGAACTGATGGCGACCGACGCCATCGTGTCGATACAGGATATGGGGGCGGCGGGTCTGACATCCTCGGCGGTTGAAATGGCGTCGAAAGGCGGGCTTGGCATCGAATTGAATCTCGACAAGGTTCCGCTGCGCGAATCCGGCATGTCGGCCTATGAAATCATGCTGTCCGAAAGTCAGGAACGTATGTTGATGGTTCTGAAACCCGGATGCGAGGCCGAGGCTGAAAAGATCTTCCACAAATGGGAACTCGACTTCGCCGTGATCGGCAAATTGACCGACACCGGCCGTCTGGTCTGCACCCGTTTCGGCAAGACGGAAATCGACATCGAAGTCGAACCTTTGGTCGAGCAGTCGCCGGTTTATCACCGTCCGTGGGAACCGACGCCGCTGCAACCCGTCATTGATGCCGCGCAATATCCGTTGCCGTCGGGCGAAACGGCGTTGAGCGTTTTACAAAAACTGGTGGCGACGCCCGATTTATGTTCGCGCCGCTGGATATGGGAACAATATGACAGCCTTGTGCGCGCCAACACTGCGCAAGGGCCGGGGGGCGATGCGGCGGTCGTACGCATCGACGGCGGCGACAAAGCCTTGGCCATGTCGGTTGACGTTACGCCGCGTTATTGCGCCGCCGACCCCGTCATGGGCGGTATGCAGGCGGTTGTGGAAACATGGCGCAATATCTGCGCCGTCGGCGCGAAACCGCTGGCGATTACCGACAACATGAATTTCGGCAATCCTGAAAAACCGCGCATTATGGGGCAGTTCGTCGGCGCGGTTCAGGGAATACGCGAAGCCTGTCTCGCGCTCGACTATCCCGTCGTGTCGGGTAATTGCAGCCTTTACAACGAAACCAGCGGCAATCCTATTCTGCCTGCGCCCGCCATCGGCGGCGTCGGCCTGATGCCGGATGTTTCCAAAACCGTGGGCATCGCGTTCCGTGGCGACGGCGAGACCATTCTGGTTATCGGCGATACCAAAGGCCATATCGGCCAGTCGCTTTATTTGCGCGAAATTTTCGGCAAGGAAGAAGGCGCGCCGCCGCCGGTTGATCTGGCCGCCGAACGCAAACATGGCGAATTTGTCCGCGCCCTGATCGGTGAACGGCTTATCTCATCCTGCCACGATGTTTCCGACGGCGGGTTGTTGGTCGCGGTCGCCGAAATGGCGATGGCATCAGGCATCGGGTGCGCGATCGGGCAGGGTGGCGACGCCGCTTTCTGGTTCGGCGAAGACCAAGCCCGTTATGTTATCGCCACGAAGAATGCAGATGCCGTTATGGCGAAAGCCAAGGAAGCGGGCGTTCCCGTTTTCGTTCTCGGCAAAACCGGCGGCGTGGATATTGTGTTGCCGGGCGATGTCAAGGTGGCCGTTGCGGCTTTGCGCGGCGCGCATGAAGCGTGGCTGCCTGAATTTATGAATTAAGATAGGATATTCCCATGCCGATGAACGCTGATGAAATTATCCGCCTGATCAAGGAAGCCTTGCCCGATGCCGCGGTCGAGATCAAAGACCTGCGCGGCGACGGCGATCATTATCAGGCCTATGTCGAAAGCCGCGAATTCGTCGGCAAGACGCGGGTTCAGCAGCACCAGATGGTTTATGCGGCGCTACAGGGGCGTGTCGGCGGCGTATTACATGCGCTGGCGCTCAGCACCGCGATACCGGCCAAGGCGTAAACGCGCTATTGCGTCGTGCAACTGCCCCATTGGGTCAGGCCGGCCTGTGCCGATTTGTCGCAGACCAGCGGTTTTTCTTTGGGCGAGTTCATCAGCATCCAGATAATCCCCGCCGTGGCGGCAATAATAAAAACCCATTTCAGAATAGGGGGCTTGTTATCCGAATTGGTCGAGGCGTTTGAGGGAGGCGGGATTGGCATGACAGCCTCATGGATAGGTATGCGGCATTAAAGGCAACCCCCGTTTGGCCTGTCAAGGGCCGGCATTGAGGGGGCTTGCATTAAAGATGGCGCGGTAGCCGGGGCGAAAAGTCGGTCGGATTTATGAATTTGAACCCTCGACTTCGCGTTTTTATCTGATATAAAGCCCAGCCTTTGGAAATTCGACCGGCTGCAAAAGTTTCTGCGGCAAATGGCGTTTTTGCTTGATTGAAAAGACAAAAACCCATTATTTATCAAGGGACGGAGAGGTGGCAGAGCGGTTGAATGCGGCGGTCTCGAAAACCGTTAAAGGTGCAAGCCTTTCGGGGGTTCGAATCCCCCCCTCTCCGCCATGGTTTCTTGAAGAGAAATCGATAAGATAATGCCTTCAACCAAATAGATTTGAGAACACTTTTTTTATTCATGTGCTCCTTGTCTGTAAATAGACAGCAAATAAAACAAGGTTTTATTGATGCTTAACAAATTGGCAGATGCCATTTCGAAATCGCGCTTCGTGGTCTTCGACAATGATGGCGTAACTTACAGGATAACGCCGGAAATGATGCAGGCATGCAGCCACGCTGCAGCCCTCGCCACGCAAAAATTCGTACCGGGACTTTCCTATGAAAATGCAAAAGCATTATGTCAGGGGTATTACAGAAAGTACCATTCGAGTACTTATGGCTTGGTGATCGATTATGGAGTCGATCACGCTGAAGTACATGACATTTATCACAAGCTGGTTGATGAACGCCATGTGCCGAAAGACGACGTTTTACCGGAGTTGTTTGAGTCTTTCATTCTGCCGAGAGCTCTGCTGACGAATGGCAGCCGCGACTGGACAAACCGGGTGCTGAACCGATTAAGATTGCGGGCGTACTTTCCTGATCACTCAATCTATCCTTTTGAGGATGTCGACTATCAGCGTAAGGCTGCTTCCGAAAAGCCCTTCCGGCACGTTCTTGATCGCGAAGGTTTCTGCGCATCCGATTCGATAATGGTCGAAGACACTCCGGGGAATTTGATACATGCGAAAAAGATTGGAATGAAAACAGTTTTGGTATCGGATGAAACGATCGGCCCTTTTTCACAATTTGACCACATTGATTTCACTGTGCCAAACATAAGAACGTTTTTACGATTGATGGGTAATAGGTCGTCTATTGAACACCAAGCAATTCCTGTCCAACCGTCCAATTCGATAAAATAGATCCGAGATCACTTTTTTAAAATAAGCACTAACCTCCATCAGTGCACCGCCATTACGGCTCAGGCGTTATCGCCTTACTTGGGCAGCTTGATCTTCTGGGCGATTAGCCCGAGGACGTCGCTGACGCCGGTGTGGGCAACGCCGGAAATCACATGCACCGGCTTGCGCGATGCGCGTTTCAATGCCGCCACTTTGCGTTTGATCTCGGCGGGGTCAATGGCATCGCATTTATTCAGCGCGATAATCTCGGCCTTGCGGTTCAGGCCGCCGCCATAGGCTTTCAATTCGGCGCGGATGGTTTTGTAATTGGAAACCACATCGTCGTCCGTGCCGTCGATCAGGTGCAGCAAAACCTTGCACCGTTCAACATGGCCCAGAAAACGGTCGCCCAGCCCATAACCGTCATGCGCGCCTTCGATAAGACCCGGAATGTCGGCCAGAACGAACGATGTTCCTTCGCGCTTGCCGCCCAGTTTGACAACGCCCAGATTGGGGGACAAGGTCGTGAACGGATAATCCGCGATTTTTGGTTTGGCGGCGGTGCAGGCGGCCAGAAAAGTTGATTTACCCGCGTTGGGTAATCCGACCAATCCTGCGTCGGCGATCAGTTTTAACCGAAGCCACACTTCGCGTTCCTGTCCCGGATAGCCGGGGGTGTAATGGCGCGGCGCCTGATTGGTCGCCGATTTATAATGGGCGTTGCCAAAGCCGCCATCGCCGCCTTTGATAAACAGAACGCGCTGACCTTCTCGCGATAGATCGTATAAAACGGTTTCCTTGTCGGTATCGATGATTTCCGTGCCAACCGGAACGCGCAGCACCAGATCATTGCCGCCCAGTCCCGAACGCAATCGTCCCGCGCCGCCGCGCCCGTTGCCGGCCGCATGATGTTGTTGATAGCGATAATCGATCAGGGTGTTGATGTTGTTGACGGCCTCGAAAATAACGTCGCCGCCTTTGCCGCCATTGCCGCCGTCCGGCCCGCCGAATTCGACGTATTTTTCACGGTGAAAGCTGACGCAGCCCCGACCGCCGTCGCCGCTTTTGACATAGATTTTCGCCAGGTCGAGGAATTTCATGACAGCATCCGCATGTGTTCTTTTTTACCCGGTAGCTAATAGGGTATTTACTTGGATTGAAAAAGCTTTTCTTTCTGCAGGGGCGAGAGATCGTCCGGATGTTAATCCTTTATCAATAATAATTTCATAGCGATAGATGGTTAACGCTCCTATCCCTCCTTCCTGCATCATAGGTTCTTTATGCGCATTCAAGACATGTCCCTGTCGGCAAAGCTCGGCGCTTCCATTGCCATTTCGTTGTTTCCCGTGGCGTTGCTGATTTATTTCGTCATTAGCGAAAAAGATGGGGCTATTTCCTTTGCGCAGAAGGAAATTGCCGGCGTCGAGTATTTGCGCGCCCTGCAAGACGGTTTTGCCGTCGCGACGGCAATCGATTTCGACAAGGCGGCAGCCAGCGCCGCCGCCGCGCGCATACAACAGGCTGAAATTGCCGATGCAGGCATTATGGGGCTGACCGATAAAACAAACACATCCGTGGCTGCGCTTGCGGCCGGCAATGCCGCCGATGCCGATGCCGCGCTGGCCGATGAGATCAGCGCCGCGTCCGATAATTCCAACATTACGCTTGACCCTGATAATGACGCCTATTTCGTCGGCGATATGCTGGTTAATCAAGGTGAGGGGATTTTACAGAAAACATCCGATCTTGTCGCCGCCGCGCAAATTCTGCAAAAGGGCAAAACGGACGATGCCGAGATGGCCTTTGCCACCGCGCGTGACGAGCTGGCCACGATGGCGGGGAATTATGCGGCCGATCTGGCCAAGTCCATTAAAGGCAATGCCGACGGCCAATTGAAAGGCAACATCAATGCCGTTGCCAGCGCCGTGGGAGCAGCGACAGACAAATTGTCGGCAGCGGCCAAGGCCAATGATTATACCGCCGTCATCGCGACGGCACCCGATGTTATGTCATCCGTCAATGCGGCGTTTCCCCATCTCGACGATGAAATGGATCGTTTGTTGAAGGCGCGTATTGCCGGATTCCGCGATACGATTATCAGCCGTACGGCGATTTCGTTATTTTTTGCTGTTTTGGGCATGATTATTTGCTGGGTGGTGGTGCGGTCCGTTACCCGCCCCATCGGGATGATCATTCAGGCGATGGATGGAATTAGCGGCGGCAATTTGAACGTCTTCATTCCCCACGATGACCGGCGCGACGAGATAGGGCGGCTTATCGATGCGACGAAGGCGTTTCGCGAAGCGGCCGCGAAAGCCGCCAAGGCCAAGGAGGTGGAAGACGCGCGCGTTGCGGCAGACAGCAAGCGGGCGGCAAAGCTGGTCACGCTTAACGAGGCCTTTAGTTCGTCCGTCAAGCAATCGCTGGGCGAATTAGGCGTTGCCGTAAAAACCGTAACCGCGGCAACCGCGGCTATCGCGCATGATTCTGAGGAAGAGTCGTCGCAGGCTTCCGCGATTGCGGCGGCGGCACAGCAGGCGTCGGCCAATGTGCAAACCGTCGCGGCGGCGTCCGAGGAATTATCGGCATCCATTCGGGAAATCGCGGCACGCGTTCAGGAAGCCGGCGCGATCACCGGCAAAGCGACCGAGGAAACGCGGCAGGCCCGCGAGCTGGTTGGCAGCCTGTCCGAAGCGACGGTTAAAATCGGCGTGGTCATCAATCTTATCACTGAAATTGCCAGCCAGACAAACCTGCTGGCGCTCAACGCCACGATTGAAGCCGCCCGCGCGGGCGAAGCGGGCAAGGGATTCGCGGTGGTGGCGTCCGAGGTCAAGACTCTTGCCAACCAGACGTCGCACGCGACCGAGGACATCACCGATCATATTCAGGCGATTCAGGGCGCGGTTAAAAGCGTTATCGATGCCATCAATGTTATCGAAAACACGATCGGCAAGGTCAACGGCATATCCGGCACAATTGCCAGCGCTATTGAAGAGCAGGGGGCTGCGACTCAGGAAATCGCCCGAAACGTTCAGGAAGCAGCGACAGGAACGGCAGATGTTACGGCCAGCATCACGCGCATTGCAGGCATGATCGAAACGACAAAAAACGCCTGCCAGGACGTGCTTGTTTCCGTCAATCATCTTGAAAACGAAAGCCAGAAATTGGGTGACGATGTCGGGATGTACATTGCCAATGTGTCGTCCGTATAGGCGTCAATTAAACTTTCAGCGCATCGCCAACTTCTTGCAGGTTCATTTATGACAAACTTTACCCGCGGCAAAAAATCCTTTCGTTCGGGATTGCTTCTCGGCACCATGCTTGCCGGATTCAGCCTTCAGGCGCACGCCGATGATGCCGTCGCGCCGGCCAACCATAGCGCTCTTTCTTCTTTTGCCGACAGCATCCAGTTCTATGGCCATGCCGAAGCCGGCATCGCCATGAGCCCCACCGTTCCCAGCGGCGGCGAAAATGTCGGCAGTCTGTTTACCGACAAATCGAACCAGTTCCAGATGAACCAGTTGATGGTAACGGCGCTGCGGCCGATCGATCCGGATATGCCCGCATTCAATTGGGGCTTCAAGCTGCAAGGCCTGTTCGGCACCGACGCGCGTTATACCCATTCGCTGGCCGAAACGGATCATCTGATAGACAGCCGCTATCAGTTCGATTTCAATGAAGCGACGATCAACATGCATTTACCGACGCTGGTTGCGGGCGGTGTCGACCTCAAGATCGGGCAGTTTCCCTCGCCATTGGGCGCGGAGCTGATCGACGCGACAGCCAACAGTTTTTATTCGCATTCCTATATCTTTAACTTCGGCGTTCCGGTGAAAAGCACCGGCATTCTGGCAACGGCCCATGTGACGCCGATGCTTGATCTCTATGCCGGGCTTGATACCGGCGTCAATGGCGGCATTACCGCGGAAGGCGATAACAACCGGAACATCAAAGGGCAGTTCGGTTTCGGTCTCAACAATCTTTTGGGCGGTGCGCTTAACATCGTCGCGCTCAGCCATGTCGGCACGGAAGACCCGACGAATGTCACCCCGACGGGAGCCATGCGTTATCTGAACGATATCACCGCGACGTACAAAGCCAGCGACAAATGGTTGTTCACGACTGATATCAATTACGCGGAGGAAGACAGCACGAACGCCATAGCCTATGGCGTGGCGCAATATGTGTCTTATGTTTTGAACAGCCATGTCACGCTGGTCGGTCGCGGCGAAGTTTGGCGCGACAATTCGGGCGCGTTCGTAACGGTCGATCCCAGCAATTTCGATGCCGCCAATGCGCAACGCGGATTGACCAATACATCCTATGCCGTGCCGCGCACGACCTACAGCGAATTAACGCTGGGCGTTAATTATATGCCGGATGTGCCTAAATCTATTGAAGGATTTGTTATCCGGCCGGAAATGCGCGTCGATCATTCCTTGAATGGCAGTCATCCTTTCAATCAGGGAAAAGACAATACTGCCTTCACCCCGGCGGTGGATGTCGTCGTGCCGTTTTAATGGGTGTATCCCGACTGACGGTTATACATCGACGTCGCGGGCGAAGCGGGCGTTTTCCTGAATGAACTGGAAACGCAATTCCGCCTTGCGGCCCATCAGGCTTTCGACCAGTTCTTCGGTGTCTTTGATCTCGGCCTGTTTGTCTTCGTTGGCATTCGACGCCACGACGACGCGCAGCAGGGAACGTTTGGCGGGGTCCATCGTGGTGTCGCGCAATTGCGCGGGCATCATTTCGCCCAGACCTTTGAACCGGCTGATATCGATTTTGCCGCGTCCGTTGAATGCGGTTTTCATCAGTTCGTCTTTATGCGCGTCATCGCGGGCATACAGCGTCGTGCTGCCTTGCGTGATGCGATACAAAGGGGGTTGCGCCAGAAACAACTTTCCGCCGGTAATCAGCCCCGGCATTTCGCGATAGAAAAACGTCATGAGCAGCGAGGCGATATGCGCGCCGTCGACATCGGCGTCGGTCATGATGATGACGCGGTCGTAACGCAATTTGTCCAGTTTGAATTCGGAACCGACGCCGCAACCCAGCGCCTGCGTCAGATCCTGCAATTCCTGATTGGCGCGCAGCTTGTCGACCGTCGCGCTGGCAACGTTCAGGATTTTGCCGCGCAACGGCAGGATGGCCTGTGTTTCGCGTTTGCGCGCCTGTTTGGCCGAGCCGCCTGCCGAGTCGCCTTCGACCAGAAAAATTTCGGTGTCGCGCGTCGAATTTTGCGAACAATCGGCCAATTTGCCGGGCAGGCGCAATTTTTTGGTCGCCGATTTACGCGCCAGATCCTTGGCCTGATTGGCGCGGACGCGTTCTTCGGCTTTGAAAATCAGATGATCGAGCAGGGCTTTGCTGGCCGCAGCGTCGGCCACCAGCCAGTGATCCAGATGATCCTTGACCGTCTGGTCGACCAGACGCGTGGCCTCGGCGGTCGCCAGTTTTTCTTTGGTCTGGCCCTGAAACTGGGGGTTCTTGATGAACAAAGACAGCAACACAACGGCGTCGCCGAAGGCTTCGTCACCCGTAATCGCCGCCGCCCGCCGGTTGCCGGACATTTCGCCGTAATTGCGCAACCCGCGCAGCAAGGCCGAACGCATGCCGCTTTCATGCGTGCCGCCTTGCGGGGTGGGGACGGTATTGCAGTATGAACGGCATGAACCTTCGCCGTCCGTGGGCCACGCCACGGCCCATTCGACCTTGCCCTGATTATCCGGCAAATCGGCGACGCCGGCAAAAACCTGCGGCGTCAGGGTGTCGCGCCCTTCAATCGCCGTGGCCAGATAATCGGCCAGGCCGCCGGGGAAATGCAAAACCGCTTCGGCGGGCGTTTTGTCGTCGCCCTTGATCAGCGACGCGTCACAGCTCCAGCGAATTTCGACGCCGCGGAACAGATAGGCTTTCGACCGCGCCATGCGGAACAAAGTCGCGGGTTTGAATTGCAGGCGGTCGCCGAAAATTTCGGGGTCGGGGCTGAAGGCGATTTTGGTGCCGCGCCATGTCACCGCGCCGGCTTTTTTCAATTTACCCTGCGGTACGCCGCGGCTGTAGCTTTGGGTATAAAGCTGTTTGTCGCGCGCGACTTCGACGTCGAATGTGTCCGACAGGGCGTTGACGACCGAACTGCCTACCCCGTGCAACCCGCCCGATGTTTCATAGACTTTGTCGGAAAATTTGCCGCCCGAATGCAGGGTGGTCAGGATGACTTCCAGCGCCGATTTGCCCGGATATTTGGGATGATTGTCGACGGGAATGCCGCGGCCATTGTCGCGGATGGTGACGCGGTTGCCGGTATCGAGGCGGAATTCGATGAAGGAAGCGAAGCCGGCGACGGCTTCGTCCATCGAATTGTCGAGGATTTCTGCGGCCAGATGATGCATGGCGGCTTCGTCCGTGCCGCCGATATACATGCCGGGACGGCGGCGTACGGGTTCGAGGCCTTCGAGGACTTCGATATCCTGGGCGCTGTAGCTGTCGCCTTTTTTACGGGCGGCGGAGGGAAAGAGATCGGACATATCGTTACACAAGCCAGAAATGCGGGATGCGCGTTTCTAACATGATTCGCCCGTGATTAAAGAACCTGTGGTGCTTCTGCCGCACGGGGCATATGGCCGAACCCACTCCTTGTTACCGGCACCGTCGCCGCGCCCGCCGCAGGGAAAGCACCTCTGGCAACCATACGGAAGTGCTCGCGCACGGCTATTCTCTCGCTTCTTAGAAATTCAAGCATGCGTTCATAGGCAAAACCCAGATGGCGCACGCCATAGCGACGTAGCGCATAAATTTTTATCTCCGCCTGTTCGAGGGTAATTTTCAAATCTTCGTCGGGAAGGCCGACCTCTCTTTTGGCGGCGAGACTCATGCTCTGAATCGACGGATCCGCGCGCCGCGCCGCGCCATAAGCGTCACGGGACATACAATCCCTGGCCAGATTATTGAATTTATCCGCCGCCCTGATGGCCACGTTTGCCGATTTAACCGCAGTCAGGAAAAGCGTGAGTTGCCGGTCGGGAAGATTGAGGTTCGAGATATATCCTGCATCGGAAGGCGGTCGCGGATGTTTCCCCGCCTGTTCCGCGATACGGCTATGTCCGGACAGGGCCGGATCATCCCTGTCCGTAAGGTGGTCAAAGACGGTCGCGCGCAGGAAGGCGCGTTCAACCGGGCTGTTAAGGGGAATAATTTGGCACAACCTTTCGTGGAACTCGTCCTTGTCGAACAAAAGCCCTTTAAGTCTTATGGATTTTTGTGTGTCTTCGACGATATCGTGCAGGCATCCCGCAATTGCAAGCATGGTTGGCGGCATGCCGGCCGCCGCGAGGTCTTTGCGGGCGGTTGGATTGTTGTACGCCGAATGACCAACCCAGATCACATGGACAAGCTCGGTGACGTTTTTTCCGTATCTGCGTGTATGGCCGATATTGTCGTTGCACAGATATGACGATGCCACGGCGTAAAGCGCCATCTGGCAACGTTCGTCCGCAAGCCATTCTTGTCCGTTTTCCCTTCCCTGAGGGGGCGTGTGAAGGAAGTGTCCCGGGGCGGCGTCGATACCCGAACCTGCAAGGCCGCGCGCGATCAGGGCCGACATTTCATCCGCGGATCCTGTGCCGATAGCCGCGCTTTCTGGCGATGTGTAGAAGGATGAGGGTAACGTATCCATGTCGTCCGGCCTTGTTGCGGTGCCGCAATTTTAGCCCCTCATGCGCCTTTTTAGGTTTTAACACAAGTTAAATCGGCGCAAGAAAGTTGTGGATAAGTTGGCCGGTTTTGTCGAAAAAACGCCAAAATCGAATTTGTCAGCCCTGTGAATAAGTTAAGAAATGGTAAACGATTCATAAGGTTAAAAATCAACATGTCGTTGCTACCCACAATTTATCCACAATATGATGTGTTGGGTAGAATCAGTTCGCTTCCTATGGTATGGCTATTGAACCTAATCCACTAAATCTAGTGGTTAATATCCAAGGGTTTAGGCGGTTTGTTTCGAAAACATAACGTTTTCGGGCAATCCGTCCCCGCCAACCAACCGCCAGGGAGCGACGCACAATGACTTGGACCGAGCAAAAAATCCAGATGCTCAAGGATATGTGGGGACACCACAGCGCCAGCGAAATCGCCGAACAAATCGGCGGGCTGACCCGCAACGCCGTCATTGGCAAAGCGCACCGCCTGAAACTGTCCACACAAAAATCGTCGGAAGGAGGCGTGTCGATCCAGCGCGTTTCCGGCGGGGCTTCGTCGTTGGGCAAAACGTCGCGCAAACGGGTTTTGATGCGGACTTTGCCTGTCGTGCCGCCGTCTTCGTCCGCCGTGGTCGTGCGGCAGACGCCGCCGGCCAAAGATATATTCCGTTCGCTGGAAGGCATCAGCGGCGCGGCGCGCGGCGAAGGCATCGCCGTGACCAAGGCCGGTGATCGTCATTGCCGCTGGCCGGTGGGCGATCCGCGTTCGCCCGATTTCCGTTTCTGCGGCTGCACGGCGCATGAAGGTTTGCCTTACTGCGTCGACCATGCCCGCGTCGCCTATCAGAATGTCGGCAAGCGCACGCGCGGATCGTCCGAAGAACGGGCGCATTAAGGGTAAATTTTTGCCGTGAAAAAGGCCGCTTTGCCCGAATGGCGAAGCGGCCTTTTTTATATCTGCGTTATTGTTTCCACCGCATCGCCACCTGTGCGGCTTTCATCCCGGATCGTATGGCGCCTTCAATCGTCGAGGGCAAGCCTGTCGCCGTCCATTCACCGGCCAGCGACACGTTGTTCCATCCGGTATAAGCGGTCGGACGGCGGATATTCTGTTCCGGCGTCGCGGCAAAGGTCGCATATTTTTCCAAGAAAATGCGATGCGGCGGCACGCGATCGGGGTCCAGGTGCAACAACGCGGCGACTTCCCGCCATACGGGGGCGGCCAGATCGCGGGCCGCGATATGTTTGTGCCGTTCGGCGCAGCTGATCGTCACCGACGCTACCCCGCCGCGCACGAAAATCCATTCGGCATAGCCGCCGATTACGCCGGTGAAGCCGATATCGTCATCGGGCGCATCGACGCGATAATGGGCGTTGATAATGGAACGGAAATCGGTCGGCACGGGAATTTGCGGCAGCAATTCGCGCAAAAACCACGCGGGCAGGGCAAGGACCACCCAGTCATTGGCCGCAATTTCGATGCTGTTGCCGTTGAAGTCGAGCTCGCGCACAGTGTCGCCTTCCCACAGCATCGCGCGCAGGCGGTGATAGTATTTTACCTCGACATCATGCTGGCGCAGCACATTCAGGCACGGGTTGATAAAAGTTTCCGACAGCCCGACTTTGGGGATCAGCGGAATGCAGGCATCGCCGCCCGCCGCAAAGCTTTGCAGCAAAATGTTGCGCAGCAATTGCGCCGAGGCGATATCGGGTTCCGTGTTGAGCGCGCCGATAATAAAAGGTTCCCAAAAGCGCCGGTACAGGTTTGTTTTCTGATTCAGCAAATAACCCGCCTGATCCGTGCTGTTGGCCATCAGCAAGGGAATCATCGACAGGTAATCGGCCAGACTGGTTCCCGCGACGCGGCGTTTTTTGTCGAAGATCCACCACGGTATCGCGCCTTTATTCATGCGCACCGTCCATCTTTCATTGGTGGTCAGGTCGATGAAAGGAAAGACCGGCGCGCCGGGGCCGCCCATGGTGTCGAGCGCGTTGGACAGGTACAGATAATCCTGCACCGCGACATTGCCCGACAACACCATGTGATTGCCGTTGTCGATGCGACACCCCAGTTCGCGGTCGAGAAACGACCGGCAACGCCCGCCCGCGAAAGGCGCGGCTTCGTACACGGTGACTTTTTCGCCCGATAACGATAATTGCAGCGCGGCCGACAACCCCGCCAGCCCCGCGCCGATGACGTGAACATGGCGTTGCGTCATACGAAATATCCTTTGGCCGCCAGCATGATTTTCCGCCATTTGGGCAGTGTGACGCGCACGAACGGATCGCGCCAGTCCCGTTCGACCAGCCGGTCGAAAATGGCGGCGTAATAACTGCGCATGATGCGCGCGGGCCGCATGGCGCGCGCGTCGCATTTCTTCATAAAGTCGCCGGCATATTGGTAATGTTCGCGCGCCTGACCGGCCAGATCGCGGCAGATCGCGGACAGATGCGGGTCGTGCAACACGGCTTCAGGATCCCGCGTTTCGACGCCGTGCTTTTCCAACAGTTCTTGCGGTAAATAGAGCCGGCCCCGTCTGGCGTCTTCGGCCAGATCGCGCAGGATATTGGTCAATTGCAGGGCGCGGCCCAGATGATGGGCAACCTGCATGGCGTCGGGGCTGGAATCGCCAAAAATGCGCACCGACACGCGCCCCACCGCGCTGGCCACCAGATCGCAATAGGTATCGAGCGTTTTGTCGTCGGGCGCGACGATGGCGGTGGAATCCATTTCCATGCCGTCGATAATTTCATGGAATTCGGTTTCATCGAGATTGAAAGCGGCAATGGCGGGCAGCAATGCCGTAGTGACGGCGTTCGACGCCTTGCCTTGAAATGCGTCGGCAATGTATCCGCGCCATTGTTCCAACCCGCGCGCTGCGATTTCCGGCGTCGCGCTGTCGTCGGCGATGTCGTCCACGGCGCGGCAAAAACCATATAGCGCGTACATGGCGTCGCGGCGCGCGCGCGGCAGGATGGCCATGCCGGCATGAAACGACGTGCCCGAAGCGGCGACCTGCGCTTTTACCTCTGCCAAGGCTTCGTGATAGGTCATATTCACAGCCATGCGCGGACAACCCCCGTTACCGTCGCCGTCATCATCGACAATTTTCCCAGTTTGACATTATCGAACAGCGGATCGCGGCGGCGCAGCAGGGCCAGCAGCCGTTCCGCCAGCACGCATATCACCGACGTTTCGCAGCGCAACCGCCAGTCGGGCACCTGACGCGGCAGGTCGTGCGCGGCGGCGGCCAGCGGCATGGTCTTGTCGAGCATTGCCAGCAGGCTTTTGTGCAAGGCCGGCGTGGATTCTTCGCGCGATAAATCGGCAATTTCGGCCCCGTACAGGGACATGATGTCCTGCGGAATATAAACGCGGTCGAGCTCGCGATAATCGTCGGCGCAATCCTGAATGTGGTTGATAATTTGCAACGCGTTGCACAAAGCGTCGTTGGCGGGCCATGCTGTTTTGCCGACGCCGTGCAACGCCAGCACATGGCGGCCCACGGGCGCCGCCGAATAATTGCAATAATCGATCAGATCGTCCCAGTCGCGGTAACGCAGCTGGGTCGCGTCGCGTTTGAAGGCGGTCAGAAGATCGAGGCTGTGTTGCGGCGTCACGCCGGTTTCGCGCAGGCTTTGGCGCAGCGCGACGGCGGACGGCACGTCGTTGTTTTTGCCGTCCAGCAATGTGACGGCGAATTTTTCCAGCCGGGCGACCTTGTCGGCGGCATCAAGCAGCGGGTGATCGCTGATATCGTCGGCGGCGCGCGCGAAATTGTAAAAAGCGTGGACATGGCGGCGCAAATCGGGCCGGATCAGCAAAGACCCGACCGGAAAATTTTCCGTGTCGCGATTTTTGCCGCTGGCGGTATCGGTTACATTCTGTGTCGCCGCAATTGTCATCACTGCCCCTGTGCCTGAGCCCGGCCTTTCCATTGCCCGCCTTTGCCCAGATGGTACAAGCGCGCGGAATCGAAAGTCGCCAGAGCATATATCACGGCAGAAAGCGGCAAGGTCAACGCCCAAGCGGGGGAGAGGCGGTAAAATTTGACCGTCGGGTAATAAAGGCATCCCATCAGCAGCCATGTTATCAGCCCCATGCCGATGGCGTCGGGCGTATTGGCCGTCAAAAATGCCGCAATTGGCGCGACATATAACAGGGCCATGCCTGCCAGCGTTCCCGCCAGCCAGAGAGGCGAATGCCGCAATTGCGTATAGGCCGTCCGCGCCACCATTTGCCATACATCGCGTATATGGGGATAGGGGCGCAGGCTGTCGATTTCATTGGTTAAAGTCAATTCAATGCTGCCGCCCATTCTTTTGACCGCGTGCGCCAAGCCGCAATCGTCGATCAAGGCCGATTTGATGGCGCCCAGCCCGCCGATCGTATTTAACATCGTCCGGCGCATCAGCATTGTGCCCCCCGCCGCCGCCGCGACGCGGCTGTGCGGATCGGCGGCACGGCGGAACGGATACAGCATGGCAAAGAAAAAGACGAAGGCGGGAATCAGCAGCTTTTCGGCAAAGCTTTCGCAGTTGAGCCGCACCATGCGGGACGTGAGGTCGATTTTCGCATCCTCGGCCCGCGCCACCAGATGCAACAGGCTTTGCGGCCCGTGAGCGATATCGGCGTCGGTAAAGAGGATGAAATCCGCCGTGCTGTGCGCGACGCCGGCATGCATCGCGGCGACCTTGCCGCTCCAGCCTTTGGGCAGATCGGGCGCGTCGATGACGCTGAGGCGGTCGGTTTTTTCAAGATCGGCGGCGACGGCGCGCGCAATATCGCCCGTGCCGTCGGTGCTGTGGTCGTTGACCACGATCACCCGCCACGCGCCCGCATATTCCTGCGTCAACAAAGACGGCAATGAATGGGGCAGGGCGGCGGCTTCGTCGCGCGCCGGCACAATGATGTCGACGGACGGCCAGCGCGCCGGTTCAGGCGCGGATGCGGGCAGCACAGGCAGCCAGAACCGCCCGTGAAACAGGGCCAGATAAACCCAGCCCAGCAGGGCCAGCAATGATAGAAGAGCGAACATGGAAAACCGGCAGGGGGCAGGAAAAGGGTTGACGGCAACGACCCGAAACACATATCATACCGCCATGCAAAAGATAGAAACAGTTTTTGTTGTTTTCCCCGCCGGAGGTCTCGTCCCGCCGCCGTGCTTTGCCGCGCCGTTTTGCGCGATGCCGTGCGCCTAGCCGCACGATACCGTTTCCCCCTATTCCATCGTTGTTCTTTTTATTGCGGCTTTTCGGTGCCGCCGGTTACGAGGTAATTTCATGACCCGTTTTATCGATGTCGACGATCTTGTCGCCCTGACCCGCGAGATCGGGATCGAAAAATTCCTGTCGGATATGGCCGGATATATTGCCGAGGATTACCGGCACTGGGGCGATTTTGAAAAAGCGCCGCGTATTGCCAGCCATTCGGCGCTAGGGGTCATTGAATTGATGCCGACATCGAACGGCAGGCTGTACGGCTTTAAATATGTCAACGGCCATCCCGCCAATGTGGCGAAAAACCTGCCCAATGTTGTGGCGTTCGGCGCCTTGGCCGATGTCGAAACCGGCGTGCCGTTGATGCTGTGCGAAATGACCTTGTTGACGGCAATGCGGACGGCGGCGATGTCTGCCGTGGCCGCCAAAGCGATGGCGCGATCTGGTAGCCGCATTATGGCGGTGATCGGTTGTGGCGCGCAGTGCGAGTTCCAGATTCTGGCGTTCAAAGCCGTGCTGGGCGTCGACGAGGTACGATTGTTCGATCTTAATCCTGCGGCGATCGAAAAAGTGCTGCGCAATCTTGCGGGCGTGAAAGACCTGCGTGTGACGATTGCGTCCTCGGCCAGCGACGCGGTGAAAGGCGCGGATATCGTGTCGACGATGACGGCGGCGAAGACTCGGACTGCAGTATTGACGCCCGACATGGTCGAAGCCGGCATGCATATCAACGCTATCGGCGGCGATTGTCCCGGCAAGACCGAGCTGCATCCCGATGTCGTGCGCGGCGCGCGCGTGGGTGTCGAATATGAACCGCAAACGCGACATGAGGGCGAGATTCAGCAGATGCCCGCCGATTTCACCGTGACGGAAATGTGGAAAATCCTGACCGGCGTTGAACCGGGCCGCCGCGACGAAGCCGAGGTGACTTTGTTCGATTCCGTCGGTTTTGCGATTAATGATTTTTCGGCGCTGCGTTACCTGCGCGACGTTGCGGTGGCGCATAATGCGGGCAGCGATATCGGGTTGATCCCGCATCTGGCCGATCCGCGCGATTTGTTCACGCTGTTGCGGGGCTGAACATGTCGACGCTGGAATTAAAGAAAGCCGCGCAGGGTGTGGCCAAGAAAATTGTCGTCAAGATCGGCAGCGAGGCTTTGATCGACCGCGCGTCCGGGTTGCCGGATCCCGGAGTGATGAATCCTTTGGCGGAGGAAATCGCGACGCTGAAACGCGACGGGCATGATGTCTGGCTGGTGACTTCGGGGGCGACGCGCAGCGGCGAGGCCGTCTATGGCGCGGAATATAAAAAAGGCGAACATGGCAGGCCGCAGCGTTACACGAAATCAATTCTGGCGGCCATGGGCAACCCCGTGCTGGCGGCTTCCTATGCCGAAGCGTTCAAGCCTTACGGGCTGGTTCCCGCGCTTTTTCTTTTGACCAAGGAAGATATCACGGGGCGGGCGCGGCGCGATTTGCGCGGCATGTTCCGCGGCATGCATCGCGATTTTCCGCGCGGCGTCGCCGTTATTAACGCCAATGACAGCACGACGAACGACGAAATGCGCCGGTTAAGCCAGATGGCGGATAATGACGATTTGGCCAGGCGCATCGCCGGGTTGGTGCGCGCGCACCATCTTGTCATTCTGACGAAAAATAATTTGTGCGACAAAGATCCCAATCATCACGTCGACGCCGAGCCGGTTCGCGTAATCGACTGGCGGAATCCGCCGCGGCTGGATCTGGACGGAAAATCGGGCGCGGGCACCGGTGGCATGGCCAGCAAGGTCGGGGTAATGCTGGAACTGGCGGCGCAGGGGATTTGCGGGCACATTGCCTGTTCGCGCGAGGAAGGCGTGATCCGGCGGGCGTTGAACGGCGAAACCGGGACGTCGTTTCCGGCCTACCCCCAGCCGGCATCGTGGATGATGCGCCGTTTTTTGACGGCCGCGCGCATGTGGGCCGTCGGGGCCACAACGGGGTAAGCCATGAGCGATGACACAAGCAATGCCGGGGATGATATTACATGGGCGCAATTCGAAAGCGTCGATTTGCGTGTTGGCACGGTCGTACGCGCGGAGGCGTTTCCCAAGGCGCACAAGCCTGCCTATAAATTATGGGTCGATTTCGGGCCCGCATTCGGCATTCGCCAGACTTCCGCCCAAATTACCGTGCATTATACGCCTGAAACGCTGATAGGACGGCAGGTGGTCGGTTGCCTGAATTTAGGCGAGAAGAACATCGCCGGATTTATATCGAACTTTCTGTGCACCGGCTTTCCTGACGAAACCGGCGCGATTGTTCTGATAGGCCCTGATAAACGAGTGCCCAATGGGGGGAAGTTGTTTTGAATCGTTAGCTCTTTGCTTCCCAAGTTCGTATTGCTATCTTCGCCCCAGTTTGACAAGGAACGACCAATGACCAACACGCCCGCCGCCCAGCCCAAGCCCCAAACGGCCAAGACCGCCATCGCGCCGACGCGCGCGGAGAATTACGCCGAATGGTACCAACAGGTGGTGCGGGCGTCCGACATGGCCGAATTATCCGGCGTGCGCGGCTGCATGATTATCAAGCCCTGGGGCTATGGCATTTGGGAACAGATGCAGCGCGACCTCGACCGGCGTTTCAAGGAAACGGGACATGACAATTGCTATTTCCCGCTCTTCATCCCGTTGAGCTATTTTCAAAAGGAAGCCGACCATGTCGAGGGCTTTGCCAAGGAAATGGCCGTGGTCACGCATCACCGGTTGAAATCCGATGACGGCAAGCTGACGCCCGACGGCGAATTGGAAGAACCTCTGGTCGTGCGCCCGACATCGGAAATGGTTATCGGCACGGCGATGGCGAAATGGATCAAATCCTATCGCGATCTACCCTTGCTGATCAATCAATGGGCCAATGTCGTGCGGTGGGAAATGCGCCCGCGCATTCTTTTGCGCACGGCGGAATTTTTGTGGCAGGAAGGCCATACCGCGCATGAAACCTATGACGACGCGATGAAGGAAACGCGGGTCATGCTGGACGTTTATCGCGATTTCGCCGAACAGGTTCTGGCCTTGCCCGTCATTCCCGGCGAGAAAACGCCCAATGAGCGGTTCCCCGGCGCCGTCAACACCTACACCATCGAGGCGATGATGCAGGATGGCCGCGCGTTGCAGGCCGGCACGTCGCATTATCTGGGGCAGAATTTTTCCAAATCGCTTAACATTCAATTCCAAAATCGCGAAGGCGTTTTGGAATTTGCCCACACCACGTCGTGGGGATTGTCAACGCGCATGCTCGGCGCGCTGGTTATGGCGCACAGCGACGATAACGGTTTGCGCACGCCGCCGCGCGTCGCGCCGTGGCAGGTGGTCATCGTGCCCATCACCCGCAACGACGCCGACAAACAGGCGGTGATGGACTATTGCCAGAAAATCAAGGCCGATTTGCAGGCGCAGGTTTATGCCGGCCAGCCGCTGCGGGTAAAACTGGATGCACGCGACATTGCGGGCGCGGATAAAAGGTGGGAATGGATCAAGAAAGGCGCGCCGCTGGTCGTGGAAATCGGCGCGCGCGACATCGAAGGCGGCAAGGTTTGCGTGACGCGCCGCGACCGGCTCGATCAGGGAAAACAGTTCGTGCTGCGCGACGATTTTATCGCCGCTGTCGCAGGCGAACTGGCTTCCATCCAGCAAACCCTGTTTGACGAGGCTTTGGCGTTTCAGAAAACGCGCATCGTCACGAACATCAAAACGCTCGCCGATTTCGAAGCCTATTTCGGCAAGGACGCGGATAATAGCTTTGCGGGCGGGCAGGGATTCGTGCGCGCCAAATGGTCGGGCGATGAAGCCTCGCTGGGCATTCTCGATAAATACGGCGTCACTATCCGCTGTGTTCCTTTCGATCAGGACGGCCAGACGGGCACATGCGTGTTGACCGGCGCGCCGGCGACGCAGGACGTCATTTTCGCAAGGGCTTACTGATGATCTTTTCTCCCTTCGAGCGGCTGGTGGCGATGCGGTACCTGCGGGCGCGGCGGCAGGAGGGGTTTATCTCCGTCATCACCTGGTTTTCGCTGATCGGCATCGCGCTGGGCGTGGCGACTTTGATCGTCGTCATGTCGGTGATGAACGGGTTCCGGCAGGATTTGTTTTCGCGGGTCATCGGCCTGAACGGCCATATGAATGTCTATGCGGAGCAGGGCGTTCTGACCGGTTATCAGCCTTTGCTTGAGCAAATCCGGAAAGAACCGGACATCGTTTCGGCCGCGCCGATTGTCGAAGCGCAGGCGCTTGTGTCGCATAACGGCGCGGCGTCGGGCGTATTCGTGCGCGGCATGCCGCCCGAGGCGTTGCGCGGGCGCGCCGCCATAGCAGGGCACATCGCCTATGGATCGCTGGACGATTTTCATGGCGACGGCATCGCCATCGGCATACGCATGGCGCAACGGCTTGGGCTGAATATCGGCGATACGCTGACGTTGATCTCGCCGGTCAGCCAGAACACCATTTTCGGCGCCGCGCCGCGTATGCGCGGTTATAAAGTCGTCGCGATTTTCGACGTCGGCATGTTCGAATACGACAATAATTTCATCTTCATGCCGTTGCAGGCGGCGCAGGTGTTTTTCAAAACCGGCGACGGCGTTTCCGCGCTTGAAATCTTTGCCGGAAATCCCGACGACTTGCGCGGCGCGCGCGACGATATCATGCAAGCCGCCGCCGATGTGCATCAGCAAGTGCAGGTGATGGACTGGCAACAGAAAAACGCCAGCTTTGTCACCGCCATTCAGGTCGAACGCAATGTGATGTTTTTAATTCTGACGCTGATTATCCTTGTCGCCGCCTTCAACATCATCTCGAGCCTTATCATGCTGGTCAAGGACAAGGGACGCGATATCGCCGTGCTGCGGACGATGGGCGCGACCAAGGGGATGGTCATGCGGATTTTCTTTCTTAACGGCGCGTGCATCGGCGTTTTCGGCACGCTGTTCGGGGTTGTGCTGGGGCTTGTCGTCGCCAAGAATATCGAAGCCATTCGCCAATTCGTGCAACGCGTGACGCATGTCGATCCTTTTTCGCCCAGCGTTTATTTTTTGACCCACATGCCGTCGCTGATCGATCCGGCCGATGTCTGGCATATCGTCGCCATGTCTTTGTCCCTGTCTTTGCTGGCGACATTGTACCCGTCGTGGCGCGCCGCCAAAATGGATCCCGTCGAGGCGTTGCGTTATGAATGATGTTGTGACGCCTCCCGTTTTGCATCTGGGCAACGTTACCCGCCGTTATGCGCAGGCTGACGGGTTTCTGGATGTGTTGCGCGGCTGCTCGCTGGATATCCGCGCGGGGGAAACCGTGGCGTTGATAGGGCCTTCGGGTTCCGGCAAATCGACCTTGCTGCACAGCGCGGGGCTTCTGGAGAGGCCCGACAGCGGCGAGGTGGTTATCGCCGGACAAAACGCCATGGCGTTGAACGATGCCGGGCGCACGGCATTGCGGTGCAAAACAATTGGCTTTGTTTACCAGTTTCATCATTTGCTGCCGGAATTTTCCGCATTGGAAAATATCGTCGTGCCGCAAATGATCGCGGGCGTGGCGCGACGCGACGCCGAAATCCGCGCGAAAGAATTGCTGGATCTTGTCGGGCTTGCGGCCCGCGCCGACCATCGCCCCGGTAAATTATCGGGCGGGGAGCAACAGCGCGTGGCATTGGCCCGCGCGCTGGCCAACAAACCGCAATTGCTGATTGCCGATGAACCGACCGGCAATCTTGATCCGGCCACGGCTGCGCATGTTTTTGACGTTCTTCAAAACCTTGTGCGCACCCAAAACCTTGCCTTGCTGATGGCGACGCACAACCACGATCTGGCGCAGCGAATGGCGCGGGCGGTCGAAATCAGCGATGGCGTTCTGGTTTAGCGGCAACGCCTTGATTTACAAGGTTTTATGCGCAATTTTTTGCTTGGGTTCCAACGGCTTGGATGCTAGAAATTCACCTTGAATTTTAACATCGTGATTCCCAGAAAAACAGGCCCTTCAAGTGACCGACAACACAGCCCCGCTGCCGCCTTCCGACATTCAGCCCATCACCATCGAAGACGAGATGCGAACATCGTATCTCGCTTATGCGATGAGCGTCATTGTCAGCCGCGCGTTGCCGGATGTGCGCGACGGGTTAAAGCCCGTGCATCGCCGTATTCTGTACGCGATGCAGGAAGGCGGGTATGACAGTTCCAAACCCTATCGCAAATCGGCGCGCATCGTCGGTGACGTGATGGGTAAATACCATCCCCATGGCGACAGCGCGATTTACGATGCCATGGTACGCATGGCGCAGGATTTTTCGATGCGGCTGCCGTTGATCGACGGGCAGGGCAATTTCGGGTCGATGGACGGCGATAATGCCGCCGCCATGCGTTACACCGAAGCGCGGCTGGACAAGGCCGCCGAGACAATGCTGGAAGATATCGGCAAAGACACCGTCGATTTCCACCCCAATTACGACGGGTCGGAACATGAACCCGACGTTCTGCCCGCGCGCTTTCCCAACATGCTGGTCAATGGCGGCGGCGGCATCGCGGTCGGGATGGCCACCAACATCGCGCCGCACAATCTGGGCGAGGTTATCGACGCCACGCTTGCGCTTATCAAAAATCCGGATATTTCCATCGACGAATTGCTGGACATCATCCCGGGGCCGGATTTTCCCACCGGCGGGCTTATCCTCGGCACGACGGGGTGCCGCGCCGCCATGCATACTGGCCGCGGCAGCGTTACGATGCGCGCGCGCCATGTCATCGAGGAAATCCGCAAAGACCGTCAGGCGATTGTCTTTACGGAAATTCCGTTCCAGTTGAACAAGGAAAATCTGGTCAAACGCATTGCCGAATGCGTGCATGAAAAAATCATCGAAGGGATTTCGGAATTGCGCGATGAATCCGACCGCGACGGCGTGCGCGTCGTTGTCGAGATCAAGCGCGACGCGATGGCCGAGGTTGTATTGAACCAGCTGTTCGCCCATACGCCGTTGCAAAGCAATTTCGCCGTTAACATGCTGGCCCTGAACAACGGCAAGCCGGAATTGCTGAATTTGAAGGGTGTTTTGTCGGCCTTTGTCGATTTCCGCGAAAAAACCATCACGCGCCGCACCGAATATGAATTGAAGCAGGCCCGTGACCGCGCCCATATCCTGCTTGGCCTTGCGGTCGCCGTTGCCAATATCGACGAAATCATTGCCCTGATCCGCCGCGCCGGCGATCCCGCCATTGCCCGCGCCGAATTGATGGGCCGCGACTGGCCGGTGATGGATGTCGGCCCGTTGATACAAATGGTTGATGACGCCTTTGCCGCCGACGCCAAAACCTATCGCCTCAGCGAAGCGCAGGCCAAGGCCATTCTCGATTTGCGCCTGCACCGCCTTACCGGGTTGGAACGCGACAAAATCGGCAATGACCTGCGCGAGGTTGTGGCCCAGATTGCCGATTATCTCGACATCCTTTCCAACCGGCCGCGCGTGTTCGAAATTATGTCCGACGAAATGGCCGCGATCCGCGCCAAATTCGCGACGCCGCGCAAAACGACGATCGAGCCTGTCGAATTCGAACAGGATATCGAGGATCTGATCCAGCGCGAAGACATGGTCGTGACCGTCAGCCATGCCGGCTATGTCAAACGCGTGCCGCTGTCGACCTATCGCGCGCAAAAACGCGGCGGCAAGGGACGCGCGGGGATGGCGACCAAGGACGAAGATTTCGTCAGCGATATTTTCGTCGCGTCGACCCATACGCCGATGCTGTTTTTCTCGACGCTGGGACGGGTTTATAAACTGAAAGTCTACAAGCTTCCGCTCGGCAATCCGCAATCGCGCGGCAAGGCTTTGGTCAATATGCTGCCGCTGGAACAGGGGGAAACCATCACGACGGTTCTGCATCTGCCCGAAGACGAGGCGACGTGGGAAACGCTGAACGTCATGTTCGCGACGTCGGCGGGCACGGTGCGCCGCAACCAGCTTTCCGATTTCAGCAATGTGCGCCCCAGCGGCATTATCGCGATGAAGCTGGAAGAAGGCGATCATTTAATTTCGGTGCAGACCTGCACCGAACATGATGATGTGCTGCTGGCCACCCGTCAGGGCAAGGCGATACGTTTCGCCGTTGACGATGTGCGCGTGTTTTCGGGCCGCACGTCGGTCGGGGTGCGCGGCGTGCGTCTTGCCGACGGCGACGATGTCATTTCGATGTCCATTTTGAAACATGTCGAGGCCAGCGCCGAGGAACGCGCCGCCTATATCCGTCAGTCCAACGCCGCGCGCCGCGCCGCGGGCGAAGAAGAAATCGCTACAACTGCAGGCGATGATGAAGAAACGGCGGCCAATGTCACGCTGTCGCCCGAACGTTTCGCGGAAATGGCGGCGCAGGAAGAATTCCTGCTGACGGTTTCGGCGCGCGGTTTTGGCAAGCGCAGCTCGGCCTATGAATATCGTCTGTCGGGCCGCGGCGGGCAGGGGATATGGAACATGGCGATGTCGGAACGTAACGGGCTTATCGTCGCGACTTTCCCCGTCAAGGATACGCAAGACATCATGCTGGTATCCGACGGCGGGCAAATTATCCGTTCGCCGGTCAGGGATGTCCGCATTGCGGGCCGCATGACCCAAGGCGTCACCATCTTCCGCGTCGATGCGTCGGAAAAAGTTGTTTCCGTTGCCGCATTGAACGACAGCGGCGGCGATAATGGCGATAGCGATGCCGGCGAAGAGGAGGCCGATGCCTAAGACCGCGCGCATCGGGCTCTATCCCGGCACGTTCGACCCCATCACGCGGGGGCATATGGATATCATCCTGCGCGCCGCGCGGGTGGTTGATAAACTGGTCATCGGCGTCGCCAAACATTCGGGCAAAGACCCGTTATTCGACACCAAAACCCGCGTCAAAATGGTCAGGCGCGACATCGCCGGCATGGGCGGCAATATCGACGTGATGCCGTTCGACGGTTTGTTGATGCATACGGCGCGCGATATCGGTGCGTCGGTCATTGTGCGCGGCCTGCGCGCCGTATCGGATTTCGAATATGAAATCCAGATGGCGGCGATGAATTACCGCATGTATCCCGACATCGAAACCATTTTCCTGACTGCGACCGAAGGCACGCAATTTATCGCTTCGCGTTTTGTCAAGGAAATCGCGCGGCTGGGCGGCGATGTGCGGCCATTTGTCAGCGATGCCACGGCCGCCGATCTGCGTCGCCGTTTCAGCAACGGCAACGGCCGACGCAAAGTGCGGCCGGAAGTCCGTGATTGAATAAAATGGTGACCCCGGCGAGATTTGGCGCGAGGTTTTCTGTTTTTTACGCGCCGCCATTTTGGCCAAGCCAAAATGGTGAACGCCGTTCAAATCTCACGGCAACTACAACCATCATATGGCAAGGAATAAATTCCTTGCCATATGATGGTGACCCCGGCGAGATTTGAACTCGCGACACCCTGATTAAAAGTCAGATGCTCTACCGGCTGAGCTACGGGGTCTCCACGGAAGGCGCTTTAGTTATCAGGTATTCCCAGGCAACGCAACCGTTTCATCGGGTTTTTTTGTCGCGAAAGCCGGCGTTTTTTTCCTGTTCCCTGCTTGCACAACCCCTGCTATGCCTTTAGAAACAAAAAGCTTTAATCTTTACCATCTCCGGTGTCACCATGCTTGATCTTGCCCACATCCTTATCGCTCCGGCTTTCGCGCAGGATGCCGCCGACGCCGCGCCAAGCAACCCCAATGCCACATTGATGCAATATGTGCCGTTTGCCCTTATTCTTTTGGTGTTCTACTTCATCGTCATCCGGCCGCAGCAGAAGAAAATCACCGAGCAGGAAAAGATGATCAAAGCCTTGCAGCGCGGCGACCGCATCGTGACCAACGCGGGCATTCACGGCAAAATCGTGCGGCTGGAAGGCGACGATCATGTGATCCTCGAAATCGCCGACGGCGTGCAAATCAAAATGGAAAAAAGCCACGTCAACGGCCTCGCCGCAAAAACGGAACCGGCGGCGGACTCAGACAAAAAGTAAGGCGGCGGTAAATGGTTTATCTTGAACGCTGGAAAGTCATTCTTGTCCTTATCGTCTGCGCGATCGGCGTTTTATATTCCGCGCCGAATATGCTGGGCAGCCAGCGCGCCGCATGGTTACAGGCGCATACGCCGTCTTTCTTTCCCAACCAGACCGTCAATCTGGGGCTTGATCTGCGCGGCGGTTCCTATCTTCTGCTCGAGGTCGCGCTGGACAGCGTCGTCGATGAACATCGCCAAAGTCTGCTCGACCAGACCCGCGTTGCGCTGCGCGCTGCCAAAATCGGCTATGACGGGCTGAAAATAGCCGATGACGCGGTGCAATTCAGGCTTACCGACCCGTCGCAGGCCGATGCCGCGCGACAGGCCGTCGAAAATATAGATACCGGCCTGAATATCGCCAATAAAGACGGTGATTTTTCCGTCACGATGACCGACGCCAAAATCGCCGATCTGAAGCGCGCCGCAATGGATCAATCAATCGGCATCGTGCGCCGCCGCATTGATGAAACCGGCACGCGCGAACCGTCGATTCAGCGGCAAGGCGATAACCGCATTATCGTCCAGCTTCCGGGGGTCGGCGATCCCGAACGCATTAAAAACCTGCTTGGGCAGACCGCCAAGCTGTCTTTCCGTCTTGTCGATGAAACCGCGTCGGCATCCGGCGGCGTCGCGCCCGCGGGCGAAGAAATCATGCCGTCGGCCGACGACGGCCGTTCCTATGTCGTGCAACGTCGCGTGATGGTATCGGGCGATACGTTGACCGACGCCCAGCCGACATTTCAGGACGGCATGCCGGTCGTCAGCTTTAAATTCGATTCTATCGGCGCGCGCCGTTTCGGCGAAGCGACGCGCGACAATGTCGGGCATTTGTTCGCCATTGTTCTGGATAACAAGATTATCAGCGCGCCGGTTATCCGCGAACCCATCATGGGCGGCAGCGGCGTGATTTCCGGCCATTTCACTGTGCAATCGGCGCAGGACCTGGCCCTGTTGCTGCGGGCCGGCGCCTTGCCCGCGCCGATCAAAGTTATCGAACAACGGACGGTCGGGCCCGGCCTCGGCGCGGATTCGATCAAGGCCGGCGCGACGGCCAGCCTTGTTGGCCTCGCCCTCGTCATCGTGTTTTTTGTCATCGCCTATGGTTTGTTCGGAATCTTTGCCAACATCGCCTTGCTGTTCAACATCGCCCTGATTTTCGCGATTTTGTCGATTTTACAGGCAACATTGACCCTGCCCGGCATCGCGGGGATTGTCCTGACAATCGGCACCGCGCTCGACGCCAACGTGTTGGTATTCGAACGCATTCGCGAAGAAATGCGGTTGGGGCGTTCCGTGATAGCCTCCATCGATGCCGGCTATAACCGCGCTTTGTCCGCGATTGTTGACGCCAACATGACGACTTTGATCGCCGCGATTTTGCTGTTTATCTTCGGGTCGGGGCCGGTCAAGGGCTTCGCCGTGACTTTGGGCATCGGCATCGTGACGTCTATTTTCTCGGCCATTATGGTGACGCGCCTGATCGTGGTGTGGTGGCTGCGCGCGACAAGCCCCAAGACTATCCCGCTTTAATAACGGATTTTTCTTCAGCCTTGATGTCGTTCCAGATGCGCTCCATGTCGTCGAGCGAAGCGTCGGACAGCGTTCGCCCCTGTGCGGCAAGACGGGTTTCGATGCCGCGGAACCGCCGTTCGAATTTGCGGTTGGTGCGGCGCAGGGCGGTTTCGGGATCGACATTCAATTTGCGCGCCAGATTGACGACGGCGAACAGCACGTCCCCCATTTCGTCTTCGACCGCGTCGGCATCCGGCGCGGCGATGGCGAATTCATGTTCCAGTTCGCCGATTTCTTCGTGGATTTTTGCAATCACGTCGCGCGGATTGTTCCAATCGAACCCGGCTTTGGCGGCGCGGCTTTGTAATTTTACCGCGCGCGTCGCGGCGGGCAGGGCGGTGCTGACGCCGTCCAGCGCGCTGGCTACCCTGTTTTCGCGGGCCGCCGCCGCTTGCCGTTTGGCTTCTTTATCCGCTTCCCAATTGGCGGCGACATCGCCGGCATTGTCGACGTCACGCGCGCCAAAGACATGCGGGTGCCGTTCGATCATCTTGTCGGCGACGTCCTGCGCTATGGAATCAAGATCGAATAATCCCGCTTCCTGTCCCATGCGGGCGTGAAAGGCCACCTGAAACAGCACATCGCCCAGTTCTTCCTTGATATGGACGATATCGTTGTGTTCGATCGCTTCGACCAGTTCGTAGGTTTCTTCCAGCGTATAAGGCGCGATGCTGGCAAAAGTCTGCTCCAGATCCCACGGACACCCGCCTTGCGGCGAACGCAGCCGCGCCATGACGGCGATGAGATGGTCGATACCGCGAAGGTTCGAAGCGTTTTCTTTCATGGCCAGCCCTGCTGATAAAGTTTCTTCTTGTCGATCCGGTAAAGACGGTAATTGGGGATGCTGGCATCAATGGGGGTCAGCCAGCTCGGCACCTGACCCGTTTCAAGCCTTCCGGCAAAAGATTGCTGTGCCAAAGGCGCGCCGGGAATATAAAGCCGCGCGGCGGTGCAAATGGCGACAAGATCGACGGCGTGACGTTGGGCAATGCCACGCGCAACATCGGGGTCGGTTGTGTCAAAAAAAGCGTAGTTGTCGATGAATTTGTTGTGCGACGGGTAGTTCGACACGAAATCGATGCGTACGTCGCTTTGATACAGCATATGCTCGGACAGCCATTGCGGCACGATCAGCAATGTATCGGGCGGATAGTGCGCGTCGATATATTGCGCGGCGGGCCGCGTGTCGCAGAGATCGGTTTCCGCCTGAAATGCGGCGGGAAATAAAAGAATGCTGGTGGTTATCGGCGCGTTGGCGCCGATATCGGGCAGCAGTAACATCCAGAACGGCCCCAGCGCGACAAAACCGGCGGCGGCAAAGAGACTGTAGTGAATGTTTCTTTTCAGCCGTTGTTTGAATTTTTCCCACAGCCACAGCAACCATGCGCAGGACGATGTCATCGCGTGATGGTAATAACGGCAGAACAGCGCGCTCATAAAAAAAGTCAACGCGGTAAAACCGAGATAGCAGAAAAACATGGCGCGCCGCCGCCCGTTGCGCGCGGTTCCTGTCGCCCACGCGCCTGCCGCCAGCGCCATAAACATCGGGACGATCAGCCCGATGCTTTCAGCCAATGTGCGTCCGACCTTGAAAATGGATTGCGCTTCGATATGCGTGTCGAGCGCGAGTTTGCGTTCCTGCGGCGACAGGCCGGCCGCCGCGCCGTTGAGAATATCGGGAAACGCCGTCACAAGCCCTGCGGCAAAAAGACACGCGACAATCACAAGGACAAAGGCCGTGATGCCGCGCCGCGTGAAACGGCGCAACAAAAAAGTTTCAATAACAAGAAATGTCGCCGCAACAGCGATCAGAATGGGGCCAAGAATGGAAGGTTCGGCGAACGAAACGGCAAAGAAATTTGCCGGCGGTTGATATAGCGGCAACAATAGCAAGCTGGCAACCGCGCCGCACATGACGCCCAGCGCCGCGCGCGCCGCGACAAAAGGCCGGTTGGCGGCCCAGGCGACACAGGCCAAAACACCGACCGCCCCCGCGATAATCGGATAGCCTTCAATGCCGACTGCCGTCAGCAACGCTATTGATCCGCCCAGCATGAAAACCGGCGCGTAGGAAACGCTGCCCATCGCCAAACGCGCGGCGGCGCCGAACATCGTCAGGTTTAAAATGACATACCACGGGTGGTGGCTGACCTGTCCGATCATGAACCCGCTTAGGGAAAAATATTTCAGATTGAGGATAGAGGTAAACGCGATGAAAAGCCCGATGAGGCGCGCTTGGCTTTTGCCGACAAGCGGCCGGGCAAAATAGGGCGCGGCCCACGCGAACAGCACGGCAATGTAAAGCAGGGGCACGATTGCGGCGGCGACCAGAGCTGCCGTTCTTTGCGCCACAAAATTCTGGGCGATTAAAATAATAAGCGCAAAGGGAGCGTCGACAAGGCGCGCCCATATCGTCGCAAATCCTTCGGGCGGGTTGGCGCGCATAATCGTGTGGTCATACCACCCCGCGCCATTGACCCAATCGAGGATATCGACCATGCGCACCTGATCGTCATAGCCGACCAGATGCCGCGTATAAACGCCGCCATAGGGCAACATAAGGCTGCAAAAAACGACATAGCCAAGAATGAGCCACGGCACGCCACGATAGGGCGGGTTGACGATAGAGGCAAAAACGCGGCGAATTATTTTTGTGTCCATGACGGGAAAAGGTCGGGGTTGGAATCGGCCATTGTGGTCAAACATACATTAAGACTCCTGCAAGGCGGAGTCTTGCCGGCGTCCAGACACGGCGAACAGGCGAATGGCCGGTAATGGGCGGTTTCGCGCAAATCGGGCATAGGGCGCAACCGTTGTTCGGGACGGGTCGGGCCCCAGAATGATTGCGTCGGCACGCCCGATAAACGCGCGACATGCAGCAAACCGGAATCCACCGCCCAGATTTCGTCACATAACGCCATCTGCGCCGCCGTCTGGCGCAGAGGGTATTGGCCGCATAAATCGGTAATGACCGCGCGCGGCATGCGTTGCCGCAGCGCCGCCGCCAAATCCTGCGCCATGGGGCGGTTGCGTGTGGATCCGAAAATATACAGTGTGACATCTTCATCGCCGAATGCGCGCGCCAGCAATGCCGCCCACACGCGCGGCGGCATCATGCGTTCGCGGGCAAAGTCTGAAGTAAAAGCGGCAATGCCTATGATTTTTGAACCCCCTTGCGGCAAAGGAACAGGCGGGGGCAGGGCGCCGCGCAAAGCCGTGCGGCTGGCGGCGATATCGGCGGACATGCCGCCCAGCATTGCGCATAGCCTGTCGTAATAAGTGTAAATCGGTGCGCGTTTGTTAAACGGCAAGATGTCTGTATAGGCGGCAGCACGGCTTTTATCCTGCGTGAACCCGTAACGCCGCGCGGCGCAGGTCAAGGCCGTAAAGACCGCGGCCAGAATGCTGTTGGGTTCAAGGTCAATGCATCTGTCGGCGCGAAAACTGCCGCAAAGGGCGCGGGCTGCGCTTGCCGCCAGCCTGAAAGGCGTCGTGTCGTCGACGACCAGATAATCGTCGAATATATTCGTCAGCTCTGCATAGGGCCGCACATCCGGCGTGCAGACGAGACTAAATTGCGCGTGAGGCAGGGCGCGTCGCAGCCCCAGCAAGGACGGCATTGCAATAATCAAGCTGCCGCCGCCCTTCATTTTGATAAAGATATATCGCGGTTGCGGGCCCGACGCGGCGGGCAGAAAACGCGCCAATAGCCGCAGCGGCCAGGCCAGCAATAACAGCAACAGGGGGCCGGCCCATCGGTCGATCGCCCCTAGAAGCCATAACGGCATTTCGTTACGCCGATTTAATGCGCGATTCCGCTTTGGTCAGCGACAAGGGCAGACGGAAATGAACGTCTTCCTCGACGCCGGGCAAAATCGAAACATCGACGGGTTCGATTTCGCGCAACCGTTCGATCAACCCCTGCACCAGATCTTCGGGAGCGGACGCGCCCGCGGTGATGCCGACGCGTTTTTTGTTCGACAACCATTCGGTTTTAAGGTGCGAGGCGTCTTCGATCAAATAGGACGGCACGCCGACTTCTTCCGCGCGTTCGCGCAAACGATTGGAATTCGAGCTGTTATGCGCACCGATAACCAGAACGACATCGACATGCTTGGCCAGTTCGCGCACGGCGACCTGCCGGTTCTGCGTGGCGTAGCAGATGTCTTTTGTCGCCGGGCCGACGATGTTGGGGAAACGCGCTTTCAGCGCGTCGATCACCGCTTTGGTGTCGTCGACGCTCAGGGTCGTTTGCGTGACATAGGCCAGCATATCGGGATTGGCGACGTTCAGTTTGGCGACGTCTTCGACTTCGGAAATCAAATGCACCTTGCCGGGAATGCGGCCCAGCGTGCCTTCGACTTCGGGATGGCCTTCATGACCGATCAGGATAATTTCGCGGCCGCTCTTGGCGTAACGCTGGCCTTCGGTATGGACTTTGGACACCAGCGGGCATGTGGCGTCGATGACCTGCAACCCGCGTTCCTTGGCGTGGGTTTCGACTTTCTCGGCGACGCCGTGCGCGCTGAAAATCGCGACGGCGCCTTCGGGGACTTCGTCGGTTTCTTCGACAAAAATCGCGCCTTTGGCGCGCAGGCTGTTCACAACATGCGGATTGTGGACGATTTCGTGACGGACATAAATCGGCGCGCCGAATTTTTCCAAAGCCTGTTCGACGATTTCAATGGCGCGTTCGACACCGGCGCAGAAACCGCGGGGCTGGGCGAGGATAACTTGCATGTTGATGAATTCCCATTTGTGATGTTGCGCGAATGTAGAAGATAGGCTGGCCGCATGCCAAGGAAAATCCACGCCTTCCAACCATAATTTTATCAAACCGCCATGAATATCAACGGGATGGTTGGGATTAGGCGCCGCGGGCGAATCACCTTTTTCTTGTATCTGGCAAGGTTTGGGCGCAGAATGACAGTTAGGCTATGTCGTCACGAAGGCGGTTTGTTTTGTGTTGATATTCCGGTCTGTTCAGAACCATTAATTGACAAGCAGAAATGTGGCGAAAATAAGAAAGTAATACAAAAAGCAATAAAATTACTTTGTTAATGCCATGGTATTTTCTTTTGTGAATCAAGGTCAAACCTAGATTAATCGCGCACTGTTTCGGTTTGTTGCCGATAGGTGACAATGACACGATATGTGGTATTATGCCTCGCGTAATATCCCACATCTTGTGGTTATCACCCTTTTTCACATAGGGGTTATCCACATCTGTTGATAAGTCGGTTCGTTTAGTTCAAGCAGGCGCGTTCGGAGGCCGGAAAATGTTCAATTTAATTCAAGTCGAGCACGGAGAGAAAGTGGCTGTGGATTACAGTCGCGATGCGGCGTTGACCCGATTCGGTCATGCCACGCTCGAAGACCGTTATTTGCTGCCCGGCGAACGCCCGCAGGACATGTTCGCGCGTGTCGCGTCGACCTATGCCGACGATGCCGATCACGCCCAGCGTTTGTATGAGTATATCAGCAAGTTGTGGTTCATGCCGTCCACCCCCGTGCTGAGCAATGGCGGGGCCAACCGCGGATTGCCGATTTCCTGCTTCCTTAACGAATGCGGCGACAGCCTCGAAGGCATCGTCAATCTGTGGAATGAGAATGTCTGGCTGGCCGCGCTGGGCGGGGGCATCGGGTCTTATTGGGGCAATTTGCGTTCTATCGGCGAACCGGTCGGGCGCAACGGCAAAACATCCGGCATCGTGCCGTTCATTCGCGTGCAGGACAGCCTGACGCTTGCCATTTCCCAAGGCAGCCTGCGCCGCGGTTCCGCGGCGTGCTATCTGCCGATCAGCCATCCGGAAATCGAGGAATTCATTGAAATGCGTCGCCCCACCGGCGGCGACAACAATCGCAAGGCGTTGAACCTGCATCACGGCGTCGTCATCACCGACGCTTTTATGCGCGCGGTCGAAAATGACGAGGAATGGGCTTTGACCAGCCCCAAGGACCATGCCGTGCTGAGCCGCGTCAGCGCGCGGGCCTTGTGGATCCGTCTGTTGACGGCGCGCGTCGAAACCGGCGAGCCGTATCTGTTGTTCATCGACACCGTCAATCGCGCCATTCCCGAACATCACAAACTGGCGGGGCTGGAAGTCAAGATGTCCAACCTGTGCAGTGAAATCACGCTGCCGACCGGCAAGGATAAAGACGGGCAGGAACGTACGGCTGTGTGCTGCCTGTCGTCGCTTAATCTGGAAAAATTCCTTGAATGGGAAAATCACCCGACATTCATCGAAGACTGCATGCGGTTCCTCGACAATGTGCTGCAGGATTTCATCGACCGCGCGCCGGCCAGCATGGCGCGCGCCAAATACGGCGCGTCGCGCGAACGGTCGGTTGGCCTTGGCGTCATGGGATTGCATTCCTTCCTGCAGGGCCAGAATGTTCCGATCGAAAGCGTGATGGCCAAGGTTTGGAACAAACGCATGTTCCGCCATATCAAGGCGCATGCCGACGAGGCTTCGGTCAAGCTGGCCCACGAACGGGGCGCATGCCCCGACGCCGCCGATTACGGCGTCATGGAGCGTTTTTCCAACAAGATCGCCATCGCGCCGACGGCGTCGATTTCGATCATTTGCGGCGGCGCCAGCCCCGGCATCGAACCGATTGCGGCCAATTCATACCTGCACAAGACATTGTCCGGCAGCTTCTCGGTCAAGAATGAATATCTTGCCAAGGTTCTGGAAAAATACGGCTTTAACGACGAAGAAACTTGGAGCAGCATCACCCAGCATGAAGGGTCGGTGCAGCATCTGGATTTCCTCAGCGATCATGAAAAGATGGTTTTCAAAACCGCCTTTGAACTCGATCAACGCTGGCTTATCGACCTTGCCGCCGATCGTTCGCCGTTCGTCTGTCAGGCGCAAAGCCTCAACGTCTTCCTGCCCGCCAATGTGCATAAACGCGATTTGCACATGATCCATTTCATGGCGTGGAAGAAGGGCGTCAAGAGCCTGTATTACTGCCGGTCGAAATCGATGCAGCGCGCGGAATCCGCGGCTCATGTCGCCAAACAGAAGTCGGAGCCAAACGCCGAGATGCCGGCAAATGATGCCGTTGCGACGCCTCTGCCCGAAGCCGAACCCGCCAATTACGAAGAATGTCTGGCCTGCCAATAGGCGGCCGGTCGGGCAAGCCTTGGGAGGCAGCATGTTCGGTTCACCCGCCCCGTCGATAGCGTCATCGCTCGTTCACGCGATTGAGGATGCCGTGCTGTTGGGCAATATCGGTGAAATCGACGGCATTCTTGATATGGTGGCCGACGATGACCGTTTTCCCGAAACCCTGCGTTACGGGTTGGAATCCTTGATGTATTTTCGTATCTATTACGGCAAGGGCGGCGCGCTGGAGCCGGCCGATGATGCCGGCAAACAGAAAACCGCGCAGATGGAAAGTTTTTGGGGCAGGGAATTGATTGAAACGATCGGGCACTATCCAGACCTGACCGAATCTAAATACGCATAACAACTTGATGATGAAAGAGGCTTGATATGTCCGGACTTTTAACGCCCAACCCCGTTTACAAACCGTTCCGCTATCCGTGGGCGTATGAATGCTGGCAGAAGCAGCAGCAATTGCACTGGCTGCCCGAAGAAGTGCCGATGGCGGACGACATCAAGGACTGGAAGCAAAAACTTACCGCCGCCGAGCGTAATCTGTTGACGCAGATTTTCCGTTTCTTCACGCAGGCGGATGTCGAAGTCAATAATTGCTATATGAAAAAATACGCAACCGTGTTCCAGCCGACCGAAGTGCAGATGATGCTGTCGGCCTTTTCGAACATGGAAACGATTCACATCGCGGCCTATTCGCATTTGCTGGACACGATCGGCATGCCCGAAGTCGAATATTCGGCATTTCTGCGCTACAAGGAAATGAAGGATAAATACGACTATTGCCAGGGGTTCAATTGCAGCAATCCGGTCGAGACCGCGCGCACGCTGGCGGTGTTCGGCGGCTTCACCGAAGGGCTGCAGCTGTTCGCGTCCTTTGCGATGCTGATGAATTTCCCGCGCTTTAACAAGATGAAGGGCATGGGACAGATCGTCACCTGGTCGGTGCGCGACGAAACGTTGCACACGTTGTCGATGATCCGCTTGTTCCGCACATTCATTGACGAAAACAAATTCATCTGGACCGACAGCTTCCAGCGCGAATTGTACTTGGCCTGCGATACCATCGTCGATCACGAAGACGCGTTCATTGATCTGGCGTTCGAATTGGGCGCAATCGAAGGGCTGACGGCGGAAGAAGTAAAATCCTACATCCGCTATATCGCCGACCGCCGCCTGACGCAGCTCGGCATGCAGCCGATTTACAAGGTCGCAAAGAATCCGTTGCCGTGGATGGACGACATGATGAATGCGGCCGAACATGCCAATTTCTTTGAAGCGCGCGCGACGGAATACAGCCGCGCGGCGACGCAGGGCACATGGGAAGAAGCCTTTGCGGGCATGATTGACGCGGCATAAGGAAACAACATGCTTAAAGGTAAAACGGCCATTGTCACGGGTTCCAGCAGCGGCATCGGGCTTGGCGTCGCGCGCGCTTTGGCGGGGCAGGGGGCAAATATCATGCTCAACGGTTTCGGCGATACGCCGGAAACCGTGGCAAAGTTAAAGACCGAATTCGCCGCAATGGGCGTCAAGGTCGATTACAACCCCGCCGATGTGACGAAGCCGGATCAACTGGCGGCGATGGTCGACGCGGCCCACAAAAATTTGGGCGGCGTCGATATTCTGGTCAATAATGCGGGCATTCAATTCGTGTCGCCCATCGACCAGTTCCCCATTGAAAAATGGGATGCCGTTATTGCCACCAACCTGTCGTCGGCTTTTTACGCCACGCGGCTGGTGCTGGATGCCATGAAGACCAAAGGCTGGGGCCGCGTCATCAATATCGCCTCGGCGCACGGGCTGGTGGCCAGCGCGGGTAAATCCGCCTATGTCGCCGCCAAACACGGCATTGTCGGATTTACCAAAGTCACGGCATTGGAAAGCGCGGGCACGGGCGTTACCAGTAATGCCATTTGCCCCGGCTGGGTTCTGACGCCGCTGGTGCAAAAACAGATCGACGCCATTGTGGCCAAGGATGGCATCAGCAACGCGCAGGCTTCGGAAAAGCTGCTGTCGGAAAAACAGCCGAGCAAACAGTTCGTGACGCCGGAACAAATTGGCGGCCTTGCGGTGTTTTTATGTTCCGACGCCGCGGCACAGATCACCGGTTCGGCCTACAGCATCGACGGCGGGTGGGTGGCGCAATAGACCCCGTCAGCGGGGTTTATATTCGGGATAGCTCTCGAGATAGCCATCAAATTTGTTGCGCGGATAATCTGGCTGTTCGCCGAAAACGTCAATAACGCCTTGATACAGGCCGACAAGGCGGTGGTGTGCGGCGGCATAGCTTTCGAAATCCGGAAATCCCCCTTTGTCGAAGGAAAGGCCGGCACCGCCGATGCTGTGCGCGATTTTTGCAAGGACGGCCGCGGGCTCCTGCGGCGGCACTTTGTCCCAGCGCGTCATGTTGATGATCTCTTTTTGGATGGCGGCAGGCAGAATGCCGATCAATTGCCTGAAGGATTTGTGTTCGGGCGTTCCCCTTAAATCGGGGCCTATATAGGTGGCACCGAATTCCTGATATGTGCCGTGCTCGGCTTTTTGAGCCTCGGCATATTGTTTGATCCATTCCGAAACTTCCATTATTCGTTCCTCGCTGCTTCTATTGGAGGTGGCCTGTGTCGTTTTCCGCCTGTTGTCGGATGAGGGGTACCTGTGGTTTGGGGCAGGCTAAAAGGCAGGCCGAGAACCGACCGCACGGCCAGCCAGGCGAAAGCTTCGGCCTCCAACCCGTCGCCGCTCCAACCCAGTTCGTCGACCGATCGCACATCAAGCCCTGTGACATCGCCGATCCAGCGCATCAAGGTAATGTTATGCCGCCCGCCGCCCGCGACATAAATCGCCGCCGGAACTTGCGGCAAAAAGGGCAGGGCGGCGGCGACGGCGCGCGCGGTAATCATGGTCAGCGTGGCGGCGCCGTCGGCGGCGTCGAGATTTTCGGGCACATAGCGGCGGAAATTATCGCGGTCGAGCGATTTGGGCGGCGCGGTTTTGAAAAAATCAATCGCCAGCGTGCGGTTGACTGCATCCATATCGACGGTTCCGGCGGCGGCCAGCAGCCCGTCTTTGTCATAAGGATGTCCCGTGTGGCGCAGCACCCAGTCGTCGATCAGCGCGTTGCCGGGCCCGACATCGCAGGCGAGGATGTCGTCATCGCCGTCGCCATTCACCCAAGTGATATTCGACACGCCGCCGATATTGAGGATGAGAACAGGTTTTTTAATGCCCGCGAGCAGGGCGCGATGATACAGCGGCACCAGCGGCGCACCATGACCGCCCGCCCGCACATCGGCGCTACGAAAATCATTAACAACTGGCGTGCGCGTAAGGCGGGCCAGCAACGCGCCGTCGCCGATCTGAACCGTCAGCCGTTCCGCCGGATTGTGATACAGGGTTTGGCCGTGGAAGCCGATCAGGTCGGCATTTATGCCCGTTTCGCGCATAAGATTCAGCGCAATATCGGCGTGACGTTCGGTTAATTCGCGTTCGAAAGCCGCCACGGCAGGGTCGGCGGCGCCGCGTTTATTGCCCAGATGGGCGCGTAATTTTTGCCGGAATTCGGGGGTATAGGCCATGCCCTTGAAGCCCAAAACCCGGATATGGTCATGCCCGTCGGTTTCGATCAGGGCGGCGTCAATGCCGTCGATGGATGTGCCGCTCATCAGGCCGAGGGAATGGTAAAGTTTTGGCTTCATGTCGGCGGAGTGCTTGGGTAGAATGAAGGCCAAGAATAACAGAACCTTATGAAGGCTGCCAGACTATGACTCAGTTTAAATCCGACTTTTTACGCGTCATGCATGAACGCGGGCATGTCCATCAATGCACCAATATGGAAGCTCTGGACGAACAGGCCGCCAAGGGTGTGGTGACGGGCTATATCGGATTCGACCCCACGGCGGACAGCCTGCATGTCGGCAATATGGCCGGCATCATGATGCTGCACCGGATGCAGCAGACGGGACATCGGCCCGTGGTGCTGATAGGCGGCGGCACGGCCAAAGTCGGCGATCCGTCGGGTAAGGATGAAAGCCGCCAGATGATGACCGACGATAAAATCGCGTCGAACATCGCGGCGATTAAAGAAAATTTCAGCGGCTATCTGACATTCGGCAACGGGCCGACCGATGCCGTGATGGTCAACAACGCCGACTGGCTGGACGGGTTGGGCTATATCCCGTTTTTGCGCGAAGTCGGGCGGCATTTCACCATTAACCGCATGCTGTCTTTCGACTCGGTCAAATTGCGGCTCGACCGCGAACAACCGCTGACCTTCCTCGAATTCAATTACATGATTATGCAGGGATATGATTTTGTCGAATTGAACAAGCGTATAGGCTGCACGCTGCAAATGGGCGGTTCCGACCAATGGGGCAATATCGTCAACGGCGTCGAATTGGGCCGCCGCATGCATGACAAGGAATTGTTCGGCCTGACGACGCCGCTGATTACCACCGCGTCGGGCGCGAAGATGGGCAAGACGGCGGCGGGGGCCGTGTGGCTGGGTAAAAACCGGCTGTCGCCCTATGATTTCTGGCAATTCTGGCGCAATACCGAAGACGCCGATGTCGGGCGTTTTCTGAAGCTGTTTACCGATTTGCCTTTGGATGAAATCGCGCGGCTGGAAAAACTGCGCGACGCCGAGATTAATGAGGCCAAGAAAATACTGGCATTCGAAGCGACAAAACTGGCGCATGGGCCGGATGAAGCGCAGCGCGCCGCCGATACCGCCAAGGCGACATTCGAAGGCGGCGGCGCGGGCGATGCCTTGCCGGTTTACGAATTTCCGCGCGGCACAACGCCATTGGTCATCGATGTCGTCGTGACTTTGGGGCTGGCGGCGTCGCGCGGCGAAGCCAAGAGGTTGATCGAGCAGGGCGGCGTTCGCCTGAACGATGCGCCGGTAACGTCGCTGGCCGCCACGGTGGGCGCGCATGATGTTGGCGCGGACGGTGCGGCGCGGTTGAGCGCGGGCAAAAAGCGTCACGCCGTGATCAAAGCGGTATAAATGAAAAATACAGCTGGATATTTAGACGACTGCCTTGTCGTTTTTGCGCTGAAAGCCGAGTCAGGCGGACGTTTTGACGCCTTCAATACCGTTTATTGCGGCGTCGGCAAGGTCAACGCCGCCTATCGTTTGACGCAAGCATTAATGCAATGGAAGCATGAACGCGGGCGCGCGCCGCGCCTCGTTTTGAATTTGGGCAGCGCCGGTTCGCCGCATTTCCATACTGGCGAGGTCGTCAATTGCACCGGATTCATTCAACGCGATTTTGATGTCAGCGCCTTTGGCCATGATCTGTATGTGAACCCGTTCGACAAATTGCCCGGCCTTCTGAAAACGGGCCGGCGCTGGGACGCGCATCCCGAAGGAATATGCGGCACGGGGGACAGTTTCGTCGCCGATGCCAGCCAGCCGACGCCATGGAACGTGATGGATATGGAGGCCTATGCCTTGGCGCGGGTCTGCGCGGCCGAAGAAATTCCGTTCGGCTGCCTGAAATACATTACCGATGGCGCGGACGGCGACGCCGCCACGGTATGGGAGCAAAGGCTGGCGGCGGCGGCGCTGGCACTGGAAGGAGCGGTTTCAGGATTAAAGGTTTAGGCTGCGCAGGACGTGTTTTGTGGGTGACTTCACCACTCTTAAGTCGCATAAGATATATTATGTTAAATGAAGCAAGGTAAAAACAGGGGGTGAAACTATTGTCGGTATTGATGACCGGCTTGGGCACCGCTACATAGGCGCGGCACCTTTTTACATGAGTTATTTATGCTCGGTTATATCACCCGCCCGACGCAGATGCTGCGTCAGTATTTTGCCAAAGCCGCAGAATCTATTGTCGAATGCAAGAGCGTTGCACCGTTCGAACACCGCATGCGAATGGTTCAACGGCGTTGCGACGCCCACATACCGCCGCGCGGATGCCATTTTGTTCCGTTTTCTTCCTTTATTCACAACGCCCAGTTTTATCTGGACATGTCGGACAAGTTCAAGCCAAAGACGGCAACCGAGGAAGCCAAAAACATCGCGCGGCGATTTGAAAAGTTACATTGGGCCTATACCCAAGCTTTGAACGCCCAGATTGAAGGCTTGGCGGAATATGAAACCGCTATCAAGCGGCATCGGCACTTTCCGCGATCATGGCGACACACCCAAATAACTCGAACGACGGGATTGGCGCGCACGGCAAAAGCATGCATTAACGACTGCGTCCGGCGTCAAATCGATCTGGACGAAACCGCTGTCGATCTTCTGGACGTTATTTTGGACATTATTCCGCAAGCCAACAGAGTGTACTACAGAGGCGCTTTAAACTTGCTCAAGCAGCTAAGAAAACCTTTTTACGAAGACGCCGAAGATTTTCTTTCCGGCGAGATGTCGCCCAACAGCCGTTCGGCCGATCTTTCGGCCAGACGGCCAAACGCCAGACGCCAGACATCACTTGTCAGCAGGGCTTCCCGGCAATAACTCATAACCGCCACGCAGGTCTTTGACGACGCTGAGCGGCGCCCCCATACGTTTGACGGTGATGATAACCTTGCCCGGCCGCATATCCTGGCATTTCCACCGTGTCGTCGACAGAAAAAATTCGGCCGCATCGCCCGCATCGACGGCTCTGAAATCCGGTGGCAAATAGATCATCGCAGCGTCTGCCGGGCCGCAAATCGCAATGCGGTATATCTTGCCCGTAGGCACGCCGCCTTCCTTGGCGACATAGGCTTGCAGATCTGCGGCGGCTTCTTTGAACGACGAGCCCCAATAATCGGATTCGTAACGGCCATAAGCACCGTGCACGCCGCCGGTCAAAGCGTTGGCATAGATATATTCATAAGGATGCAGCCGTACCATGATGTAAATCTGGCCGGCGATACACAACGCGAAGGCGGCCAGCATAACCGTGCCGGCAGCGCAGCGGAATTTTTTGTTTTCGAACCGGGCAATAATCCAGCGGAATGCCGTGTCGGCACCGACCGCCGCGACAATGCAGACCAAGGGCGCTACAAACAAAAAATGCCGGACGGCGTCATACAAGGCCGGACGGCGGATGACGGCATAGGATACCGGCACCGCGATCATCAAGGATAAAGCCGTTATTCCCTGCCGCTGCGCCGGCGCCATGCGCCGCCACATCAACGGCGAAAACAACACGGAAACGGCCAGCAGGAACAACAGGATTTCCGGCAGTTGCACGCTGAAATAAAGCGGCACATAGAACCACGGTAATTTCACAGAGCTGTAAGTCGTGCCGTCAAGCAGAACATCGACGATCTGCGGGAAATTGCTGAATTCGTGAAGCGCGCGCAACGGGTTCATGATGGGGTCTTGTTGCGCCCACGGCCAGCATATCAACATGACCACATAAGACATGACGCCGACAGGCAACACAATGCGCCAGCCACGATGCCATAACGAAAGGGCCACGGCGCGGACGGTTTTCATATCGCGCGTTTTCCACAAAGGCAAAAGGGCCGCGATGCCCATCGGCGCGAGCCAGAACATGAACAGCATCACGCCACCTACCCGTATGCCCAGCGTCAGGCCGTAAATGATGCCGAGCCGTATCAACACGCGCCATGTCGGCTTGGCATAGCTGCGGCACATAAAATAAAGCGTCCATATGATGCCGACGGCGAACGGAATGTCTTTGGGATTGTTATACATATGGCCGTAATACATCGGCGTCGTCGCGCACAGGATAAGCGCGACAAGACCAACCGCACCGCCGGATGTCGTTTCTTGCGCGGTGCGACGCGCGCCCAGAAAGCAGCCAAGCTTCCATACGCCCATCAACCCCAACAGGCCGAACAGCGCGTTGATAAGATGGCGCGTTTCATAGGTGCTGAACGGCGTAAAATGATCAATAACCGACGCCAGCCCGTCAAACATGCCGCCGTAGAGATAAAGATTGAAAATCTGGTCGTAGCTTTGGTCTTTGAAAAACGAGGCATAGTAATCGACCACGGCGCGGCCATACTGGCTTTGCAGTTCTTCATCCCAGGTGATGCCGTAATCGCGGAACGTGCACAGAATAAGCGCAAAGATAAGCGCGAAGATTCCCCACGCGGCATAACGATACAATTTTTCGTTTTTGATCAGCATTCGATTATCATTCCATCATAGGCGGGTTCGACCCCGCGGGGCAGCTTGTTGCACAGCGTTTCGTAATCCATATCCTGATTCATATGGGTAAGAAAAGCGCGTTCGGGGTTGACGCGTTCGATCCATTGCAGGGTCTGTTCCAGATGCGAATGGGTCGGATGCGGCGTTTCACGCACGCAATCGACCAGCCACGTCTTAACGCCGCGCAGCGCATCGAAGGCGGCACCGTCAAGCCGGTGCACATCGGTGGAATAGGCAAAGTCGCCGAAACGGAAACCCAGCGATGTTATTTTGCCATGTTCTTGCACAAAAGGCATAACGGCGATGTCGCCGACATTGAACGCCCCCGTGATTTCATGCACGGCGACGGCGGGTTTGTAATAACTGCCCTGCCCCTGCCCTTTGACGGCAAAAATATAAGCAAAGCGGTTTTCGAGTTCCGCCAATGTGCGGGCGTCGGCATAAACATCGACGGGTTTCTGCGCCAGCCAGTTAATACTGCGTAAATCGTCGATGCCGTGACAATGATCGGCATGGGCGTGGGTATATAAAACGGCGTCGAGTTTTTTCAGATCGCAGGCCAGCAATTGCTGGCGCATATCGGGCGACGTATCGACGATCAATGTGGTGTCGCCCTGTTCGACCAGAACGGATACGCGGGTGCGGCGGTTGCGCGGGTTGGCTGGATCGCATTTCCCCCAATTGCCGCCGATCAAAGGCACGCCTCCGGACGATCCGCAGCCAAGGACGGTGACCTTCATCATGGCCGCGAGACCTTGGTAAACAGGCGAAAGAAATTTTCCGTGGTATGACGCGCGATATCGTCGGGGCTGATGCCTTTGATTTCGGCCAGCACCTGCGCCGTGCACACGACATAAGCCGGTTCGCATGTTTTGCCGCGATAAGGTTCCGGCGCGAGGTAGGGCGAGTCCGTTTCGACCAGCAGCCTGTCGAGCGGCATGTCGCGGGCAATGTCGCGCAATTCCTGCGATTTCTTGAATGTCAGAATGCCCGACAGCGAGATATAGAAACCGATTTCCAGCGCCTGTTCGGCCAGAATGCGGCGCGAGCTGAAGCAATGCATGACGCCGGTCGACGGGCCTTCGGATTTCAGCACGCGGATAGTGTCTTCTTCGGCGTCACGGCTGTGGATGATAAGCGGCAGTTTCGCGGCTTGCGCGGCCCGGATGTGGCGACGGAAACTGTCTTCCTGCCTGTCGCGCGGGGCTGTGTCGTAGTAAAAATCCAGGCCCGTTTCGCCGATCCCCACCACTTTGGGATGCGCGGCGCGGCTGGCCAATTCTTCGGTCGATAAATGCTCGCCTTCTTCGTGGACATGATGCGGATGCACGCCGACAGTGCAAAAAACATCCGGAACCTGTTCGGCCGTGACGCGAACCGCATCCATATCCGCGCGGCGCGTCGAAATGTTAACCATGCGCGTTATCCCTGCGGCGCGGGCACGTTGCAACACGCCGTCGCGGTCGGCGACGAGCGCGGGAAAATCGAGATGGCAATGGCTGTCGATCAGCATATTTTAGGCCCGGCATCGAGAAAGATTGAGTTATAAAGCGATTTATGGTTTTTGTAAGCCGTTAATACAAGCAAGAAATGGCTTATGCAGAACCCTATTCACATCATTGGCGGCGGTCTTGCAGGCAGCGAAGCGGCCTGGCAGGCGGCACAAGCGGGCGTGCCGGTTATATTGCACGAAATGCGGCCCGCGCGCAAAACGGACGCGCACGAAACCGACGGGCTGGCCGAATTGGTCTGTTCCAATTCTTTCCGTTCGGACGACAGCGATTATAACGCCGTCGGGTTGCTGCATGACGAAATGCGGCGATGCGGATCGTTGATTATGGCGGCAGCCGATAAAAATCAGGTTCCCGCAGGCGGCGCCTTGGCCGTCGACCGGCATGGGTTTTCAAACGCGGTGACGGCAGCATTGACGGCGCATCCGCTGGTGACGATTGCGCGCGATGAAATCGCCGCCCTGCCCGCCCCGGACAAAATGGATAATGTGATTGTCGCCACCGGGCCTTTGACGTCGGGCGCGTTGGCGGAGTCTATCCGCGCCGCGGCGGGCGTCGAATATCTGGCTTTTTATGACGCTATCGCGCCTATCGTGCATCGCGAAAGCATCGATATGTCGAAAGCATGGATGCAATCGCGGTACGACAAAACCGGCCCCGGCGGCACGGGGTCGGATTATATCAATTGCGCGATGGACAAAGACCAATATGAAAATTTCGTGCGTGAATTGATCGCCGCACCGAAGACGGAATTCAAAGAATGGGAAAAAAATACGCCCTATTTCGACGGTTGTTTGCCGATCGAGGTGATGGCCGAACGCGGCATTGACACGCTGCGTCACGGGCCGATGAAACCGGTGGGGTTGACCAATCCGCATACCGCGCCCGTGGGCGAAGACGGGCGGAAAAAATTCGCGCGATCGCACGCGGTCGTCCAGCTGCGGCAGGATAATGCTTCGGGCACGTTGTATAATATCGTCGGCTTTCAGACCAAGATGAAATATGCCGACCAGGCTCGGGTGTTCCGCATGATACCGGGGCTGGAAAATGCCGAATTCGCGCGGCTGGGCGGATTGCATCGCAATACGTTTCTGAACAGCCCGCGGCTTCTGGACAATCAACTGCGGTTGAAAGCGATGCCGCATATTCGCTTTGCAGGACAGATTACCGGCGTCGAAGGTTATGTCGAATCCGCGTCGATGGGATTGCTGGCCGGACGTTTCGCGGTGGCGCAACGACAGGGACGGATTCTGGCCAATCCCCCGCGGACGACGGCTATGGGCGCGTTGATCACGCATATTACGGGCGAAGCCAATCCCGATACGTTCCAGCCGATGAATGTCAATTTCGGATTAATGCCGCCTATGGACGAAGGCAAGGGACGCGACAGAAAGCTGTTATATACGCAACGGGCGAAGGCCGATTTTGCGGCGTGGCTGGCCGCGCAATAATCCGGCCTCTCCAACCTTCCTTTACGTCATCAACACTTCTTCCGGCGTGCCTTTATCGTTGCCCGGGGCGAGTTTGACGCGGCAGCCACGCACTTCGTTGAGGATGCCTTCGACACCGTCAAGCTCGGCCAATATCTGGTTCGCCTGCCGCCAGTCCTGACTGCGCAGGGCCTGCATTAATGCCATTACGCCTTGTTGCAAGGCCTGCCCCGCGCGTTGCGCCACGCGGTCGCACTGGCCGGGTTCGGCGGCATCGGTCAAAGCCGCGCGCAATTCGTGCACCAACGGGTTGGCCGCCGCCGTTTCGTCAAAAATCTGGGCGTTGATCTGCAGCCAATAGCGGCCGCGGCGCAGCGGATCGCGTAACGTTTCATAGGCTTCGTTCAGCGCTTCGAGCTGCTTGGCGGCGTGGGTGCGTTCTCCCATGCCGCGAATAACGAAACGTTGCGGATCGAGCGTGCGCGCCAGCGCGGCATATTGTTTTTCCAAAGCATCGGTGTCGAGGTCGATGCGGCGTTCGAGGCCGAGGCGCGCGAAATGGTCGATGTCGCGCACGGCCTGTATCGTGCCGCAATGGTGGCAGAATAGCGCGCGCGTCGACACCGGTTTCTGGCACAACCAGCAATGCAGGTCGCCGTTAGCCATTCCGACGAATTCATTCATTCCCACGACATTTGACATGCTTTTTTCCTTTTAATTTTTTTGACTCGCGAGCGATTCACGCCCGCATGGAAGAATGCGGGCGACCGCGCGCGAACCGACGAATTCATTCATTCCCACGACATTTGACATTTTTGTTTCCTTTTTAAGCGGCTTTGCCCGTACGCGCGGCGCGCGTGCGGCGGTATAGGTTTTCCCATGCTTCGGCGCAGCGCATGATGTCGGACTCCGACGTGTGCCAGCCCAGCGAGACGCGCAGCGCGCAACCGGCGATGTCGGGCGCATAGCCCATCGCCTTCAACACATGCGATGCTTTGACCTTGCCGCTGGAACAGGCCGAACCGGCGCTGACTGCAACGCCGGACAAATCCATCGCCGCGACTTGCGTTTCGCTGTTGACGCCGCGCAAGGCAATCGACAACGTATTGGCCACGCGCGGCACGGCGTTACCGATCACAATCGCATCATCGCCGGCGATGCCGGACAAAACGGTTTCCAACCGGTCGCGCAAGGCGGCAAGGCGCGGCATATCGCGGATATCGTCGGCGGCCAATTGCGCGGCGACACCCAAACCGACAATGCCAGCGACATTTTCCGTGCCCGCCCGACGGTTGCGTTCCTGTCCGCCGCCGCGCATGTGTGGCTGCAGGTTCAAATTTTCGCGCGCGATCAGCGCGCCCACACCCTGGGCCGCGCCGATTTTGTGCCCGGATACCGTCATGGCATCGACGCCCAGCGCGGCGAAGTCGACCGGTAACCGGCCCGCAGCCTGTACCGCGTCGGCATGCACGATATGACCATATTTTTTGGCCAGCGCAGCCAGCGTGGCGACGGGTTGAATGATGCCGGTTTCGTTATTGACCTTCATCACCGATACCAGCGAACCGCGCGGGGCGTTTTTTAAAATCGCGTCAGCGGCATCGAGGTCGAGAATACCGTCGCGCGTCACCGGCAGCCGATTGTCGGGCGGGACGAAAGCCAGCACCGAGTCATGTTCGATAGCCGACGCATAAACAGACGCATAATTCGACAGGATCAGGTTATTGGCTTCGGTACCGCCGGCGGTGAAGATGACTTGCGCGGGCTTCGCGCCGGTCATCGCCGCCACGGCGGCGCGGGCATCCTCGACATAACGGCGCGCAATGCGGCCATAGCGATGCGCCGACGACGGGTTGCCGTGGCGTTCCATCGCTTCCATCATCGCCGCGCGCACGGCGGGCTTGATGGGGGCGGTTGCATTGGTGTCGAGATAGATCAAATTCAGCCTCTTTTCGTTGCAATTGACGGCAAAAACTCTCAATTCATTGAATTTGCTTGCTAACGAGATTGTTTTAATCCCTCAAAGCCTTTTTCCAAAGCCTTGAATTACTTACTTGAAATTAACCTTGCCGGGTGTGCTACACTGGCCCTGCCGCGACCGGAAGCGTCAAGGCCGTGGAATATAGCAGATTTTTATGATTTGTGCAGCAACTTAGCAGGTGGAATCTATGCCCGAAGTCCTTTTTGCCGGCCCCGCCGGACGTTTGGAAGGCCGTTACAGCCCCGGCAAATCGCCGACAGCCCCCGTGGCGTTGATCCTGCACCCGCATCCGCAACATGGCGGCACAATGAACAATAAGGTCGTTTATTCGCTTTATAACGCTTTTGCCGAACGCGATTTCGCGACGCTGCGCTTCAATTTCCGTGGCGTCGGCAAGAGTCAGGGCGTTTACGACCGCGGCGAAGGCGAATTGTCCGATGCCGCCAGCGCGCTCGACTGGCTGCAAAGCATCAACCCCAATGCGCGCAGCGCGTGGGTCGCCGGTTTTTCGTTCGGATCGTGGATCGGCATGCAGCTTTTGATGCGCCGCCCGGAGATTGAATCTTTCATCTCTGTCGCGCCGCCCGCCAATATGCTGGATTTCAACTTCCTCGCCCCCTGCCCCACATCGGGCCAGATTATTCACGGCGAGGCCGATGAAATCGTGCCCGAACCTTTTGTGCAGAAACTGGTAACGAAATTGTCGAGCCAGCGCGGCGTCAAGATCGACTACCGCATCATTCCCGGCGCCAGCCATTTCTTTGGCGAACAGCTGGATCAACTTGCGACCGCGGTCGAAGATTACCTCGACCTCGCGCTGTACCAACGGCCCGTGTCCGGGCTGGCGATGGCAGGGTAAGATCAAGACTTAAACGCCGCGCAACCAATTCAGGTAATCCGCGTTTCCCGCCACAATCGGGGTCGCCACGATACAGGGGCATTCGTAGGAATGCAGATCCCTGATGCGCGCCTGCAAAGCATCGAATTGTGTTGCCGCGCATTTGATAAAGATAACGCATTCTGCGGCTTGTTCCACTTTACCCCGCCAGCGATAGATCGATTGCGCGCCCGACAAAATATTGGCGCAGGCCGCAAGGTTTTCCGTAACCACGCTGCGCGCGATTTTTTCCGCTTCGCCATATGACGGCGCGGTGACAAAAACCGATAAAAATTCAGCCGTCATGCCAGCCCCAGCATCAATTCGGCATTTTGCACGGCGGCGCCAGACGCCCCCTTGCCCAGATTGTCGAGGCAGGCGGTCAGGACCACGGTTTGTTTTCCGGCATTGGAGAAAACGCGCAATTGAACATTATTCGTTTCGTTTTGCGCCAGCGGCGTCAGCACATAGGCTTTTTCCAGTTTTTCCTGCAACGGTTCGACGATGATATTTTTCATGCCCGCATAGCGCGCGGCCAGCGTTTCACGAACAAATGCGCCATCGGCCGGCTTGCCCGTTCTTTGGTTCAATATATCAAGGCGCAACACAATATTGATCAACATGCCGCGATAAAAAGCGCTGCTGTAAGACGGCAGGAATACCGGTTCGACGGCGAGACCGCTGTAGAGTTTCATTTCCGGCAGATGTTTATGATTTTGATCCAGCCCATAAAGGCAATAGGCGGCGGCGCGATCGCTGCCGTCCGGATTTTCGCACAAAGCGATCAGTTCCTTGCCGCCGCCGGAATAGCCGGAAATGGCGTTGATAGTAACGCCATAATCGGCAGGAATAATTCCGGCATCAACCAGAGGCCGCAACAACGCGACGGCGCCGGTGGGATAACAGCCGGGATTGCTGACTCGTTTCGCCGCGCGGATTTCATCGGCCTGACCGGGCGTCAGTTCGGCAAAGCCATATACCCAGTCGGGCGCGGTGCGAAATGCAGTGCTGGCGTCCAGCACGCGGGTTTGAGGATTGTCGATAAGGCCGACGGCCTCGCGCGCGGCATCGTCGGGCAGGCATAAAATGGCCAGATCGCAGGCGTTGAGGCATTTTTTGCGTTCGCCTGCGTCTTTGCGCTTGGTGGCGTCGATGCTGATGATGTCGACATCGCGGCGGGTTTCGAGCCGTTTGCGGATTTCAAGCCCCGTCGTGCCCGCTTCGCCGTCGATATAGATGGTTGGTTTGGCCATATGCAGCCCCTTTGTCCCGGAAAAACAGATGAAGAACGCCTTGTATCTTTTTGAATTAACATGATGAAGTTGCGGCGAACAGGGTTTTTGCTTTTGGGCGTGGTTTTGCAGAATTTTTTCTGTTTCCATCTTCATTTTCAGCATGAGGATGAAGAATTATCCACAACACTATGATTTTATTCTGCAAATGAAACGATTCGGCCAAAAGACATAAAATTTACGGCTTTTTGCCGGTATTGCGACCCAAAAGCCGTGAAGAATAAGCGAACATCGAAAAAATCAGCGAATAAAAGCCCGGAATAAAGGGATGTGTTGCGCGTTTTACGGTTCGATTCGGCTGATTCTTTGAATGATTCGCACAAAAATAGCCGTGAACACCCATAAATGAAGATTGAAAGGCATAAAACAACCCATATCGAATCAGAAATGTGAATCGATTCGTCTTTTCAGCGCGATATCAGAATATCTATGACTGGCTTCATCGCCAGATAGCAATTTTGCCAGCTTTCGCGATCAGGGGCGACCAAAAGCCCGTCTTTGTCCCGTCGCGGGTCATAAGGGTTGCCATACAGGTCGGCCGCATAACCGCCGGCTTCGGCGACCATCAAAAGCCCGGGAACGTGATCCCACGGTTTCGATTGGCGATAGAGCAAAAAAGCGGCCCGCGATGCGGCATTACCGGCGAAAACGGCGTCGCCGGCAAAAAGCCGCCCGTAATCGAACGCCGCCGCCGAACCGGGGGAAAAATCGGGCAACCCGGTCTTGGCCGCCGCCAACGCCCTGTTCAGGCGCGTGCCTATAATGCCCAAACGCGGTTGCCCCCTATCATGCGCCGCGATTTTCATTTTATGGGTTTGGCCGTCGCGGCGCAGCCATGTACCGCCGCCGCGTTCCGCCGTCAGCATATCGCCACTGACAGGATCATGTATCCACGAGGCCAGCGTTTCCGCGCCCTGACGCAAGGCGACCATTGTGCCGAATTCTGTCTTGCCGCTGATAAAATTGCGTGTGCCGTCGATGGGGTCGATGATCCAGACCGGATGGTCGCCCGCCAGCCGCGCCGCGATGCTTTTATCCGCGGCGAATCCCTCTTCGCCGACGACGGTAGAGCCGGGCAGACAGGCCATCAAGCGCGCGGTCAAAACCCGTTCGGCGGCTTTGTCAGCCACGGTGACGGGGTCGTCGACGCCTTTCATTTCGATGTCGCCGTCTACAAGTTGCCGGAACCGCGGCATGATTTCCGTAGCCGCAACCTCGGTGATGATGCGGTCGATGGCGACGATGTCGATAGAAGTCATTTTTTGCCGAATTTGCTGGTGAAACGTCCGTAATCGGCGGCGTCGAGTTCAACCGTCAGATGCGTTTTCGTTTTGGTATCGCGCCGCGCCACCACTTTACCGTGGGCATGCAGCCACGACAAGGCCGCGCCATCGGCCAGCGACAATGTAATATCGTAGGCGCGATTGCGGGCCGACAGGCGTTTTTCCAAAAGCGCCAGCAATTGCGGAATGCCTTCGCCCGTTGTCGCCGACACACCGACAATCCCGCCATGCGCTTCGGGACGCAGCCCGTCGATGGGAATGACGTGGCCGGTTTCTTCCGTGATGCGTTCGGCATAGGCGGCCAGAAATTTACGTTCGTCCTTGGGCAACAGGTCTATTTTGTTCTGGACTTCGATCAACCGTTCGTCATTGGCCCCGATGCCGAGGTCGGCAAGAATGTCCATCACCGCGTCGCGTTGCGCCCGCGCTTCGGGGTGGGTGATATCGCGCACATGCAGGATGATGTCGGCGAGCTGGACTTCTTCCAGCGTGGCGCGGAACGCTTCGATCAAATGGGTGGGCAGATCGGATATAAAACCGACGGTATCGGAAATGATAATCTCGTGCGCGCTATTTCCGCCGCCGCCTTTTTTCGCGCCCGGCAATTTCATGCCGCGCATCGTCGGGTCGAGCGTCGCGAACAGCATGTTTTTGGCCAGCACATCGGCGCCGGTCAGCCGATTGAACAAAGTCGATTTGCCGGCATTGGTATACCCCACCAACGCCACGGTCGGATGTTCGGCGCGTTGGCGCGCATCGCGTTGCAGGCCGCGGGTGCGGCGCACCTGATCCAGATCATCCCGCAGCCGCGCGATGCGGTTGGTAATAAGGCGACGGTCGATTTCCAACTGGGATTCGCCAGGCCCGCCGAGGAACCCGAAGCCGCCGCGTTGGCGTTCAAGATGCGTCCACGACCGCACCAGCCGCGATTTCTGGTAATTGAGGGCCGCCAGTTCAACCTGCAGCATGCCTTCGCGCGTACGGGCCCGCGCGCCGAAAATTTCAAGGATCAACCCGGTGCGGTCGATGACTTTGCATTTCAGGTCTTTTTCCAGATTGCGTTGCTGCACCGGCGTCAAAGCGTGGTTCACGACGACAAGGGTCGCCCCCATATCCTGAATAATGCCGGCGATCTGCGCGACCTGCCCTTTGCCGAATAAAGTCGCCGGAACGGTATGGGCCAGCGCCACCGTGGCGGCGTGGGCAATTTCAAGATCGATGGCGCGGGCAAGACCAACGCATTCTTCGAGCGCGCCATCACGGGCGCGGCCTGCGCGATCCGATTTCAGGACGGGATTCAGAACCACGGCGCGGTCGCCGTGGCGAATGCCGTCCATGTCGGTATAAATTTCGGTCACGCCACCGCGCTCGTCGGCGGTGTGTCCGCTTCGCCTTCGATCAACGATATCGGTGCATTGGGCATGATGGTCGACACCGCGTGCTTGTATATCAGTTGCGCATGGGATTCCCGGCGCAACAACAACGAAAAATTGTCAAACCACGTAACAATGCCCTGCAATTTGACGCCGTTGACAAGGAAAACCGTGGACGGCGTCTTGTGTTTACGCAGGTGATTTAGAAAAACGTCCTGTAAATTATGCTTGTCTGTCATTATGGCTCCCTCCGCGCAATTATATTAGCGAAGGGCTCGGGAAAGCAACGATAGAAGTTCGTTAAGGCCGGCGAAGCTCATTTCAACTTTATGTTGCGCGGCAAGCTTGGCATCGCCGACGACAACCGGCGTGCATCCGGCATTACGGGCGCAGGCAATGTCGGCAACGCTGTCGCCTATGAACCATACGGATGCATCCGCAGTCATACCCCCAAGTTGCAAAGCATGATCGGCATGTTCGCGCGCGGGTTTGTCCTTGGCCGCGTCGGTCGCGCCGATGATGGACACAAAATGTCCCGTCCACCCCAGCGCATCGGCTTCGCGGCGCAGGAATGTGCCGTTTTTGTTGCTGACAACGAAGGCGGGAATTTTTTGTCGGGCCAGAAATTCAAGCAGGTTTTGCGCCCCATCCAGCGGACGCAGGTTCTTCATTTGAACTTCACTGAAGCGGGCATAGAAAATATCGCTGGCTTCCTGCCAATGGTCGCCGAACCATTCCGGGAAGCTTTCGCGCGCGGAGCGGATGCAGTTAGCCTTGACCTCGTCGAGGGTCCAACGCGGGCGGTTAAAGTGGTCAAAAGTAGCGTTGATCGCCTCGGCAATCGCGCCCCAGCTTTCGACCAGCGTATTGTCCCAGTCAAAAATAACGGCACGGGGAAATGGATGCGCGTTCAATTGATATTCTCTGCCGTTACATTGTTTTCGTTGCTGCCGCCGTGCATGCCCAGAAGCTTGAGTTTGCGATGCAGGGCCGAACGTTCCATACCGATAAAAGTCGCGGTGCGCGAGATATTGCCGCCGAAGCGCGTGACCTGAGCCAGCAGATATTCACGTTCGAACATCTCGCGCGCGTCGCGCAACGGCAGTCCCATAATCTCGCCGCCTTTTTCCCAGCGCAGCACGCCCGGCGCGGAGGAGGTGATATCGGGCGGCAACATGTCAGTGTGGATAGGCTCGCCCGCGTCGCTGGTTGCCATAATGACCACCCATTCCATCGCATTTCTGAGCTGCCGCACATTGCCCGGCCAGTGATAGGCCTGCAGCGCGGCCATGGCGTCGTCGGCCAGCACGCGCACCGGAATACCCGCCGTTTCCGCCGCGCGGGCAAGGAAATGGTTGGCAATAACCGGAATGTCTTCACGGCGTTCGGCCAGTGCCGGGATGCGGATAGGCACGACGCTGAGACGGTAATAAAGATCCTGCCGGACGACGCCCGTTTGAATGTCGATTTGCAGGTCGCGGCTGCTACTGGCGATAACGCGGACATCGACTTCGACGCGCATAGTGCCGCCGACGCGCATAAAGACCTGTTCTTGCAACAGGCGCACAATCTTGCTTTGCGTTTCCATCGGCATATCGCCGACTTCGTCAAGGTACAGCGTGCCGCCATGGGCCTGTTCGAATTTACCTATTTTGCGCTGGCCGCTGCCGACGCCATGTTCGGTGCCGAACAATTCCACCTCGATCTGATCAGGCTCCATCATCGCGCAATTGATGACGACGAACGGTTCTTCGGCGCGTTTCGATTGCCGGTGCAGCGCGCGGGCCACGACTTCCTTGCCGCTGCCCGGCGGGCCGGAAATCAGCACACGGCTGCCGGTCGGGGCGACGCGGTCGATAATCTGGCGCACCTGATTGATCGCCGGAGATTTACCGAGGATTTCGCTGTCGTCCCCTGCCCTGAATTTCAATTCCTGATTTTCGCGCATCAGCCGCGCGGCATCGAGCGCGTGTTGAACCTGCAAAATCAGACGGTCGGACTTGAACGGTTTTTCGATAAAGTCATAAGCGCCCATTTTAATTGCCGACACCGCCGTGTCGATATTGCCATGGCCGCTGATCATGATGACCGGCATCATGGGATAGTCGCGGCGCACGGCTTGCAAAATCTGCATGCCGTCCATTGTGCTGCCCGACAGCCAGATGTCGAGGATGAGCAAATTCGGTTTGCGCGCCGAAATCGCCTTGAACGTTTCGTCGGCATTGCCGGCTTCGCGCACCGACAGGCCTTCGTCGTTGAGGATGCCCTTGATCAACGCGCGGATATCGGCTTCGTCGTCGACGACGAGGATGTCGTTGGTCAGGCCTTTTTCTTTTGCGAGCGATGCCATATTGTTCCCGTGGACGCTGTCAGGCCGATTTGGCCGGGGTGGAAATACCAGAGGGAACGCTATCAGATTCGCCCCCATTCGCCAAAATCTCGTTAGGCTGCCGCAAAGGCCAGACAAGGCAGACGATGGCGCCGCCCCCCGGCCTGTCTTCCAATATTAACTTGCCGTGATGATCTTCCATGATTTTTTTAACAATAGCCAGGCCCAGGCCAGTCCCTTTCTTGCGGGTCGTGACATAGGGCTCGGTCAGGTTGTGGCGTTCCTCGGCAGGCAGGCCCTTGCCGTTATCCTCGACGATCAGGGAAACCTGGGAGTCGTCGGAAAACAGGCGCAGGTTTATTTTTCCCTGAGGCAGCCCGCCATGCAAAGGCGGCGTGCGGGCGTCGATGGCTTCAGCCGCATTTTTCAGCAAGTTGGTCAGGGCCTGCGCGATTTGCCGCCCGTCGCATTCGGCTTCGCAAGCATCGCCGGGCAATTCATTGGTGTATCGGATATCGCCGCGGCTGCTGCTTTGCAAAAAGACCGTCTGGCGACATATTTCTTTAAGCTCATGCCGTTTCATCGTCGGCGACGGCATGCGGGCAAAGGCGGAAAATTCGTCGACCATGCGGCCGATATCGTCGACATGGCGCACAATGGTATCCGTGCATGTTATAAAGACTTCAGGCTCGGTAACAATTTCCTTGGCATATTTGCGGCGCAATCGTTCCGCGGACAACTGAATGGGCGTCAGCGGGTTTTTGATTTCATGGGCGATGCGACGCGCGACATCGGCCCATGCCGCCTTGCGTTGCGCCGACAACAGATCGGAAACGTCGTCAAAGGTGACGACGTAACCTTTGATTTCGCTTTCCGCCAGTTCAGACGAAACCCGCACCAATATGGTGCGCGGCGGCCGCGCGGGGCGGCGAATTTCAATTTGACCGTCTTTCAAACCGTCGGAAGGCAATTGTTCGATAAGATTCTGAATTTCCGGCGACAGAACGGACAAAGGCTGGCCGTTGAACAAAGTCGGATCGTCGACATCGAAAAAATGCGCCGCCGAAGCGTTCATAAGATTGATGCGCCCGCGCGGATCAAGCCCGATAACCCCCGCCGATACGCCCGCCAGAACGGCTTCGCTGAAACGGCGGCGGAAATCCAGCTGGCGATTGGCATCCACCAGATCGCCGCGCTGGGCTTCCAGCTGGCTGGTCATGCGATTGAAAGCGCGCGCCAGCTGTTCCAGTTCGTCATCGCTTTCGCGCGTTACTTCGCTGACACGGGCTGTGAGATCGCCACCGCGAATGCGGTCGGCCGCGCCGATCAGATCGCCGATAGGCCGCGTCAGCCGCGTGGCGAAGTTCATCCCGAACCATACCGCCGCCAGCAGCAGCAACAGAGCCACGGCAACAAAGATCAGCATAATGGTGATTTGCAGGCTGGTTCGCTTGACTTCCAGATCTTTATACTCTTTCACGGCTTTTTCGGTCGTGGCCATATGTTCCAGAACTTTGGGTTCGATGGGACGCCCGACAAACAGATAGGTATCGACGAAATTATCAAGCCGCAACAGCGCGCGCACGCGATCGTCGCTGTCGTTGACCTGCAAAACGACTTCGCCATTTTGCGCGCGCCGGCGCATGTCGTCGGTAATGGGTTCGAATGTCAGGGCAAAAGACAGACCCGACCGCGCCAGAATCTTGCCCGACCCGTCGAAAACGATAACCTCGGTCAGGTCGCGCAGATAGGCCTGTTCATTGACGACTTCATTAAAGCGGACGGGGTCCTCGGACAACAAGGCGGCTTGACGATTCAGATCGTTCGCCATCGCCAGCGCGTCGGCGCGCAGAACCTGTTTGTGTTCTTCAAGATAAGCCTGCGCCACCGCCAGAGATTCATTGAGCGACGTGCGGACATGGCTGGAAAACCACGTCTCCACGCCGAAATAGAAAAACACCGCGGCGAACATCGCCACCAGCAAGGCCGGCGCCGCCGCCAGCAAGGTAAAAACGGTGATCATGCGGACTTGGAGCTTCGATCCCGCCTGTTCGCGGCGGCGGCGCATCCATATAGTATAGACGCGGTGCGCGACGACGGTGCCCAGCGTCACCAGAAAGCCGAGATCGAGCAACGACAGGATCATGACCGTTGTCGGGTCGTTGCCGAAAAACGGCGACCGCGTCATGGCGGCATATGTGGCCAGTCCCGACGAAACCGCCGCGATAATAAGGCCGATCACCAATTTGTCGCGCAGACGCGACCGAACCGCCCAGATAAATAGACGGTGGAATAAGGGCCTGAATCTAGCCCCGATCATTGGCTATCCTTGGGCGGCTCTTTCCCGCGCGTCCGGCATCAAGCCCCAAAATACGAATTTTTTTGCGCAACGTATTGCGGTTTAACCCCAAAAGTTCGGCGGCGCGTAATTGGTTGCCGCCGCATTGCATCAAAGTCAGGGCCAGCAAAGGGCGTTCGATTTCGTGCAGGACACGTTCGTAAAGCCCCGAGGCAGGCAATCCCTGTTCATGCGCATCGAAATAATCGCGCAAATGGCGCTCCACGCTCGCAGACAATCCTTCCTTCTGGCCTTCCTTCTGGGCGGCATTGTCGGCGGTCATGCGGCCTCCAGCAACGGGGCATAAAATTCATGAATAAGCGCCCGGGCTTTTTCGACATCGTCCGTGTTATTCACCGTCGCCCGAAATTCCGACGAGTTTGTCAACCCTTTGGAATACCACCCTATATGTTTGCGGGCGATGCGGATGCCCGCGCTGGTACCGTAATGGGTCAGCATGGCATCGAAATGTTCCAAAAGGGTGATGTATTGTTTGCGCAATGCCGGGGGCGATGTAATTCCGCCGTCGCGCAGATAGTCAATCACCTGTTGCAAGAACCACGGACGGCCATAGGCGCCGCGCCCGATCATGACGCCGTCGGCCCCCGATTGATGCAGCGCAGCATCGACATCCTGCAAATCGCAAATATCGCCATTGGCGATGACGGGAATGCCGACCGCTTCCTTGACCTGACGGATGAATGCCCAATCGGCCTGTCCTTCATACATCTGACAGCGCGTGCGGCCATGGATGGTGACCATTTGAATCCCGCATTCCTGCGCGATTTTGGCCAGACGCGGCGCGTTCAGGCTGGCGTCGTTCCAGCCCTTGCGCATTTTCAGGGTCACCGGAATCTTGACCGCCTTGACCGTGGCTTCGAGAATCCGCGCCGCCAGAATTTCATCGCGCATCAGGGCCGACCCGGCATGGCCGTTGACCACCTTTTTGACCGGACAGCCAAAATTGATATCGATGATATCCGCGCCGCGATCCTCATTCAGCTTGGCGGCTTCGCCCATAACGTCCGGTTCGCAGCCCGCGATCTGTACCGACATGATTCCTTCGTCGGGGGCGCGTTGCGACATTTGCATTGTTTTACGGCATTCGCGAATCATCGCCTGGCTTGCGATCATTTCCGATACCACAAGCCCCGCCCCGAATTTTTTGACCAGCCGGCGGAACGGCATGTCGGTAACGCCCGACATCGGCGCGAGGATGACGGGATTTTCAAGCGCGACCTTGCCGATACGGATCGGTTTCAGGCGCGGCGTCGTATGAGGTGTTCCATGCATAATCTGGCTCTTAGCACTTGCCTAAAAAACAGGCAACACAATGTTGCATGTGTCATATATATAAGGTCGTTGCGCAACAAAAAAGCCGCATAAAATGCGGCTTTTTTGAATTATTCCTGAATTCCCGTTTTTTAAAAACTTAACCCCCGTTCGGATTGCCAGCGATCGCGTAGCACACCGAACGGGGGCTGAAGATCAAACTAAAATTACATCGCCCGAAGGCGATGCAAGATTACTTCTTCTTCGCAGTCTTCTTGACGGTCTTCTTGACAGCCTTCTTGACGGTCTTCTTCGCCGCGGGTTTCTTCGCAGCGGTCTTCTTCTTAGCAACAGCCATAGTGACCTCCTTAGAGTTGACTAGAGTAGAGTGAGAGGATGTTGTGTCTTGTCGAAAAAATAGTCAACAACAATTTGTGGATGCTGCAAGCTT
>JAGWIK010000062.1 GCA_028866275.1 Alphaproteobacteria bacterium
ACGGTCTTCTTCGCCGCGGGTTTCTTCGCAGCGGTCTTCTTCTTAGCAACAGCCATAGTGACCTCCTTAGAGTTGACTAGAGTAGAGTGAGAGGATGTTGTGTCTTGTCGAAAAAATAGTCAACAACAATTTGTGGATGCTGCAAGCTTCGGACACAAAACTTGTCGCATCGTCGCGATGCGTTGCATGCATGCAACATTTTTGGTTCGAGGTGCGCGAAGAGAAAAACATCACGCCGCGCATCAACGGCGATGCGCGGGAAGATCTCTCTATAAAAATGAAACGCACGATGAAAAACGAATCTGTGCGCGTGATGACATCATGATATGCGGAATAATTACTAACGAATGATGAATAATTCTATCGTCGTCTGTCGGACGCCTTGCAACGCCGCGGCGGTTAACGCCATCCTGCGCCGGGTGCGCCCGCGCAAAAGCCGGATTTGACCGGACAAAGGACGGCAGCTATTACTTGATTGTCATTCATTCTTTCGCAAACAAGGGTTCATCGTGTCTCAGGAAAAAGAATTTCAATCCTCGGTTTCTTCCGTTCTCGAAGACATTGAGAAAGCTGAAGCCGACAAAGGTGACGGCCTTTGGATTGGACGCGTCACAGACAAGGTACTGGCCGAATTTCCCGACCGGCCATTATACACCTGCGCAGCCGGCATCAGCCCTTCGGGTATCGTTCACTTCGGCAATTTCCGCGACGTGATGACGTCCTATGCCGTAATGCGTGAATTACAACTGCGCGGCAAACAGGCACGGCTTCTTTTTTCGTGGGACAATTACGACCGGTTTCGCAAAGTGCCGGCGGGCGTTGATCCGTCTTTTTCACGTTATATAGGGTATCCGTTGACAGACGTTCCCGATCCGACGGGCGAATACGAATCCTATGCGCGGCGCTTCGAAGTGGAATTCGAGGATGCCGTCAAAGAATTGGGCATCGACCTCGATTACCGCTATCAGACAAAGGAGTACAAGTCGGGACGTTATGCCGATCAAATCGCCTTCGTCCTGCAAAACCGCGCCAAGGCGGCCGACATTCAGCTGCAATTCAAAACCGACAAGGGCAATCAGGAAAAAGGCATCGACCCTGAAACCTATCGCCAGACCTATTTCCCAGTGACGGTTTATTCCCGGTTCAGCGGTACGGACAAGACACAAGTTCTTTCTTATGACGGCGGCACGACACTGACCTATCGCTGCCTTGTTACCGGCAAGGAAGAGCAAATCGACTTCAAGCAAACACCGGTGGTCAAATTGCCGTGGAAACTGGACTGGCCGATGCGGTGGCGGGAAGAAGGGGTCAACTTCGAACCCGGCGGCAAGGATCACGCCACCCCCGGCGGCAGTTACGATGTTTCGGCCACAGTGGCGCGCGAACTGTTTGGCTTTACCCCGCCCGTGTTTCAAGGATACCAGTTCGTCGGCATTCAGGGCATGGGCGGCAAGATGTCTGGATCGAAAGGCAACGCCGTTTCACCCGCAACTTTATTGGAAATTTACGAACCATCCCTACTGAAATGGCTTTATATGCGCCGGTCACCGACGCAGAGCTTTAATCTCGCTTTCGACAGCGAGGTCAACCGCCAGTATGACGAATTTGATCGCGAGATTGCCGCCTATCAGCGCGGCGAAGCTTCGCCAGCCAAGCAGAAGATTCTGAATTTCAGCGGTGTGGATAAAAACCAAGCCGCGCCGCCCCTGTCGTTCAAGCAGACGGTCGCGCTGGGCCAGATCACGCAATGGCAACCCGTCAAGCTGAGGGAACTTGCGGAAAAATCGGGGATTGGCTGCAGCGAAGATTCGGTCGCGCGCCGCGCGCCCAAGGCATTGGCGTGGCTGACCAATTATAATGCCGATGAGATTATCAAGCTCCGCGACGAGCCTGCTGTAGATTACATTGCGGCACTCGACGAGACACGACGCGGCCATGTACGGAAACTCCATGCGTTTTTGAGCGGCGATGTCAGTTCGATTGCCGATCTGGACAGCGAATTGTACGCTATTCCGAAAAACGCGTCGCTGGACGACAAGGCGTTGAAGGCAGCGCAACGCGCCTTCTTCAAGGACGTTTACATGCTGCTGATCGGCCGCGAAACGGGGCCGCGCCTGTCGACATTTTTATGGGCGGTCGACCGCGCCGTCGTTTTGAAATTGCTGGCTTCGTAAGTTTTATTGAAAAGCGCCAATAAAAAACCCGCCCATTGCTGGGCGGGTTTTTCTTTTGAAACGCCAAAGGCGCTATCGGCTTATTTGCCGACGGCTTCCTTGAGTTCCTTGGCGGCGCGGAAAGCGATCTTCTTCTTCGCCGGAATTTGGATGGTTTCGCCGGT
>JAGWIK010000063.1 GCA_028866275.1 Alphaproteobacteria bacterium
ACGGTCTTCTTCGCCGCGGGTTTCTTCGCAGCGGTCTTCTTCTTAGCAACAGCCATAGTGACCTCCTTAGAGTTGACTAGAGTAGAGTGAGAGGATGTTGTGTCTTGTCGAAAAAATAGTCAACAACAATTTGTGGATGCTGCAAGCTTGGGACACAAAACTTGTCGCATCGTCGCGATGCGTTGCATGCATGCAACATTTTTGGTTCGAGGTGCGCGAAGAGAAAAACATCACGCCGCGCATCAACGGCGATGCGCGGGAAGATCTCTCTATAAAAATGAAACGCGCGATGAAAAACGAATCTGTGCGCGTGATGACATCATGATATGCGGAATAATTACTAACGAATGATGAAGAAGATACGCGGGATGCCCCGATGATTCCGGCCAAGCGCGATGCGCCGCATCGTCTTGCTCGCACGACCGACAATCTTGCCAAGGGGGTTTTCCCCTTCCCGTTTCCTGCAAGCGGCGGCAAGGAAACGACAAGCCCCGATCTTGCCGCCCGGCCGCGAAAAGCGCCGTTATAATGCCCCGGCTTGTTTCTTTTGACCGCGTAACCGCTTGCGGCTATGACTGTTTAGGCCCTGTCTCAACGTAATAACTGGCAGGGACATAACTGTTACATGGAAAGCATGCTGATGACCGACACCTCACCACAAGCCGCCACGCCGCAAGATGAAAAAGCGCGACGCGTCGTTCAATTGGAAAAACTGACCACCGCTTTCGGCGACCCATTCGACATCACGCGGTTTGACAAGACGCATGCCGCCGCCGCGGTCAAGGAACAGTTCGCACCGTTAGCCAACGGCGAAAAGAGCGAAAGCCGCGTGTCGGTGGCCGGACGCGTAATGGCTATTCGCAATGACGGCATGTTCATCGTGATCCTCGACGACACCGACCGGTTGCAAATCTTCCACGACATCAAACAGTGCAGCGAGGAACAATCGGCCCTGCTCAAGCTCGTCGATTTGGGCGACATCGTCGGCGTCACCGGCCTTGTGCGCCGCACACCGCGCGGCGAAATCACCGTCGACGCCGAACGGATGGTGATTTTGTCCAAGGCGCTGGAACCGCCGCCGGAAAAATTCCACGGGTTAAAAGATGTCGAATCGCGTTTCCGCCACCGCGAACAAGATCTCGTCGCCACGCCGCGCACGCGGGAAACGTTGCGCGCGCGCTATCGCATGGTCGCGGCGATTCGCCAGTTCCTTTACGATCGCGGTTTTTTGGAAGTCGAAACGCCGATGCTTCATACTTTGGCCGGGGGCGCCATTGCCAAGCCTTTTGTCACGCATCACAACGCGCTGGATATGCCTTTATATATGCGCATCGCGCCGGAACTGCATCTGAAGCGTCTGGTTATCGGCGGGTTATCGGAAAAAGTCTTTGAAATTAACCGCTGTTTCCGTAATGAGGGACTAAGCCCTCGCCATAACCCGGAATTCACCTCGCTGGAGTTGTATCAGGCCTATGTCGATTTCACGGCGATGCTGGATATCACCGAAGCGATTGTCCACCATGTGGCCATGACATTGCATGGATCGGGTAAAGTTATGTTCGACGGCCGCGAGATCGATTTCACCCCGCCATGGCCGCGCAAAGGCATGGTCGACTTGATCCATGAACACACGGGCGTCGATTTTTATAAAATCACCGATCCTGCCGAAGCGCGGGCTGCCGCCAAATCGATCGGCGTCGATACCATGCCGGGGCTTGGCTGGGGCCAGGTGGTCGAAGCCGTGTTCGGCGACAGGGTCGAAGACAAGCTGATCCAACCCACCCATGTCGTCGATTTGCCGAAAGAGATTTCGCCGCTGGCCAAGGCGTGGCCCGACCGCCCGCATGTGGCGCAGCGTTTTGAGACTTATGTCAACGGCTGGGAGATTGCCAACGCGTTCAGCGAATTGAACAACCCGCGTGAACAGCGCGCGCGATTCATGGAACAGGCCGAACAAAAACGCGGCCCCGACGATCCGCCGCATCCGATCGACGAAGATTTCATCAGTGCTTTGTCGTTCGGCATGCCGCCGATGGGCGGGCTTGGCATGGGTATCGACCGCCTGGGCATGTTGATGACCGACAGCAAGAGCATCCGCGAAGTGATTGCCTTTCCGACGATGCGGCCAGATCATGAATAACCGGTAAAATCTTTGCCAATAAAAAACCCGCCCATTGCTGGGCGGGTTTTTCTTTTGAAACGCCAAAGGCGCTATCGGCTTATTTGCCGACGGCTTCCTTGAGTTCCTTGGCGGCGCGGAAAGCGATCTTCTTCTTCGCCGGAATTTGGATGGTTTCGCCGGT
>JAGWIK010000039.1 GCA_028866275.1 Alphaproteobacteria bacterium
TCCCCATCAATAAACCCGTTATGCAAATGTATGGACGGGGCCGCCGAACCGGAATAGGTGTCCGTCGCCGAATTATACGGCCCCATGAACAAATCGGTGTTCATCGTATTGTATGTAAATGGCGTATTGCCTGCGACGGTTCCGTTATCGTTTGGCATCACCTGCCGCGCCAGCCAGTCGTAATTCAATGTTCCCGCAGTGGCGACAAAGCTTTGCGAGGCGACATGCCCGACGGCGACCAAAGCGGCCGAAAATCCATAAGCCGTTTCGACATTCGCGCTCCACGCGCCCATCGCCCCGCACGCCGTCGGCGACGCGGAACCGCAAACGCCGGTCGAGCTGTAAAGGAACCCGCCGTCGCCGCCGATAAGGTTGGAAATGCGCCCGCCATCGGCGTCGGGAATAGTGGAACCGCCCGACGTCAGCACCATAAACGAATAGCCCTGGTTCGCGGACGTCGTTCCCGTCACGACCTGAATATTATAAACCTGGCCATAGGGGTTGGTCGTCGGATTGGCCGCGCCGGAACCGACAAAACCGGGCGGGAGATAGGCGCACAGGCCAGTATCGGCAGGGCTGGTAGGCGTCACGGCCGGCCAAGTGCAACTGCCGGCAACATTCGTGAGGGGTAAAGCAAGAGCAAAGGTCTTACCGGCTCCCTGCGACGTCAGTAACGCCTGCCCACCGGTGGCGACGTTCGAGTCGGCCAGATAGCCTTTGACCGCATTGATCAACGCCAATTGTTGCTGCGCCGTGGCTTGGTCCTTGGTTTGTTGGGTGCTGGTCGACATCAGGCGCCACAGACCCGCCGTAACGATGCCCAGCACGCCCAGAACCACCGCCAGTTCGATCAACGTAAAGCCAAGGCTCTTGCGGCGCGCATGGCGCGAACGGCGGTTGGTGAACATGCACATCTCCTTTATGGCGTTTCTATCGACGCGTATCAAACGAATCTAGTTCCCGGCCGATATTATACCAATCGCCCCGACGGGTATAGTCGCGGGAATGGCATAGGACGTGTTGGCGCCGTTGGCGCCGTTCATCCCGTTATCGCCCGACGAAATCTGTTGAAAAAGGCCGTTGCTTTTCACCACGCCATAGGCGACATCGGTGGGCACGGCGCGCGCGAATTGGGTCATCAAATCGCCCATCGTATAACCGGGCGTAAAACTGCCCGCGCCCGCCGCAGGCAAAGCGACGAGGCCCGATGAGCCTGTGGCCGGCGGCGGCACAAAGGTCAGGACATAGTCGGATGAATTGGACTGGAACGCGATGGAATAAAAACTGAAATCGACCATGTTATATCCGGGGGACAGGTCCGTAGCGGCCATCGTCACCGCCGTGCCCCCCGATGTCAGGCAGGGCGAAAATCCATATGAGGTCGGCAACACAAAACCTGACGCCGTCGGCGAAGGGGTCAACCAGCAGGCGCTCGGCACGCCGGGGAAAACCGGCGGCGTCGTATGCACCAGCACCACCGATCCGGCATGCCATGTCACCATCGTCTGCATCAACGGGTTCTGGGCGCGGTTGATCTGCGCCGTTTGCGCGACCACAATCTGCCCCAGTACCGCGATGATCGAAATCATCAAAGTCGTTAAAACCAGAAGAACCATAGACACCTTTGCCCGATGGGTAAAATCGCCACCATTGTAGGAATCCCGACATAACAATTTGTTAATATTTGCGACAAAAAGAACAAAAGAGGTACAATTTGGACTCGCAATTTGTCGACTCCATCGCCATATTGGCTCCATGCAAAAAGACACCAGCCTGAAATCGATCGAAATTCGCGGCGCGCGCGAACATAATCTGAAAAACATCGACGTGTCGATTCCGCGCGACCGGTTGGTGGTTATCACCGGCCTGTCGGGGTCGGGCAAATCGTCATTGGCCTTCGACACCATTTATGCCGAAGGGCAACGGCGTTATGTCGAAAGCCTGTCGGCCTATGCGCGACAGTTTTTGGAAATGCAGCAAAAACCCGATGTCGATTCGATCGAAGGCTTGTCGCCCGCCATTTCCATCGAACAGAAAACCACATCGCGCAACCCGCGTTCGACCGTCGGTACGGTGACGGAAATTTACGATTATCTGCGTTTGCTGTATGCCCGCATCGGCGTGCCCTATTCGCCCGCCACCGGCCTGCCGATCGAAAGCCAGACGGTCACGCAAATGGCTGACCGTATTCGCGCCATGCCCGAAGGCACGAAATTGATGCTTTTGGCCCCCATCGCTCGCGGCCGCAAGGGCGAATATAAAAAAGAATTGCAGGAATTAAGGAAACAGGGTTTCCAGCGCGTCAAGATCGACGGCAAAGTGTACGATATCGACGACGCGCCCGCGCTGGATAAAAAGAAAAACCACGATATCGCCGTGGTGGTCGACCGGTTGGTGGTGAAGCCCGATCTGGATAACCGCCTGCCCGATTCCATCGAAACCGCGCTGAAACTGGCGGACGGATTGCTGTTCGTCGAAAATGCGGCGACCGGCGACACGACCGTCTTTTCATCGAAATTCGCGTGCCCCGTCAGCGGCTTTACCATCGAAGAGATAGAACCGCGCCTGTTTTCCTTCAACAACCCGCATGGCGCGTGTCCGGCTTGCGACGGGTTGGGCGAAAAACTGTATTTCGATCCCGACCTTGTCGTGCCCGATAAAACCGCCTGTCTGGCCGATGAGGCGATCGCACCGTGGAAGACATTTTATATGTCGGTGCTGGAAGGCTTATGCAAAGCCTATAAACAATCAATGGTCGCGCCGTGGCACAAATTGCCGCAGGAATTTCGCGACATTCTGTTGTTCGGCACGGGCGATAAACCCATTAAATTCAGTTACCGCGAAGGCAACCACACCTATAACCACGACAAGCCGTTCGAAGGCGTCATCGCCAATATCGAACGGCGGTGGCGTACCACCGACAGCGAATGGATGCGCGAGGAACTGGGGAAATACCAGCTTAGCAAATCCTGCGACGTCTGCCACGGCCAGCGGTTGAAACCCGAAGCGCTGGCGGTCAAACTCGCCCGCAAGAATATCAGCGAGGTCTGCGAACTGTCCATCCGCCATGCCGGCGAATGGTTCCGCGATTTGCCCAAACACCTGACCGCCAAACAACGCAGCATCGCCGTGCGCATTTTAAAGGAAATCAACGACCGGCTGGGTTTCCTCAACAATGTCGGACTTGATTATCTGGCCCTGTCGCGCGCGTCGGGGACGTTGTCGGGCGGGGAAAGCCAGCGCATTCGTCTGGCCTCGCAAATCGGGTCGGGCCTGACCGGCGTTTTATATGTTCTGGACGAACCCAGCATCGGCCTTCATCAACGCGACAATGACCGGCTGTTGACGACGCTGAAACATCTGCGCGACATCGGCAACACGGTGCTGGTCGTCGAACATGACGAAGACGCGATACGGCAGGCCGATTATCTGATCGATATCGGCCCCGGCGCCGGCGTCCATGGCGGCCATATCATCGCCGCAGGCACGCCCGACGAAGTGCAGAAATGCCGCGACAGCATTACCGCGCAATATCTCAGCGGCGAAAAAACCATCCCCGTCCCCGCGCAACGCCGCGCCCCGCGCGACGGCATGTGGATGGAAATTGTCAATGCGCGCGGCAATAACCTGAAAAATATTTCGGCTAAATTCCCGTTGGGGACTTTCACCGCCGTGACCGGCGTGTCGGGCGGCGGCAAATCGACGCTGATTATCGAAACATTGTACAAGGCTTTGGCGCGACGGTTGAATTTCGCCCGCGACATTCCGGCCCCGCACGATGCGATCAACGGGGTGGAGCTGATCGATAAAATCGTCGATATCGACCAATCGCCGATCGGCCGCACGCCGCGATCGAACCCCGCCACCTATACCGGCGCGTTCACCCCCATCCGCGACTGGTTCGCGGGGTTGCCCGACGCCAAGGCGCGCGGCTACGGGCCGGGACGTTTTTCGTTCAACGTCAAGGGCGGACGGTGCGAAGCCTGCGAAGGCGACGGCACGATTAAAATCGAAATGCATTTCCTGCCCGATGTTTACGTCACCTGCGACGAATGCCACGGCAAACGATATAACCGCGAAACGCTGGAAGTTCTTTATCGCGGCAAAAGCATCGCCGACGTTCTGGACATGACGGTCGAAGAAGGCGCGGAATTTTTCAAGGCCGTCCCCGGCATCCGCGACAGGATGGAAACGCTGAACCGCGTCGGGTTGTCCTATGTCAAAATCGGTCAGGCGGCGACCACCCTGTCGGGCGGCGAGGCGCAGCGCGTGAAACTGGCCAAGGAACTGGCCCGCCGCGCCACAGGCCGCACGCTCTACATCCTCGACGAACCGACCACGGGGTTGCACTTCGAAGACGTGCGCAAGCTTCTGGAAGTGCTGCACGCGCTGGTCGAACAAGGCAACACGGTTCTGGTCATCGAACATAATCTGGAAGTCATCAAAACCGCGGATTATATCCTCGATCTTGGCCCCGAGGGCGGCGACGGCGGCGGCGAGATCGTCGCCGCGGGCACGCCCGAAGACGTCGCCCGCGTCAAGGAAAGCTATACCGGACGCTATCTGGCCCCGTATCTGAAGCCGCCCGCAAAGACCAAGAAGAAAGCCGCTTAACCATAAATCATTTTCGTCACAGGCGGTTTTCAATCCATATCGCCATGATATAGTTACGCCTGAATGGATTGCATATCGTGACAGACCAGACACCGTCATCCGACACGACCGGCCCGCTGGCCGGCCACCCGCTGGCCGAGCGCGCGCTTGGCCGGCTGCGCGCGCTCGCGTCCGGCAACGGTATCGAGCCCGCGGCCATCGCGCCGGCGGAAATTCAGGAAAGCCTGTTCACGCTGGGTGGCGTGATGGAAATTTCGCCCCTGTGCGAGACCGAAAACACCGCCTATCCCGGCGGCATACGCGGCAAGGATCGCAAAACCACGGGCAGTTTCGCCGAATTGGCGCAAGCCGTCGCCGCGCATCAGAAGCATTTTCGCGAAACGCCCGATTGGGTCGCCGCCGCAACCGAGGAAATCAAGGCGCATGAATCGCAAGGCTGGGGCCTGGAAAATGCCAAAGTCACCCTGCCGGAAAAATCGGCTGTTTTTGCCGCCACCGAAATATGCCCGAGCTGTCAGGGGCGACGCATGTTGACATGCACCCAATGCAACGGGCGCGGCACAGTGACCTGCACGCAATGTCAGGGGCAAGGGCGCGAGCTGTGTTATAATTGCGGCGGACGCGGCGAAAACCCGCAACAACCGGGGCAACCCTGCCATACCTGCAACGGCACACGTTACGCGCCGTGCCGGTTTTGCCAGTCGCGGGGTTTTCTGTCATGCCCCACCTGTCAGGGCCAGCGCGGCACGCCATGCGCGCCCTGTCAGGGCACGGGAAGCATCACGCAAGAAGTCGCCGTAACATGCGGGGCCGAAACGCATTTCAAATTGATTGCCAAAGACCTGCCCAGCGGGCTGCGCCGCGGGCTGGAACGCGCAGGCATCGAAAATCTGGGCAAAGGCTATGCCGACATCAAAGCATCGCCGCCGCCGAAGGACGAAGACGACGAACCGCACGACAAACCGCCTTTTCCCATTCTGACCTATCAGGCCGTCCTGCCCTATGCCGAAATACGCATGAATTTCGGCCGCAAAAAGGCTGTTATTTCCGTGTTCGGCAAGCGCGGGGCGATGATGGGGGTACCGCCGTTTCTGGACGAACCGCTGCAGCGGTGGCGCGACAAATTGCGCGCGGCCGCCGCGGGAAAAGCGGCGCTGGGCGATGCGCTGGATGCGCGCGCAATGCGCGACATTCTGGCCTTGACCGTCGCGGGGCGGGGCAGGATTGAGCCTTTGCGCAAGCTTTACCCGTTCGGCCTGTCGGAAGGCGCGATGAAAACGATGCTGGCCGACATGCGGCTGGCCCTTAACCGCGCTACGTTGAAAACCCGCGCCGTCATCGCGGCGGCCAGCGCGGCGCTTTGCGCGGCGCTGTTTTACCTGGCGATGATGACCGGCTTTGCCGCGCATCTGTGCGCAGGGCTTCCCGCCGCGGCGGGCGCAGGGATTTATATGGCGATGCTGGCGGCAGGCTTGACGGCAAGCTGGGGCGCACTCAATTTTTCGACCCGCCTGGTGTTGAAAAAACGTTTTCCGCAATTGCAGTTCGCCATGCAGCAGAAAATCGGCAAAACGGGATATGCGATGCTGGCGGGCATCGTGGCGATATTCATTTTGATGATGATGCTGTCGCCGGCAAAGCCGCTGTGGCTAGGCCTTCTGCTTCGCTAATTTATCAAAAGCCACCAGCGTTTCGATCAGCTTGGGCAGGTCTTTCAACGGCGTGGCGCTGGGCCCGTCACAGGGCGCCTTGTCGGGATCGGGATAGATTTCAATAAACAAAGTCGCAATGCCCGCCGCCACCGCGGCGCGCGCCAGATGCGGGACAAATTCGCGCTGCCCCCCCGCGCGGTCGCCCTGACCGCCCGGCTGTTGAACCGAATGCGTCACGTCATACACGACGGGATACCCCGTCTGCGCCATGATCGGGAACGACCGCATATCGACCGTCAATGCGTGATAGCCGAAACTGACGCCGCGTTCGCACAGCAGAATTTTTTCATTGCCCGTCGACGCGATCTTGGCGGCCACGTTTTTCATGTCTTCCGGCGCAAGAAACTGGCCTTTTTTGATATTAATGGCGCGGCCCGTCTGGCCCGCGGCGAACAGCAAATCGGTCTGGCGGCACAAGAAAGCCGGAATTTGCAGCACATCGACCGCCTCGGCCACCGGCGCGCATTGCGCGGGATCGTGAATGTCGGTGATGACGGGCATGCCGGTTTTTTCACGAATATCCGCGAAAATCGGCAAGGCCTTGTCCATACCGATGCCGCGCGACGAGTTGATCGACGACCGGTTGGCCTTGTCGAACGAGCTTTTGTAAATCACCCCGATTTTATATTTGTCGGCAATTTCCTTGATCGCCGCGCTCATCTCCATGGCGTGATCGCGCGACTCCAAAGTGTTGGGCCCGATCATGAAGGTCAGCGGCAAATCATTGCCGATAGCCAGAACCCCGCCCGCCGGCGCCGCAATTTCGACATGCTTTATCATTTAAGCTTCCTTCTTCGCGCGCGCGCGATAGCTGAGCCACCCCAAAGGCAGCCCCACAACATACAAAGAACCAAGCGCCGACAGCGTCAACCACGTGTCGGTGACAAGCCCCGCCAGCACGGCCACGGCAACCACCATAATCGGCGCGACCCACACCGGCGCGATACGCCAGCCTTTCAACGCGAAGGTCGGCAAACGGCTGACCATCAATCCGCCGACCGCGATCATCCATATCGCATAGAAAACCGGCGGCAATTGCGCGGCGTCGCCGCATTCCAACACAAAGGCCAGCGGCAACAGCCCCAGCGCGCCGCCCGCCGGCGCGGGCACGCCGGTAAAATAGCTTTTCGTCCAGGCGGGCAGATTGCAATCTTCCAGCATCGTGTTGAAACGCGCCAAACGCAACGCGCCGCATACCGCAAACACCAATACGGCGATCCAACCGATGCCGCCGGCATCCTTCAACGCCCATTCATACATGATGAAGCCCGGCGCGACGCCGAAGCTGATAGCGTCCGACAGGCTGTCGAGTTCGGCGCCGAATTTGCTGGCGATATTCAGCATACGCGCCACGCGCCCGTCCAGAACGTCAAACACCGCGGCGATGATGATCGCCAGCACGGCATGTTCCCACTGTTCGTTCATCGCATAACGAACGCCCGTCAGCCCCGAACACAGCGACATCAGCGTCAGCATGTTGGGCAAAAGGCGCGTCACCGGCAGATCTTTGACAATGCGGCGGCGCGGCGGCGCATGTTGCGCCGTATTTTGCGTCTGCATTTCGGTCATGCGCGCACAACGCCTGCGCGCGCGGGTTCCGTGCCCGCGCAATCGGCCAGAACGGTTTCGCCGCCGATCATATATTGCCCGACAGCGACCAGCGGCGCGACGCCGCGCGGCAGATAGACATCGGTGCGGCTGCCGAAACGGATGATGCCGTAATGCGCGCCGGTTTGCAGGCTTTGGCCTTCCTGCGCGTCGCAAACAATGCGTCGCGCCACAAGACCTGCGATCTGCACGACGCCCAGCGTTTCACCCGCCTTGGGATGATCGCCGGTCAACTTCAACGTTAGCCCCATGCGTTCGTTATCGACGCTGGCCTTATCCAATGCGGCGTTGACGAATTTGCCGGGGCGGTAACGGCGCGCCACCACCGTGCCTTCGGCCGGGCTGCGATTGACATGCACGTCAAAGACATTGAGGAAAATGCTGATACGCGTGCGCGGTTCGTCGCCCAGTTCGAATTCGGGATCGGGCACGACATCCTGAATCAACACGACCTTGCCGTCGGCGGGGCTGATAATCAAACCGGGCCGCGTCGGGGTAACGCGCGCCGGGTCGCGAAAGAAATAAAAACACCACCCCGCCAGCACAATGCCGACAAAGGCCGCGACGCCGCCGACGAAACACAACACCATCGCAACCAGAAGGAACAAGGCGATAAAAGGCCATCCGGCGCGATGGAAATAAGGACGTTGCGTGCTGTTGGTCATTTGGGTCATGGGGTTGGTTTAAGGCGTTCTGGCCGACAGGTTAGCCTTCCCGCGTTTTCTTCTCAAGCATGCTCTTTTCTTCCGGGGTTTTACCTATATAATGCCCCCTATGTTCGCCCCCACCGCCTCAGCAGCCCCCACGCCTTCCCGCCCGGAAGCCGTCAATTTCGATGATTTGCTGCAAACTATCGACGCCCATTTTTCCCATTCGGCAACGGCCAATTTCGAACGTTTCAGCTTTGAACTTGACGGGTTGGCGATCGAGATACGCCGCATCCCGCAAGACGAAGAACACCGTTTTTTGATCGCCGCGACCGTCGGCTATCTGCCGTTCAGCGCCGAATCGCCGGAAAGGCGGCAAGCCGTGCGCACCATTGTACAAGCGGCCCATATTCTACCCACCGTGCATTTTACCATCGACGCCTGCGGCAAAATCTGCGCGGGCGGGTTGTTCGATCGAAGCCAGGTCGTATCGCCTGATTTCGTCTTTCATCCGCTGATGTTGTTTTTGCAGGAAGCGCGGCCTTTTATGCGTTTGATCGCACGCTACATACAGGGTTAGATTCTTTTAACCAATGCCGGCCTACAATGGCCTGTAACACCAAACATTTAACGGAAACAATCGTGGTTCATTCTTCTGTGTGCGTCTATTGCGGATCGTCCAACGCCGTCGCGCAAAAATTCAAGGATTCCGCCGTCAAAATAGGGGCCACGCTGGCGCAGCGCGGCGTCCGCGTCGTGTATGGCGGCGGCCATGTCGGGTTGATGGGACTGGTGGCCGATTCCGCGCTCAAAGCGGGCGGCACGGTTATCGGCATCATTCCCGAACATATCCGCGCGCAGGAAGTCCAACATACCGGGCTGACCGAATTGCATGTCGTGCCCGACATGCATACGCGCAAGCGCATGATGGTCGAACGCGCCGACGCTTTTATCATCCTGCCCGGCGGATTCGGCACGCTCGACGAATTGTTCGAAATCCTGACATGGAAGAAATTAAAGCTGCACAACAAGCCTATCGTTATCTTTAACCAGGACGGCTATTGGAATGAAGCGATCGCCTTGATCGACAAAACCATTGCCGAGCATTTCTCGCAGCCTTCGGACCGCGCCTTGTTCAAGATCGCAACCGACATCGACGGCGTCTTCGCCGCGCTGGACGAAGCCGCGCCGCCGGATATCGGCACGATGACAGGACGGATGTAACGCCCTGCCCTCTATAAAACGCCCAGCATACTGGCCACCAGCGGATGGCGCACGATGTCCTGATCGGTCAGGCGCACGACGGCCACGCCCGACACGGCTTCGAGCCTGCGCGCGACATCGCCCAGCCCCGATACGCCTTCCAGCAAATCGCTTTGATCCGGGTCGCCGGTCAACACCATCGTCGAATGCCAGCCAAGGCGCGTCAGCAACATTTTAATCTGCGCATAGGTGCAGTTCTGCGCTTCGTCGATAACGACAAAAGCGTTGTTCAGCGTGCGGCCGCGCATGAAACCGATGGGCGCGATTTCAATGGCGCCTTCGGCCATATATTGCTTCAGCCGCTTGCCGCCCATACGGTCGTTGAGCGCGTCATATAAAGGCCGCAGGAACGGCGACATTTTTTCCTGCAAATCGCCGGGCAGGAAGCCCAGCGTTTCCCCAGCTTCGACCGCCGGACGCGACAGGATGATGCGGTCGACGCGGCCCGCTTCCAACGCTTCGACGGCCGCCGTAATGGCCAGATAGGTCTTGCCCGTGCCCGCAGGCCCGACGGCGACGACAAGATTATGTTGCGCCATGGCGTCGAGCAGACGCGATTGGTTGGCGTTTTGCGGTTTTATTTTGCGAACATAGCTTTGATCACGACGATCGAAAGCGGGCTGGTTCAAAGGGTCCCAAGGCGAATTTTTTCCATAAAGCGGTTCGACATTGTGCCCCTTATCGCTGCGGCTCGAATGTTCGGAATGACGCCGTTTACCCATAGATGCCCCTTTTCTGTCCGGAAACAGGGTTCCGGACGCCCCAAAACCGGGCCCGCGCACCGCGCGCGAACCTCGGCATTGCTTGAAATTGTGTATGAAAAGACAGTGCAGAAGGGACGAAGCCGTTCGAGAATGGCTGGGTTGAAACGGGTGCTGTGCAAACCCTGTTAATCGTACTTCCTCCTGTCCTGCCGCCCGTGAACGGGAAAGAACTTGCGGGCGGAGTGTTCCGGCATGCCGAAACGCGAAGATTGTAGAATCGAAAGACCTGCCTGTAAAAGTCTTTCTTTTGACCCTAATACCATCCTATATATTAATGCTTAACAATAAATTAAGGGGATCGCGAAGATTTTGTTGCGGAAGCGGCGTGATTTGCTTGACTCCGCGCCCCGCAATCCCTAATTTGCCGCCTCGCATTTGCGGTCAATCGCATCAGGGAAGAAGAAGATGAAAGTCGCCAACTCGCTCAAGTCGCTGAAAAAGCGCCACGTTGATTGCAAAGTCGTGCGCCGCAAGGGCCGCACCTATATCATCAACAAAACCAACCCGCGCTATAAATCGCGCCAGGGCTGATATCAGGCTAGGCTGATA
>JAGWIK010000003.1 GCA_028866275.1 Alphaproteobacteria bacterium
AGAAGATGAAAGTCGCCAACTCGCTCAAGTCGCTGAAAAAGCGCCACGTTGATTGCAAAGTCGTGCGCCGCAAGGGCCGCACCTATATCATCAACAAAACCAACCCGCGCTATAAATCGCGCCAGGGCTGATATCAGGCTAGGCTGATATCCGGTCGTCATTCAAACCGCGCCCGCTATGCTGGCGCGGTTTTTTCATGCCGTTTTACCGCAAAAAGCACAAAAAAACTTACCAGCCTGATATTAACCATGTTAGCGTTCCGGGCCTCGTATCCGGAATCAATATGCAATCCTCGCTGTCCCGCCTTTACGATATCTTTGTCCACACGCTGGAAACGAATCCGGAAGTTTCACGCCCAAATAAAAAAATTCCGCTTCGAGATATTGTGATTAATAGCTCGCCATTTTACAGTGCCGCGGGTGCTGCAATAATTGACGGGGTGCTGGCTGGCGCCGGAAATGAAGAACCCGCGATAATCATTCAACGGCATGTGCGTGACCTGCGCATTAAAGAGTTCCAGTCAGAACATTTCTTTACAGGCATGTTGTATGCGGCTTGCGCCGCACGACTGCTCGAGAAACAACAACCCCACCAAGCCTTGCGCATGGCCGAACAGGCGCTGGGTTACAATTCGCTCGATCTATTTCCCCAAGAATCGGTCATCGAAGCCAATCACCGGCTTACCCCCGAAGTTCAGGGAATCGACAGCGTCGATGCCTGCTTAAAACGCGTTTCTGCAAAGCCCCCTTTAACTGGTTCGAAACCAACCCTGCAGGCGATCTATACGCTTGTTGTCCCAGCTTCCTGCCCACCTCAATCGGCACGCTCGACGACGTCGAGCGCAACGGAATCGAAGCCCTGCGCAATGGCCCCATATCCGTCAAGCTGCGCGAGTCCATTCTTGATGGCAGTTTCCGCTACTGCAGCAAGATGTATTGCACGCATATTACCAACAAAACTTTGATGTCGCGCGAAGAAGGGCTGAAATGGCTTGAAACAGCTGGAGCCTGGCCCGAACAAGTCATGTTAGCGCATGACCAGTCTTGCAACCTGTCTTGTCCCTCTTGCCGCAAAGAGCGCATCGTCATCCCTAAAAACGAGCAGGATCATTTTGATGCCTTGACCGGCAAGGTTCTTATCCCCTTGATGGCTCACGCTGAAAACGTGCGCATAACCGGTAGCGGCGATCCATTCGGGGGCATTCATTTCCGCAATTTGCTGAAAAATTATTGCCGCACCACGCAGGACAAAAAACGCACAATCGTTTTGCAAACAAATGGCATCCTGTGTGACCGCAGGGCCTGGGACGATATCGGCCTGCATGGCCATGTCAAGGAAGTCTATGTTTCCATCGACGCCTCGACCGAAGCGACTTATAACATCGTGCGCCGCGGCGGTGATTTCGCGCGACTGAAGGAAAACATGGCATTTCTTTCAGAATTCCGGCATCGCCGCGAGTTCAACAATCTCATGCAAAGTTTTGTCGTTCAGGCGCGCAATTTCCGTGAAATGCCCGATTTCGTCCGCATGGGATTGGATTGGGGCGCCGATACCATCGAATTTACCCTCATTCGTAATTGGAACACGTTCAGTGTCGAAGAATTCGACATGCACAATATTGCGTCCCTCAACCATCCTGTCCACGACGCGTTTCTGAGAATGCTTGACGACCCCATTTTTAACCACCCGTCCGTTAACCTGTCCGGCATCCGGCATTTGCGTCCCGCACCGCCCGATATCGAAGAAATGACGACGGATACCCCACAGCGTCCACCCTCCAATATTTTACTGCAACTTTATATACTTTTTCTCCGTACGTTGGTGATATCCACCGTCATGGTCGCAGAATCAGCGTCAGGGCTTAATAATAGTGAATCTTTCTATGAAGTCGCAAAGCTTCAGGCGGATATTTTACTACAGATCGGCGGCTGGAAAGATCTGGTGCGTTTCGTGCGCCTGGGAATCGACATTAACAATATAACCCAACACGCTCGTATGTTCGCGGGTGCCGTCTATGCTGCCTGTGCGGCACGCGCAGGGGAACTGGGCTGTGTTCATCTGGCCGTACAGCTGGCCAATGAGGCTCTTTTCTGCAATCCGCGCGATATTTTTGCACGATCAATTGCGAATAAAACCCAGCAAACAGACATGTCGCCCTCGTCAAAATCGACCCATTAGCCCTGATGCGTGGAAAAAATATAATGCCCCAATCCGCCCCTATCCCTCATGACCATGACACGCTGGATCGCATAACGCGCATTCTTGAACGCTATCTGGTCGAGCAGGAAACGTCGCCCAACCTTGTCGCCAATATCGAGGATATTAATTTTGCGGTCAGCCCATCTTGGCTGGCGCCTATTTTTACCAGCAAACAAATTCATGAAGAAGATTTCCGCGTGCTGGGGCATTTTAAAAATCCGAATGCCTTGACGCTGGATATCGGTGCCCAATTCGGTCATTCGGTCTGTTCGATGCGCTCGGCCGGATGCGAAACTGGCATTCTGTCGTTCGAACCGCAATTATGGATGCGCCCGTGCCTATCGGAAATCGCCCGTCTGGACGGGTATCGCCACGATTATCGCATTATGGCGCTGGGCGCGGCCAATGGAGTGTTGGATTTCGTCACACCGGTTCTGAACGGCGTGGCTATTACGGGGTTGACGTCGGCAAACCCATCGTTGGAAGGTTTTGCCGAAAATTTGTATATTCATCAACGCACCTATATGGCCGATACGCCGTTTTCGTCGCTGACTTTTTATCGCTTTTCGTCGCCTGTCAGCACGCTGGACGCCGCCCTGAAAAGCGAAGCTCCGTTCCTGATTCCAACCGACACTATCGCCGCGATAAAAATTGACACCGAAAATCTTGAAGCCGATGTTTTGTTCGGTGCACAGGAAACGCTGCGCCGCCATCGCCCCCTTATCATGATAGAAGGGGGCAATCGCCTGCACGCCGTGCGCGATATTTTGCATGAACTGGGTTATCTGTCGGCCTTACGCGACGCTGATCGCCTTGTCCTCAGCGACGCACCTTCACATGGTCCAAATGGTTTTTTTGTCCATAGCGATCGTGTGGATGAATACGAAACTGCAGGAATTATAACCCGTTGAGACCCGGCCAATTCACGGGTGACTGGCAGGCCGCCCCCGTGCTACCTCTTGTCCTTTCATGATTGATGGATGTCGCGCTATGAATGAAGTCTTGCCCCGCCTGCACGAACTGTTCCTGCAAACGCTGAGAAACTATCCAGAAACCGTGGCGTGGAACGGCGAGAACATCAATAATTCCGGGATTTTCTATCAATCCGCCCACGACCTGTTCGAAACCTTGCTGCAAAACGGGGACAACGGCGCCTTTATCGCCAAGGTCAAAGAAACGACCTATGCCAGCAACCTGACGCCGGACACGCATACCTTTATCGGTGCCGTTTATGCAGGATCCGCCGCGCATTTGATGGCGCGCGGCGATGCCGTCGCCGCGCGACGCCTGGCCGAAGAAGCCGTTTCATATAGCCAGTTCGATTTGTTTGCCCAAAACACGATCATCAAGGCCAACCACGCGATCAACCCCGCCGCCCGCAGTCTTGAAGAAACCGAAGAATGGCTGAAAACACGTTTCTGCATGCGCCCTTTCACGATGCTGGAAACGGCGTCGACGGGCGAGGTTTACCGTTGCTGCCCGTCTTATCTGCCGGTTTCAACCGGCACGTTCGCGGATGTCGAGAAAAACGGTCTTGAAGCCCTGCTCGATTCACCGACCGCACAGGCGTTGCGCAATTCCATCCTCGACGGCAGCTTTCGTCATTGCAGCAAGCTTTATTGCCCGTTTATCGGTTCGCGCACCCTAATGTCGCGCGAAGAGGGGTTGGAAAAAATTCAGGCCGCCAGCCTTTATCCCGAAGAAGTTTTCTTCAGCCACGATGTGTCGTGCAATCTGTCATGTCCGTCGTGCCGCACACACAAGATGGTCATTCCTAAAGATCAACAGGACAAATTCGACGCGCTGTCGGAAAAAATGCTGGTGCCATTAACCAGGCGCGCCAAATCCGTCAGCATTTGCGGCAGCGGCGACCCCTTCGCCAGCATTCATTTCCGCAATTTGTTGATCAATTACTGTCGCGCCGCGACGAAAAAGGAACGCAAGCTCGCCCTGCAAACAAACGGCGTTTTGTGCGATAAAAAAGCCTGGGATAACATTGGCCTGTACGGGCATGTATCGAGGGTGGCGGTATCCGTTGATGCCGCGCAGGAATCCACCTACGCCATCGTCCGACGCGACGGTAATTTTGGCCGTATGCGCGAAAACATGCGTTTTTTATCGGATTTGCGTCGTACGGGTGAATTCGACTCTCTGACGATCTGTTTCGTCGTGCAAGCATTGAATTTTCGTGAAATGCCTGATTTCGTGCGCTGGGGCGCGGAACTGGGCGTTGACGCTGTCGTATTCAGTCAATTACGCAATTGGAGTACTTTCTCGCCCGCAGAATATAACAATCATAATGTCTTGTCGCGCGCACATCCCGAACATGGCGCATTGCTTGATGTCCTGAAAGACCCCCTTCTGGATTCGCCATTTGTTAACATGAGCGATGTCGGCAACCTGCGGGCAGCAGCGTAAATTTTTGTAGAGCAACGGCATTTTATACTGTAACGAATGGGTTCCACCTCGTGGCGCAGGCGTGATAGAGTCCATCGTCGCATATGTCCTGTCGAGCAACCGCCATGCATAAAATTCTGCCCCCTCTCCACGAAATCTTCCAGAAAATTCTGCAAGAACATCCGGAAACCGTGTCGTGGAAAGGCCAGAACATCAACAATTCCGGCTTGTTCTGCGCGGCGGCGGCGGACATGGCCGACGCGTTGCTGCAGGATTGCGAAAAAGACGGTTTCATCCCCGCCCTGCGGCAGGCGGTTTATGATGAAAAACTGGAACCCAATTCGTTCATCTTTATCGGCGCGCTGTACGCCTTGGCCGCGGCGCGCATGATGGAACGCGGCGATGCCGCCTTTGCCCAGCGGTTGGCTGAGGAAGCTATCGCCTATAGCCAGTTCGACATTTTTGCGCAGAATATCGTGTTGAAGGCCAACCATGCGCTCGACCCCGCGACGCGCAGTTTCGAGGATACCGAAGCATGGCTGAAAACGCGTTTCTGCATGTTTCCCTTCACCATGCTGGAAACGACGACCAGCGGCGAATTCTACCGTTGCTGTCCTTCCTATGTCCCGATGCCCATCGGCACGATGGACGCGCCCGACCTGCAATCGGTTTTGAATTCCCCCGCGGCGCAGGCCATCCGTGAATCCATCCTCGACGGCAGTTTCAAATATTGCAGCAAATTGCAATGCCCGGTCATTGGCAGCCGCAGCCTGATGTCGCGCGAGGAGGGGCTGGCGAAACTTGCCGAACTCGGCGAATATCCTGAAGAAGTGACATTCAGCCACGATGCGTCGTGCAACCTGTCATGCCCGTCATGCCGCACGCATCGCGTCGTTATCCCCAAGGACGAACAGGACAAGTTTGACTCCCTGTCCGAACGGCTTCTGGTGCCGTTAATGAACCACGCCAAACGCATCAGCATCTGCGGCAGCGGCGATCCGTTTGCCAGCATCCATTTCCGCAATTTGTTGATCAATTACTGCAAGAACGCGTCCGAAAAAGCGCGCAAACTGGCATTGCAAACCAACGGCGTTCTGTTAGATCGCAAGGCATGGGACGCGGTCGGGTTAGACGGCCATGTTAAAGAAATCCTGATATCGATCGACGCCGCGACCGAGGAAACTTATGCCGTCGTGCGCCGCGACGGCAATTTCAAGCGGTTGCATGAAAATCTGCGCTTTCTGTCCGATATGCGCCGCGCCGGCGCGTTCGATATTTTCACCACACGTTTCGTCGTGCAGCAGATCAATTTCCGCGAAATGCCCGAATTCGTGCGTCAGGGCAAGGCGCTGGGCGTCGATTGCATTCAATTCAGCCAGCTGCGCAACTGGGGCACGTTCAGCCCCGAAGATTACGCGGGGCAAAGCATCACCGCCCGCGAACATCCGGAACATCAGGCGTTTCTGGACATGCTCAAGGACCCGATTTTCGACGACCCCATCGTCTGGCTAGGCAATATTGACAATTTCCGCGTCAGGGCGGCGTGACACCGGCGTCAGAACGACGGTAACCCCGTCGCCGGCCGTGTCGACGTCGCAGCCATTTTCCTGCGCCCAGCGCCTGACCGTCTCGGCTTCCGCGGCGTCGGCACGGATAAACAGCAATGGCGCATATTTCTCGATAACGCCCCTGATCGCGGCCAGCGTTTCCACCGGTTCCACGGTATCTATATTAACAGCGTTTACACACATATCGCCGCCGATCAGTTGCGCCAGAGGCGCAAAGGGCACGGTGGCCCCGGGCGTCACGCCGTCGCTTTCGTCGAACACGGCCTTGCTGCGCCCCGATGCCGGCCGCAAAACGCCATAGCCCGGCGCCGCGTCCGGCGCATAACCCAGAAAACGCATATCGACGATATCCTGCATTTTGTTGCGAAGAACATTGAGTTTTAATTGTTCGATAAAATCAGGATCCCATTCGATGGCGATGACTTTGCGCGCGCGGCCTGTCGCCGCGACAAAAAGCGCGAATTCACCGCTACGGCTGCCGATATCGAGCCACACGGATTCTTCGGGAATACGCGCGGCAAGTTCCGTCACACCGTCGGCGACGGGCAAACGCAAAGCAACCGCGTTTTCGGGTTGATAGAATTGCAAAACCCTGTCGCCACAAACGGCCTGCCGTGTCGCGGCGGTGCGGGCGCGTTGCGCGTCGATGACCGTTTGCGGCGAGATCAGCGCATCGGCGGCACGGGCCAGCCGGTCGCGATAGGCGTGCAGAACCTTATCCCCCGCGCTTTGCATCAAGGTCAGCAAGCGCGGGTTTTCCGCAATCATTTTCAGATAACCGACAACCTCCGTCACCGACGCGCAGCGGTGAAAATGATAGGGCGACAACAATCCTTCGCTGCCGGCGGCGGTCATCACGATAGGAATATGATATTGCAGGGCCTCGACCGATTTTATTTTCAGCCCCGTGCCATCTTCGACCGGGTTGACCATCACATCCATCGCGCGATAAATGTCGCCAAGATTATCGCAAGCCCCTAAAAGCTTGATGAAGGGCGGCGCCACGCCCCGAAAGGCCGTACAAATATTTCCGGCGATGCACAAATCGATTTGTGACGACACGCTGGTCATGCGTACCAGCGCATCGACCAGAAGCGTGGCTGTGCGCACGTTCACGGCATTGTCCGACCCGATAAAGCCCACGCGCAATTTGCGGCCGGCCGGCAATGGCCGTGGCGCAAAGGGGATATCGCACGGCGCATGTTGAAGCGTGCGCACGATTTTATCGGTCAGGCCGCGGAAATAGATTTCTTCGCCACATTGCAAGGCGATATTGATATCGGCGCGGTCAAGCCCGCGGCCTTCGTCCGCAGGCGTCACGGAAAAGAACGACGGCGGCATGCCCTGCCTGGCCAACCGCATCATGCGGTCGGACATCATGTCGTGGGTTTGTTGAATCTTGATGACGGTGTCGGGCACAGCGTCGAAGGCTTTGCTCATCCAGATATAATTGCCAAGCATGACGTCGAACGGATCGCGTTCGTATATAGTCCTGATTAAATCGTCGAGATCGGCCTGATACCAGGAATCAAGTTCGTAATTCAGGCCCGCGCGTTCCAGCGACACCCGCATCAGGGCGCGCGCCGTTTCCGCTTCGCGAATGGCATGATCATACATATGCAGATAAAACGCGTCGACTTCGCGCAATGTGTCGGTGTTGTCTTTGTTGGTACAGCTTTCCTGTATCGAATAAAGGAACGACACGCGATGCCCGGCGGCGCGAATTTGCCGAACCATGGCTAGAATGAGGCTTCGATTGCCTGCGGTCGTAGGAAATAACGGGGTCGGGCTTACGATAAGGTAATGCATGCCGGCCTTCTGTATATAACAGGGAAAAACTGGAAGGAATGTCAGGCTACAAAACCCGCACTTTTGTTGCAAGCTCCGGCGACAACGATTCGCGCCAGGGCCGTGCGCCCTGCCGCCAATTTCACCCTTTAACGCCGGAACAGGCTTTGCTAGGGTCTGGGCATGACTTTGCCGCCCCTGACGCTGCTTGAAGAGTTTTTACTGCTGGCCATCGACGACCAGACGGGACAGATGCATCCCCTGCCCGCCAGCGTGCTTGATTGCGCCTGTGCCGGCGCGGTTTTAATGGATCTGACGCTGCGCAACCGCGTCGACAACGATCTGCGGGATATGTTCGTCACCGATGCCACGCCGACCGGCGACGATATCCTTGACCCCGCCCTGCAACTTATGGCTCTGGCCCCGGTGTTGACCCCGCACCCTATCGCCTATTGGCTGCGGCAGGTCGCGGACGAAGGCGCCGCTTTGCAGGAAAAAGCCCTGCGGCGGCTGGAACAACGGGGCATCATCCGCCGCCAGAACCGCACTATTTTCTGGGTTTTCGGCGCGCGCCGTTATCCTCTGGTCGAAGACAAAGAAATGCGGGAAGTCAAATTGCGCATTCTGGGCGCGGTTCTGGGCGACGACGTGCCCGCGCCGCGCGACGTCATGATGACGGGACTGGCGCAGGCTTGCGGGTTGTTTCGCTATATTCTCAGCGCGAACGAATTAACATCGGCGACGCCGCGCATCGCGCAGATCAGCCGCATGGACCTGATCGGACAAGCCGTCGCCAATGGCGTCGGCGACATCGGGGCTGCGATCGCTTCGGCATCGGGACTCAGATAACACGACAACAAGGGGCACGGCCTTATGAATAAAAACGCTCTTTTCAGCCTGGTGATGATCGCCGCGCTGGCTTCGGCATCGGTTGCCGCCGCGCAGGAAGCCCCCGCGCCGCGCCGTATGCCGCGCATTCCCGTCAGCCATGAACTTCTGCCCGGGCGCCGCAACGCCGCGCCGCCGTCGCATCATGTCACGGGGCCGGCGACGATTCTGGACGGCGAAAAACTGCATGTCGGCGCGACCGATTTGCGCCTGTTCGGCGTCGTCGCGCCGCAACTTTCCGCTAATTTCGGCCCGCAGGCGCGCGCCGCTTTGGACAAGGCCGCCAACGGGCAGGATGTCAGTTGCGACATTCGCGACCGCGACCGCGAAGGCTGGTTGCTGGCAACCTGCGCCGCCGCCAATGGCGAAGATCTGGGGCTGGAATTGCTGAAACGCGGATTGGCGGTAACGGCACGCGGATCGTTAAGCGGCACCGAACTCGATACGCCCTATCTGGCTGCCGAACAAAATGCGCAGAATGAAAAAATAGGCCTGTGGTCGATCGGCATCCCTGCCGGCGCGCCCGCCGCCGCGCCGGCGACAAAGCCGCAAGCCAAGGAACAAACAACCGAAGCCAAACCCGCACCGCACGCCGACGCGGCATCCGGCAACACGGTCAGCCCCACTACCAACGCCGCGGAAACGACCGTACAGGCAAAAGTAGCCGCCGATGTGATCGCCCAGCATGCGGGCGACGAGTCCGATAACGCCGGTGCCTGGGCGCAAGGCAACGAGCCCGGTTTTTTTGAACGTTACCAGATCCTGATCGCGGTATTTTTGATGATGGGTACGGCGATGGGCATCATCGCCGCGCTGTGGATGCAAAAACGCCGCGATAAAATCGACGACACCCGCGCGACGGCGGCGGCATTGCGCGGCGAATTGATGGCAGCACGCGCCATCTGCGCCGGACGCATCCGCGAAATCACCAGCGAAGCCCAAGACAAATCCGCGGCATGGCCGCGCATCCGCACGACACTGTACGCCGCCTATGTCGGGCGTTTGGGCTTGCTGGGCGCGGAACTGGCGCGCCAGATCGCGTCGATTTACGGACAGGCCAGCGATTACGCCGCCCTTTATGCCGGCAACACCACAAACAGCGCCGCGCAGAACACACCGAAGAAAGCCTCGCTGGAAACATTGATCCGGCATATCGACGCCGTGTTGCCGAAACTCGCGGCTATCGAACATGGCCGCCCGCGCACGGACGCTCCATCCGCCGCACCCGCGCCGCGTCCGGCCCCCGTAACAACACAGCCGATTGATTATGCCGAACCGGCATCCTCTGCCGCACCGGCGGAACCGTCGCCGATGCGCCACCCGGCCGCGCTGTGGGAATCGGTGCGCGCGTTTATCCAGAACCATCGCGCCGCCCTGACCGAGCCGCCCGCGCCGCCGCATCATGATCCGGCGGTCGACCCCGAAATCAGCGAATATGCCGCGATGATCGAAGCCGATATGGCGCGTTACCAGATGTACAGCGAGACTATCGACCCGCTGGACATATCGCCCGACAGCAAGCCAAAATCGCGCACCGGCTCGTAATTTTTTTCGCGGCGGATTGCGTCAAGAAAAATAATTGCGTCGGCGCCACCATACTTGCTATCGCCGATAACGCCCCGTTTTTGCTGATTTTTAAACGCACCGCACCATGATGAATAAAATTTTAAGCAATCACGGTTTTCTTCTTTTACTTTCATGGCGTTAGACAACGAATTCAAAATTTGTTAACGCTGGCGTGACAAGATGGGGGCATAGTCGAAAGAAAAGGTGTCCGGATGTCGCTCATGTTGCCCATTGAAGTTGCAAAAGAGGTTTTGAACGCCACGATGGCCGCGGGCCCCGCAGGCTGGAACCTGCATTACAAGATTGACGGCAGCGGTTCCGAGGGGGTTACCTACAAGCTTGATCAAGGCAGCCTCGATAACGCGCGCCAAACAAATGACGCCGCCTTGCACAGGGCTTTTGGCAACCAGCCCGCGGCAGCCGCGGCAGCCAAAGCCGAAACCCATGTCGTCAACGCGGGCAACCGCTATCAGGCTTTATTCGATAAAAGAGGTCTCGGCCACCACCTGACCGCCGCGGGGGGAATGCAGCACCGCCCCAATTACCGCGCCCAAATGCCATCCGGCGGGATGCGTCCGGCCTATATGCCGAAAACACACGCGCAACGTATGGTTTTGCGCCAACACCACACGTTGAGCAAATTATTCAATCAGATTCAAACTTTCGTGACCAAATCGACCAAACCGGAAAATCTGTCGAACGAAATCAAAATGAAACTGGCGGAAAAAGCCATTCAAAACGGCGTCAAAAATTCGCCGATGGTCAAGGCGGTTATGAAGAACCAGCCGAAGCCCAGAAAGCGCCAATGGGCGCTGTTCGTTGACCCGCATCTTGTTCCCACCGGTTTCGCGACCGATTAGAGGCAGGGCCTAGCTTTGCAGATATTCGGCGAAAAATTCCACCGTGCGGCCATTCGCCAGATCCGCCGCCGTTTTGTCATAATGCTGGCCGCCGATGCGCGAAAAGGCATGGTCGGCGCCTTCGTAAACATAAGGCTTGATAACGGGGTTGCGTTCGCAAGCCTTGAGAATGCGCGCACGCACGTCGGGCGGCGTATATTTGTCAAGCGCGGCGATATGCAGGATCAGCGGCATGCGGATATCGTGGATTTCATCAAGATATTTTTCAAGCTCGACGCCGTAATAGCCAACCGCGGCGTCGACGTCGCTGCGCGACGCCATTAAAAAGGCCAGCTTGCCGCCCAGGCAATAACCGACCACGCCGACTTTGCCGCTGCAGGCGGGCATGGCGCGAAGATGGGCCAGCGTCGACAGCAAATCGCGCACGCCGGCTTCGACATCGAAACCTTTATATAATTCAAATGCGCGATCCCATTCGGCAGGCGTTTTGTCCGTCAACTGCACGTCAGGCTGTTGACGCCAGAACAGATCGGGACACAGCGCGACATAACCGCGCGCGGCATAATCGTCGCATATCGCGCGGAGGTTGGCGTTGACGCCGAAAATTTCCTGAATCACGATCATGCCGGGGCCGCGGCCGGCGGCGGGCAAAGCGCAATAGGCCGAAAATTCCTTGGATTCGAGAGATTTGATTTTGATATCGGGCATGGCGGTAACGGGATAAGATTGCGAACGACAAACCCATATCAAACGAAGAACGGTTTGTGTAGACTATTTTGCGTCTTTCCTCTTTCCAGGGATCAAGTCATGAAAGTCACCGTCAATGTCGAATGCTCCCCCGAAGAAGCGCGCGCGTTCCTGGGCCTGCCGGATGTTGCGCCGATGCAGCAGGCATTGATGGCCGATCTGGAAGAACGTTTGCGCGCCAATATCGCGTCATTATCACCCGAATCCATGATTAAAACATGGATGCCCGCCGGTTTGCAGAATATCGAACAGGCGCAAAAAATGTTCTGGTCGCAGATGCAGCAAACCATGTCCGGCATCGCGTCCACCGCGACGGGGGCCATGAATGCCTTCACCGAACGCGGCGATAAAACGTAAAATAGTCCATGATCTTTGCCGAAACCGAACGCCTTTATCTGCGCACGCTGGAACGCGAAGAATTGCCGCGTATGCGCGAACTTTTGAACGATTGGGAAATCGCGCGCTGGCTGACGATGTTGCCGTTTCCATATATGTCGCGGGATGCCGAAGAATTTTACATCGACATGGCAGCGCGTTATGCGCGCAACGAACCGCAATTTTATGCGCTGGCGCTGAAAACGGACAATCTGATTATCGGCGGCGTCGGGTTGCATCCGCCGCGTTTTCCCGACCATGCCGAGGGCGAAGTCGAAGTCGGTTATTGGCTCGCCCCTCTTTTCTGGGGACGGGGCTTGATGAGCGAAGCCGCGCGTGAAGCCGTCAAAATAGCCTTTGCCCGCCCCACCACCCTTTGCGTCGGCGCGACCACCGATATACATAACCGCGCCTCGCAAAATGTTTTGCGCAAGGCGGGATTGCGCGATATGGGCATCGTGCCGCGCAATTACCGCGCCCTGCGCGGCGCGGATCATGTCACGCGCTGGTTCGTGACGCGCGATGATTATGAAAAAGAGCAAGCGGCATGACGGAAAAACCCGTTATCCTTGTCGTTGCCGCCTGCCTCATCGACCCGCAACGACGCGTGTTGCTGGCCCAACGCCCGCCCGGCAAAGCCATGGCGGGTTTGTGGGAATTCCCGGGCGGCAAAATCGACGCGGGCGAAACGCCCGAAGCCGCGTTAAGCCGCGAATTGCGCGAAGAACTGGGCATCGAAACCGACGTGAAGAATTTCACGCCGTTGACTTTTGCTTCGCATGGTTATGAAGGTTTTCACCTATTGATGCCGGTTTTCGCCTGCCATGCATGGCGCGGCACGCCGGAAGCCCGCGAAGGGCAAAAACTGGCCTGGGCCGCGCCGCGCGATTGGGGCGATTACCCCATGCCGCCCGCGGACGATCATATCCTGCCCATCTTGCAAAAATTAATCGGTGGGCAGTAATCCGCTTTGCGCCAGAATAAAACCAAGGCTGCGTAAGCGGTTCAGATGCGCTTCGTCAGGCGGCGTGTTCACGTCATTGACGAACGCCCATTCGGCCGGGTTCAACGGCAGATCGACAGCGACGCCGCGATTGATATTAAACCCCTTGCTGCGCAAATAGGCATAGATTGCGCTGTCGGAAACGCCCTGCCAGAAATAACGACGACGCATCCATGCCGGGGTCATCCGGTCGGCGTGAATATGATGGTGAATGACAATTGACGGGTCATAGTAAAGTTTCCATCCCGCGACATGCATGACCAGATCGACGGCATGTTCGGCGGACAAAAGGCTGTTGCCCTTGCGGCCCAGCGTCGTGGGGAAATGACCCGCCGCCGCCAGAGCTTCGCGGCGATAACAGCCATTGCATTCCAGCAACCCTTCATCGACGAAACGCGGCGCGGTTCCGAAACCGCTGGCCGCCGTTAAAAGCGGCAGCATCGCATCGGTCATCCAGGCCGGACGCGGCGCGCCCCATACCGGAATGACATCGCCGCCGATTTTGCCGATATCGGGCCCCAATGCGGCAAAAGACGCGATAAATTTTTCCAGCCAGTCCGTCGGGACTGTGGCGTCATCGTCGCCCTGCACGACCAGCGGCGCGACCGTATGTTCGATGCCCGTATTGCGGGCATAGGCCACGCCCAAACGCGGTTCGTCGATGAAGGTCAGGCGCAAATCGGGGTAATGCGCGCGCACCAGATCGACGGCCTGAACCGTCTGGTCGGTCGAACCGTTATTGACGACGCAGACTTCAAACCGCGCCTTATCAAGCGCCTGTTCACCCAAAGATGCCAGACAACGCCCCAGCAACGCCGCGCGATTGCGGGTAGGAATAACGACGCAAATATCCGGTTTTTGGGTCATATAAAGACAGGAAAGCGGGAAGGAACGTCAGCTTAACAATTGGCGGGCATGTCTGCAATATCATTATAAATCAGCGCATTAATGTTTATATTGATTCTTGTTATCATTTTCCGGTTGACAATACTGTACCGTATAGTTTATTAAATAATGCGATACCAAACGGTACAGTACACGTAAATATTGGATTGATGACGGCAATGACGTTCCCCGATTCCACCGAAAAAACCAGATGCGGACGCCCCAAGGATAGCGTCAAACGCGACGAGATCGTGGCCGCCGCGACGCAATTGTTTTTGGATAACGGGTTCGAACTGACCAGCATGGAAGCCGTCGCCCGTCAGGCGGGCGTATCCAAGCTGACCATCTACAGCCATTTTGCCGACAAAAACGAATTGTTCCACGCCATTATGCAAACCCGCTGCGTCCGGCTGGGTATGCCGGAATCCTTTATGGCTTTCGCCGACCGGCCTGTCGTCGACGCCTTGACGCAAATCGCCGGCTCGGTCGCCGCCATTGTGTTCCACGAGGATTCCATCCGGTTGCAACGGCTGATTTATGCCGGGGTGCAACGCCATCCCGATATCGTCAAAACATTCTATGAAACGGGCCCCAAGCGCGTGCGCGCGGCTTTTGCCGACTTACTGCGCGAATTCGACGCGCAGGGCGTTCTGGCCGTTCCGGACGCCGCCCGCGCGACCGAACAATTTTTCAGCCTTATCAAAGGCGAAAGACTGTTGCGCACGCTTATGGGCATTATTCCCCTGCCCACGCCGGAAGAATTGGCTATTCATGTCCGCGCCAGTGTCGCGCTTTTCGTTGCCGCCTATCACCCTGAACATCCCGCCTCTATGGAGTCATCATGAAAACCTCGCGCCTTGTTTTGATAGTCGCCGCGCTCGCGCTGGTCGCGGGGGGCGGTTTTTACGCCTATGATCACCGTTACGAAGAATCGACCGACGATGCGACCATCGACGGCACGATCGTGACGATCAGCCCCAAAATCTCGGGTTACGTCAAAACGCTTAACATCACCGACAACCAGCGCGTCAAAGCGGGCGATGTTTTGCTGGAAATCGATCCGGCCGATTACATCGTGCGGCGCGACCGCGCGCAGGCTGCTTTGGCCGCCGCCGAAGCCGCCGAAGCGGCAGGACAAAATAACGCCCGCACGACATCGGTGTCGGCGCCGTCCGATTTGGACGCGGCCCGCGCCCAAGTGGCCGCGGCGCAAGCCAATTGGGTCAAGGCGGCCAGCGATTTAAAACGCATGCAGGCCCTGAGCAACGAAGCGCGCAGCCAGCAACAGCTCGATCAGGCCATCGCCGCCGAGAAGTCGGCGCGATCGGCATTGGAAGACGCGCAAGCCAAATTGCGGTCGGCCCAAACGGCCCCCGAAACGGTGGCCCGCGCCGAAGCGACCAGCCGCCAGCTTGCGGCGCAGGTCAAGCAAGCGCAGGCCGATCTGGCCCAGGCGGAAATCGACCTGGCCGACACCAAAGTCGTCGCCCCCATCGATGGCTATATCACCAAGCGCAGCGTCGATCAGGGCACCTATGTTCAGGCCGGACAGGCGCTGGGGTCGTTGGTCGGCACCGACATGTGGGTCACCGCGAATTTCAAGGAAACGCAATTGACGCATATGCATCGCGGCCAGCCGGTGTCGATCGACGTCGACGCCTATCCCGGCGTCACGATCAAGGGCAAGGTCGACAGCATTCAGGCGGGCACGGGCGCGTTTTTTTCAACCTTCCCGCCCGAAAATGCCACCGGCAATTTCGTCAAGATCGTGCAACGCGTGCCGGTCAAGATCACGTTTGACGGCGCGCTGCCGCCCGACGTGAAATTGGGGCCCGGCCTGTCGGTCGAACCCACCGTGGATACGTCCGACGATGCGTCAGGCGACATCGCCGCGATGCAAGATGATCCCCCCGCGCCGCAACCGGCAACCGCGGCCAACAGCGATGTGATTCCCCCGCCCCCCGCTGCCGCACCCGTCGACGCGCCCGCAAACAGCGCGCCATCCGCCGCGGCCCCCGCTGTGCCGGCCACCCCGACCAACGCCGTGCAAAAATGATTGCCGCAGCGCGCAAACTGGCGGGAATGGAAAAAGGTTCCGTACCGCACCCCATGTTGGTGGCGATGGTTGTAAGCCTTGCCGCCTTTATGGAAGTGCTGGACACCACCATTACCAATGTGTCGCTGTCGCATATCGCGGGCAGCCTGGCCGCAAGCCAGGATGAAAGCACATGGGTTCTGACATCCTATCTTGTCGCCAACGGCATTGTTTTGCCCCTGTCCGGCTGGTTGGCCAACGTCATCGGGCGCAAGAACTTCTTCATGCTGTGCATCGCCAGTTTTACCGCCGCGTCGCTGGCCTGCGGGCTGGCGTCGTCTTTGCCGATGTTGATTCTTTTCCGTCTGGTGCAGGGTTTGGCGGGCGGCGGGTTGCAGCCGATGCAGCAAGCCATCATCATGGACAGCTTCCCGCCGGAAAAACGCGGCACGGCCTTTGCCATCACCGGCATTACCATGATCGCCGCGCCGATTCTGGGGCCGACTTTGGGCGGATTTATCACCGATAATTACAGTTGGCGGTGGATATTCTTTATGAATGTGCCGGTCGGGGTCATGGCCGTCATGCTGGTGCGCGCGCTGGTCATCGATCCGCCGCACGCCAAGGCCAAGGGCTTTCTGTCCATTGACTATACCGGATTGGGCCTGCTGGCCATCGGGCTTGGTTCATTGCAAATTGTGTTGGACAAAGGACAGGAAGACGACTGGTTTTCCAGCCACTTCATTGTCTTCTTTGCCGTAGCGGCCGCCTTCTGCCTGATAACGGCGGTGTTCTGGCTTTTAAGACAAAAAGACCCCGTGGTTGACCTGCGCCTGATCGCCAACAAGAATTTCGGCCCCGCCTGTTTGATGATTTTTCTGGTCGGATTTTCGCTTTACGGGGCCGCGACGATGTTGCCGTTGTTGCTGCAAAGCTATTTCGGTTACGACGCGACGCTGGCGGGACTTGTCCTGTCGCCGGGCGGGCTGGCCGTTATCGTGCTGATGCCCGTCGTCGGTAAATTGGTGAATAAATTTCAGGCGCGCAATCTTATTGCCTTTGGCATGGGTGTGACGTCCATCGGCATGGCAACGACCATGTTTTTCACGCCGCAAACCGATTACGCCACTTTTGTCGCCATGCGTGTTTTGCAGGTCGCCGGCCTGCCTTTCCTGTTCGTGCCAATCAGCACGATGGCTTTCGCATCGATCCCCAAGGAAAAAAGCGGCAAAGCGTCTGCGCTTTATAACCTGATGCGCAATCTGGGCGGTAGTTTCGGCATTTCGATCCTGCTGAGCTTCCTGACGCGGCACACACAGGAACACCAGACCTATTTGGTACAGCATTTATCCCCCGCCAACCCTGCCTACGCCCCCGCATTGGCCCACGCGACGGCGACAATGGAAGCGTTGGGCCAGCCGCCGCAACAGGCCGCCCACACCGCCATGGGCCATATGTATCGCGAATTGCTGACCCAATCTTCGTTGCTGGGTTACGGCGACACGTTCCAGTTACTGGCCGTTATTCTGGCGGGTTTTGCCATCCTCGCCCTGTTTTTGCCGCCCAACAGAGGCAATCAACCATCATCCAGCGACGCCGCCGCCGTGCATTAGGAGAGAGTCATGACTACATCGTCCCGCAGCCTGAAATTGAAACAGACATCCACGGCCCTGTTGCTGGTCCTGTCATTGGCGGCGTGCGAAGTCGGCCCCGATTATGCGCCGCCGCCAGAAACAACGCCGGTCGGCTGGAATGCCAATGCGTCTGACGCCCCGCAAGGCCAGATTGACCAGACTTGGTGGGATCATTTTCATGACCCCGTTCTGACGAAACTGATCGCGCGGGCCACAACGGGCAATTTCGACATCAAGATTGCCGAGGCGCGCATAGCCCAGGCGCGCGCGGGCGTATCATCGGCCGCGGCCGCCTTGTTGCCGCAAGGCGATGTCAAAGGCACGGCAACGCGCGAAGCCAACCAGATCGCCATGCCGGGCGGCAGCGCCAACAGCTTCGCCCCCTTGCTGCACAAACCGTTCAATATTTATGAGACCGGATTCGATGCCAGCTGGGAACTGGATCTGTTCGGCGGCAATCGCCGCGCCGAGGAAGCCGCCACCGCGCAATTACAGGCGTCCGAGGCATCGCGCGCCGACGTGATGGTCAGCCTGCGCGCCGAAGTCGCGCGCACTTATGTGCAGATTCGCCAATATCAAACGCAAATCGCGCTGGCACGGAAAACCGTCGCGGCGGATGCCAAAACCTTGTCCCTGACCAGACAACGTTTCGCCGCGGGCGAGGCGCCGCGCCTTGACGTCACGCAGGCCGAAGCCGCGCTGGAACAGGCGCGACAGCGTTTACCGACATTGCGCAACGCATTGGGTCAGGCGGAATATAGTCTGGACGTCTTGCTGGGCGCGCAGCCCGGCACGGCGCACGGCATCGTCGCAACGCCGGCCCCCATACCGGTGGCAGGCAAAGCACTGGTTCTTGCCACGCCGGCGGCCGTCATCGCCAACCGGCCCGACATTCGCGTCGCCGAACGCAAACTGGCTGCGGCGACGGCACAGCAAGGCGAAGCTTTGGCCAAATTCTTTCCCGATATTTCATTGAACGGGTTTTTCGGCGCTTTGAATACCAGCACGGAAAAGCTGATCACCGGCAGCAGCGAATCATGGATGGCGGGCGGCAGCGTATTATGGCCGATTTTAAGCTATAACAGCCTGTCGGCCAATCTGCACAACGCCAACGCGCAACAACAGGAAGCGATGGCAACGTATCAGAAAACAGTTCTGTCGGCCCTGGCCGATGTCGAAAAATCGCTGACCGCCTATGACGAACAGCAACAATTCTTGGCCGCAACCAAAGCCGAAACCGGCAAGGATGCGGACGCGCGCCGCATCGCAAGCGACCGCTATAAAGCCGGGGTAACGTCGTTGCTTGACGTGCTGGATGCGGAACGCACGCTTTATGCCGCGCAGGATCAGCAAGCCAAGGCGCGGAGCGACGAAGCGCAAGATCTGATCGCCTTGTATAAAAGTCTGGGCGGCGGATGGGCCACGTCGCAACCCGGCACCGGCGCGACGGTCAAGAAAGATTGAAATCAGGAAGGATTGAACAATGCCTTGTCGCCGGCAGCAGCGCCGGTGACAAAGGTTTTTTCTTCGTAGACATTGACGCGGCCTTCGGCAATGAAGCGCAACGCGGCAGGGTAGGCGAGATGTTCCGCCTGTAACACGCGCGCGGCCAGCGTGTCGGGCGTGTCGCCGTCCAGCACGGGCACAGCCGCTTGCAAAATTATGGGGCCGTGATCCATTTCGGCGCGCACAAAATGCACCGTGCAGCCCGTCAGTTTTGCGCCATAGGCCAACACCGCTTCATGCGTATGAAGTCCCGGAAAGGCCGGCAATAAAGAAGGATGGATGTTAACCAGCCTGTCGCGCCAGCGATCGACAAACCACGATGTCAGAATACGCATAAATCCGGCGAGACAGACAAGCTGCACGCCGTGTTCGTCGAGCTTGCTATCGAGCGCGGATTCAAACGCGGCGCGGTCGGGATAGTCGCGGTGCGAGATCACATGCGCGGGAATTTGCGCGGCGCGCGCATGACCCAATCCGGCGGCATCGGCTTTATTCGATATCACGCAGGCGATTTGTGCCGGAAAGCCCGATGTCGCGCACGCCTCGATCAGCGACAGCAGATTGCTGCCGCGGCCGGATATCAAAACGCCGACTTTCAGCATGGCCAGACTTTACCGGCATTGTCGAGCACGACCGCGTCGCCTTCGCCGCGCGGTTCGGCCACGCCGATGCGGAAAACCGTCTCGCCCGCATCCGTCAGAATGCGCGTCGCTTCATCCGCTTTATCCGCCGCGACAATGACGGCCATGCCGATGCCGCAATTAAACGTCCGCGCCATTTCATGAGCGTCGATATTCCCGGCGCGCGCCAGCCACGCAAAAACCGGCGGGGCGTTCCAAGCCGTCGCATCGATCCGCACGCCCATGCCCGCAGGCAGAACGCGCGGGATATTTTCCAGCAATCCGCCGCCCGTGATATGGGCCATCGCCTTGACCGCGTCGGCCTTGACCGCCTGCAACATGGCGCGCACATAAATGCGGGTCGGTTCCAGCAACGCGTCGGCCAGCGTCCTGGCCGCATCGAACGGCGCAGGATTTTCATAGGATAATTTTTCCTGCGCCACGATTTTGCGCACCAGCGAAAAACCGTTGCTGTGCACGCCGCTGGAAGCCAGTCCCAAGACGACGTCGCCTGCCACAATCTCCTGACGCGGCAACAGCCTGTCGCGTTCCGCCGCGCCAACGGCGAAACCGGCCAGATCATAATCGCCCGATTGATACATGCCCGGCATTTCGGCGGTTTCGCCGCCGACCAGCGCGCAGCCCGCCTGTTTGCAGCCTTCGGCGATGCCGGACACGATCTGCGTCGCCGCGGCGACGTCAAGCTTGCCGGTGGCAAAATAATCAAGGAACAGCAAAGGTTCCGCGCCCTGCACGATCAAATCATTGACGCACATGGCAACAAGGTCGATGCCGACCGTGTCGTGTTTGTTGGCGTCGATGGCGACTTTCAGCTTGGTGCCGACTCCGTCGGTCGTGCTGACAAGAATAGGGTCGCGGAAACCGGCGGCTTTGAGATCGAACAAAGCCCCGAATCCGCCAAGCCCCGCATCCGCACCGGTGCGCGCCGTCGCTTTGGCCAAAGGTTTGATGGCGTTGACAAGGGCGTTGCCCGCGTCGATATCGACCCCGGCCTCGGCATAGGCGCGGCGCGATGCGGCATTGGAAACGGACGTGGTTATGGCAACCTCCCTTAAAATGGGGTATAGCAGACGGGGTAAAATAGACTAAACAAATGGCTTTGCAATGCGTCTTGTCCTGATTTTGTCGCTTTTGACCCTGATTTCCGCGGTTTGCGCCGAGGCGCAGGCGCAATCGATACTCGATAACCTGCCCGGACAGGGCGCGGAACAACCGTTGCCCCCCGCGGCGCAGCCGCCGGCCCCCACCGCGGCCCCAATTGCCGTGGGAACGGCGGCACCTGCCGCACCCGCCACCGCAGGCACGGCCGACCCCTACACCGTCACCGATATCGCGGCCGACGTCACGGCAGACACGGCGGCCCATGCGCGCGACCAAGCCTTGATTCAAGCCGAACATGCAGGCTTTGCCCAATTATGCGCCCGGTTTAATACCCCGCCCGCCGCGGCGCAAATCAGCGACGACGATGTCGCGGCTTTGGTGCAAAGTTTTGATCTGCAAAGCGAAAAACTGGCCGCCGGGCGGTTCATCGGTGTTTTTACCCTGCATTTCGACCCGGTCGCCACGCAAAAAAGACTGGGAAAATATGTGGCAGCTTCCGGCAACGCGCCAACCGGCACGGACAGCGGCGCGGGATCGGCCGCCATTGCCGCCCATGTTCAAATCGCGGTATCGACACCGTCGCTGGCGGCATGGGCGCAAACGCGCCGCCAGCTTGCCGCGTTGCCGCAAACCGTGCGCATCGATACGCTCGACCTCGGTCGGGGAACCAGCCATATCGATCTTGTGTATAGCGGGTCGTTCGACGATCTGAAAAACGCCATGACGAGCCACGGGCTGAAAATGAACCAATCGTCCGACGGTACGTGGCAATTGACCGATAGCGGTGCGCCATGATCAGGCACGCGGCAACACCCCCGGCCCGTGTTACATGGCACGTCGCCGCGTCACCCGCGGGCAAATTGTTGATCGGCGCGACCGATCAGGGCGCCATTTGCCGCGTTGCTTTCATGCGCACCCAAAGCGCGCGCGATGTCGTGGCGGCATGGGCGGCGGAATGGCCGCGCACGGTTTTCACGCAGGGAACGAAGGCTGTTGATTGGACGCGCGCCCCCATTCTTTTGACCGGCACGGCGTTTCAATATCGGGTCTGGCGCGCCATGACGAAGATTCCCGCCGGACGCACCGCAAGCTATGGCGCGATCGCCCGCGCCATAAACCAGCCGAATGCGGCGCGCGCCGTGGGCATGGCATGCGGCGCGAATCCTGTGCCTTATTTTGTGCCGTGCCATCGTGTCGTGGCGGCAGGCGGCAAAATCGGCGGATTTTCCAGCGGATTGGATATCAAGGTCAGGTTGTTAAAGGCCGAAGGCGTGGCTTTATCCGCCTAGAGGCCGAACTTAAGTTCGGCCCTAAAGCATGCGCTGTGAAATGCCCTGCACCAGAACGTCGCTCACATTTTTCGCCCCGATGACGCCGCTGACGGCGGCGATGGCGCGTTGTTTGACCTTGACGACATTTACGAGCTTGCCGTTGCGCAACACGCCCGAGCCCAGCTGGCCGTACAGATTTTGCATCAACGCATCCATAATTTGCGGCATGTGCGATTGCATTTGGTCGGCGGCGTCGAAATCCTTGACCTGAACCTGAAACAGCAATGTCACAATTTGTTCCACGCCGTTGGCGTCAATGACCGGCAAGACCATCGGGTCGATATGAACATAAATGGGGTCGCCCGCAAAGCGGCCGCCCGTAATGCCGCCGTCATTCTTTTTGGTATTCTTGGGGGCTTCGTCGCCGGCGCTTTTGCCGCCGTCCTTGCTGTCGCCTTTGGACAGAACGTCAGGGTCGGCCCAGGCCGGCATAGCCAGCGCCAGCGGCGCAAAAGCCAGCAAAGTCAAAATGGCGATCACAAGCGAAGGTTTTTTCATACCCTCGATTCTACCCCCCAATCTTTGACAAGAAATTAAGAGCGCAATGTTTTGGCCAACCGATCCAGCACGGCATTGACCAGCCCCGGTTCCTTGGCGTCAAAAAAACTATGCGCGACATCGACATAGTCGTTGATAATGATACCGGTTTGCACATCGGCGCGATGCTGGATTTCGAATACGCCCGCACGCAGGATGGCCTTCAACAACGGTTCCATGCGCCCCGGCGACAGGCGGGCATCGACCGCGCCCGCAATCATGGCGTCGATATCGACGACGTTATCATTGACCCCCGACACAATGACGCCGAACATGTCCCTGTCGACGGCGATCGTGGTCGAATCTTCCTGCAAAAACACGGCCGGGTCGGCGCGGAACCGGGTGATCAGCGCGGCAGGCTGTTCACCCGTCAGGGCAAGCTGGTAAAGCCCCTGCACCGCCGCCAGGCGCGCCAGTTTGCGCGCATTATTATCGGGTTTTTCCATAACTTGTCCCTTATGACTTGGCGACCCAGCGCCGTTTGGGCGACAGGCGTAATTGGTGTTTCAGCTCGATCATCCGCAACGCCGCTTCGGCCGCTTCGCCGCCGCGGTTAAGCTTCGCCGGATCCGCGCGTTCGATCGCCTGTTCGCGGGTGTTGCAGGTCAAAATGCCGTTGCCGATAGCAATATTGTGGGCAAGGGCGAGTTCCTGCAAGCCGCGCGCGCTTTCCATCGCCACGATTTCATCATGCATGGTGCCGCCTTTCAGCACGCAGCCCAACGCGATGTAACCGTCGGGACGACGGCGCACGGGATCGAAATCCATCGCTTTTATCAAAAAACCGATGGCCGCCGGAATTTCCAAAGCACCCGGCACGGCGATTATTTCATGCGTTGCCCCGGCGCGCGCCAGAACATCGGTCACGCCCCGTAATTGCAAATCCGCGATGTCACCATAATAACGCGCTTCGATAATCGCGACATGAGGCGGGTTATCGAATTTGAATATGACGGGCGGGCGGTTGTTTTCCATGGTATCATCCTTCACACGAAATAGGTCTTTGCCCCGCGACGCGCAACCCGTAACCGTCGAGCCCGACGATGCTGCGTTGCGCATTCGACAACAAAACCATATCGCGCACGCCGAGATCGAGCAGAATTTGCGCCCCCACCCCATAATCGCGCAATTGCTTGCTTTCGCCGCCCGTTTCCTTGGCTTCCAGTCTTTGCGACAGGGTCGCGGCCTGTGCATCGCGCAGTAAAACGACGACGCCGCGTCCGGCTTCGGCGATCAAACGCATCGAGGCTTGCAGCTCGCCGCCGTGGCCCGCGCTGCGGTCACCCAGAACATCTTCCAGAATATTCAGCGCGTGCATGCGCACCAAGACGGGTTCGGGGCCGGAAATATCGCCCTTCACCAGCGCGACATGTTCGGCATAGGCGATTTTGTTGACATAGATATGCATGTCGAACGCGCCGCCGTGAAGGCTGGTAAAAGCCTGCGTCAAACGGCGTTCGACGATGGTTTCGGTGCGGCGGCGATAGGCAATAAGGTCGGCGACCGTGCCGATTTTAAGCGCGTGCCGTTGCGCGAAAGCGACCAGATCCGGCAGGCGCGCCATCGTACCGTCTTCGTTCATGACTTCGCAGATCACGCCCGCGGGGATAAGCCCCGCCATGCGCGCGATATCGACAGCGGCTTCGGTGTGGCCGGTGCGTTCCAGCACGCCGCCATCGCGCGCCACCAGGGGAAACACATGACCCGGCGTGACGATATGCTGCGGCCCCGCCGCAGGCAGAATGGCGGTTTGAATGGTGTGGGCGCGGTCGGCGGCGGAAATGCCCGTGGTCACGCCTTCGCGCGCTTCGATGGATACGGTAAATGCCGTTTGATGGCGCGTGCCGTTATGTTGCGACATCAGATGCAAGCCAAGACGGTCGATTTGTTTTTTTTCCATCGCCAGACAAATCAGCCCGCGCCCGTGGCGCGCCATGAAATTGACCGCCTCGGGCGTGGCAAATTGCGCAGGGATGATTAAATCGCCTTCATTTTCGCGGTCTTCGTCATCGGCCAGAATGAACATACGCCCGCGTTGCGCCTCGGCGATGATTTCTTCGGGCGGGCTGATCAAAAGATCGTCGTTGGGCATGGCGTGCATTGTCATGGCCGGGGTTATAGACCCTATTTCAGGTCTTTAAAAATCTTTTCCGCGCTTCGCGTGCCGCTTTTTGCACGTTTTTAGGGGCCGTGCCGCCAAAACTGGTGCGGCTGGCCACCGCGCGCGCGGGGTCGAGCACGCCATAGATTTCATCCGTGATGCGGGCATCAATGGCGCGCATGTCTTTTAGGGTTAATTGATCGAGGCGGCAGGCTTTTTCTTCGGCCAGCCGCACGATGCGGCCCGTGATGTGATGGGCGTCGCGGAACGGAATGCCCGCCGCGCGCACCAGCCAGTCGGCCAGATCGGTCGCGGTGATAAATCCGTCTTGCAAGGCGCGGTCGAGCGCGGCTTTTTGCGGCTGCATATCGCGGATCATCCCCGCCATTGCGGCAATCGACAGGCGCAGCGTGTCGGCGGCGTCGAAAACCTGTTCCTTGTCTTCCTGCATATCCTTGGCATAGGTCAGCGGCAGCCCCTTCATCACAACCGTCAATGCCGTGAAAGCGCCCAGCAGACGCCCGACCTTGGCGCGCACCAGTTCCGCCGCGTCGGGGTTGCGTTTTTGCGGCATGATCGAACTGCCCGTCGTGAAGGCTTCGGAAAGTTTGATAAAACCGAATGACGGGTTGGCCCAGATCACGATTTCTTCGGCCAGCCGCGACAAATGGGTGCCCAAAATGGTCGCCGCCGCCAGAAATTCCTGCGCGAAATCGCGCGATGAGACAGCGTCCAGAGAATTGGCCATAGGCCGGTCAAAACCCAGTTCGCCGGCGACCTTTTGCCGGTCGATGGGAAAAGACGTTCCCGCCAGCGCCGCCGCGCCCAACGGCATTTCATTGACGCGTTTGCGCGTATCGGCAAAACGCGCGCGGTCGCGCCCCGCCATTTCGACATAGGCCAGCATATGATGGCCAAAAGTCACGGGCTGCGCGGGTTGCAAATGGGTGTAACCGGGCATCAATAATGCGGCGTGTTTTTCGGCTTTGTCGATCAACGCCGCCTGAAAATCGGCCAAGGCATTGTCGATCTGGTCGATGGAATCGCGCAGCCACAGGCGGAAATCATTGACGACCTGATCGTTACGCGACCGCGCGGTATGCAGGCGTCCCGCGGCGTCGCCGATGATTTCGCGCAAACGCGATTCGACATTCATGTGAATGTCTTCCAGCGCGGCGGAGAAAACGAAAACACCATCTTCGATTTCGCGCAAGATCATGTCCAGCCCCATGCGAATGGCCTTGGCGTCCTTGGCCGACAAGATGCCCTGGGCCGCCAGCATCGCGGCATGGGCTTGCGACGCGCGGATATCCTGCGCGTACATTCTTTTGTCGACATCGATCGAGACATTGATTTCCGCCATCACCGCGGCGGGGCCGGCGGCATAATGGCCGCCCCACATCGGGTTGGCGGCGCGTTTTGAAGGCTGTTTTGCGGATTTTTTTGTCATGGCGCGTCTTTAAATGCGGTTTCGTACGTTATACCTATATCAGCAAACCTGTCGGGCCTAAACACAGAAAAGCCCGATTTACCTTATAGGCGGGAGCAGGTATGGTGATCGCATTGTTTTGGTGAAAAATGAATACCCAGCCCACGCGTCCGAAACGCCGATTGAAGCATCTGGTTTTGTTGGCGGTTATTACGGCTCTGGCCGCAACCGGTGGATGGCGCATTTACACCGACGCCAGACCGTCGTCCCCCGCATCCGCAATGCATGCGGGCAGACATGGCGGCAGCCAAACCACCCCCGTTGCCCTGTCGACCATCCGGACGGGCGATATTGATGTGGTCGATCAGGGTCTGGGCACGGTCACGCCTTTGGCCAGCATCACCGTACGCACGCAAATCGCAGGACAATTGCAGCAGATTGGCTTCAAGGAAGGCGACATCGTCCACAAAGGCGATTTTCTTGCCCAGATCGACGACCGTCCCTATCAGGCCGCGCTGGAACAGGCGCAAGGCGCGCTGCAACGCGATCAGGCTTTGCTGCAGGAGGCACAACTGAATCTTGCCCGCTATAAAAAACTGGTGGCGCAGGATTCATTGGCGAAACAGCAGCTCGACACCCAGCAATCCCTTGTCCAGCAATATCAGGGCGCGGTCACGACCGATCAGGGCGATATCGACGCCGCCAAGCTTAACATTTCATACTGCCACATCACCGCGCCCATCACCGGCCGCGTCGGGTTGCGGCAGGTCGATGCCGGCAACTATGTACAGACCAGCGATACCAACGGCATCGTCGCCTTGACCGAATTGGACCCTATTTCGGTTTTGTTTACGCTGCCCGAAGATCAATTGCCCGCCGTGATGAAACAGCTGGCGGCGGGGGCGACCTTGAAAGTCGCCGCCTATGACCGCACCGACAGCACGAAGCTGGCCGACGGCACGCTGACCGCCGTGGACAATGAAATCAACATATCGACCGGCACGGTCAAGTTGCGCGCGCAGTTCGACAACCCCAATGGCGCGTTGTTCCCCAACCAGTTCGTCAATATCCGCGTCACCGTCGATACCTTGCACAACGTCCTTATCGCACCGCAGGCCGCCATTTTGCGCGGCGAGCCGGGAACGTTCGTCTATCTGGCCAAAGATAACGGCACGGTCGCCATGCGCCCCGTCAAATTAGGCCCGACACAAGGCGATAATGTCGCGATTACCGACGGGGTGCAGGCCGGCGACAAAGTCGTGACCGAGGGAACGGACAAGCTGAGCGACGGCGCGCCATACCGTTTGCCCGGCGGCGCGCATGCCGCGCCATGATATGGCGGGTTTTATCCGTTTTTCTGCTGCTGTCCCTTTCGCCCGCCTATGCCGCCGACATAACCGCCGCCCGCGTTCTGTCGGGCGATGAAATCGCGTTGAATGACGGGCGCATTGTGCGGTTATCGGGCATCAAGGCGTGGCCGCAGGCGGAAGATTTTCTGCAAACCGCCGCGCGGGGCCGCACGCTGATCCTGCAGGATCCCGCCCCCGACCGTTATGGACGCATTGCGGCGACCGTTTTTGCCGGCAACAGCCGGATATCCTTGCAAGAAGATTTGCTGCGGCGTGGCCTGGCCTTTGTCTATCCGGCCACCGGCGATGCCCCGTCTGTCGACACCTATCTGGCCGACGAAAAAGCGGCGCGGCTGGCGCATCTGGGCGCGTGGCCGCAACATCCCGATATCAGGGCCGGCGATGCCGCGTCGTTATATGGCAGTTATGGTTTCATTACCGGCAAAGCGGTCAATGCCGCGCGCGTTAAAAACAAAGTCTATGTGAATTTCGGGCCGGATTGGCATACCGATTTCACCATTGCCATTGCCGCCCATGATTTGCGCGCTTTCAAACATGCGGGTATCGACCCGTTGACATGGCAGGGCAAAACGATCCGCGTGCGCGGGTGGGTTGTGCGTGACGGCGGCCCGATGATCGACGTCACCGATCCGCATCAGATCGAAATCGTCAATTAGGGTCGCCGTATATTTCGCGCAACAACGCAAAGGCTTGATTGATATTTTTGAATTTTTCTTCGGCGTCGCGCGCGCCGCCATGCAGATCAGGATGATGTTTTTTGACCATGACGCGATATTGCGCCTTGATCGCGGCAAAATCCGCCGGCGGCTGCAATTCCAGAATCGCCATCGCGTCGCGTTCGGCCTGCGGCATGGCAGGCCCCTTGGCAGACGGCGGCGCGTCATCGTCACGCGGCGCCTGCCCGAAAATGCCGTGCATCGCTTTGTCGCGCAACGCCTGTTCATAAGCGCCCCATTGCCCCATAGGCCAGGACGGCCGTTCCCACACCGTGGCTTCGCGGTTATAATGTTCGATCTCGTCGGGCGACAAACCGGCAAAATAATCCCACGCCTTGTTATAGGCGCGCACATGGTCGAGGCAGAAAAAATAATATTCCGTCAGCGCATCGCGATTTTTGGGCGCACGGAAATCGCCCGCCTGCCCGCAGGCAGGATGGTCGCACAGCCTGACCTTGACGGGACGGTCAGTATCAAAGAGGTTGTCTTTAAAGGCACGCATAAGGGCCGATTATATCAGAAGGAGATATGAAATTGGACAGCAAAAACGAACCCGTCGCAGATCGCCTGCGCCGCATTCTGGATGCGCATTTTTCGCCCACCGCCTTGGAAATTCACGATGAATCGGCGCGCCACGCCGGACATGCCGGCGCGCGTCCCGGCGGCGACAGCCATTTCCGCATCCGCATTGTCAGCGCAGGTTTTGCTGGCATGAACCGCGTGGCGCGCCACCGCGCCGTTTATGCCGCATTGGAAGCAGAGATGAAAAACACGATTCACGCGCTGGCATTGGAAGCGCTGACGCCCGATGACGTTCAGGCGAGGATATCCAAAAGCGATTGATCCATTTTCTTGACCGTACGGATCACGGCGGCATTGGCGGCGACATCGGTTTGATCTGTATTCAGCGAAACCAGATTGGCGTCGAGATTATTTCCCGTTGACGAAGCATTAACTATGTTGGTCGCCGACTGTGTCGCGCGGGCCACGCTGGCATTGATGCCGCCGACGGCAATGGAAAGGGCGCTGGACATGGCGGTTTTCCTCATTTTTTCGCTGATACGACCTTCGCATGATACCGCGTCACGATTAACATTCTGTCAATAAAACCCAACAAAACATGAAGTTTTTCAACGTTTTTTATCGTGAAAAAAAGCGTCGCATTAACTTCGGATTCAAACTTCGCCGGTACATTGGGTTTATCAGACGAGAGAAAACGCATCACCCCAAACTAAGGATGGATATCATGTTTCAGAATTACGAAATGCAGAGCGCGCCGGGTTCGGCCGATGAAACGCTGGAGCGTTTGATCGCCATGACGAACCAGACCAATCTGGTCGCGCTGGACAAAACCATTGCGGCGATCCGCCGCGCCTCGACCAGCTATGCCGCCGCGGCAGCCCGCGTCGGCAGCATCGGCGAACGCATCGTGCGCGCCGCGCACGAAGTCGGCATGACGCTGCCCGCCGAAAAACGCGCATCGACCACGATTGAAACGTCGATCGCCATCTAAAGCACGATTCTTATACGGGTGATGCAAAGAGAAAAGGGCCTGATCGAAAGATCAGGCCCTTAAACATTTATCCGGTTATTGCAGGTTCTGGAAGATTGCTTTTTTTGTATTCCGCAGGCACGGATCCTAAAAGTCGAGCCATATCTTCCTTGATAATTTTGACCTCTTTGACGTATTCAGGCTTCATTTGTTTGTCCAGTTCGCTCAAAACCACATTCTCAAAACTGGCGATAATTTTGTTGAATTGCGTGTTTAATAAATTCCTCGGTGTATTGTCCCTGCATTCTCGCAGCATATCGACCACACCCTGAACGAGAACGATGGACGTGCCGGTTATGGCGCGAGAAAATGCAATTCCTCCATTATTAAAATCGCAATATTCCTGAAGCGCGTCACGGAACCCTTCCAGCCTGGCTACGCTCTGATCAAAGGCGACGTCAAAAGGATCGGCACATTGCCCAACCTTCTGAAGGCGGGCGTGCGCTATCAACCTCAATGCAGCTTGTCTGACTTCCCCCGACAATACGATACGCGCTTCTTTATGTCCCATAGTTAGATAGCTCCTTTTACCGATACGAACGTTTATTATTTAACAACAACTTATTACTTTCAGGTATCCCCTTTTTGCTTCTTTTTGTGTTTTAAACAGGTTATTTGATTCGACATGAAGCTTCCAACATCAAAAATTGCCCATTTTTTAAGCAAACCAGACCCCGCCATACGGGTTATTCTGGTTTACGGGCCGGATGCGGGGTTGGTGCGTGAACGCGCGACCCATCTGGCAAAAATGACCGCGCCCGACCTGAACGACCCGTTTCGCGTGGCATCGCTGTCGCCTGCCAGCCTGAGCGAAGGGCCGTCACGCCTGTTCGACGAAATGGCGGCGCAAGCGCTGGGCGGCGGGCGGCGATTGGTGCGGTTGGTCAATCCGGGCGAAGGCGTCGCGGCATCGGTCGCGGCCCTGATCGCCGATATGCCGCCATCAGACAGTTTGTTGTTGATCGAAGCGGGCGATCTGGACAAACGGTCGAAGCTGCGCGCGGCATGCGAAAGCGACACGCCGTTGGCCTGCGCCATTCCCTGCTATATCGAGGACACCGCCGCGCGCACGCGCACGATCACCGAAATTCTGAAAGCCGAAAATATCAACGCCGCGCGCGATGTCGTCGCGGCCTTGGCCGATATTCTGCCGCCCGACCGCATGGCGATGCGCAGCGAATTGGAAAAAATGGCGATTTATGTCGGCGCCGGCAATGTGGCGACCATCGAAGACGTTCATGCCACGGTGCAGGACGCCGGCGCGGCGGAGTTAGACGATCTGGTTTTTGCCGTCGGCGCGGGCGAAACGGCGCAGGCCGCGCGGTTGATCGACCGGCTGTATGCCGAACAAACATCGCCGGTCGCCATTTTACGCGCGGCGCAACGGCATTTTATCCGTTTGCAATGGGCGCGGGCGCAGATGGATGGCGGGCTGAACGCTACCGACGCCGTCAAACGGTTGCAACCGCCGGTGTTTTGGAAACATGAAGGCGCGATGGCGTCGCAATTGCGCCGCTGGCCCCGCGCGCGCGCCGAACAGGCGTTGCGCCGATTATACGACGCCGAAGCCGCCGTTAAAAGCACCGGCACGCCCGACACGGCGTTGTGCGCGCAAGTCCTGCTGGGCCTTGCGGCTTGACCTGTCCCCTGACTTCCACGACAATCGGCAAAACTTTTGCACATGTTTCATGACGGCGCCCGCCACTTCACCCCTTTTGCTTGACGTCGCGCAATTGACCATGCGTTTCGGCGGGTTGACCGCCGTCGACAATGTGTCGTTTCAGGCGTTCGACCGGCAAGTCACCGCCATTATCGGCCCCAACGGCGCGGGAAAAACCACTTTGTTCAATTGCCTGACCGGTTTTTACAAACCGACATCGGGCGCGTTGACGCTCTATCGCGACGGCAAGGGGCACGCGCTGACAGGCCTGCCCGCGCACAAGGCCGCGCGGCTGGGCGTCGCGCGCACGTTCCAGAATATCCGCCTGTTTCCGGCGATGACGGTGTTGGAAAATGTTCTGGTCGCCGAACATAACCGGTTGATGCGCGCCTCGGGATACAGTTTCGCCGGTTTGATGGGATTGCCGTCGTGGCGGCGCGCCGAACGCGACGCCATCGATAAAGCGCGGTTATGGCTGGATCGCATGATGTTGCTGCGCGCGGCGGACAGGCCCGCGGGGCAATTGCCGTACGGCATGCAAAGGCGGTTGGAAATCGCGCGCGCGATGTGCACCGACCCGCGCCTGTTATGCCTTGACGAACCCGCCGCCGGATTGAACCCGTCCGAATCCGTGGCGTTGCGCCGCGCCATTGCCCATATCCGCGACGAAGCGCGCGTCGGCATTTTGTTGATCGAACACAACATGAATGTGGTGATGGAAATTTCCGACCATATTGTCGTTCTGGATTACGGCAAGAAAATTGCCGCCGGCACGCCCGACGAGGTGCGCCATAACGCCGCCGTCATCCGCGCCTATCTGGGCGAGGAGGATGAGGCATGCTGAACCTCGACAATATCGTGGCGCGGTACGGCGCGATCGAGGCATTGCGCGGCGTATCGCTGGACGCGCGGCGCGGCGAGATTGTGACATTGATCGGCGCCAACGGCGCAGGCAAAACGACATTGATGATGACAATATGCGGATCGCCGAACGCCGCGGGCGGGCGCGTGATTTTCGACGGCGAAGACATTACGTCTTTGCCCACCGATCAAATCGTCCGGCGCGGCATCGCCCTGGTTCCCGAAGGACGGCGTATTTTCCCGCGTTTGACGGTTTATGAAAATTTACAACTGGGGGCGACCCCTGTGGGCGACACCGGTTTTACGCAGAATCTCGACCGCGTTTTTACGCTGTTTCCGCGCCTGAAAGAACGCATGAAGCAGCGCGGCGGCACGCTGTCTGGCGGCGAACAGCAAATGCTGGCCATCGGTCGCGCCCTGATGAGCCGCCCCAAATTATTGCTGCTCGACGAACCGTCGCTGGGCCTCGCGCCGATCATCGTGCGGCAGATTTTCGATACGCTGAAACAATTGAACGCCGATGACGGGCTGACCATTTTTCTGGTCGAACAGAATGCCCATATGGCGTTACGTCTGGCCCATCGCGGCTATGTTCTGGTCGGCGGACAGGTCACAATGTCGGGCACGGGCGCGGAATTGCACGGCAATCCCGAAATCCGCGCCGCCTATCTGGAAGGAGCTGCTTCATGAAAAAATACATTCTCGCGCTTGCCCTGTTGCTGGCCGCAAATCCGGCCTATGCCGATATCACCATCGGGCTGGCCGGATCTTTTACCGGCGAAAACGCGTTTCTGGGCGAACAGATGCGCCACGGCGCCGAACAGGCCGTCGCCGACATCAATGCCGCAGGCGGCATCGATGGGCAAAAAATTGTCTTGCGCGAAATGGATGATGCCTGCGACCCCAAACAGGCCGTTACCGTCGCCAACAAAATGGCCAGCGAAGGCATCGAATTTGTGGTCGGCCACGCCTGTTCGGGCGCGTCGATTCCGGCGGCGCGCGTTTACAACGACGAGGGCATTTTCATGATCACGCCGGTGTCGAGCAATCCGGCGCTGACCGATGCGGGATATACCACCATTTTCCGCACCTATGGCCGCGACGATCAGCAAGGCAAATTCATCGCCGATTATATTCTGAGCCATTTCAAGGGCGAGAAAATCGCTCTGGTCAACGACAAATCAGCGTGGGGACGCGGCATTGTCGATGTCATTCAGGCCGAATTGCATAAAAATGGCATGCATGAAACGTTGTTCGAATCTTTCAATGCCGGCGACCGCGATTTTTCGTCGCTTGTCACCTTGTTCAAACAGAACGACATCCGGCTGGCTTTTATCGCCGGTTATTCGACCGAAACGGGTTTGATCGTGCGGCAGTTGGCGGAACAAAAGGCGCATGTTCAGGTTATCGGCGGCGATGCCATTTTCACCAACCAATTCTGGGCCGTGACCGGCCCGACCGGCGACGGCGTGTTGATGAGCGCGAACGCCGACGAACGCAAACGCCCCGAAGCGGCGGCCGCCGTTGCGGCATTGCGCAAGGCGGGATACGAACCCGAAGGTTATACGCTGAACGCCTATGCCGCGGTGCAGGTCGTGGCCGAAGGCATCAAACGCGCGGGGCAAGATCCAACAAAAGTCGCGGCGGCGTTGCGCGCCGCACCGGTCAAGACCGTGATCGGCATGTTGAGTTTCGACAGCAAAGGCGATATCGAACATCCTGATTTTTCGATGTATCGCTGGCATAACGGCACCTATGCCGAAACGGGGCCGTAAATGAAAAAAATCATCTTTGGTTTTGCCGCCTTGATGCTGGCGACGGCCCCTGCCCGCGCCGATATTACTATCGTGGCGCAAGGATCCATCACGGGTCAGGATGCAACGTCGGGCGAACAATTGAAAAACGGCGCCGAGGCCGCGGTGGACGCCATTAATGCCCATGGCGGTGTCTTGGGGCAAAAACTGCATCTGATTATCAGGGATGATGCCTGCGACCCCAAACAGGGCGTCGCCATCGCCAACGAATTGGGCGACGGCAGCGTGTTCGCCGTTATCGGGCCGACCTGTTCGGGCACGGCCATACCCGCCGCGCGCATTTATAACGAAGAAGGCGTGATCATGATATCGCCGTCGGCCACCAATCCGGAACTGACGGAACAGGGATATGCCGATATTTTCCGCACCTGCGGCCGCGACGACCAGCAAGGCAAGGCTGTGGCCGATTACATGTTGCGCCACGACAAGACCGCGAATATCGCCGTCATCGACGATAAAACCGCCTATGGCCACGGCATCGCCGCCGAAGTCGAACGCGATCTGGCGGCGGGCGGAAAAAACATTGCCTTGGAATGGTCGATCACGCGCGGCGAACGCGATTACGCGTCGTTGATCGCCAAGATGAAAGAAAACAATATCGGCGCGGTATTTTTTGGCGGCTATCACACCGAGGCAGGGTTGATCGTGCGCCAGATGCGCGACGCCGGCGTCAAGGCCGCCTTCATCAGCGACGACGACCTGACCACCCGCGAATTCTGGTCGATTACCGGCGCGGCGGGCACAGGCGCGATGATGAGCTTCAACCCCGACCCGCGCGGCAAACCCGAAGCCGCCGACGCCGTGCGCCGCATACGCGCCCGCGGATTCGAACCCGAAGGTTTGACTTTGTATACTTATGCCGCGGTGCAGGCCCTGGCCGACGCCATCACGCGCGCCGGCGCGGTCGACGATGCCAAGGTCGCCGCGCAATTGCATCAAGGCACATATGACACCGTCATCGGCCCGATTTCTTTCGACGCCAAAGGCGATGTCGACAATCCCGATTACATCATCTATCGCTGGGCTGACGGCGATTATGCGCCGGTTAAGGAATAACCATCTATGATCAAATCGCTTTATGACTGGGTCTTGCGTCAGGCCGAAAAGCCGCATGCGGCGTGGATTCTGTTTTTTGTGGCGCTGGCCGAAGCCTCCGTGTTTCCCCTGCCGCCTGATATTTTGCTGCTGCCGATGGCGGCGGCGCGACCCGACCGCGCATGGCGGCTGGCGGCGATCTGCACGCTGGGCTCCGTCGTTGGTGGATTAATCGGCTATGGCATCGGCATGGCGGCGATGGCGACGCTGGGGCAATGGATTGTCGACACCTATCATCTGCAAAACGCGTTCGCCGCTTTCCATGACGGATTCGCCAAATGGGGCGTATGGATCATTGTCGCCAAAGGGCTGACGCCAATTCCGTTCAAGCTGGTGACGATTGCCAGCGGCGTGGCGGGGCTCAACCTTGCGGTGTTTGTTGCCGCCTGCGCCGCGACGCGGGGCGCGCGGTTTTTCATCGTGGCGGGATTAATGCGGCGTTTCGGTACGCCCATCCGCGGCTTTATCGAGAAGCATCTGGGCTGGGTCGCGATCGCCGTCCTGCTGGCCGTTATCGCGGGGTTCTGGCTGGTGTTGAGATAGCGGATTATTCGCCCGCTTTGACCTGCGCGATTGTCGGCAGCAGGTTGAGCGCGTCGCGGCTGCGCAGGAAAACCAATTTTTCCGGCGCGTCGGCGTCGAACATGCCGACCAGCCCTTCGCGCTGCGTCAGGTTGATGATAGCCGGAAAATCTTCGCGCGGGTCGACTTCGTCGGCGATGATGGCGGGCGCGAAGTCGAAACCGAAAGCGGGTTTTTGGAACACGAAACGCGGTTGTTTGTCGGCAGGATCGTAGCCGGCGGCGACGATGCCGAAACCCTGACGCACGAATGTGTCCCAGCTGCGGCGGTTGGCGGCGGAAATTTGCGCAAAGACATGCGCGGCGACGCGCACCAGCGGCAATTCAAGCGCGAAAGAAATAAGATGTTGCGACAATTCATTGCCGCGCCAGTTCGGATGCACGGCCATGCTTTTAAAAATGACGACGCTGTCGGTCAGGGCGGCGTGGTGGAATGTCACGTCGTTTTTGGTGATCAGGCGCATCATAAGGGCTTCGCGCAATTCCATCGGCCCCATCACCACCATTTGCGCGATCAACTGGCCACGGCCCGTCGGGGTTTCGGCGCGAATGCCGATCATCGCGCCGCGGCGGCCCGCCAGCAGGTCGGCAAAATAGCCCATCGGCTGCGGCAGCACGAACATTTTCATATCGGCAGGCAGTGCGTTGCGCGTTGCTTCCTGCAACGCCAGAACGTCGACGATATCCTCTTCGCCGAGCATGTTGATGCGCGCCATACCGCCGGTTTTGGGAAGTGTGTATTGCTTCATTATTTTTATGTGTTGCTGCGTGCCCGGATATCGCCGTCGCCCATGGCCGCAAATTACCCGATAACGGGTGAAAGTAAAAAGGAATCTTTAAGGTTAACGGCGGCGCTGCACTGCAAAAACGACATCTTAAGAGCTACATCTTAAGAACTACATCTTGAACTCTTCGCCCAGATAGACCCGGCGCACATCGGCATTGTCGATGATGTCCTGCGGCGCGCCCTGCATCAAAACACGGCCGTCATGGATAATATAGGCGCGGTCGACGATTTCCAGCGTAGCGCGCACGTTATGGTCGGTAATCAGAACCCCGATGCCGCGGTCGCGCAAATGCACGACCAGATCGCGAATATCGCCAAGCGCAATGGGATCGATACCCGCGAAAGGTTCGTCAAGCAGCACGAAATGCGGCTGCGAAGCCAGCGCGCGGGCGATTTCAAGGCGGCGGCGTTCGCCGCCCGACAGGGCCACCGACGGCGCCTGGCGCAAATGGGTGATGCCGAATTCGGCCAGCAATTCATCCAGCATCGTCTCGCGCGTGGTGAAATCGGGTTCGACAACTTCCAGAACGGCGCGGATATTGTCTTCGACCGACAGGCTGCGAAAGATCGACGCTTCCTGCGGCAGATAGCCCAGCCCCAGCCGCGCGCGGCGATACATGGGAAAGCCGGTGACATCAAGGCCATCCATCCAGATGCGGCCCGTGTCGGGTTTGACCAGACCCGTGACGAGGTAAAAACATGTCGTCTTGCCCGCGCCATTGGGGCCGAGCAGCCCGACGACTTCGCCGCGCTGCAGGCTGAAACTGACATCATGCACGACGGGACGGCGTTTATAGCGTTTGCCCAGATGTTCGGCCAGCAACCCCTTGCCGTGCGCCAAAGCTTCGCCTCTGGACGTCGTCTTCTTGATCATCGGCACGACTTTGGCGGGGCGTTTCATGGCGTTTTCCCGTTTTTGTCGCCGTTCTTGCTTCCCGGCGACGATTTGACCGGCAACAATGCGCGCACGCGGCCCGACCCGTCATTCAACAACCGGCTTTGGTTGGTGTTGAAATTGCTTTCGGCGACGTCGCCGGTCAATTCCGTACCGTCGGCGCGGGTAATGCGCACATGGCCGGTGACGATGGCGGTATCGCTGGCGGCGTTATACACGGCCTTGTCGCCGCGCGTGACATCGTTTTTGGTAATGACCGTGACATGGCCGTCGGCGGTCATGCGATACAGTTGATCCTGCCCGTTGGGTTGGGTTCTGAATTCGGCCGTCAGGACATCGCCTTCGACGCGCCTGTCGCCCTTGACCGCCACGGCGTCGCCGCGGGCCACGGCTATTTTCTTGTCGTCCCAATATTCCAGACTGTCGCGCGCGGTGACAACCTGTGTCGGCGTTTCATAACGCAGATTATTGCCGGTTATCGTCGTCACATGGCGATCGACATCGTCAACGGCATGGTCGCCGGTAATACGCACATTGGGCCGCGTGATGACGACATTGCCGTCGGCGGTCATGCGGTCGATATCGCCCATATCGGATTTTGCCCCGGTGCCGGCGCTTTTCGTGCCTGTATTTTTTCCCTTGGCGCTGTCGCGTTGGTGGGCGGTCAGTATGTCGGCCGTCACCGTCGCCGCGCCGCGCACCGCCTTGGCGTTGCCGCGCGCGACATACAGGTTTTTGTCCTGATACCATTCAAGGCTTTTATCGGCGGTGATTTCGATATGTTGGGACTGGTCGCCGGAATCCGCGGGCGCAGGTTCGGCCACGGCCCCCGCCGGGACGCCGAGCGCGACACACATCGCCAAAACCAAAACCCTTAACCGCATGACATCCAAACCCAAAAACCACCCCGTCAACGGGGCGGCGTATCCGAAGAAGGCGATACCGTACCCGCAGCTTTATCAGATGCAAGGTTATTATTGTGTAAAAGCAGGTCGGCGCGCGCAGGGCCTTGGAAAATAATGGTATTTCCATCATCAAGGAAACGGAACCCCGCCCCGCGGACCGTACCGAACGCGCCCTGCAACAATACCGGCTTGTCGCCCCAGGCATCGTTGTTGTTCAAATTGACCTCGGCTTCCTCGGTCGTGAATTCATAACCTTTGTCATGAAACAGATGAACATGCCCGCCCAGCCACAGCTCGCGAGCCGTGGTGTCGTACCGGCCATAATCGGCGCGGCCCGACAGCCATGTGCCGTTTTTTAAGGTGATTTCGCCTTCGGGTTGCGTCAGGTCGTAAATACCGTTCATGTCGGCGGGGCGGGTCGCCTGCGCTGCGGAAACGGAATAAGGCTGGTTTTTATCGTCAAGCCCTTTGTAATGCAGATGGTCGATCACAAGATTGGGGATGTTCTTGACGACGTTTTTCAACCTGAAAGACGGCGCGATTTCCGGCCACAAAACCAATAACAGCACCGCCGCCAGCGCCGCCAATGGCAGCCATAAACGCAATTTGCGCATGACCGCCGCGCCGCGGCCCAGACGCGCGCGCGCCATGCGCGGCGTCAGGCGCGGCGTAATAAAATCAAGCCGGTGCGCGCGGGGCGTGTTGCGGGATGGCGTCTGGTCTGTGTCCATAAGGCGGAGTTTAACTGGAAATCAGGCAAAAAATAGAATTTTCACGCGATGGCGCGGCCCTTTTCTGCCAACATCCGCCGCCGCCAAAGAATATAGATGATAAAAACCCAATCCGTCAGCATCAGCCACACCGGGTAGACAAGCGTCGAGAATGTTGGTTCCGGCACGGCAAATAACAGAAAGAAATAACGCAATCCGGACCAGAAATACGACCCCGGCGGTTCGCCCCACGGGTCATGCCATGATTTACGCACCGTCGGCCAATAAGTCAGAACATCGATCGCCATTAGAACCCATATGGCGTTCATCGGATCTTTTGTCATCCGCCATAAAACAATAGCCGCCAGCGCACCGATGAACGTTGCCCAATCGCTGCGCGTGATATTCTTTTCGCCGGATATCAAAGCCCATCCCGATATGCCGAGACAAGTCGTTGCGACCAGAACATAGCCCCACACAGACACGCCCGCCCCCAGTTTAAATTGGGCGTAAGCGCCGATACCGATGGCCACCCCCCAGTTAAACCACGAAAAAACATGGGGACGCGTCCGACCGTGATAAATCGACAAGCAATAAGTAGTATAGCGGATCAGCGATGCCAGAACCGACAACGCCACAAAAAATGCGCCCAACGACATGAAAATCTGTCAATCCGGCTTGCGCGTCGGTTTGTGCGAGAACACATCGACATCGCGCCAGCCTTCGACATCCAGTTCGGCGCGCACGGGCAGAAAGTCCATAATTTTGCGCGCCAGTTCGGTGCGGCCTTCGCGTTCCAGCATGATATCAAGCTTGGCCTTCATTTTGTGCAAATGCAAAACATCCGACGCCGCATAGGTCAATTGTTCAGGCGTCAGCGTCGGCGCGCCCCAATCGGATGTTTGCTGTTCCTTCGACATATCGACGGCGATCAGGTCGCGCGACAGGTCCTTCAACCCGTGGCGGTCTGTGAAAGTGCGCACGAGAATGGACGCGATTTTGGTGCAGTAAATGGGCTGCGGCATGACGCCGAGCCAGCGTTTGATAGCGGCCAGATCGGCGCGCGCGAAATGGAACAACTTAATCACACGCGGGTCGCCCATCAATTTTTTCAAATTCGGCGCGTCATATTTACCCGCGGGCAATTGCACCAGATGGGCATTGCCGTCGCCCGACGACAATTGCACGAGGCACAACCGGTCACGATCCCAGTTCAGGCCCATGGATTCGGTGTCGACGGCGACGATATCGCCGAAGGAAAGCCCGTCGGGCAGGTCGCCGACATGAAGGGTGATGGTCATGGCGATGTTCTTTCGCGTCTGTTTCGGATACGAACAGGTTCTAACATGCTTTTGCGCCGTAACAAAAGCCATGTTATGAACAGAAAAAAGAATGGGTTCCGCCTTGTCTTCTGCCATCCCCCCTGTCGGCGTCAGCTGGGTTTTGTCGTCCATTTCCGGTTACGGAATCTATGGCGTGCAGATTTTGCTGCAATATCTGCGGCGCGGCGGCGATCCCAAAGATTTCATTGTCACCAGCCAGCCGTCGCTGACCACCTTGCCGCCGCTGGCAATGGAGCGCATCAACCCCATTTTCGACCGCGCCAGCAAAATCCATGTGTTCCTTAAGGAGAATCCCAAGGAAATTCTCAGCTTCCGGCACGGCATTCTGCATGGCTGCAGCAGCGATTTTTCCGGTTTCGCCGGACAGGACCGCATCTGGGGCCAGCCCAATGTCGCCTGCGCCGCCATCGAACATCTGGTCTGCACGCCGCACGGCCGCAATATCGCCAAGAATTACCATATGTTCGTCGCTATTTCGCGCTGGAACGCCGATTACCTGAAAAGCCTCGATGTCGGGCCGGTTCATTTGTGCCATCAGGGCATAGACCGCAGCCTGTTTCATCCCGCGCCGGGGTCGGATTTATATCGCGACCGTTTTGTCATTTTTTCCGGCGGCAAATTCGAATATCGCAAGGGGCAGGATATCGTCACCGCCGCGTTCAAGATATTCCATGCCCGCCATCCCGACGCCTTGCTGGTCACCTGTTGGCAAAATCTGTTGCCGCCGGATGCGTCGGCCTTTGCGTTGGCCGGGTTATGCGACGGCGTGCCTGAAACCGCGCCCGATTATGGTCTTCGCATCACGCCGTGGCTGTTGAAACAAGGTCTGCCGCGCGACAGTTTTGTCGATCTGCCCTTCACCCACAATCTGTTGATGCCCACCGTGTTGCGCGATTGCGACATGGCGGTATTCCCCAATCGCTGCGAAGGGGGCACCAATCTGGTGGCGATGGAGGCGATGGCCTGCGGCGTGCCGACTTTCGTATCGTACAATACGGGGCAAAAAGATTTGGTCGATCTGATCGGCTGCGGCGCGTTGCGCGTCCAGAAACCGGTCCGATCGACGCCTGCGATGCAAACGGTCGAGGATTGGGGCGAAAGCGATGTCGAGGAAACCGTCGCCGCGATGGAACAAGTTTACGCCAGCCGGGGTGCGGCGAAAAAAGCCGCGCTTGCCGTCGCCGACACCGTGACGCAGAATTGGGATTGGGGCGGACTGAACGAAAAATTGCTACGCGTCGTTTGCGACGGAAAGGCCTGAGATCATGAACAAACCCTTTATCGTGGTCGGCACGCCGTGCTTCGGCGGCATGGTGTCGCAGGATTACACGATGTCCTTGCTGAATGTGCAGGCGGCGTCGGCGCGCGAAGGTTTCGATTTGGCGACCCTATTGCTGGGCAATGATGCGTTGATCACACGCGGGCGCAGCGCCATTGTCGCTAAATTCATGGACGCGCCGCAGGCCACGCATTTGCTGTTCGTCGATGCCGATATCACTTTTTCCGTCGAGCAGGTCGTGCGCTTGCTAAAGGCCGACAAGGATTTCGTCGCGGGCATGTATCCGGCCAAAATCATCGACTGGACGCAGCTGGCGCAGCGCTTCGGCCGCACGCCGGAATCACTGGACGAAGCCGGGCTGGCCTATGTCGGCGCTTTGTGCGAAGGTGCCGACGCCAGACGCGAAAACGGCTTTGCCACGGGCATTTATGCGGGAACAGGGTTTCAATTGATCAAACGCGGGGTATTTGAACGCATGTTCGCCGCGTACCCCGAAACAAAATATCAGGCGTTGCACGCTTTCCCGCGCCCGGCAAAGCCCAGCGACCATCTTTATGCCCTGTTCGACTGCATGATCGACCCCGATACCGGTGTTTATCTGAGCGAGGATTATGCGTTCTGCCGTCGCTGGCGCGCCATCGGCGGCGAAATATGGCTCGACCTTGACAGCAAGCTTGTCCATACGGGGCCTTACAGCTTTCGCGGCAATGCCGGCCCGCGTTTTCAGAGGGGCGCGGTATGACGGAAACATTGGTTGCGGTCGGCATTCCGTCCGGCGATCTTGTCCACGCCGATTTCGCCATGTCTTTGGCGATGATGTGCCAGAATCCCGGCGCGCAGATGTTTTTGCTGAATGCGCGGTCGTCGCTGGTCGCGCTGGGCCGCAACCAATGCGCGGGCGGCGCGCAAATCATGAAAGCGTCGCATTTATTGTTTCTGGACACCGACATGGTGTTTCCCGTCGACACGATGAAACGCCTTCTGGCCCACGATAAGGACATCGTCGGGGCGACTTATTCCCAGCGCATGCCACCTTTCCACCCCCTGACCGTTACCGAGGACGGCGAACACGCCCATGTCACGGCAGGATTGCAGCGGGTCAGGCTGCTGCCAACCGGATGCATGTTGATCAGCACATCCGTATTCGACGCGCTGGAAAAACCCTATTTCAATCTGGTTGCCGAAGGCGACCAGCTGCGCGGCGAGGATTATTATTTTTGCGAAAAAGCCCGCGCCGCGGGTTTCGACATTTGGTGCGACGGCGACCTGTCGGCCCAATTAGGTCATGTCGGGCAAAAAATCTATCGCATCGGAGATATTGCGCCGCAAAAAATTATATAGGCTTATCAAGCAATGTGCCCAAAATGGCTAGGCAATTATTGCCGGTTTTTCCCTCGATGGGAAAATATTGCCGGAAATTTTTGCCGTGCCCCCAACCGAATCAAAAGGTTAACAGCCGCCATTTCATGGCACGCTTCTGGCATATGTATAACCGCCGTTAAGTCTTAGTTTACGTCTTGAACTTAAACAGGACGGCATCTCAACCCGCAGAAGGAGTCTGCGTTCAACTCTTGAAAGGAGTTCTAACATGTCTATTGGTGATATCGCCCTCAGTGCGTCAGCCCGCGCCAACCTCGCGGCGTTGACCAACACGACCAACCTTCTTGCCCAAACCCAGAATGCTCTGGCGACCGGCAAAACGGTTAACTCGGCGTCAGACAACGCTGCGGCGTATTTTGCGTCGCAGGGCTTTTTGAACAGCGCCAACCAGCTCAACACCGTCAAGAGCAGTCTGTCGACCGCCCTTGAAACGGTGAACTCGACCGACAACTCGATCTCGGACGTGACCAGCGTCATCAACCAGCTTCAAGGTCTTGCGACCCAGGCGCTGGGCACGACGAACACGGACACCCGTGCGGGTCTGGCGTCGCAGTTCAACGCGCTGACGACCCAGCTTGATCAGTTGGTCAACGACGCGACCTTCAACGGTACCAACCTGCTGAACAGCACGGGGAATAGCCTTGTCGTCTACTTCGACGCAAGCAACGCCACCTCGCTGACCATCACCGGCGTCAACATCACGTCGGCGGGCCTGTTGGGTTCGAACAACACCGCCACATCTTCGTGGTCAACGTCGGCGTCGATTCAGCAATCGCAGTCGTATTTGTTGACGGCGTTGTCGACCCTGACCACGGACGCGTCAAACTTCGGTGGTAACGCGACCCTGATCCAGACACGTCAGGACTTCACGTCCAACCTGATCACGTCGTTGACCAACGCGTCAAACGATCTGGTTCAGGCCGACTCGAATGTCGAAGGCGCGAACCTGCAGGCCCTGCAGGCTCAAGACCAGCTCGGCATTACGTCGCTGGGCATTTCCGGTACGCTGGCGCAAGCCATCTTGCGTATCTTGTAAGCCTAAGGGGAAGGGCGGGCTTCGGCCCGCCCTTTTTCCTCTTTATCTGTATTTCTCTCGAAGGAGTCGGGAACATGCCATTGAAAATACGCGTCAAGCCCGAAGGCAAAATTTTCGCCGGCGGCGCCGTTTTAAAGAATGTGGGCACACGCCCTGCCGATCTTCTGGTTTTGTCCGACAGCCCCGTTTTGCGCGAAGACTATATGATGAATATAGATCGCAGTTCCGAGTCCGACGTCACCAATGTTTATTTCCTGCTGCAGGTCATCTACCTGTTTCGCGGCAAAGACAAACCGATGGACACGCTGGTGATCGACACCGTCAAAAGCTTTGCCAGGCTTTACCCCCAATATGCCGGCGATGTTGAGAAAATCATCGCCCATCTGGACGCCAAGGAAACATTCAAGGCGTTGCGCATCGCGCACAGCATGCTGGAACAGCATGAAAAATCGACACCGCCCGCCGCAATGCCCGCGGCCGTCGAAGCTCACGCATAACGGGACAAAAAACCAGGGAGGCCATAATGTCAGGCGACAAAGTCAATGTTTACCACCAGAATCAAAAAACCACGCTGGGCACCACCGGCAACAGCCGCGACACGGATTCGCGCGCATTGGCGGCATGTGCGCGCCGTCTGGAAGAAGCACGTGATAATCTGGCCGCCAATTTGAAGTCAAAAGACGCGTTGAAGGAGTATGGCGACGCCATCCGCCATAATCAACGGCTGTGGACGATTTTTCAGGTCGCGGTCGCCGATCCGCAGAACCCGTTGCCACACGATTTGAAGCTGACCCTTTTGAATCTGGGCCGTTATGTCGATAAAACCAGCTTCCGCGCCACCGGCAAATACGAACCCGGTTTGATCGACAGCTTGATCGAAATCAACCGCATTATCGCGTCCGGCCTCAACAAACCCGTCAACGCCGACGCACTGATGCCGTCCACTGGCGCCATCGGAACCACCGACACCCCAACATCATTGATGACGTCAGCGTAACCGGGAAGAAAAAGACCCAAGTTCGGCGGCAACGCGGCCGATAACCGCAGCCCAGTCGCCGCGCCGGTCTTGCCTGAAAAGACGCGCGGTCGGATACCACGGGCTGTCGGTGCGGCCGATCATCCAGCGCCAATCGGCGCTGAACGGCAAAAGCACCCAGACATCTTTACCCAGACTGCCCGCCAGATGCGCCATCGCGCTGTCGACCGTAATGACAAGATCGAGCGCCGAAACGGCAGCGGCGGCATCGGCGAAGTCGGCAAATTCCTGGCCCCAATCCATCATGCCGCTGTCGCGCAATGCCTCCTTGTCACGATCCGGCACAAGTTTTTGCAGGCTGACCCAGCTTACGTTGCGCAGCCGGAAAAGCGGCGCGAGCTGCGCCAACGCCAGCGACCGATTATGGTCGTTGCCGTGCGTGGAACGCCCCGCCCAGGCCAGCCCGATGCGGCGCGTGGCAGCATCAGGCAACCGCTGACGATAAAAATCGATGCGCGCCGCATCGGCGTGAAGATAGGGCACGTCGGCGGGTATGGTTTCGACCGATGTGCCCATCGCCGCAGGAATATCCATCAACGCGGCGTGAAAATCGAAATCCGGCACGGTATCGCCCAGCACGATCACGGTAATGCCGGGGATGCCCCGCATAAGGCCGGCCAAGGCAGGCGGTACGCCGACAATCACCCGCGCCGCCTGCGCCACAAGAACGGGCAGATAACGCGCCATTTGCAAAGAGTCGCCGAAGCCTTGCTCGGCGTACAAAAACAAAACCTTGCCGTTCAGATTCTCGCCGCGCCAATCGGGTTTATCGAAAGAACGGCGAAACCTGTCATAACCGGGGATGCGCCAGCGCGCCGAGAAACTTTGCCAACCCACGGCATAATCGCCCAAGGCCAGCGCCGCGATGGATTCGTTCAGCATAGGCACCGGGTCGTCAGGCGCCAAAGACCTAGCGATCGCGAATCCCTGCCTTGCCTGCGCGATGAGCCCAAGCTCGCTGAGACAGAAAGCGAAATTGACATAAGCATTGGCGAATGCCGGGTTGAGCGTAATCGCGGTGCGATAGAATCCCAAGGCTTCCTCGAATCGCCCGAGTTTAGCCAGCGCGACGCCGCAATTATATGGCGGATTGGGGTCCTGAGGCACGGCGGCGGCCAGCATGCGGAATATTTCCGCCGCTTCGGCATAATGCCCGTCGGCGAAAAGCGTTTGCGCCCGTAAATTGTCGGCTTCGTCATTCTGCGTCATGCGTTCGAAAATATATCATTGGAATTCTGGCGCAAGCCCGAACCATGCAACGGCACGGGGTGGAACGATATGCCGCCAATGCGGATGCGGCGCCACCCGAAGGGCGACGCCGCGTTATCGAACCGCTTTTCTACATCGTCCAAAGCGTCATGCCGCTTCGAGCATGCCGTAAGCATACCATTGCGGCAGCGATTGACCGACAATATCGCGCACCATTTCCTGCACAGCCTCGGGCGTTGGCGTGGGCATGGGCAGAATAGCCGATGCCTGACCCGTTTCGGCAAGGCGGCGCAATTCCGGCATCAAAGCCGACACAGAATTCGCCAAACCGGCGCGATTCAACGCCTGCATCACCAAGGCTTCGCGCGCCGTCACTTTGACGCCGCAGCCCAGCACGGGCGACGCCATCCAGACGTCGTCATTGGTCACGCTTGTTTTGTCGATATAGCGGTTGAAACTGCCGACAAAGCGCGGCTGCGCCACGCTGGCGGTATTCGTCGCCGCCCGTTTGCCGCGCATCGGTACGGCGATGCCGCACGCCACAAGGATTTGGATCGCGGCGATAACCTTGTCCGCGTTTTCGCCTTGCCCCGACGGGTGCGACAGGAAATCGCCGACGCCGACAGGCAGCACAGCCATAAGATCGATAAGCTTGGTATAAAGCGGCGACGACAGATCAAGGGTTTTGCCTTGCGCCGCAAAGGAGGACGGAACCGCATCGCGGGGCATCGTAATGCCATAAGCGAAACCGCCGAACAATTCCGCCGCGTTGGAAGAAAGGGTGAAAGGCGGTTTTACCCAGATGTCTGACCGAACCGTACGGTCCAACGCCAGATCTTTAATCGGTTCATACAGAACATGGTCGCGGCAACGTACCACCAGTTCCTGCGCGTCGGCGGGAACGGCCAGTTCGACATAGTTCGACGTCAGCTGCGCATCGCCCGCATAAGCCATGCCACGGCCCGTCATCGCGACCTTGGTGTCAAACGTCATCGACGTCGCGGCACCTTGGGCAAAGAGGGCGAAGAATTCATCCGGCGTTCCCTTGACGATGGAGTCTTTCAGTTTGGCATCGATGTCGGGATGGCGCGACAAATAACCCGTCGCCAGCTTGCGGATTTCCAGCAGGAAGGTTTGTTTCTGGTCCGCATTCATTTCCGGCGCGAGTTCGCGCACCAGAAAACGCAGAGCGCCGCCGTCGCTGTCATAGGGTTTGTACGACGTCACCAGCAACCCGCCGGGTTTAAGGCGGTTTTGCGCCAGATCGAACAACGCCGCGCGTTCGGCGTCCGGCAAAACCGATCCGCTTTCGTCGCAGCACAGATAATCCAGCATCGACGGCAACACCGCGCCGTTGTTCAAGCGCGCCAGAATTTCGGATATCCGGCCGGTCAGGAAAATGGCGTTGAATACGCCGCGTTGCGCCGCCAGCGTTTCCGCCGCCCGCCGCGCCGTATCGTCGGCGACGAAACCGTAAAAACGGCCTTCGGGATTGCTGGCCGCGAGGCAGATCAGGGATTCCGGATCGACGCAAGCCGCATCGGCATAGGCAAAATCGGGCGATGCGGGGCGGAAGCTGTGGCCGCGCAACGCGGCAATAAAGCGGAGCGGCGCGGGGCTGAATGTCGATTGAGGTTTCATGATGCTGTTTCCTGTTGGTGTGGCGTCGCGAAGAAAGGTCATGGCAGGTTCCTTACAGATACGAGGTTATGGACATTTTCTCAAGATCGCCGGTGACGGTATAGGACGCCTCCAGTACGGTTTGCAGCGCGGTGATTTCGGTGCTGACCTGCGTGACATTGACGCTTTGAATATCGCTGATTTGATTGGCGATATCGGTCATCTGGCTGCTTTGCGTCGCCGCTTCGTTGGTCAGAAGGGTGATGTTGTCGGCGACCCCCGTATGCACGGCCTGCAGGCTGCTGAGCGCGGAGGTCAACAAAGTCGACGCCTGTTTCATGTCCGCGGCATAGGTCGTCGAATCGGTCGAATTGCCCGCCGCGGCAATATAGCGCAACCCGGATATCAATTGCTGGAAGGCCGGATTATCGCTGCTGACCCCGTATTGGATGGAAATGCCGTTGGCGACGATGGCGGTATCGAGCGTATAGGCCGACGTCCTGGTCGCGGCGGCGGATGCCGACGTAATGGTTCCCGAAGACAGCGTCAGAACCCCGCCCGACGAACTGGCCGAAATGCCGGCATTGTTCAAAACGGTGGAAAGACCGGCCGCGATCGTCGTCGGCGTATCGCTGGATGTCGCAGCATAGGTATAGGTCGTTCCCCCGACGACGACGGAAACATTTTGCGACGCAGGCGATGTCGTCGTGCCGCCGATGGTAAGGGACGAAGAACCCGCGCCGGTAAAAGTCAGGTTCGTTGCGGCATAGGACGTATCGTAATCGGGAATTTGCGGACTGGAAACCGTCGTCGAGGACGGCGCGTCGGTCAGGCTGGTCAAATCGGTCACAGGCGCCGTGGTATAATTCGATCCGCCATAAATATAGCGGCCGTTAACCTGTTGATTGAGGTCGAGTTGAACCGATTTCAGATAATTGTTGGCCGTCACGGCAAGACTGGATGCCGTGCTGGCATTATAGTTTTGGCTGCTGTTGATCAGGGAGGATGCCTGGGAAATGATGGATTCCATATCGGTCATCGTCGTGTCATAGGTCGACAGACGCGATTGCACCGTCGTAATGACATTCGAATAGGCGTCAAGCTGTGTCGAACTGCTTTGCAAATTCAAAAGATTCAACGCGTCCGTAGCAGTGTAATCAGTCAGATTGTCGTATTTTTTCTGGCTGGCGAGCTGTTCGCTGAGCTGGCTTAACGACGCCGATTGCCCGTTCAGCTCGGCGATGAGCATCTGCGTGGTACTGAGATTGCTGACGGATGTGATGGTCATTACGATATCATGTTTTCAAGGGTTGTGAACATCGCCTCGATCGTCGAAATGACATGGGCCGATGCCGCGTAGGCGTTCTGCCAGCTGGTCAGATTGACAAGTTCCGTGTCGGTGTTGACGCCGGTTTCCTTGGACAAGGCGCTTTGGTAATAGCTTTGCTGCGCCGACGCCGTCGTGCTGGACGCGGCAACGCTGTTGGCGGCCTGCTGGAAATAGGACAAAATGGAATTGGCGATCCCGGCATAGGTCTGGTTGGTAACAGTCAGCCCGCCCGATGTATAGCTGTTGGTCGCGGTGAAGGTATTCGCAACCGATGTCGCGGCGGCTGCCTTGACCGTCGATGTGCCGTTAACCAGAGCCGAATTGACGGCAAAGCTGGTCAAATCGATATTGCCGTTGCCGTCGGTCGAATAAGTGAAAAAGCTGGACGCCAGTTCACCGCTGTTCGTCGTCGCGGAGTTATACGTGCTGGCGAAACTGCTGGCGGATGAGGTGCTGGTAAACTGGCTGGCGAAGCTTTGCAGTTGCGCCGTCAGCTTGCTGATAACCGCGACGCCGTTGCCGGTATTGCTGGTATCGGTCGACAGAAAATCGGTCTGCGCCTGCAACGTGCCGCCGCCCAGCGCGCTGCTGACATTGGCCCCCAGCGCATTGACGACTTGATCGTTGCTGACGCTGAAAGTCTGCGCGGTGCCGTCGAGCAAGGCCGTGCCGTTCGACGTGTACAACGCGACCGTGCCGTCGCTGCGGGTCATGACCTGCACATTGGTGAGCGCGGATATGTTGTTAATCAACGTGTCGCGCTGGTCTTCCAGATCGGAAGGCGATTGGTTGCTGGCAATCGCGGACTGGATCTGGGAATTAAGCGTCTGCACCTGCTGCAAATCGGTATTCAGCGTCGACACGCTGGTGGACAGGTCGCTTTCCACATTCGTCTTGAGCGAGCTGATTTGCGACGCGATCGAATTGATCGTCGTCGCCAGTTGCTCGCCCGTCGAAATGACGTTGGCCTCATCCGCCGAGCTGTTGGACGATGCGGAATAGGCCGTCCAGGCCGATTGGAAATTGCTGACCGCCGATGCCAGCGCCGGAGGGCTGGCCGACGAATCGAGAATGTTCTGGATTTGGGTCAGAAATCCGTTCTGGGTGCTGTAATAGGATGATGTGGTCGTCGCGCTGTTCAGCGTCGCCGACAGCACGCTGTCGCTGACGCGGTTGTAACCGGATATCTCGACGCCGCCATAGCTCGTCCCCACGACGCTTTCCGACAGGCTGAGGCTTTTGTCGGTATAGCCCGTCGTTTGGGCGTTCGACACGTTGCTGGATATGACCTGCACGGCAGTCGTACTGACCTTGATACCAGAAAGAGCCGCGTTAAGGGCGCCGGTAAGCGACATCGTTGCCTCTTCTTGCCGCTGCGCGCAAGGCGCAGGGCTTTTTCATATTCAAGAAACGTCAGACGGCCTGAATGATCGTCTGCAACATCTGGTTGACCGTTGTTACCACTTTGGCATTGGCGGCATAAACCTGCTGCGACTGAATCATGTCCGTGAATTCCGTCGATATATCGACTGTCGACGATTCCAGCGAACTGCTCGTTATTGTCCCCGCACCGTAAGACCCGGCGGTATGCAGATTTGCCGTGCCGGATGCCAATGTCGCCTGATAGGCGCTGCCCGACACACGCTGCAGGCTGTCCGGCGAATTGAAGGTCGCAATCGGTATCTGGTAAATCTGGCGCACCGTGCCGTTGGTATAGTTGATCGAGACGATGCCGCTGCTGTCGATGCTAAGGCTGCTGTATGACCCTTCGCCCAGACCATTTTGCGTGATCGACGATACCGAAACGTCGGTACTCGACCCGCTGCTGGCATATTGGGTGATGCCGGTGGCAGCATTGTAGTTACCAAGATTAAGATCGATGGTTTGCGCGGCCGCACCGGGAAAAGACAGGTTAAAATTGACGCCCGCCTCGGTCGAACCCGAATCGACGGCATAGGTTCCGGATGCGCCGGAAGCCGTGTCCGCCGCGATGCCGCCGGTTTCGATTTCACCATTTGTGCCGAACGTCACCGGCACCGTCGCGGTATAGGGTGTGCCCGTACCCAGACCATCGGCGACGCTGACCTGAACGCTCCACTGGTTGGTGCCGGTCTTGGTCCAGGTCAGGCTCATCGCATGCGTGTTTCCCAGAGCATCGTAGACATTAACGGTGGACGCAGAGGATGTGAAAGTTCCCGCCGTCGCGCCCGCCGGCAGATTGGCGGCATAATTGACTGTGGTGGTAGCGACCGGATTATCCAGCAGCGAAGAAACCTGAACCGCCGACAAAGACGAGGAGTTGACGACGCCGGTCGAGGAATCGACGCTGTAGCCTTCGAGATAATAGCCGGCTGAATTGACCATATATCCGTCGCTGTTGAGGGTGAAGTCCCCCGCGCGCGTGTAATATTGGTCGCCGGTCAATTGCGTCGCGCCGGACGCCGTCTGCACCGCCGTTTCCACCGGGAAAAACCCACCGCCGGAGATCGCCAGATTTGTCGTCGTCGTCGTCGACGTAATCGTGCCCTGAACATCGTTCTGATAAGACGGGGTCGCAGTCACACCGCCAGGACTGTTATTTGTCGCACTGGACGCCGTCACCAAATCATTGAACGCGGTGCCGATGGCTTTAAAACCCGTCGTTTGCGAATTTGACAGGTTATCGGAAATATTCCCGATGGCTTCGGATTGCGCCGACAACCCGGCAACCGACACGCCCAAAGCGGCAAATAATGAACCCATGAAACACCTCGCTGGCTGGTTTGCCGCTTTTGACAAAGCGGGATAATCTCACCCCTCCAATCAGCAATAGCTGTGCCAACGGTCATCATATTGATACATATGTATTTTTTATAAATTGCTCCGCATGGCACCGCGGCAATTCCTGCCTCGCGCAAGGATGCAGCTAGGAATCTTTTGCACCCGCACACGGCAAGACGGGATAAAACCGTCCCTAATTCCGCCCTATTTGTCGGGCTTGATGTTTTGGATCGAAGCGTTTAGCACTTAGAACCTCTCCGAAACCAAAAGGATTCCTCATGTCCAAAAAAATTCTCGTCGCCACCGCCGCCTTGATCGGCAGCCTGACCGTTTGCGCCGCGGCGCACGCGGCGACCGCCCCCGCAGCCAGCCCGACGGCAGCCGATCCTGTCGTCGCCATCGTCAACGGCCAGGACATTCACCGTTCCGATGTCATGCGCGAATTGCAAATGGCGGGCCCGCAGCTGCAACAACTGCCGCCGCAGCTGATTTATCCGCAAATCCTGCAAAAACTTATCGCCACCGAAGTCGTGTCGCAAAAGGCCTATGCCGCCGGCATGCAAAATGATCCGGACGTCAAAAAACGTTTAAAGGGCCTGGAAGACCAGGTTGTCGCCGAAGCCTATATCCACAAGGAAGTCGAACCCAAGATCACCGACGCCAAGATCAAGGCGCGGTATGACGAGCTGGCCGCCAAGTTCAAGCCGCAGGACGAAGTGCGCGCGCGTCACATTCTGGTCAAGACCAAGGCCGAAGCCGACGAAATCATCAAGGAGCTGAAAGCCGGCGCTGATTTCGCCAAACTGGCCGAAGAAAAATCGAAAGACACCGGGTCGGCCAAACAGGGCGGCGATCTGGGCTATTTCGTGCATGACGCGATGGTCAAGCCCTTTGCCGATGCTGCTTTTGCCATGAAAGTCGGCGAAATCAGCGACACGCCGGTCAAGACTGAATTCGGTTATCACATCATCAAGATCGAAGATCGCCGCAAATCGTCGCCGCCGCCGCTGGCCGAAGTCAAGGATCAGATCTCCGACCAATTGGGTCAGGAACTGGCCAATGACGAAGTTAAGTCGTTGGAAGCCAGCGCCAAGATCCAGAAATTCGATATCAATGGCCAACCGGTCAAGGATAGCGCGGACAAATAAAAAAATCCGCGTCGATCGACGAAAAGCCCGGAATGAAAATTCCGGGCTTTTTTATTCATCCTCAAAATCATAGTCCAGCACCGCCCGCACAATGTCGGCCGAAAAACCCGCGCGCGCCAAGGCGGCGAAATCCTTGCGCCGCGCCTCGACATCAACAGGTTTTTTGCGAAACGGCCCCCATTTACGCCGCCGCGCCAGCGTCAACGCCGCCTGCCGTTCGATCTCGCGCGGATCGGCATCGTCGTCATGTCCCGCCAGCGCAGCCTTGATCGTGTCGCGGGCCACGCCTTTGGTCATCAATTTCTGTTCGATCACGCGGCGCGACCGGCCCTGACGGCGCAAACTATGCACACGCATTTCGGCAAAGGCGGTATCGTTCAAAATACCTGTGCGTTTATGCAACGCAATAATTGTTTCGATAGCGGAACGCAATTCCTGCTGCCGGCCTTCATCGGCGGCGAAGTCCGGATGTTGCATCGCAGCCCTGCGTATGCGGTTCGTCAACACGCGGCGCAACGACGCCTCCGACGCGGCATAGCGTTCCAGATAATGCAGCGCGACATTGGACAGGTTTTGCGGCGTCGGGATTTTGCGCGGCTTCGGCATAAATGTGACATCTTTGTGGAAAGCGCACGACGTTAGTACATTTTTAAGCCGCATGACGCAATAAACGAATCGACGCAGGGGCTTTACCATGACCGCCAACAAGAACCGTTATTTCATCGAATTGCAGCTCGACGGCGCGCATGAAATTCCGCGCAACCGCGAAGCCGAAATCCGCCGCGCGCAGGCCGCGCATTTCATCGACCAGATCGCGACATGGCTGCATGAATCGTCGATGAAGGATAAAGTTTCGGCGATGGCCGTCACCGCGCTGGGCCAGGTGCAAATTACCTGCGAACAGGATGTCATCAACCGCCTGCGCCACGACGATAACATGAACATCGCCACCATACGCCAAAGCGGGTCTTTGGCGGACAATCTGTCGCGCATCGGCGTGCGGTAGGACAACACGCGGTCACGCCGGCAGCGCAAAACCGGCCAGCAATGCCCGCAATTCCTCGAATCCCTGATGTTTTTCCGCGCTGATTCGCAGAATGTCGCTGCGCGCCGCGGGATGCTGCGCCGCCAGTTCGGCGGCAGCGCGGGCATGGATATCGGCATCGCCCTTGCGCGCCTGGTCGATTTTGGTCAGCACGATCTGATAAATGACCCCGGCGCGGTCGAGAAAGCGCATCATATCCACATCGTTATCCTTGGCCCCATGCCGCCCGTCGAACAGCAAACAGATACATTTCAGTTGCGGACGGTTCATCAGATAGGATTCGACCAGATCCATCCAGCGCGCCTTTTCTTCAAGCGGCGTTTTGGCGTAACCATAGCCCGGCAAATCGGCCAGCATCAGCCGTTGCCCCAGATTAAAAAACACAATCTGTTGCGTGCGTCCCGGCGTATTCGACGCCCGCGCCAGGTTTTTACGTCCCACCAGCGCGTTAATCAGCGAGGATTTGCCAACATTGGAACGGCCGATAAAGGCGATTTCGGGCATTTTACCGGGCGGAAATTGCGCCGCCGCCGCCGCCGCCAGCACGAAATCGCAGGGTTGCGCGAACAGCTTGCGGCCTTTTTCCACCGCGTCTTTTTCTGGAATCTCAGTCACGCAGCAATCTCCGCCCTTCATGCATCTGCCAGACGATAAGGCCGGGCACATAGCAAATCAAATCGCTGCACCGCCGGATGACAGCCAGCGCGGCGGCGATATCGTGCGGCAGGCCCAGCATGCCGCCAAAAATAAGAAAACCGGCTTCCTGAACGCCCAGGGCGCCGGGCACGACAAAGGCCGCACTGGCCGCGCCCAAAATCAACGCTTCGATCATCACCGCTTCGATAAAAGGCAAAGGATGTCCCAGAAGATACAAAGCCACCGCGATTTCGGTCGACCCGAACGCCCACGACAGGAACAGCAAAATAACCGACGCGACAACACGACGATGCCGCCGGTAAAGCGCGGTGACGGTGTGGTCGAGCACCGCGCCGTCACCCGCCAGCGGTGCCCATTTATCGCGAAACAGCAGATGGAACAATTTGGCGAGCAAACGAAAGAAACCGACACGCTGCACCGCGATCATTGCCGCGATGGCCGGCAACGATAACGCGGCGCCCCAGAACAACTGCGCCACGAGATTGCTGTCATTGACGCGCAACGCAAACAGAACGATGCCCAGCACAACAAAGGCGAAAGTAGCGACGACCGACAGGGTCAATTCAACCACTGTCAGGGCAATCGCCATATTGCGGCGCATACCGTGCGCCACCATCACCCGCACCACGGCAATTTCCCCGCCGATGCGGGCCACGGGCATCAAGTTATTGACGGCGGCGCGCAGCCACATGAAATAGAGAAACCGCCCCCATGACGGGCTGTGTTTGCCCGCCACCAGAACGCGCCATCCCCCCGACGAAATGACCAGCGGCACGGCATGCAGGGCGGCAATGGCCAGAATACCCCAGCCGACATGCGCCAAAGCCAGCGCAACCTGCGCCCAGCCGCTCCACACAATAACGCCGGTGGCGGCAAACAGGCCCAAAATTCCCAGCAAGGCGGCGGTGCGGAACATTAAATGGCGGAGACAAAAACAGGGATCATGTGCAGGTTCTAAAGATTTACCGGCAACGCTTCAATCTATTAATTCGCCAAAGAAAAAGGGCGGTGATTGCTCACCGCCCTTAATCCTTGAACCTGTATCGACAGGGATTAGAATGTCAGCTTCTGCGAAACCAACAGGACATAACCCTTGTTTTCAACCGACGCGTCCGACTTCTGGTCGAAATAGACGCCGTCGAGGTTGGAGGTCAGGCCGGGCGCCCAGGTGTACGAACCGCCCGCACCATAGGAATTGAATTCCTTGATGTAGTTGGCCGACGAACCGGTGCCACCCGCAGCCGACGAAGCCAGCAGGTTGCTGTAGCCTTCGCCGCCGAGGTAGGACACGCCCACCGAAGCCTTGCTGAAGTCATAGGTCAGGCCGGCGCTGTAGGTATGCTGGTCCTTGTTCTGGCCGGCAACCGTGTCATAACGGCCCATGTCGGTATAACCGCCGCCCAGCGTGAAGCCTTCGGCCGCAGCCTGCGCACCCAGACCCCAAGAGGTAAAGCTGGAAACCGGCGCGCCAGTCGGAGCGTTCACCATCCAGCCGCCATCCGATCCGATGGCGTTGCTGCTGCCGGTAATGACATTACCGCTGGCCTTGACCGCGACGGGGGCAAATTTGCCTTCATACGCGACAACGCCCTTCACGACATCATGATAGGGGGACAAATCGTTGCCAGTTGCAAGCAAACTGCCGGCTCCCGCGCTGTTGGTGTTGTTATTAACAGCGCTGCTGCCATAGTTATAGAATTGCGGCACATAGCTGAAGCCCAACTGAACCTTGTTGTTTTCGTTGCCGACCTTCGGCGTGAAATAGGTCACGTTGGTGCTGTGGTCGGTGCCGTCGATGCCCGCGACGAAATTCTTGGCAAAAGTCGTCGTATTGAGGAAGTCGATATAACGGCCGAATACCTGGCCTTCGCCCGCGGTCGGGGTGCCGACAGCGATATCGGTCGCGCCGTGCGAGTCGCCCAGCTGAAGCTTACCGAAAGCGCCCGACATATAGATATAGCCCGCGCTCAGATAGGGGCTGCTTTGATTCAAATAGCCGAACAAGTTCGAAATATCGGGCGCATTCGACAGGCTGACAACGCCGCCATAGTTGACGCCGCTGTTCGATTTGCCGCTGATGTCGAAGTTCAGACCATAGAGCGATTCAAAATCGCGGTTGGTTGATTTGCCGGCCACGCCGTGATCCTGCGCGGCATAGTTGGCAGCGAGGAAGTCGACGTCGCCGCCGAGATTGACCGTGAGCGGCGAGGCAGCCTGAGCGGCGCCCGCGAACGCAATGCCGGCCAAAGCCGTCGTCGCCAAAAGAATTTTACGCATGTTTCCCCCTTTGGGTTGTTTTTGATGCAGATACTGATTTGAAGTCTTGCAGAAGGAGCGATCGCCCCACGGATGGGAATTTGATACCGCGGCCCTGCACAGACAAGCGCGAAATGCCCGAAACGCCGAAAGGAACGGCCGATGTTGCATTCCGGCAACAAACATCACCCTGTTTTGCATCGCAACATATTGAATAAAAACAATAATAACTTTATATCCCGCAAGGGGTTATCAGAATCGACCCCAAATTCCGCCACATGACCGGGCTTTTCCTGACCGGTTCGGCCCGCCCGAAGGCGATAACCGGATATATGAACCATATTTCTTGCAATCGATTGCGCCCGCGCCTTAAATATGGGCGATTTCAAGAATCACCTCGTTCACCCCCGTGGAACATCATGAAAAAGCGCGCTTTATCCCTTATGGCGGCCCTTGCCCTTGCGACGGCCTTGTCGGCCTGCGACAGCGTTGAAACCGACCCGACCTATAAAGACAAAGCGCATGACGATATGTATAAAAACGGCAGCCTTGCCAGCGACAAGGGCGGATGGGATCTTTTCGGCGGCAGTGATTCCAAGAAAACCGCGCAAAATACCGGCATCGGTGTCAACGCATTCCTGTGGCGCGCGTCTTTGGATACGATTTCCTTCATGCCGATCGCATCGGCCGATCCGTTCGGCGGCGTCATTCTGACCGATTGGTATAGTTCGCCGGACAGCCCCAACGAACGCACCAAAATCGACATCCTGATCCGCAGCCGCGATCTGACCGCCGACGGCGTCAAGGTGTCGGTGTTCCGTCAGACCAAGGATGCCAGCGGCGCATGGCAGGACGCGTCGGTGTCGCCGACCATGGCCGGATCGCTGGAAAACGCCATCCTGACCCGCGCGCAGCAGATCCGCATGGCGCAGAAAACGTTTAATTAGTTAGCTGCGATTGTTTTTTATATCGAGCCGACGGTTAAAGCCGGGCGTCTATGCCGGCTATTCTTAGCAATCTGTTTCCCAACGACCTGTCCTGAAGTTTTCTGGGGATTGTCAGCGCGTGCGGGATTTGGCGGTGTGTGAAAATATCGTGCTTGCCACGGCGATGAAGCATCCATCCGGATTGCTCCAAAAATTCAATAAGTCTGATTCTGAAATGATCGTCTCTGGACACCTGCAAACCAAAATTTGAATTGCAACCCAATGTAAGTACGATCGTATGTTCGAATCGCGCGCTGAATCAAGCGGAAACTATAGTTAAGAGGGCGGCCCTGACCTTCTCCACCACGATTGCCCAATCGCCGGGCGCGGGCTGGCCGAAAACGCGCGCGGACGGGTACCACGGATTGTCGGGCCGGTTCTGTAACCATCTCCAACACGCATCGAACCGCGACATCACCCATACCGGCTTGCCCAAACCGCCCGCCAGATGCACCACGGAGGTATCGACCGATATGACCAGATCCAGATTTTCGATAATCGCCGCCGTATCGGCGAAATCGCGCACATCGCCCATTATATCGGCGATGCGGGAACGGAGGCCGCACACATCAATCTGCGCCACCGCCGCCGCGCCCATTTGCAGGCTGTAAAAATCGACGCCCGCCACGTCGAACAAAGGCCGCAGCATTTCCAAAGCCATGCTGCGCCGCCGGTCGGTCAGATGGGCGTTGATCTGGTTTTCGCGCGGATTGCCCGCCCATACCAACCCGACACGCAGATTGCCGGTACGGGCCGGAAACCGCGCCGCCCATTGCGCCCGCGCGTCATCCGGCGTGCGCAAATACGGCCCTTGCGCAGGCACGGTTTCCAGCCGCGTGCCAAAGATATAGGGCAGGCTCATCATCGGCGCGTGGACGTCAAAATCACCGTCGACCGCATCGGCGGGCAGCGCATCGATGAAACCGCACGCGGCGAACAACCGCCGCAAAGGCGGCGGACAGACGACAATCACCGTGGCGCCGCGCGCCTTGCACAATTGCGCATAGCGGATGAATTGCAGGCTGTCGCCGAAACCCTGCTCGCTCCATATCAACAGACGTTTGCCCGTAATGTCTTCGCCGTTCCAGCGGCGATGCGGCATGAAATTGTCGCCGCGCATATGGGTAACGCCAAGCCCGCATTCATACAGTTCGAACCCTTCGGCGTATCGCCCCAGCGCCAGAAGAGACAAAGTCTGGTTCCATTTGGCGTCGACCGACGCGGGTTTCAGGCGCAGAGCTTCGGCAAAGCAGGATACGGCTTCTTCATGGCGCGTCAGGTCTTGCAACAGCGTGCCCAGATTAATGCGCGCGTCGGCGCTGTTCGGCCGCAACGCCAAAGCGCGGCGGCAATAATCAATGGCTTCTTCATAACGGTTCAGATCACGCAGGCTGGTCGACAAATTGATCGCGGCTTCGACATAATCGGGTTTTAACGCCAGCGCGCGCTGGTAGTAATCGACCGCTTCCGCCGCGCGGCCCTGCTGGCGCAGCACATTGGCGACATTGTTCATGGCCACCACATTATGCGGGTCGGCCTGTAACGCCTTGTCGAACCAGCTGCGCGCGACATCAAGCCATTGCCCGGACTCCGCGCTGCGCCCCATCTGGCTGAGCGCCATGCCCAGATTGATCATCGCCTCCAGATAATCAGGCTTCAGCCGCAATGCCTGTTCATAGGCTTCGGCAGCGTCGCCCGCGCGCCCCGCAGCAAACAGCGCGTTGCCGTGGTTATAATGCAAGGCGGCATCGCCGGGATAGGCCGCCACGGCGCGGGCGAACAAAACGGCCGCCCGCAGCGGGTCGCCATTTTCCTGATACAGCGTGGCAAGGTTGGTCAGGGCCGACAGATAATCCGGCCTTAGCGCCAAGGCGCGTTCATATTGGGCAACGGCCTCGTCGCGGCGCGCCGATTTATACAGGGCGATGCCGTAATTGGTCAGGGTTTCGGGATCGGCGGGGCGCAGCCGCGCGGCTTTTTCAAGACATGCCACCGCGGATGCCCATTGCCTTGTTTGCAGGTAAAGCCCGCCCAGAAGGCGCAGCGCGTCGGCATCGGCCGCGGCGACGCGCAGCACCTTGCGATAGGTTTTTTCGGCATCGTCAAGCTTGCCGGCCTGATGATGGGCGATGGCGGCTTGCAATAATTTGGCGGCGTGGGACATGGGATCAAGAAGAAAATTGAAGACTTGGCCGGAATTGTAGCATAATTTGGCTCCCTGTAATCCTTAACAAACCGACGCACACCATGACGACGCGCTATAACCCCCAAACCACCGAAGCCAAATGGCAGGAAATCTGGCGCGACCGTCATTGTTTCAAGGCCACCGAAGACGCGGCGCGCCCCAAATATTTCGTCATGTCGATGTTTCCGTATCCGTCGGGGCGCATCCATGTCGGCCATGTCCGCAATTACACCCTGTCCGACGTCGTGGCGCGGTACAAACGCGCGCAGGGGTTCAATGTATTGCACCCGATGGGGTGGGACGCGTTCGGCCTGCCCGCCGAAAACGCCGCGCGCGATCGCAATACCCACCCCGCAACATGGACATATGAAAATATCAAAAACATGCGGCGCGAATTGCAAAGCATGGGGTTGGCCATCGACTGGTCGCGCGAAGTCGCGACCTGCGACCCGTCTTATTACAAGCATCAGCAAAAACTGTTCCTCGATTTCCTGCAGGCAGGATTGGCGTACCGCAAGGAGTCATGGGTCAATTGGGACCCCATCGACCACACCGTTTTGGCCAACGAACAGGTTATCGACGGCAAAGGCTGGCGGTCGGGCGCGCCGGTGGAAAAACGCAAACTGTCGCAATGGTTTTTGAAAATCACCGATTACAGCGAAGATTTGCTGGCCAAACTCGCCACGCTCGACAAATGGCCGGAAAAAGTCCGGCTGATGCAGGAAAACTGGATCGGCAAATCGCAAGGCGCGAAGGTGAAATTCGCGTTGACGTCCGGCGCGGATTCCATCGAGGTTTTCACCACCCGCCCCGACACCTTGTTCGGCGCGTCCTTTATCGCCATTTCGGCCAATCATCCGCTGGCGGCGGCCTTGGCGCAGAAAGATGCGGAGCTTTCGAGCTTCATCGAGGCGTGCAACCGCATCGGCACGTCCGAAGCCGCCATCGAAACCGCCGAGAAAATGGGCTACGATACCGGCTTGAAAGTCCGCCATGTGTTCGACGGCGCGCGGGAATTGCCGGTCTATGTCGCCAACTTCGTCCTGATGGAATATGGCACGGGCGCGATTTTCGGTTGCCCCGCGCATGACCAGCGCGATCTGGACTTCGCCCGCAAATATAAATTGCCGGTCACGCCCGTGGTATTGCCGCCCGATGCCGACGCCGCGACGTTTGCCGTCGGCGACACGGCCTTTACAGACCCCGGCACATTATATCATTCGCAATTTCTTGACGGGCTGGCCGTCGATGCCGCCAAAAAACGCGCGATCGAAGAAATCGAAAAACGCGGATGCGGTAACGGCACGACCCAATATCGCCTGCGCGATTGGGGCGTCAGCCGCCAGCGTTATTGGGGATGCCCCATCCCCATTATTCATTGCGAGATTTGCGGCGTCGTGCCCGTGCCCGCCAAAGATCTGCCCGTCACGCTGCCCGACGATGTCACTTTCGACAAGCCGGGCAATCCGCTGGACCGCCATCCGACATGGAAAAATATTTCATGCCCGCAATGCGGCGGCGCGGCGCGGCGCGAAACCGACACGTTCGATACCTTTGTCGATTCCAGCTGGTACTTTGCGCGTTATTGTTCGGCCACCGACGCCACGCAACCGGTCGATGACGACGCGGCCAAATACTGGTTGCCGGTCGACCAATATGTCGGCGGCGTCGAACATGCCATTTTACATTTGCTGTATTCGCGTTTTTTCACCCGCGCGATGAAACAAACCGGCCATCTGCAAATCGACGAACCCTTTACCGGTTTATTCACCCAAGGCATGGTGTGCCACGAATCCTATAAAAGCGCCGACGGCCAATGGCTGTATCCTGAAGAGGTCGCCAAAAATCCCGACGGCAGCGCGACGCGGATCAGCGATCAATCGCCCGTGACCGTGTTTCGCGGCGAGAAAATGAGCAAATCGAAATGCAATGTCGTTGATCCCGGCAAGATTATTTCCGGTTATGGCGCCGACACCGCGCGTTTGTTCATGCTGTCCGACAGCCCGCCCGACCGCGATCTGGAATGGACGGATGCGGGCATTGAAGGCGCGTGGCGCTATATCAACCGTTTATGGCGCATGGCCGAAGACGCGGCCGCCGCCGTGGCCGCATCGCACCCAAACGAAAAAGCCGAAAAAACCCGGCGCGTCATCCACCGCACCATCGCGCAGGTATCGGACGCGTTCGAACGCTTTACCTTCAACGTCGCGGTGGCGCGCGTGCGCGAGCTGAGCAACGCGCTGGATGAGCTGGATCCGCAAAACCCGCAGGAATCCGCGACATATCGCGACGGCGTGACCGTATTGACGCAATTAATCGGGCCGATGTTGCCGCATGTCGCCGAAGAAATGTGGGCGACGACGGGCCACGCGACGTTGCTGGCCGACACGGCGTGGCCCAAGGCTGACTCGGCCCTGATCGTCGACAACACGGTGACGATCGCCGTTCAGGTCAACGGCAAGCTGCGCGCCACTATCACCCTGCCCCGCGACATGAAGCCCGCGGATGTCGAAGCCGCCGCGTTGGCCGACGAAGGGGTCAAACGCGCGCTCGACAACAAGCCGCCCAAGAAAGTTATCGTCGTCCCCAACCGCATCGTCAACGTGGTCGCATGAAGACGGCGCGCATCATTTTCGTATCTGCGGCATATGCCGCGCTTCTGGGGCTGGCGGGATGCGGCTTTACGCCGATTTACGCATCGTCGGACAACGAAAATGCGCCCACCGCGATGGATATGAACAACATCGCCATCGACGTCGTGCCCGACCGCCATTCGACCGACAGTTCCTATGCCCGCAATGACCAGATCCTGCGCAACGACCTGATCGACATGATGTATGGCGCGGACCGGCCCGAAAAATTGCGCTATCGATTGTCGATACATATTCATTACAACGAACAGGATCTGGCCATCCAATACAACGCGACATCGACGCGCGAACTGCTGGACATGTATGCCGATTACACGCTGCAGGACACGATGGACGCCAATGGCAATTTATTGGTGACGCCGCGCAAGCTTGTCAGCGGCACGGCGCACAGCGTGACGAGTTTTGAACTGCTGGACGCCATGTATGCCACGGTCGCGGCGCGGCAGGACGCCCACGCCCGCACATTGCAGGAATGCGCCCAGCAGATCGTCAACCGCGTCAGCCTGTATTTTTCCGAACGGCCCGATACACCGTCCCCCGCGACGAAGTGAGAACGGCGATGCGCCGCATCCTTCCTTTTCTGGTTTTCGCCTATATCGCCCTGAGTTTCGCCTGCCATCCGCAAAGCCCGTTTTACACGCATCATCTGGCCGATCCGGACGATTATATGCGGCTGGACGAAGTCATCGCGTGGCTGCGGGGCCAGGGCTGGCATGATTTGTCCGTGCCGCGCCTCAGTCCCGGCGCGCACACAATCATACATTGGTCGCGCCTGATCGATCTGCCCATCGCCGCCGTCATGCTGCCCTTCATTTCCGCATTCGGCATCGCGAATGCCGCGATGATCGCGTCGTTTATCGTGCCGTTTTTATGGCTGGCCCTGTTGATGGTTCTTCTGGTGGCGTTGGAAAAAACGGCGACGCGCGCAAATTCGCGTTTGTCGCCGGTATTTTTGTTGTTTGCGCCGATGCTGCTGTTCAATTATACGCCGGGCCGCGTCGATCACCACGGCGCGCAGGCCATCATTGCCGGTTTCGGCCTGTTGAGCCTCGGCAAGATCCTGCACCGCGAACGCGGCGCGCTGTTCGCCATTTTATCCGCGCTGTTTTTTGCCTGCGGTTTCTGGATCGGCGCCGAAGCCCTGCCTTGGGCCATGCTGTTCATCGCCTGTCTGGGCATCGCCGCGGCATGGCAGGGCGGAAATATCGCCCGCAACGGCGCGTTGTTCGGCCTGGCCTTGCCTTTATTCACCGCGGCCGTCCTTCCCGTCGCCCTGCCCGCCGCCGCTTTTTCCAGCCGCGCTTTATCGTGGTTTTCGCCGGCCTATGCGTTATTCGCGGCCTTGGCGGGCGCGGTGCTTGTCATCGGGTGGGGCTTGGGCCGATTGACGGATAAAAAATTTCTGCGCCTTGCGCTTTATGCGTCCGGCGCTTTTGCCGCCGCCGCCGTTTTTCTGTTTTTCGTGCCATCGGCGATGGGCGGCATTTTCACGGATTACGATACGTTCGACGCCACGACCGCGCTCGACAATATCCGCGAAGCCGTGCCGCTGACCACCATCATGCATATCAATTTTTATATAGGCGCAAGCATCGTCCACGCCGCATTGATTTTCGCGCGCGTGCTGTTTTTACCGCTGGCAGCCCTGATCGGTTGTTTTCTGGCGGCAAAATACGCCCGAGGCACGACACGCGGTTTTTGGCTTGCCCAGGCGGCTTTTTTGCTGGCCGCGCTTTTACTGACCCTGTTCTGGCAAAACCGCGTCGGCATTTTCATGGAAATGTTCATGCTTGCGCCTCTGGCGTGGATTGTAACCGCTCTGTGGGCGCGTTTGCGCTGGCGATTGTGGGACAGGCCGTTATTCTGGGCCGAAATCGCGGTTTTTTGCATTTTTACCATGATTCCCGTCCTTATCCTGCCCGCGCTGGCGGCTCAAACGCCCTTATATCCCGACATGTTGCTGTTTCCCGCCGCGCGCGGCGCATCGGCATGCGACCTGAATACCGTTTTGCCCGTTTTGAATGATCCGCAAACATGGGGCGCGCACCCCCATACCATTATGAATATCAGCGATGACGGCCCGCAATTGCTGTTCACGACAAATGACAATGTGGTGGCGGGCAATTTCGACGTGCCCGGCAACGCGGATGCTTTCGCCTTTTTCAACGCGAAAAGCGATGCGCCCGCCCGCGCCGCGGCGCGCAAATGGCATGCCGATCTGGTTCTGCTGTGCCGCGAAGCGCCTACGCTTTATCTGGGCCGGAATTATGGCGCCATCAGCCACGGCCGGTTGGAAACCGCGGCGGACGGGAAATTGCATTGGGTCAATACCGACGCGCATCAACCCTTGATTGAACGGCTGTTGCGCGGGCCTATCCCCCCCTGGCTCAAGCCGATTGAGATTCCGGGCGGTTCGGATTACCTTTTGTTCCAAGTCCAAGACACAGGCAAAAAATGACACGCAAATTTTTCGGCACCGACGGCATTCGCGGCCGCGCCAATCAGGAACCCATGACGGCGGAAACCGCCCTGCGCGTCGCCATGGCGGCCGCCGGGTTATTTAAACGCGGCGACCATCGCCATCGCGTGGTGATCGGCAAGGACACGCGGTTGTCGGGCTATTTGCTGGAACCGGCCCTGACCGCCGGTTTTATCGCCAAAGGCATGGATGTCATCTTGCTGGGCCCCTTGCCGACGCCGGCCGTCGCCATGCTGACGCGCAGCCTGCGCGCCGATATGGGCGTGATGATATCGGCGTCGCACAATCCGTACGAGGATAACGGCATCAAATTATTCGGCCCCGACGGCGGCAAGCTGTCCGACGATCTTGAATTGCAAATCGAAGCGCGCATGGAAAGCGGCTATGCCGACGACCCTGCCCCCTCGCCCGAACTGGGCCGCGCCAGCCGTCTGGACGACGCCATCGGTCGTTATGTCGAATATGCCAAGGCGACCTTTCCCGGCGGCAGCCTCGAAGGGTTGAAAATCGTGGTCGATTGCGCCAATGGCGCGGCCTACAAGGTCGCGCCCACCGTTTTGTGGGAACTGGGCGCGGAAGTCATCCCCGTCGCCGTGACGCCGGACGGATGCAACATCAACGCCCATTGCGGCGCGACGCATCCGCAAACCATGCAGGAAGCGGTTTTGATGCATCAGGCCGACATCGGCATCGCGCTGGACGGCGACGCCGACCGGTTGATTATGGCGGATGAGAAAGGCCGCCGCATTGACGGCGACCAATTGATGGCGCTGATCGCGCATAGCTGGGCCAAGGCGGGGCGGTTGCGCGGCAACGCGCTGGTGGCGACCGTCATGTCGAATCTGGGATTGGAACGTTATTTAACGGCGCAAGGCATCGGCATGCACCGCACGCCGGTGGGCGACCGTTATGTGATCGAGGCGATGCGCGCGCATGGATGCAATGTCGGCGGCGAGCAATCAGGCCATATTGTCCTGAAAGACTACAACACCACCGGCGACGGGCTGGTCGCCGCATTGCAGATTCTGGCCGTGGTGCGGGACAGCGGCAGGAAAGCCAGCGAAGCCTGCACCTTGTTCACGCCCGTGCCACAAATCCTGCAAAATGTCCGCGCCCCCGGCGCGGTTCTGGAACAGGACGCGGTGCGCGCGGTTATTGCGCGCGCAGAAAAGGAACTGGGCGCCAACGGACGTTTCGTCATCCGCAAATCGGGCACGGAACCGTTGGTGCGCGTGATGGCCGAAGGCGATGACGGCGCGTTGGTGCAAAAACTGGTCGACGATATCTGCGACGCGGTGAAAGCGGCGGTTTGAACCGGGAATCGCCGCCGTCAAGCGTCGAGAAACGACAGAACCGCATTCAATCGTTGCAGCCCCGCGCGCGTGGCGCGCAGATCATTTCCGTCAAACAAATAGCCCTCATCGCGCAGACGTGCGCGTTTCGCCGAAGGGATAAACTGCGCCAACGGCACGGAAAATTTTTCATCCCACGACCGCGCATCGATACCGCGCGTCAGGCGCAGCCCCATCATCAAGGCTTCGCGCATCGCCATATCATCGCCGATCGCATCGTCTGTTTTTACGCCATGCCCGCGCAACCCGACGGTGTCGAGCCATATGTCCGGCGCGCGATGATCTTCGGTGGCATGGCGCGCGCCATGGCGGGCGAACCGTCCATGCGCGCCGGGGCCGATGCCGATATAATCGTCATAGCGCCAATAGGCCATATTATGGCGGCTTTCCTGGCCCGGTCGCGCGTGATTGGAAATTTCATAAGCAGGCAACCCCGCCGCATCCATAATATCCTGCGTCAGTTCATACATCGTCTCGGCATGGGCGTCGGGCGCGGTCAAAGCCTCGCCGCGCCGGGCGCGCACGTAAAATTGGGTATGCGGTTCGATAGTCAATTGATACAGCGACAGATGGTCGCCCGCCAGTTTCAAGGCTTCGTGCAATTCGCCTTCCCACATATCAGGCGTTTGCCCCTGCCGCGCGTAAATCAGGTCGAAAGAAAAACGCGGGAAAAGCCGCGCCGCCATGTCGATGGCGCGTCGCGCGTCGCCCGCGTCATGCGCGCGGCCCAGAAAACGCAAAGCCTGTTCGTCGAACGACTGCACACCCAGCGACAACCGGTTGACGCCCGCCGCGCGGAATGCCGCGAATTTATCGGCTTCGGCCGAGGACGGGTTGGCCTCCAGCGTGATTTCGACATTTTCATCGACCGTCCATAATCGCCCCAGCGTTTGCAACACATGGTCGACGGTTTGCGGTTCCATAAGCGACGGCGTGCCGCCGCCGAAAAATACCGATGTGATGCGGCGGTTCGGCAACAAGGCGGCATAATGCGCCAGTTCGCGTTCATAGGCGACGCGCCATTTTTCCTGATTCTGCGTATCGCCGACATGTGAATTGAAATCGCAATACGGGCATTTCGACACGCAAAACGGCCAATGGATATAAACCGCCAGATTCATTTCGGCAGCAGCCGGTCGAGATAACGCGCGATCAGATCGGCTTCGATATTCACCGCGTCGCCTTCGCGCAAGGCGCCCAGCGTCGTGGCATGTTGCGTATGCGGGATGATATTGACGCCGAACGCGCGTTCGCCGACTTCATTGACCGTCAAGGATGTTCCGTCGATCACCACCGAACCTTTGGGCGCGATAAAACGCGCCAGTTCGGGCGGCATGGAAAATTGCAACCGCACGCTGTCGCCGTCCGGCGCGCGCGCCGTCACGCGGATGACCCCGTCGACATGGCCCGACACCAGATGCCCGCCCAGTTCGTCGCCCATGCGCAAGGCGGGTTCCAGATTGACGCGGGTGCCGGTGGCCCAGTTTTTAATCGTGGTCTTGGCCAGCGATTCCGCCGACGCCTGAATGTCGAAACTGTCGGCGGTTTTGGCCACCACCGTCATGCACGCCCCGGAACAGGAAATCGACGCGCCGATGGCCGTGCCCGCCAACGGCAAGGCGTTAACCTTAACCGTGATCCGCCAATCGCCGTTTTTGACGATGTTTGTGACCGTGCCGATATCCTGAATAATGCCGGTAAACATGGCGCGCCTTTATTGTTTGGAACCTGTTTTTCCCCTTTATCCTTTTTTCATAATAAATGCGATATGAATCCGTTTCATGCACTTTCATGCCCATATCGACGCCTTTCTGAACATGCTGCTGGCCGAACGCAACGCGACGGCCAACACGCGCGCGGCCTATGCCCGCGATCTGGGCGACGCCGCCATGTTTCTGGCGCGCAAAAAGGTCGATTTGTCGCAAGCCAGCGAAGAGGATATCCGCGCCTATATCCTGTCGATGGGAAAAAACGCGCCGCGCACGCAGGCGCGCCGTTTATCCGCGTTGCGCCAATTCTTCCGCTTTCTGTGTTCCGAGAAAATCCGCGATGCCGACCCCACGCGCGGCATCGACGCCCCCAAACTGGGCCGCGCTTTGCCGAAATATCTAAGCGAGGCCGAGGTCGCGTCGCTTATCAACACCGTCGCGAATTATCCGGGCGATGACGGGTTGCGCCTGCGCGCGCTGCTGGAACTGGTTTACGCCGCCGGGTTGCGCGTATCGGAACTGGTAGGGTTGCCGCTGTCCGGCGTGCAGTTCGACCGCGCCATTGTGATTGTCAAAGGCAAAGGCGGCAAGGAGCGCGCCGTGCCGCTGGGCGAGCCGGCCATCGTCGCGCTGGCCGCGTGGTTGCCCGCGCGCAAGGCGATGCTGGGTGAACGCAAATCGCCCTATTTATTTCCGTCCGCCAAGCGTTTTGACGCCGCGCTGACGCGCCAGCGTTTTTTCCAGCTTTTGAAACAGCTCGCGCTGGCTGCGGATATTGATCCCAAACGGCTGAGCCCCCATGTGCTGCGTCACGCTTTCGCCACCCATCTGATCGAACATGGCGCCGATCTGCGCAGCGTGCAAAGCATGCTGGGCCACGCCGATATCGCGACCACCCAAATTTATACCCATGTCGCGGGCGACCGGCTGGCGCGTACGGTGGCCGAACATCACCCTCTGGCCGTTAAAAGAGTGCCGTCATGACGCCGCGCAAAAACAAACCGCATTTGCGCAACGGCGCGGCCTTTGCCGGCATGACCATCGGGCTTCTGGGCGGGTCGTTCAATCCCGCGCATGACGGCCATCTGGCCATCAGCCTGTACGCGCTTAAACATATGGAATGCAACGCCGTGTGGTGGCTGGTCAGCCCGCAAAACCCGTTGAAACCGGGAAAAGACATGGCCGCCCTGAATGCGCGCATGGCCAGGGCCGAACAGATGACCGCCGCGCATCCGCGTCTTGTCGTCACCGACATCGAAACGCATTTGGGCACGCGCTATACCGCCGACACGCTGCGCGCGCTGCGTCGCCGGTTTCCGCATACGCGCTTTGTCTGGCTGATGGGGGGCGACAATCTGCGGCAGATACCGCGTTGGCGCGACTGGCAGGATATTTTCCACACCGTCCCCGTCGCCGTGTTTCGCCGCCCGTCTTACATTGCGGGACGCGGTTTCGGCCACGCCGCCATTCGTTTCGGGGCTTTCTGGCATCCGCCGGCCGCGGCGCATGCCCTGTCGCACACCCCCTTGCCAGCATGGACGGTTTTGGACAATAAACTAAACTATATCTCGGCAACCCAGATCAGGAAGGACAACCCCACGTGGCCAGCGCAAAAAAGAAAACGGCCGGCAAAAAACCCGCCGCCAAGAAAACCGTCGCCAAGAAAACCGTGACCCCAAAAGTGACGGCAAAAAAAACCGCTGCCAAAAAACCGGTCGCCCCAAAAGCCGCGGCTAAAAAGATTGTCGCCAAGAAGCCTGCGATCAAAAAAACCGTCGCCAGATCCGCCGCGGCTAAACCCGCTACCAAAAAAACGCCAGTCAAAAAAACGGCGGTCAAAAAAATCGCCGTCAAGAAACAGGCCGCGCGCCCGGCCAAACCACAAGAACCCAAAGGCATTCCCGAACAATTGCGCGATGCCGCGTTAAAAATTCTGGAAGAACGCCAGGCCGAGGAAATCGTCACCGTACCGCTGGCCGGACGCAGCAGCGTGGCCGATTACCTGATCATCGCGTCGGGCCGCGCGGGACGCCAGATCACCGCCATTGCCGATTATCTGCAGGACGCGTTTGTCAAAACAGGCGCGGGCCATGTGCGCATCGAAGGCAAAAGCGAAGCCAATTGGGTGCTGATCGACGCGGGCGATGTTATCGTCCACCTGTTCCGCCCCGAAGTGCGCCATTATTACGATCTGGACGCGATTTATGCCAACGCCAAAGCCGCGCCGCGATAAAAAACCAGATCGCGGTCGTTCAGTGGATGGCCATAGCTGCGCATATGGAAAGTCGATGATTTGGTTTCGCTGTGCGCGTCGCCGCGTTGATGCAGCCGCGACAGCGATACGCCGTTAAAGCAATCGAACAGGCAATTCAGCGCGCGGGAAAAGGCGTTGAGCGTTTCATCGGACGCGGCGATGTAATTCCATTCATTTTCGCCATTAAGTTCGGGAAGCTGCAACCCTATCGCGGTGTCGTGAACGATGTGGTTTTGCGGCAACGCGCCCAGAATATCGAAAAATTTCCGCGCGCGGCGATGGGCGCGCTGCGTGTCGCCTTCGCCCTTTTTTTTACGACGCGGTTTTTCTTCGGCACCATCATCCTGTCCATCGGGTAAAAACAGATCTCGTGCCCCCAAAACCATGCCGACATGGGGCAAGGCATGGCGGAAATCCCATTTTTGCGCCGCCAGTTCGGCGGCATGCGCGGCGCTGGCTTCGGCGCTGGCGTCGTCCAGATAAAGCATATGGATCATCTGCGCGATGCGTTTTTGCAAACGGCGGTCGAGTATTTCCAGATCGTCGCCACCGCCATCCGCCCGATAGGTACCGAGCGTCGCCACGGTGACGCGATACCCTCCCGCCCGCATGCTGCGTGACAAATCAAGGAACGCGCGTTTCAGGTCGGCAGGGTCAAGGTCATAGATTTTATAATTGCCCGCTTCGTGCAGCAATTCGAATTGCCGCACCGCCGCCCATTGCGCCGGAAAATCGTCATCCGACACGACCCGCCCTTCGGCGATTTTGGCATCCAGCACGCAACGCAGCGCGTCGGGAAACCATACGTCGTAATTCGCCGCCTTGCCGATCCGTTGCACATAGGTGAACCCGGCCGTGATTTCGCGCCCCGCCGGTTGCGGCGACGCGAACAAATGACGGTGGATTTTCTGAAGACCGGCATGCGGCAACGCATGCGCTTTTTTTACGATAGCCATTTTCATCTTCCTACGCCGGCATTATCCGGATCAGGTTATCGGGTATAATCTCAGCCTCGCGACGCGAAGCACCCCGGTTGAACGGATGCAACCCTAGACGGATTCCGAATCTTTGTCACGGGGGTCGCTGTGCGCCGCAATATTCTTGCTTTTGGCGGGCAAGAGCCTAGGGTCAGGCCTATGCGTTTTCTTGTCCTTCTTTTCGCCTTGCTGGCCTGTCCCGCGGCCTATGCTGCCGATGCTGCGGCCGGCACGGACGCCGTGCCTGCGACAGCTTATTTCCCCGTCATGCCGCTGGACGCGCCCGACAGCGCCACGCCGCAGGTGGTGCCCATAGCCGCCAACCACCCTATCGGCGGCGCGCATCCCGGCATTACCCGCGCCATCATCGTCATCCACGGCCAAACGCGCGACGCCAATGCCGCGCTGGGCATGATGTCGGCGCTGGCCGGCGCGGACAATGCCACCACAATGATTATAGCACCGCAATTTTTGTTGCCGTCGGACATCGCCCGCGTTGCCGCGCATCTGCCCAATCAAGGCCGCGGCATCGCGACCTGGCGCGCCGGTGATTGGCCCGTCGGCGGCAATTCGCTGGCGGCGCGCCCGCAGGACGCCGTCAGTTCCTATACCGTCGTCGATTTGCTGGCGATGTATGCGTCCGACCACGACTCCTTTCCTGACATCAGAAACATCGCCATCGCCGGTTTCGGTACGGGCGCGGTGTTCGTGCAGCGTTATGCCGCTTTTTCCAAAGCCATTGATGCTTTGGAGCAGGAAAATATAGACCTGCGTTTTATCGTCGCCGACGCGCCGTCTTATTTATATCTGACCGACACCCGCCCGCCCGATCCTGCCGGAAAAGGCGGGCACAAGGGGTTCTGGCGTCCCGATCCGACGCAATGCCTCGGCTTTGACGATTATCCATATGGGCTGGATAAACTGCCCCCTTACGCGCAACGCACCGGCGCCAACGCCGCCAAGGTGAATTATGCGCTGCGATTCATCACCTATCTTAACGCCCCGCCATCGGCAGCCGATGCCAGCCCCGACACCGTGCCCGACGCCGGTTGCGCCGCGATGCTGCAAGGCCGCGATGCCGCGTCGCGCGCCGCTTTATTCAAGGCCTATATGGACATGCTGTACAGCAATGTCGCCGCCAAAACCCAGATTTTTGCCACAGTGCCCAAAACCCCGGACGATGCCATTGGCTTGTTCGGTTCGAACTGCGGCATGTCGGCCCTGTTCGGCGACGGCACATGTCCACAGGCGATATTGGGGCCACAAATTCATTGACCCGCCACGCGAATACCCCTACAAGGCGTTGCAAGGCGATAAATTTGACAGGTATGCGCGGTTGCCTTGCCCCGCCATGCCATGCATCGCCGGATCAGCATCATGAAAAATGTCGTGGTTGTAGGCGCCCAATGGGGCGACGAAGGTAAAGGCAAGATCGTCGACTGGTTGTCCTACCGCGCCGATTGGGTCGTGCGTTATCAGGGCGGCCATAACGCCGGGCACACGCTGGTCATCGACGGCGTCGAATATAAACTCAGCCTTTTACCTTCCGGCGTCGTGCGCCCCGGCAAGATGTCGGTTATCGGCAACGGCGTTGTCGTCGATCCGTGGCATTTGCTGAAAGAAATAGATGTCGTCCGCGCCAAGGGCGTCGCGATATCGCCCGCCAACCTGATCATCGCCGAAAATTGCCCCGTCATCCTGCCCGTGCATGGCGCCATCGACCGCGCGCGCGAAGCGGCCCGCGGCGACGGCAAGCTGGGCACGACGGGCCGCGGTATCGGCCCTGCCTATGAAGACAAGGTCGCGCGCCGCGCCATTCGCATATGCGATCTGGCCGAGCCGGAGGTTTTGCGCGCCAAGCTGGATTACCTGTTATTGCATCACAATGCGTTGCTGCGCGGCTTCGGCGCGGAAACATTCGACGCCGATGCGATGTTTAAAGACATCATGGCCGTCGCGCCGCAAATCCTGCCTTATGTCGGCGTGGTGTGGGAACGGCTTGAAACGGCGCGCAAGAATGGCGATCTGATCCTGTTCGAAGGCGCGCAGGGTACGATGCTCGACATCGACCATGGCACTTATCCGTTCGTGACATCCAGCAACACCATCGCCGCCAACGCCGCGACGGGTTCGGGTGTCGGCATTAAAACCTTGGGGCGCGTGCTGGGCATTTGCAAAGCCTATACCACGCGCGTCGGCATGGGGCCTTTCCCGACCGAAGATACCGGTGAGGTCGGTGAATTTCTGGGCACGCGCGGCCACGAATTTGGCACGGTCACGGGGCGCAAACGCCGTTGCGGCTGGCTTGACGCCGTTGCGGTACGCCAGGCGGTGAAAACCGGGGGTATCGATGGCATTGCGTTGACCAAGCTCGATGTTCTGGACGGGCTCAAGGAACTCAAAATCTGCCGCGCTTATAAGCTTGACGGCAAGATCATCGACTATCTGCCCGCGGGCCAGCAGGCGCAATCGCGCGTCGAACCGATTTATGATATTTGCGAGGGCTGGCAGGAAAGCACGCGCGGCGTGCGCGGATGGGCCAATTTGCCGTCGGCGGCATTGAAATATATCCGCCGCGTCGAGGAAATGATCGAAGCGCCCGTTATCCTGCTGTCCACCAGCCCGGAACGCGACGACACCATTTTGATGAAAGATCCGTTCGAGGATTAACCGACGCGTTATTTCCGCGCCGGCCCTTGCGCCATCATCGCGCGGATGTCAGCTTCGTCCGTTTTTGCCATGACGCTTTCGGCAAAACCCAGCGCCTGCGCCAAAGTCATTTGCGTAATTTCCTGTTTAACCGCGGGCAGGCGCAAAGGCGACATCGACAAATCGCGCACCCCCAGCCCCAGCAATAACGGCGCGGCGCGGCGATCGCCCGCGATTTCGCCGCAGATACTGACAGGGATATTGGCGCGCCATCCGGCGGCAGCCGTGAACTGAATAAGCCGCAGCACGGCAGGATGGAACGGATCGTACAAATCGGCAACATGTTCGTCGCCGCGGTCGATCGCCAGCGTATATTGCGTCAGATCGTTGCTGCCGATGGCGAAGAAATCGCAAACCTTGGCCAGCGCGTCGGCGACCAGAGCCGCCGAAGGAATTTCGATCATCGCGCCGACAGGCGGTTGTTTAACCTTGACGCCGCGGCGATGCAGCCGCCGTTCGACTTGCAATAAACGCGCGCGCACCTGCGCCATTTGCGCCACCGACGATACCATCGGGATCAGGATACGCACCGGCCCGTGCTGGCCCGCGCGCAAAATCGCCGCCAGCTGCGTATCGAGCAATTTCGGCTGTTTCAACCCCAACCGGATAGCGCGCAAACCCAGCGCCGGATTGACGCTTTCACCCACCGCGTCGCCCAGCGCGGTCGCCAGTTTTTCACCCCCGACATCGAGCGTACGCACGGTCAAAACGCGCCCGTCGAGCCGTTCCACCAGTTTGCGCAGCACGGCATATTGTTCGTCTTCCCCTGGCAGGTCAGGCCGGTTCATGAACATGAATTCGGTACGCAACAACCCGATGCCGATGGCCCCGGCTTCAAGCGCGGCATCGACGTCGCGCGGCAATTCCAGATTGGCGTGCAGCCCCACCGGCGTGCCGTCCTGCGTCACCGCGGGCACGCTGCGCAGGGATTTCAGTTTTTTATCTTCCTGCTTCTTGCGCGCCAGCTCGTGACGATAATGCTGAACTGTAGCGGCATCGGGGCGAATGATCGCGAAGCCGGCGCGGCCGTCGATAATCACCATTTCGCCCGACCGCACGCCATGCGTCAGGGCCGCCGCGCCGGATACCGCGGGCAGCCCCAATGCGCGCGCCATAATCGCGGCGTGGCCTTCGGCGCCGCCCAGCATAGTGGCGAAACCGGCGATGCGGCCCGGCACCATCAATGCCGCGTCGGCGGGCGTTATTTCTTCGGCCAGAATGACGCAGCCTTCGGGCGCGGCGGCAAAAGGATTATAATGCTGTTCCTGCAGACTGCGGATAAGCCGCGTGCCGACATCGGCGACATCGTCGCCGCGCGCCGCCAGATATTCGTCGCCCATCGCCGCAAAACCGGCGCGCAATACCGCAATTTGTTTTTGCACCGCCGCTTCGGCATTCAACCGCTGGCGGGCGATAATGTCTTCGGCTCCGCGCACCAGACGCGACCCCGATAACATGGCCTTATACGCGTCGAGCAGCAAAACCATATCTTCCGCGCCCGCGGGCAGGGCCGCGGCGCGCGCGCGCAACTGGCCCAGATGTTTTTGCACCTTGGCAATGGCGCCGTGCAGACGCTTGGTTTCCGCGGCGACATCCGCGACGGGAATTTCATATTCGGGAACCGGCACGCCGCTTTGTTCAATGACAAAAGCAGGCCCGATGGCAACGCCGGGGGCGATGCCGATGCCTGTGACTTTGCGTTCGCCGTCATTCTTCATCGAATTTCCGCTTAACCAGTTCCGCCAAGTCTTCGACCGCAACGGCGGCGTCATCGCCGACGGCGCAAATGCGTATCGACGACCCCTGGGTCGCCGCCAGCATCATCAATCCCATGATCGACCGCGCCGACACCGACATGTCGTCCTTGCTTACCGTAATATCCGACGAAAAGCTTTCGGCAAGCTTAACAACCCGCGCGGCGGCGCGCGCGTGCAGCCCGCGTTTGTTGGCGATCACCGCCAAAACGCACAATTCATCCTGTTCGATCATGGGGCGGACACTGGCGCGATGGTTTCGGAAACCAGCTGGATATATTTGCGGCCGGCCGTTTCGGCTTCGCGCGCGGCATCAAGCAACGGCATCGCGCCGCGCACCGAAGCCAGTTTGACCAGCATCGGCAAACTGACGCCTGCCAGCACCACGGCGTTGCTGACCGGCATCGCGGCGATGGCCAGATTGCTGGGCGTGCCGCCGAACATATCGACCAGCACGACAACGCCGTCGCCGCTGTTAACGTCCTTGATCGCCGACAGGATTTTGTCGCGGCATGCGCCCATATCGTCATGCATGCCGATGGCGATCGACGCGGCCTGCGCCTGAGGCCCGACAATGCCGGCCAGCGCGCGCAGCATCTCGCCGCCTATATTATCGTGCGTTACCAGAACCATGCCTATCATCGCATCCTCATGCCTTATTGACGCTTCTGCTTAAATCCCTGTGCCCGATGCCGACGATGAATCCATGCGCGGCAAGAATATTGACCAGTTCTTCGGCCACGAACACCGACCGGTGACGCCCGCCGGTGCAACCGATGGCGATTGTCAGATAGCTTTTGCCTTCGCGTTGATAGCGCGGCAACAAGGGCAACAGCAAGCCGGTTAAATGTTCCATGAACGCCGCATAATCGGGATCGCGGCGGATATAATCGGCCACGGCCCCGTCGCGCCCCGTCAGGGGCCGCAACGCCGCGTCCCAGTGCGGATTGGCCAGAAAACGCGCATCGAATACCAGATCGGCTTCGCGCGGCACGCCGTGACGATAGGAAAACGATGTCACGAACAAAGTCAGGCCCAGCGCGTGGTCAAAACGATAATGGCCGCCAATTTGGTGGCGCAGATCGTGAATGGTGATTTGCGAGGTGTCGATGACATGATCGGCTTCGTTCTTTAACGCCCACAGCATTTCACGTTCGCGACGGATGCCGTCGGTGACGGGCCGGTCGACCGCCAGCGGATGGCGGCGTCGCGTTTCGGTAAAACGCTGTTGCAGCGTGTCGTCGGAGCAGTCGAGAAATAACAGCTTCACATCGATATCCGGCCGTTCGCCCAGCGCATGCACGACGCGCAGCAAATCATCGACAGAAAAATTGGCGTTGCGCGTGTCGATGGCGACGGCCAGATTGCGGTCGGAAACTTCGGCGTCGGCAATCAACGCGGGAATCAAGGTCAGCCGCAGATTATCGACGGCTTCGTATCCCAGATCCTCGAACACCTTCAACGCCGTCGACAACCCCGCCCCCGACATACCCGACAGGATAACAATGCGGCGTTTGGGGTGCGGTTGTGTTTCAGTCATCGCTTTCCAATGGATAAGTCAGAACCGCGCGAATTTTCGCGGGTGTCGAAGGGGCGAATGCAGGGAGCCTAAGCCGCCGCACGGGATGGTCAAGCAGGAAAACGGTTTCGTCGGGCACGGGCAGACGGTCGATAGACGCGTCGAGCGCGGTCAATTCGACGTAAAGCGCCACCGGCGCGGACGCGGAAAAAGACAGGCGCGCCAGCCCGATATGGCGGATTTCGATCATACCAGCGATGGCCGGAGGCGGCGCGGCACAAAGCACGCCATTATTCACCGACAACGCCGTCTGGTCGTCGGACACCAAAACACCGCCTTCATCGATCAGGCGCACCGCCAGATCGGACTTGCCCGCGCCCGAAGGCCCGGCCAGCAAAACCCCTTTGCCGCCAATTGCGACGCATGAAGCGTGAAGAAGCATGAAAGGTTTTTAGCACGACAAGCGCGGCGGTCACACCAGCTTTTTCATCAAGCCGATGCGTTGATGGCCTCGCGGAAAATCCGGTTTAACGACAAAAGACTGGTAGCCGAGCTTGGGATAGAAATCCGGGCCTTCAAAACTTTCGGTCCACAAATAAGATGAATGGCAGCCGCGTTCGACGGCTTCGGCTTCGGCAGCAAGAACGAGTCCCCGCCCCATCCCTTGGCCGCGCAAGGCAGGCGCGACCCAAAGAATATCGATATAAAGCCAATCCCAGAAGGTCTTTCCGGTCAGGCCGGCGACAACCGCGCCACCACCATCACGGCGCATAATTGCCAACGGACGGGCGACATAGGGCGGCGCAGATTTCGCCACCGCATTATCCTTCAGGCCTTTCTCGAGAATATCGAGATCCGCCTGATCGATAAAGTCGGTGACGATAAAATCCGCCATGAGGTGTGTTACTTGCGGATGCCCAGTTCGGCGATGAGTTTTTCGTAAACCGGCGCTTTGTGCTTTTTCAGATAGTCGAGCAGGCTGCGGCGATTGCTGACCAGCAGCAACAGACCGCGGCGCGAATGATGGTCTTTTTTGTGTTTTTCGAAATGCGCGGTCAGCGTATTGATGCGGTCGGTCAGAATCGCGATCTGGACTTCGGGCGAACCGGTGTCGCCTTTGGCGCGGGCGTGTTTCTTGATCAATTCCTGTTTGCGTTCGGCTGTAATCGACATCTTTTTCTCCTTTATGTTGCAGGGCGGTTATTTTGTGACCGCCCCTGATTGTCAAAAAGCCGGAACCGGGATGTCGTCCAGTGGTCACGGCCGATAACGCTGTGCGGCACAGCGCGCGGTTTTATGCCCAAAAACAGCGGTTAATGCGAGTCAAAAAACGCATCATGAAAAATGAAACCCGCGCACAACCCGCAATTCACCGGCGACCGGTTCGACCAAAGCCACCGGAACCCCTTGATTTTCCGTGAAAATAACGTCCCTGTCGAACACATCGCCATGTTGCGGGCGGATCATCACCGCCTGCCCCGACCGCAAGGTTTGCGCTTCGGCCGCCGTTAAATTCACCGTCATGATGTCGTCCAGCGCGGCGCGCAGCGGCAATAACGCTTCGCCCGCGCAACCGCGCCCCGCCAATTCTTCCAGCCGTTCCATCGCGCACATATTTTGCAGCCCGAACGGCCCGACTTTGGTACGGCGCAAGCCCGACACATAGCCGCACACCCCCAAAGCCGCCGCCATGTCGCGCGCCAGCGCGCGCACATACATGCCCTTGCCGCACGACACGCGAAAACGGGCGGTGTCGGCATCGGGCATATCGATCAAATCGAAGCTGTCGATGTAAACCTGGCGCGCCGCCAGTTCGACCGCTTCGCCCGCGCGGGCAAGGTCATAGGCGCGTTCGCCCTGCACCTTGATGGCCGAAAAAACCGGCGGCGTTTGCCAGACATCGCCAATAAAACGCGGCAAAATGTCGCGGATGGCCGTTTCCGCCGGACGGGCGTCGCCGGTCGCCGTCACCGCGCCTTCGCTGTCTTCGGTGGTGCGGTTTTCGCCCCATGTCACGGTGAATTCATATTCTTTGTCGCCGTCCATGACATAGGGGATCAGCTTGGTCGCTTCACCGAACGCCAGCGGCAGAATGCCGGTGGCCAGCGGGTCGAGCGTGCCGCCATGGCCCGCTTTCTTGCCGCCCAGCAACCGCCGCGCGCGACCCAAAGCCTGCGTCGAGGTCAGGCCCAAAGGCTTGTCCAACGCCAGCCAGCCATGGACGGGGATATGTATTTTCTTATTCATATCCGGCGGCGTAGCAGGCGCGACGCCCGATGACAAGCCCTTGCATGGTTCCCGGCAATCTTACCGATCTTTACGCCGCCTGTTTCAACGTCGCGATATCAATCACAAAACGGTAACGCACATCGCTCTTGATAACGCGTTCATAGGCTTCGTTGATTTTGTCCGCCGAGATTTTTTCGATATCGGGCGTGATGTTGTGCTTGCCGCAGAAATCCAGCATTTCCTGGGTTTCGGGAATGCCGCCGATCAGCGACCCCGCCAAGCTGCGGCGTCCCATGATCATGGAAAAAGCACCGACGGGAACGGGTTTTTCCGGCACGCCGACCAGAACCATCGCCCCGTCAACCTTGATAAGGTCGAGATAGGCGTTCCAATCGATATCATGCGACACGGTGCAGATGATAAGATCGAACGTCTTGGCCAGTTTGGTGAAAGTTTCGGCGTCCGACGTGGCGTAGAAATGATCCGCGCCCATGCGTTTGGCATCTTCCTGCTTGCGCATCGAATGGCTCAATACCGTAACTTCGGCCCCCATGGCATGCGCCAGCTTGACCCCCATATGGCCAAGGCCGCCGAGACCGAGGATGGCGACCTTTTTGCCCGGGCCGGCGTTCCAATGGCGCAACGGCGAATAAAGCGTGATGCCCGCGCACAACAAAGGCGCGGCGGCGTCAAGCGGCAGATTTTCCGGTATACGCAAAACATAGCCTTCATCGACGGTAATGACATCGGAATAACCGCCCATAGTCGGGGTTTTGCCGTCGCGTTCGATGCCGTTATAGGTCGGCGTCATGCCGTCGTCGCAGAATTGCTGCAATCCCTTCTGGCAATAATCGCAGGTGCGGCACGAATCGACGAAACAGCCGACGCCGACATGGTCGCCGACCTTGTATTTGGTGACTTTCGGCCCCACGGCGCGCACGACGCCGGCGATTTCATGGCCTGGAACCATCGGGAACATCGATCCGCCCCATTCGTCGCGCGCCTGATGAATGTCGGAATGGCAGATACCGCTGTATTTGATGTCGATAACGACATCGTGATCGCGCGGATCGCGGCGCTGGAATTTAAAGGGAGCAAGGGGAGCCTTGACCGAAGGCGCGGCATAGCCGATGGCATCGAGCATGGGATGTCCTTTCACGGAAAGTGGGGGCGAAGTCGGGTTGGGATTATCAGACATGCGCAGAATGTGCGCAAGTTCAGGAATACAGAACTGTTGAATGGCTTGTCAAGCTGTATCATAGTTGCGGGCACAAAAACCGCGCCATCGACGGCATAACATGAAACCGCTTACGCATCCGCATATCGACGATATTACCGTAGAAGGCATCCTGCACGCTTTTTCCAATCCCGCACGCATACAGATTTATGCCGCGATGGCGGCGGCGGAATGCCCGCAATGCTGTTCGGCCTATCTGAGCATAAAGGGCAAAATCCTGCCGAAATCCACCCTTTCACAGCATTTCGCCATTCTCCGCGAAAGCGGTTTGATCCGCAGCGAACGACGCGGCAACGAAATTCACAATACGACGCGGTGTGACGAGCTTGACAAAAAATTTGGCGGCATGATCGACGGCATCCTTGACGCCTATCTGGCGCAATCGCTTGCTGTGCGCAAAAAGAAACGCTGAGCATGGCAATGATAACCGACCTTTCCGCCGACGATTTCAAACGCGCCACCGCCATTGCGGTCAAGGCGATCGGCCACGCCCCCGAATTGGAGGTCGGGTTTTCGTCAACGCCGTCCTACGGCGCGCCCAATATCGCATCCGGTGTTGCGCGCGTGCATCTGCCCGAACCGCCCGTCAAACCGGACGCCGCGCAACGCGACACGGCGCGCGGCGCCGCCGACGCCGCGGCGTTGAAATTACGCCATCATAACTGGAGGCTTCACGCCGCCCGCGCGCCCGCCCATGCCGACGCGCAAGCCGCCTTCGACGCGTTGGAACGCGCGCGTTACGAAGCGTTGGGCGCGCGCGACATGAAGGGTGTGGCGCATAATCTGTCCGCGCTGATCGATGCCGGCGAAAACACGGCGCAAACCGCCATCGCGGATAAAAAACGCCCGCTGGCGCAAGCGTTGCATTTGCTGGCATGGGAAAAACTGTCTGGCCAGCCTTTGCCGCCCGCCGCGGCGCAGGCCGTGGCTTTGTGGCGGCCCTTTGTCGATGCGCGGGCCGGCGCGCATTGGGATAAACTGACATCCAATATCAACGACCAGAAAAAATTCGCCGCCGAAGCCCTGCATTTCCTGCGCAGCCTTGATGAAGATGCCGAAGGCGAGGAAAACAAACAGCAAGACGAAGAGAACAACGAACAAGCCGCGCCCGCCGAGAATCAGGAAGAGCCGCAGGAACAAGACGGCGACGCCGAAACACGGCAACAGAACGAAACGCAAGACAGCGCCGAGGATAATCCGGAAGAAGGCGCAAAAATCGGCGAGGAAGCGCCGCCGCCCGATACCGCGACCGACGCGGGTGATACGCCGGTGGAAATATCGGGCGACTATGCCGAAGCGCGGCATGACGGGCCGCGCACGACCTATCGGGCATTCACCGCGCAATTCGACGAAATCACCACAGCGTCCGATTTGTGCCATGCTGACGAGCTGGCACGGCTGCGCCTGATGCTCGACCGGCAGGTCGGCGCGATGCAGGCGCTGGTGGCGCGTTTAGCCAACCGGCTGCAACGGCGGTTGATGGCGCAACAGGCGCGGCAATGGGAATTCGATCTGGAAGAAGGGTTGCTCGACGCGTCGCGATTGGCGCGCATCATCGTGTCGCCGACGCATGCTTTGTCTTACAAACGCGAAAAACCGATGGATTTCCGCGACACCGTGGTGACGTTGTTGATCGACAATTCGGGGTCGATGCGCGGGCGGCCCATCACGCTGGCCGCCATGAGCGCGGACATCCTCGCCCGCACGCTGGAACGCTGCGGCGTCAAAACCGAAATTCTGGGTTTCACCACCCGCGCATGGAAAGGCGGATCGAGCCGCGACGCGTGGACGAAAGCGGGCCGACCACCGCTGCCCGGACGGTTGAATGATTTGCGCCACATTATTTACAAAGCCGCCGACCAGCCGTGGCGGCACGCGCGCAAAAATCTGGGCCTGATGCTGCGCGAAGGTCTGTTAAAGGAAAATATCGACGGCGAAGCCTTGATGTGGGCTTATGACCGGCTGGTGGCGCGGCCCGAACAGCGCAAAATCCTGATGGTTATATCCGACGGCGCGCCGGTCGATGATTCGACTTTATCCGTTAATCCCGGCAATTATCTGGAACAGCATCTGCGCGCCGTGATCGGCTGGATCGAAAACCATACCGACATCGAACTGGCCGCCATCGGCATCGGGCACGACGTCACGCGTTATTACAGCCGTGCCGTCACAATCGCCGATATGGAGCAGCTGGCGCCCGTGATGACGGAGCAGTTGGCGGAGTTATTCCATAAAAATTAGCGGCTGGCCGTGCCCGTCGATCCAAACCCGCCCGCGCCGCGCGCCGTTTCATTCAGCCGTTCGACCTGTTGCCATTCAACGCGGGCATACGCCGCCACCACCATTTGCGCGATGCGCATGCCGCGCGTCACGGTAAAGGCTTCCGTGCCCAGATTGGCCAAAATAACCTGCACCTCGCCGCGGTAATCGGCGTCAATCGTGCCCGGGCTGTTCAAAACCGTGATGCCGTTTTTGAGCGCAAGGCCCGACCGCGGCCGCACCTGCGCTTCGTAGCCCGCCGGCAAGGCGATCGACAGGCCGGTCGGGATCAGCGTACGCTGGCCGGGCTGCAAAACCACATCATTCGTCACCGCCGCGCATAAATCCATGCCCGCCGCATGTTCGGTCGCGTAAGATGGCAAGGACAGGCTTTCGGCATGCGGCAGAACGGTCACGGCGACGGCGAGATTGGACATGGATAAGCCTTATGTTTGAATGATTTGCCGACGATAAGCGGCGCGCCGGCCCGAGTCCAGCCGCTTTTCCCGCTTGTTCCCGATAAAAGTTAACGCCGCCCGCTTATCTTTCTTTACAAAAGCTTGGGGAAAATTGTAGGTTGCCCACGAAAGTAATGAAATTCGGCCCCATCTTTCCGCCTTCGAAACAAAAGGCGGGTCTGGGCTTTATCCAAAGAGGACCTTATGGCTCGCGTTACCGTCGAAGATTGCATCGTGCAAATCCCCAACCGTTTCGAACTTGTCATGCTGGCGGCGCATCGCGCGCGCGGGCTGGGTTCGGGCGCGGAACTGCATGTTGAACGCGACCGCGATAAAAACCCCGTCGTCGCCTTGCGCGAAATCGCGGATCAGAAGCTGGAACTGCCGATGCTTGAAGAATCGCTGATCAAGACGCTGCAGAAACGCATCGAGCCCGACCGCGTCGAGGAAGAAGAAGTCGCCGAGTTGATGGCGGGCGAACAGCATGGCTGGATCAACACCATGGATGCGGGCGACGACGAGGCCGAAGGCGAAGATGACGCCGAGGAAGAGGGCGAAGAAGAAGCCGCGGAACCCGGCTCTGACGTCTCGTTTGAAGACGCTGACATTAAGGACTAATTAGCCTATCGTTGCTATCGATCCTTTCAAGGACATCCGATGCCAACGACAGACACCATATCCGCCCCCGATGCCGCGACGACGGAAAAACCGGCCGTGGCCGCGCGCCCGCATTTGATGCGCCAGTATGAACTGGTCGAACGCGTGCGCGCCTATGACCCCGACGTCAACGAGGATTTGCTGAACCGCGCCTATGTTTTTTCCATGCAGGCGCACGGCATGCAGACGCGCGCGTCGGGCGACCCCTATTTTTCGCACCCGCTGGAAGTCGCGGGCATCCTGACCGACATGAAGATGGACAGCACCACCATCGCCACGGCGTTGCTGCACGACACAGTCGAAGACACGCTGGCATCGCAAGAAGACATTCAAAAACAATTCGGCCCCGGCGTGGGGCGGCTGGTCGACGGCGTCACCAAATTGTCGCGCATCGAATTGCAGACGGACCAGGCCAAGCAGGCGGAAAATTTTCGCAAACTGGTCGTGGCGATGTCGGAAGATATTCGCGTGCTTCTGGTCAAGCTTGCCGACCGCACGCATAATATGCGCACGCTGCATTACCTGAAAGACCCGGAAAAACGCCGGCGCATCGCGCGCGAAACGCTGGAAATCTATGCGCCGCTGGCCGAACGCATCGGTATCGAGAAAATGAAGGACGAGCTGGAAGACTTGTCTTTTGCCGAATTGAATCCCGACGCGCGCAACAGCATCGTGGCGCGCCTGAATTTCCTGCGCAGCGAAGGCGAAGCCATCGTCGAACGGGTGACGCGCGAATTGCTGGACGTTCTGGAAAAAGGCGGGGTGCATGCCACGCTGGAAGGGCGCGAAAAAACGCCCTATTCGATCTGGCGCAAAATGCAGCGCAAGAATGTCGGGTTCGAACAATTATCCGACATCATGGCGTTCCGCATTCAGGTCGATTCCGTCGAACAATGCTATCAGGCGCTGGGCGTCATCCACAGCCATTACCATGTCGTGCCGGGCCGGTTTAAGGATTATATTTCGACGCCCAAACCCAACCAGTATCAATCGCTGCATACCGGCATCATGGGCCCGGAACGGCAACGTATCGAAATCCAGATCCGCACCCGCGCGATGCATGAAGTCGCCGAGCTGGGCGTGGCGGCGCATTGGGGATACAAGCAGGGCGCGCCGCGCACCGACGGGCTGCAATATCGCTGGCTGCGCGAATTGCTGGATATCGTGGAGCACGCGCAAAAACCCGAAGAATTTCTGGAAAACACCAAGCTGGAACTGTTTCAGGACCAGGTGTTCTGTTTTTCACCCAAAGGCGATCTGATCGCCCTGCCGCGCGGCGCAACGCCGGTCGATTTCGCCTATGCCGTGCACAGCAGGGTGGGCGACGCCTGCGTCGGCGCCAAGGTCAATGGCCGCATGGTTCCGCTGCGCACGGCACTGCGCAACGGCGATCAGGTTGAAATCGTCACGCAAAAAGGCGGCACGCCGTCGCCGGCGTGGGAACGTTTTGTCGTCACCGGCAAGGCCAAGGCCTGTATCCGCAAATTCATCCGCACCCAGCAACGCACCGAATATGTCATGCTGGGCAAGTCGATGCTGGAAAAACTGTGCCGGCAGGAAGGCGTCGATTTTTCCGAAAAAGCCTTCGATGCCGTGGGCAAGAATTTCCAGAGCGCGACGTTCGAGGATTTATGCGCCAATGTCGGCGCGTCGTTGCAGCCCGCGCGCGATATTTTCAACGCCGCCTATCCGGCGCACAAATTAAAACCGGCCGAAAAATTCGCCGAGAAAGCGCCCGTCCTCAAGGCCCGAACCGGCAAAGCCAATGCGCCGTTGACGCTGAAAGGCCTGATCCCCGGCATGGCGGTGCATTATGCGCGGTGCTGTCACCCGTTGCCGGGCGACTCCATCGTCGGTATCGTCACCACCGGCAAAGGCGTCACCATCCATACCACCGACTGCGAAACGCTGGAAAGCTTTACCCGCGCGCCCGAACGGTGGATCGATGTCGGGTGGAGCGACGAACAGGAAAAATCCGAAGGCATGGTCGGCCGTCTGGACGTCGTTCTGGTCAATCAACCCAATTCTTTCGGCGCGATGACGACGGTAATCGGCAAAAATAACGGCAACATCACCAATATGAAAATCACAAACCGCACGCCGGAATTTTTCGACATCATCGTCGACGTCGAAGTCAAGGACTTGAAACACCTGACCAACATCGTCGCCGCGCTGCGCGCCAATTCGGCCATCAATTCGGTGGACCGGACAAAAGGCAGATAAAAAGAACGAGAGAAAACATGGAAGAAACCATGGCCAGCGAACAGGAAGAAAAAATCTGGTTTGCGCTGGCGGAATTGTTTTTTCTTGATAGCGAACAGCCGCAATCTTCCTTTCAACATGTGGCCGATTTGATCAAAACCGCCGGGTGGGATCGGCTAAAAATCCGCACCACACTGGTGACTCTGGTCGCGCCAGCAGCGGCGGCCAATCTGGGCTACCTTGCCTATCCGGTCATCGGCGAATGGGGCGGCTTCGACCGCGCCGCGATGATCGCGCGCATACAACGCATCGCCGCAAACAGGGTGCGCCGTCCGCCATGGTATTTTTTTCTCAGCGACCGCTTCTATACGCGGATGCTACGGAAACTGGATATCGAACGTTTGCTGGCCTTGCTGTAACCGCAAACCGTCGAACCTGTGATGAATTATGCCTTTGGTGTTTTGGGGTTTGAAAGAATTGTCCTCGCCAATGCCGTCGGCAACGACAGGTCGCGGCGCATCAAGGAAAAAAACGGCGCGCGTCTGCTACGTGTCGAACCAGCACAATTCGTCAATCCCGATTATACTGAACATGAAGTTTGGGTGCTGACTGAAGAGGACTGGCGGAACCGCCCACGAAAATAGAGGCTACCCAACCTTCCGCGCTTCTTCCACCAGCATGATCGGGATGCCTTCGCGGATGGGAAAAGCCAGCCCCGCCGCGTCGCTGATTAATTCCTGCGCGGCGGCATCGTAACGCAGCGTCGTTTTCGTCACCGGGCAGACAAGGATTTCCAAAAGACGGGGCGCGGCACGGCGCTGTGCTGTTTCATTTTTTGTCATGCGGGTATCTCCATCTCCGTGTCATTCCGGGGCGCGCCTTTAGGCGCGAACCCGGAACCCAGTTTACCTATCCGCCTGTTTCCCGGCGCAAAAGTTCGGGATACAAATCGGCCCATTTGGAATTTTTTTCTTCAATCAACGCGATTTTCCATGCGCGGCGCCATTTTTTGAGTTTCTTTTCGCGCTCGATGGCCGCGTCCATTGATCCACAAGCTTCCAGATAAACCAGCCGTTGGACGCCGTATTTCGCGACAAACCCTCCGGTCTCTCCCTGTTTATGCCGCGCTATCCTCACGACGGGATCGGATGTCACGCCAAGATAAAGCGTCCCCGCGACGTCGCTTGCCAGAATATAAACATAGCCGGTCTTTTCAAGAACGTCGGACATCGTTTCTTACAAGCAACTCAAACCGGGTTCCGCATAAATTTCCTTTCGCCGCCTTCGGCATCGAAAGAAAATTTTGCGGAATGACACGGCCTAGAGCCTGTTTCTACGCCGCTGCCTTGCCTGCCGCCGGCATGCCGGGTTCGATGCCCGGCACAGGGAAACGTTTGCACATCGCCCGCGTTTCCTCGCGCAGCTTCGCCAGCAACGCATTGTCGGCGGGGTTACGCAAAACCTGCAGCATGACATCGGCCAGCAATTTCATTTCGGCCTCGCCCATGCCGCGCGCGGTGGCGGCGGGCGTGCCGAAACGGATGCCCGACGGTTTCATCGGCGGGTTGGGGTCGTCGGGAATGACATTTTTGTTGAGCGTGATGCCCGCGGCGTCCAACGCTTTTTCCGCGACATCGCCGGTGATGCCGAAACCCGTCGCGGTGTTGATGACGATCAGATGGTTTTCCGTGCCGCCCGTGACCAGATGCGCGCCACCGGCCAGCAACGCCGCCGCCAAGGCCTGCGCATTGGCCAGAACCTGTTTGGCGTAAGCCTTATAAGCATCGGATTGCACCAACTTCATCGTCGTGGCGATGGCGGCGATTTGATGCATATGCGGGCCGCCCTGCATGCCAGGGAAAACCGATTTATCAATGGCCGAACCGTGAATTTTCTTGGACAGAATCATGCCGCCGCGCGGGCCGCGCAGCGATTTATGCGTCGTCGTCGTCATGACGTCGAAGCCGAAATCCATCGGGTTTTTGAGCGCGCCGCCGGCGATAAGCCCGCCCAGATGCGACACGTCCGCCATCAAAAGCGCGCCGCATTCGTCGGCGATTTTGCGGAAACCGGCATAATCATATTCGCGCGGATAGGATGAATGGCCGCAAATAATCATCTTCGGCTTGTTTTCCATCGCTACGGCGCGGACTTTGTCCAGATCGATCGCCCCGCTGGGTTGTTCGGTTTTGTAACGCACATATTTGAAAATCTTGGCCATATTGGTGACCGGATGGCCGTGCGACAAATGCCCGCCATGCGACAAATCCATGCCCATGATGACGTCACCGGGTTGCAGCAAGCCGAAATACACGGCTTCGTTCATGGCGCAACCGGATAAAGGCTGCACATTGGCATGTTCGGCGCGGAACACGGCTTTGGCGCGGTCGCGCGCCAGATTTTCAATCGTGTCGGTGTTTTCCTGCCCGCCGTAATAGCGGCGGCCGGGATAGCCTTCAGAATATTTGTTGTTAAAAACCGAACCCAGCAGCGCGTATACTTCGGGGAAGCAGTAATTTTCCGACGGAATCAGCTCGATCCCCTCGCTCTGGCGCACTTCTTCATGCATCAGCGCGTCGAAAATTTCTCGGTCTGAGGTCTGTAAACGGTCGAGCGCGGCGGCGGAATAGGTAAAATTGGTCATGACATCCCCCTGAAAAGGTTAGAGTTTTCATGCCCAGGCGCGCGGCGGCGGTCTTTTGGCCCGCGCTTCCTTGTGGTTGCCCACTGTTGCGCCAGTCGCACGGGATTACCCGTCTTTCATGCCTTGAACCGCCCCGGCGAGTCAAGCCCGATTGATTATGAACCGGCAATAACGCTATATAAGACCTGTACTCTTTATCCACAGGAAGCTTCATGCGCTGCCCCTTTTGCGGAACCGAAGACACGCAAGTCAAAGACAGCCGCCCGACCGAAGACAATGCGGCGATCCGGCGGCGGCGTTTTTGCGGCAATTGCGGCGCGCGTTTCACCACGTTCGAACGCGTGCAATTGCGTGAAATGATCGTCGTCAAAAGCAACGGCGACAAGGAAGTGTTCGACCGCGACAAGATGCTGCGGTCGATGAAAGTCGCGCTGCGCAAACGTCCCGTTGACGACGAACGCATCGAACAGACCGTCAACAGCGTAGTGCGACAGCTGGAATCTCTCGGCGAAACGGAAATTCCGGCGGCCAAAATCGGCGAACAGGTTATGGAAACGCTGCGGACGCTCGATCATGTCGCCTATGTGCGTTACGCGTCGGTGTACAAGGACTTCCGGTCGACCGGCGATTTCGAAGAATTCGTCGATACGCTGAAAAAAGAAACGGCGTAAGCGTTACATCCCCTGCATCGCCGTCATCAACGCTTCGCGCGCGAAATTCTGCGCATCCGCCGTCAACCCCACCGCGCGCAGGCTGCGAACGATCTGCGCCGCGACGGGCAACGGAATATCGCCGGCCCCCGCAATATCCAAAGCCAGCAAAACCGTTTCGCCGCGGCGGCCGGCCGCCGCCGCATCGCGCAGCCGGTCGAACAGCAAGGGCGAAAACACCACGGGTTTATTATCGTGGGCGGCAATGACCTTGGCCCACACGGTATCGGGCACGACATGCCCCGCCGCGTCGAACAGCAGCAAAGTCGCAGCCGCCAGCCCGCGGCCCTTGTTCGCGTCGGCATTGGGATTGGGCGCGGCCAGCACGGCATCGACCCACGGCCCCAATTCGGCGGCATAATCGCCGTCGGGAACCAGCCCGGCCAGAACAAATTGCGGCCACAAGGCGCGCATATCGTCATGGGTGAAATCGCGCGCGGCCAGGGCGAACCATTTTTGCGCCATATCGTCGCGTCCGGCCAGCATATCGATCTGGGCCATCATCACGGTATTGGTCGCGTCGGGCGTCGCGTCGCCCGCCATATCCGCCAGCAACGGCCCCGCCGCGTCCAGCAAGGGCGACGGCGTCATCTGCATGAATCGGGCGGCATAGGCAACGCGTTTCGACGCGTCTTTTTCCGCCAGCGCGGCCTGATACAAAAGCGCGCGCATCCGCGACCCCGATTCCGGCGCGGCCAGCGGTGCGGCCAATTCGTCGGGTTTGAACGCGACGTCACGATAAACCGCCGCCAGCCGCGCGGCGGCAATAATGCCGCGCTGCGCCGCGCGTTCGGCCAACCCCAAACGCGCGACATTTTCGCGCGCCGGCGCATCAAGCAAAAACGGGGTCAGCGCGTCGTCGGGATGTCCATATAAAATTTCCGGCAAAGGCAGCCCCGACAATTGCAGCGCCGCCAGCAATGTCGGCGTCAACGGCGTCAATTGCGTCGGCAGCGTCTTGGTTCCGGCCAGAATATTTTTATCGGCAACCTGCAAGAACATATCGTCGCGCGGCGTTTCCGCGCGCAATACATCCAGCGCGACTTCGGCAGCCTTGTCGTTTTTGGCGCGCAATTGGCAGATCGTCACGACTTCCTGCCAATCGGCCTGCGACCATTTTTGCATCAGGGCGGGCATGCGCCCGCACACATCGTCGCGCCCGTCAAGCAGAGCCGCGCCGGCAACCGCGCGCATCGTCTTGTCGTCGATAAGACCGGGGTCGGCGCGCGACGCCAATGCCCACGCATCGCGCGCATCGGCAAAAGCGGCAAGTTTTTCGATACGCAGCGCGGTAAAGCGCGACGTTGCCTTCGCCGCGGCATCGGCGGACGGCGGCACAGCCGCCGTGGCCAGCATGCGCCGCGCCACATCGTTCAGCGCGGGCGACGATGTCGGCGTCAGCATCGCCAGCAAAGGTTCGGCCACGGCGCGCGGCGTGCCTTTCCACATATCCGCTCCCAGCATGCCCGCCCCCGACAATCCGACCGATTCAGGGCTGACATCCGGCAACGGGGCGGCTTCGACCGGCGTGCCCAGAATCGGCGCGGACGCGGCGGGAGTTGATCCGGTCGATGCCGCGACAGGAGGCGATACCACCTGCGGCGCGGCGGCGGGCGCAAAAGTCGCCGCCAGACCTGAAAAAGCAGGGGGCGCGGCACCGGGCGTCGCCACAGCGGTAAAACTGGCGTCGCGCGGCGCGGCAAAGCCTGCCGCCGGCGACATGCCCACCAGCACGATCAAAAAAAGGGAAAGCGGCTTAACGCGGGATCCGTGCATCGGGGATGGCCAGCTCCATCTTCTGCGTCTGCGGCATGACATGGGCGTTCGACAACCACAAAGCGCCGCCCGCGACGACCAACAGCAAAAATCCGGCGACAACGGCAACAAAGGATCGGGAATTCACGGGGCGGCTCCTGACATCACGGCGTTCAACGACAACGGTACACACAACGGCCTACTATGCACCCATCTGAACAGCCGAGGCAAGGACGGCTTCCACCATCTTTTGCAAAAAGCCGGGTTTTCAGGTTGACGCGCCCCGTTGTTGAGGCTGAATATGCCCGCGAAATGTGGCATGAAAAAGTCAAAAATGAACAATAATCATAACAGGGTGCTCCTTGCGCGTCCCGTCGTTCTTATCGGCATGATGGGCGCGGGGAAAAGCAGCGTCGGCGCGGCGCTGGCGCATCTGTATGGCGCGCCTTTCACCGACGCCGATACTGAAATCGAAGCCGCGGCCGGATGCAGGATCGCCCAGATTTTTGCCGATTACGGCGAAGGCGAATTCCGCCGTCTGGAACGTCAGGTTATCGCCAGATTACTGCAAGACGAACCGCGCGTTCTGTCTTTGGGCGGCGGCGCATTTATCAATGACGAAACCCGCGCGCGGGTCAGGCAATCGGCCCTGTCGGTATGGCTGCGCGTCGAACCGGCCCTGCTGCTGGAACGCGTCTTGCGCCACGGCCACAGGCCGATGCTGCAGGGCGGCGACCCCGCGGAAAAACTGGCGCGCCTGCTGGCCGAGCGCGAACCCGTCTATGCGCAGGCCGACATCACCGTGATGTGCGACGACCGCCCCGTGGCGCAAACCGCGCGGCAGGTTTACGACGCCATCACACAAGCCGCGCCAGATTTTCAAAATCGTTCAGCGTAAGATTTTCGGCGCGTTCCTGCGGGTTGATCCCGGCGCGCGCCAGCAAGGCCTCGCCGCCCAATGATTTCAGGCTGGCGCGCAACATCTTGCGCCGTTGCCCGAACGCCGCCGCCGTGACGCGCTCCAGCTTCGCCAGATCGACATCCGCAGGCCGGTCGCGGCGCGGCGTCAGATGCACGATGGCCGAATCCACCTTGGGCGGCGGTGAAAAAGCCGCGGCGGGCACGTCAAGCACGCGCGCCACGTCGCAGCAGAATTGCGCGATAATCGACAGGCGGCCATAGGCTTTCGACCCTGGGGCGGCCGCGATACGGTCGGCGACTTCGGCTTGAAACATCAAGGTCAGGCTGCGCCAGTTTTCAATATGATGCAGCCAGCCCAAAAGCAATTCCGTCCCGACATTATAGGGCAGATTGGCAACAATCGCGCGCGGCGGCGCGGTCATTGCCACGAGATCCGTTTTCAGCGCGTCGCCTTCGACGATGCGCAACCGGCCCGGTGCGGCATCGGCCAGATCGGCCAGAGCCGCGACGCAGCGCGGGTCTTTTTCCACGGCGACGACCGCAACGGCATCGGTTTCCAAAAGGGCCCGCGTCAGGCCGCCGGGGCCGGGGCCGACTTCAACCACGGTACAACCGGACATATCGCCCGCCACGGCGGCAATGCGGCGAATTAAATTCATGTCGCACAGAAAATGCTGGCCCAACGATTTGCGCGTGCGCAATTCGTGGCGCGCGATCACATCGCGCAACGGCGGCAACGATGAACTGTCGAACGCCGCCATTTCCGGATATCCCCTTCGCCTTTGCGGCGCACAGCCCTTGCGGGAAACGGCGCGCCATGCCAATTTAGCTGCTCTATATCAGGTTCCACCCCCCGATGCCGCAAAAAAAAACCTACAGCAGAATTGGTTTTCTTGTCACCGCCGCCGTCGTGATGTCCATCATCGTCGCGTCGCTGACGCTGTCGGTGATGGCCTATATCGAGAACCAACGCTTTCTGCACAGCGCGAACCAGATAATGCAGATCGTCAATATGGCCAGAACGGCGGCGCGCAACCAGCAAGGATTCGCGCAAACGCCGGGGACTGACGCGCTGGCCGCGTTGCGACAAACCGGACAAATCCTGCCGTCGACGATCAATGATTGGGACGGCATGATCCGCGCCACCGTCACCGCCGACGGCCAGTTGCGCATGGAAACAGACCTGCCGCCGCACGAATGCCGCCGCCTGGGGCTGTATTTTATTTCCGTCCCGCCGTCGGGCCTCGGCCTGACCCAGATCGAAGCGCGCCGCGGCGGCGCCCCCGGATGGACGGCCATCTATCCCCTTGCGCCCAATACCGACGAGGATCTGGAAACAGCCGTGGAAACAGCCTGCGGCAACGGGTTATCCCAATTGGCCCTGATTTTCCGTTTTCACTAGGGTCGGGACGAAGCCAGAGGTTTTGGTTGCTTTTTACCGGCAATCACCTAGAAATAAAGGGATATCCGTCATTGAGGGCCATCGCCGTGCGCCACGCCTACTACGAATCCGTCCTTCTTATCGAACGCGTCCACCGCCATTTTCTGGAAGTGGTCAAGGCCGAGCTCGACCGTCACGGCATTCAGGACATCAACAACGTCCAGACATTGATCCTGTACAATATCGGCGCCGACGAAATGACGGTGGGAGAATTGACCGCGCGCGGCTATTATCTCGGCTCGAACGTATCCTATAACGTCAAGAAAATGGCGGAAAACCAATATCTGGCGCAGGAACGGTCGCCGCACGACCGCCGTTCGGTTCGCATCAAATTGTCGGAAAAAGGGCTGGCGCTGCACAAAATCATCAACGAAAGCCTGGAACGCCAGGTCGCGGCTTTGTCCGGTGCGCAGATCACCCCCGAAGAGCTGACGCAAGCCAGCGACGTCTTGCGCAAGCTTGAACGATTCTGGACCGGGATGATCAATTATGGCGGTAGCTGAGGCCGCGATACCGTCCGCCGCGCCGCGCCGTCTTGTCCCGTCTCTTTCCATAGCGCGGCTGACGTTGGCGCATTTCCGTAATTACGACGCGCTGCGCCTTGATTGCGACGACCGCCCCGTCATTTTAACGGGGGCCAATGGCAGCGGCAAAACCAGCCTGATCGAGGCTATCAGCCTGCTTGTCCCCGGGCGGGGCCTGCGCCGCGCCGCGCTGGGCGATTTGCAAAATCATGCATCGCCGTCACCCTGGGCCGTCGCCGCCAGCCTTGACACGGACGCCGGCCTTTTATCGATTGGCACGGGCCGCGACACATCCACCGCCGACAGCGACGGCGAAAGGCGCGCCGTCCACATCGACGGCAAACCCGCGCGCGGCCAGAATCATCTGGCCGACCATGTGGCGATGGCCTGGATTACGCCCGACATGGACCGGCTGCTGGCCGACGGAGCCAGCGCGCGGCGCAAATTCCTCGACCGGCTTGTCTACAGCTTCGACCCCGCGCACGGCGCCCGCGTGCAACGTTACGAAAAAGCCATGCGCGAACGTTTGCGCTTGCTGCGCGAAGGCCGCGCCGAAGCGGCGTGGCTGAGCGCCCTGGAAGACGATATGGCGCAAAGCGCCGTCGCTATCGCCGCCGTGCGGCGCGATATGATCAAGCGCCTGCGCGTGGCGATTGATGGGGGCGGCGATGCTTTCCCGCGCGCCGATATCGAAGTGCGCGGCACGGCCGAGGATATGCTGGACACCCTGCCCGCATTGCCCGCCGAAGACGCGCTGCGCGCCGCCTTCGCCCGCGCCCGCCACGAAGACGCGCGGCACGGCACCTGCGCCGTCGGCGCGCATCGCAGCGATTTGCGCGTCACCCACCGCGCCCGGCAATGTCCCGCCGAGCTTTGTTCGACCGGCGAGCAAAAAGCCCTGTTGATCGCCCTGATGCTGGCTTATGTGCGGTTGATCACGGAACAACGGCACATGACGCCGTTGTTTTTATTGGATGATATCGCCGCCCATCTGGACGACAGGCGCCGTACCGCCTTGTTTGACGAGATCAGGGCGTTGGGCGTGCAAGCCTGGCTGACCGGCACGGACAGCCGCGATTTCGCGGCTATGGCCGGACATGCGCAGGCATTTCACGTCGAAGACGGCAGGATCAGCCCCCGCGCCTAAACCGTCAGTTCAGGCCAATAGAGGGTCCAGGTCGGATTGTTATAGGATAAAGGCCGGAACCAGTTGAAATCCGGCGTCAATTCTTCCTGCGGATGACCGTCGCTGGGATGGATGATGCCGAGAATGCCTGAACGCCCATCGGCGCGCCGGCGAAAAAACATCAAACGACCGGCCGCCCCGAACAGCCCCGCCAGACCGCCGCCCGACTTTTTCCCGCCAGACTTGCGCTTGCCGCCCTGATTGCTTTGCGTGTCAATATCCTCGTCGCTGCTTATAAGATTAAGCAGGTCATTCATGACCGCCAGACGGCGCATAAGGGTATCGAGGCGGGATTCTGGGGCCATTTCATTCTCTTTCGCAAAGCCCTTCCGGGCGGTTGGTCGGCGGTACACCTAGCCTTTGGTTACATCTGTTTTGGGGACAAGAACGGCGTCCTTTCCCCTATGTGTTCCTTCGCGCCCCCGATGTCAATGTAATCGGGGCAACCCCTTGCAGATACAGCAAGAATGTTGCACGAAGGTCACGCCTTTTAAAGACTTGGCGCGCCCTGTCAAGAAAAAAGCTTCAAGGGGTTTGCGTCTTAATTCCTATTAATTTCACGAATTCGCGCCTAGAGTCCAAGATGTGATGCCGTATGTGCGATGTCGATGCATCATCATTATTGTGCATCGCAATAATTTTTATGTTATTTTGCCAACATTCTATATGAATCTATCACAGCCAGATAAGCAGGTGGCAAACGACCGAACGGAAAGCGCGCGGCATCCCGTCATGTTCAAATTCACACCCGGACAACCCGTCTCCACAAAGGCCGCCACACACAGCGCCTTTGCCACGACACCGCAAATTTTTCCGGATTTCCAGAGCCGCATGCGCGTATCGGGGCGATGGATTCTGGGCGCCGACATGGCCGCGCTGGTTGCGGCCTTTGGCGTCGGAGCCGTCCTTGTGACGGGATGGCACACCGTCATCGCCCGCGACGCCACCGGCGGTTTTTTTGATATCGTGACGACACAGGAAGCGGCCGTCTTTTTCACTCTGGCGCTGGCCGCCATTTTGTGGCTCGACAGCCGCGGCCATTATCGCCAGCGCCTGCCTTATTGGGAAACCGTCGGCCATATCGCCGGCATATCATGCATCGGTTTTCTGGCCGGCGGTTTCGTCGAATTCGCGGCGCGCGATAACAGCTCGCGCCTGTGGGTGGCATTCAGCTGGATTTTGTTCGGCCTGTTCGCGCTGGCCGGTCGCGGTATCGCGCGCGCCCATCTCAAAAAAACCCGCGTCTGGAACGTGCCCGCCGTCGTGATCGGCAGCGGCCATACGGCGGACGAAGCCAAACGCGCCCTGTCACGCGATACGTCGATGGGTTTTACCATTGTCGATACCTTGCCGCCCGCTGTCCTTGCCGGAATGAAAAAACCGCTGGCATGGAAACAGGTTCTGATGATGCATGACGCGCACTATATCTTTCTTGCGCTTGAAGGCGGCGACATCGAACGGTACAGCGTCGCGCTGAAATCGCTGCCGCGCGCGCGCGTGCCTTTTTCCATTATCCCGCCATGGCTGGGGTTGCCGTCCAGCACGTTAACGCCGCATCACTTCATGATGCAGGACGTCTTGATGCTGCACGATACCAACCGGCTAAAGCTGCCCTTGCCGCGCCTGTTAAAACGCGCGGTCGATATCGCGTTGGCAAGTCTGGCGACCGCCGCCCTGTCCCCCTTTATGATCGCCGTCGCCATCGCCGTGCGGCGCGACGGCGGCCCGGCTTTTTTTAAACAGGCGCGCGTCGGACGCAACGGCATGTTATTCCAATGCTATAAATTCCGGTCGATGCGCATCGATGCCGACGAAGCGCTTGATTTATACCTGAAACAAAATCCGGACGCCGTCGAGGAATGGACAAAATACCAGAAACTTAAAAACGACGTGCGCGTGACGCGCGTCGGGGCTTTCATCCGCAAGACCAGCCTTGACGAATTACCGCAACTTATCAACGTTATCAAAGGCGATATGAGCCTGGTCGGGCCACGCCCCTGCATGCCGGGGCAGGAAAATCTGTATGCCGAGGATTTCAGTTTCTACGAATCCGTGCGTCCCGGCATCACCGGCCCATGGCAGGTCAGCGGCCGCAGCCAGTTGAGTTTCAAGGAACGCGTCGCGCTGGAAGCCTGGTACGCGCGCAACTGGAATTTGTGGCTGGATATCGTCATTATCCTCAAGACGTTCCCGACGCTTTTGAAACGCGGGCAGGCTTTTTAGCTGCTTGCCTCTATCTTTGCCCCCAACTTATTCATCATGCCGGTAAAACCGGGGAAACTGGTGGCGATAAAGCTGCCGTCGTCGATACGCACCGGCTGTGCGCTGCGCAATCCCAAAACCATAAAGCTCATCGCGATGCGGTGATCCATGGCGGTCGCTACCGTGACGCCGCCTGCGGGCGGCGCGCCCGTGCCGTGCACGATCAAATCATCGCCGTCGATGTCGACCCGCACGCCACATTGCGCCAGACCTTCCGCCATCAGAGCCAGACGATCGCTTTCCTTGACGCGCAATTCGCCAAGTCCGCGCATGCGCGTGACGCCCTGTGCGCAGGCGGCCGCCACGGCCAGAACCGGATATTCATCGATCATGCTGGGCGCAATATCGGGCGGCACGTCGATGCCCGATAACGCGCTGGCCGACACGATCATATCCGCCACCGGTTCGCCACCTTCGTCACGCGGATTGTCATAGACAATGCTCGCGCCCATCGCGCGCAATACCGCAAACAAGCCGGCGCGGCGCGGATTGACCCCGACGCCGCGCAACACCACCCGCGACCCCGGACACAAAAGCGCCGCGACCAAAGGGAACGCCGCCGAACTGGGGTCGGCGGGCACGGTAATATCCTGTGCCGCCAGCCGCGGCTTGCCGGTGACGGATATCACATCCGCGCCGCCGGTATTTTTTTCCACGACGACCTGCGCGCCGAAACCGCGCAGCATGTTTTCGCTGTGGTCGCGCGTCGGCGTTTTTTCAATAACGGTCGTCACACCGTCGCACCCCAGCCCTGCCAGCAAAATGGCCGATTTAACCTGCGCCGAGGCTACCGGCAATTCATAGGTCAAAGCTTGCGGATGCGCCGCGCCCAAAACGGTCAAGGGCATGCGCCCGTCCACGCTGTCGAAGCGCGCGCCCATGCGCGACAAAGGCTCGATCACGCGCCCCATGGGCCGTTTGCGCAACGACGCGTCGCCGTCGAACCGCGTGGCAAAATGCCGCGTCGCCACCAGCCCCATCAACAGCCGCGCCGACGTGCCGCTGTTGCCCATGTCCAGAACGCCGTCCGGCGCGTGCAGCGCGTCCAACCCCGCGCCCGCGACATGCCACACGCCGTCATCGTCTTTGCGAATGTCCGCGCCCATGGCGCGCAACGCCGCGACCGTGCCCAGCACATCTTCGCCTTCCAAAAGGCCGCGCACCGTGGTGACGCCATGGGCGATGCCGCCCAGCATGATGCTGCGATGGGAAATGCTTTTATCGCCGGGCGGCGCGATATCGCCCGCCAGAGCGCCACAGCGCGACGACGTCAAAGGATGAGGCGTGGCAGAAGACATGAAAAACCCCGGGCATGCGAATCAACAAAAATGATCTTATCAGCCAACCCGCTTCATGATACAAGCGCGGCATCTCTTTTCGCGGGGAAAGACCATGTTCAAAGGATTTCGCACCACAGTTCTGGAATTCATGCCCGCCGCGGAGGAAATCGCGGGAAGCGTTCTTCTGGGCGAGATCAATGATGCCAGACGCAAATATAATCTGGCTCTTTCTTCGTTTATGCGCCCGATACCCGGCCTGTATATCAACGAGCTGACATGCGAAGAGTTCCTGCGAAAAATGGCCGTTCTTGAACGGGACCACATCGTCACGTCACGGCCGGCGGGCTACGCAATTCATCATCAGGGCGCGGGGCAGCCCGCTTTACCATTTTATGCCCTGACACACCGGGGCCACACCGACAAACGAAGCATGATACAAAACCGGCCACGCGACATCCGGCGACACCCGCTGCCGCATCATGTTCCCGCTTGACCTTATTTTGCCGTCTCTTCCAGAATCATTTTGCGCGACAATTTGCCGATCAAGGTTTTCGGCAAAGGCGCGGTGCGGAATTCGATGATTTTCGGCATTTCGATCGGCGATAATTTATCTTTTAAAAACGCCTTTAATTCTTCCGCCGTCACGCTTTGCCCGTCGCGGCATTTGATAAAAGCCTTGACCGTCTGGCCGCGATAATCGTCGTGAACGCCCGCCACGATGCATTCCTCGACGGCGGGATGTTCATAAATCGCTTCCTCGACATGGCGCGGATAGACCTTGAACCCGCCCGCCGCGATCATATCCTTGATGCGGTCGACAATAAAAGTATAACCGTCGGCATCCATATATCCGACATCGCCGGTATGCAGCCGCACACCGTCCGGCGTTTCATCCATTACCATCGCGGTTTCCTGCGCCTGACGCCAATAACCCGCCATGACCTGCGGCCCGCGGATGCACACTTCGCCGGTTTCGCCCTGCGGCAGCACGGTTTTTTTGTCTTCGAGGCTGACAATTTCGATAAGAGTGCCCGGCGCGGGCAAACCTATCGACCCGGTTTTATTTTCGCCGTCAACCGGGTTGCACGACACCACCGGCGAGGTTTCCGACAACCCGTATCCTTCGACCAGCACGCATCCGGTCAATCGCTCGAAATCGCGCTTGACCTCGACCGGCAAGGGCGCGCCGCCGGAAAAACAATATTTGATGCTCTTTAGATTATACCGCTTCAAATCCTTGTAATGGTTGATCGCGGTGTAAATGGTCGGCACGGCGGGAAACAGGGTCGGGCGTTTTTTGTCGATGGTCTTGATAACCTGCGCCAAATCGAAACGCGGCAACACAACCAGCCTGCCGCCCAATAACACCGTGACGTTCAACACCGCCGTCATCGCGAACACATGGAAAAACGGCAACACGCCCAGCATCACTTCCTGTCCCGGCACCACGCCGGGAAACAGGTTGCGCGCCTGCACCACATTGACCGACAAATTGGCGTGCGTCAGCATCGCCCCCTTGGGCACGCCGGTCGTGCCGCCCGTATATTGCAGCACCGCCAGATCGCGCGCGGGGTCGATGTCGACCGGCGTATAGGCCCCGTCATTGGTGACAAGGGTAAAAAAATCGATATTGTGAACATCGTCGTCGACCGAAACGATGTCGCGATATTTGACGACGGGATAAAGCCAGGACAACGGGAACGGCAAAATATCCTGCATGCGCCCGACAATAATTTTTTCAAGGCACGACGCGCCGAGCAACGGCGCGAGCTTGCCGTATATCTGCGGCATATCGATGGTCGCCATAACGCGGCATCCGGAATCGTGCACCTGTTTTTCGATTTCCTTGACGGCGTAAAGCGGGTTGAAATTCACCACCACCGCGCCGATCTTCAACGCGGCGAAATACAAAAAGATATAATAAGGCGAATTGGGCAATAACAAGCCGACGCGGTCGCCCTTGGCCACGCCCAGATTCTGCAACCCGCGCGCCGCGCGCGCGACAAAATCCGCCGTGTCGCGATAGGTATAGGTCTTGCCCAGAAAATCGATAAAGACATGATCGGGGTAATCGCGCACCGCGTCGTCGAGAATCGCGTAAAGCGGATGCGCGGGGATTTCCGCGCTCCAATCGACGGAGGCCGGATATTTCTTTGCCCACAGCAAATGATCAGGCACGGTCATAGCCGCGATTATAAACCCGTCAGAATTAACAAGAGTTTAGTTTTTCGCATTGCTGCATTGCAAAAAGAGCGGCTTTGGGGCATTGATTTGACTTGATGAGATCCTATGTTGCATGCACGGCCTTTGGCGGATACAAGGCTCAGGACAAAAGGAACCGAATAATGACCGAAGCCCAGAAACAAGAAATGCCCGAAACCGAAACGGAAAATGCCGCCGATGCCGGCGCGCCCGATACGGCTATGACCGATGCCGCGCGCATCGCCGAACTGGAACGGCAAGTCGCCGAATTGAAAGACCGCGCGCTGCGCGAAATGGCCGACGCCGAAAACACGCGCCGCCGCGCGCAAAAGGAACGCGAAGAAACATCGAAATATGCCGTGGCCAATTTTGCCAAGGAAATGCTGAATGTTTCCGACAATTTCGTGCGCGCGCTGGAAGCCGCGCCCAAGGACAGCGCCGACGCAGGCGTCAAAAATCTAATCGCCGGCATCGAAGCGACCGAACGCCAATTGGCCAACACGCTGGCCCAGTTCGGCATCAAGAAAATCGATCCTGTCGGCCAACCCTTCGACCCCAATTTTCACCGCGCCATGGCCGAGATCGAAAGCGCCGATCATCCCCCCGGCACTGTCGTGCAGGTCATGCAGGCGGGATATGTCATTCATGACCGTTTGCTGCGCGAAGCGCTGGTCGCCGTTTCCAAGGGCAGCCCTGCCGCCGCGCCCCATGTCGATACGACCGCTTAACTAGCTAAATTTTATCGCGCATAAAATTTAACACGCCATCAACGCTGATCGCCTCCATGCCTTGCGCCCGTTCCGGCGGCAGGTCGGGCATGATCAAATGCAGATGCGGCGAATGCAGCGCCGGCGTGCTGGTACCGCACAAAACAAAAGCCGGAACACCAAGCGCGGCGGCAACATTGGCCGGGCCGCTGTCGTTGCCCAAAAGCCCCTCGCTTTCGGTGATCAGGCCAAGGAAACAGGCGAAGTCGAGTCCGACCGTCGGAATGATCTGGCCCCGGTGACGGCATAAAGCGTGCGCGCGTGCAACGATCTCGGCTTCATTCGGCGCGCCGGTCAGGAAGATCGTGCCGCCGTGCGCTTCAATCAGCGCATCGGCGACTTGCGCGAAGTAATCCAGTGGCCAACGCCGCGCCGGTTCCGACGCGCCGGGGGCCACAATAACCCACGGGCGCGGATAGGCTGCGAATTTCTGCCGCGCGGCCGCGGTCTGTGCGGGCTGGCGGATCAGGTACGAATGGCGGTCGGGCACGGCGATGCCCAGCCAACCAAGCAAGGTCAGACTTTTTTCCCAGCCGTTGGCCGACGATTCCGCCAGCTTGGGTGGATAGGCAATGACTTCGCGGATGCCGGCCAAATAGGCCAGCACGCGATAGCGCGGGCTGTGATGCAGGACGAACAGGCGCTTCAGCCGCGCCCGCCGCAGGGTCAGCCATGTTTCCGCCAGATTAGTGAAAAGCCCGGCCATGCCCCGCTTGTGCGGCAGGGTCAGAATGGAGGTAAAAGCCGGGTCATCAGCTAGCAGCGGGCCCGCCAGTGCCGAAGATTTGGCCAGAAGCGTAAGGCTGCTTCCCTCGCTGGTCGCCGCGATGGCACGCAGGGCGGGCAAAAGCCAGATCATGTCGCCCAGCCCGGGCAGCGGCTGAAGGGCGCCGGTTCGGTTTTGGTGCGCAAGCGCGCGGTTATTTAGCTTCTTTGGCGTACCCATGAACAGGGCATAGGCACGCAGGGCCGCGAAGATGCGGCCCCGGCGTATCAGATGCTGGGCCTGCTTGTTTCTTTGTTTGCGGTTCAGGGGAACGTAGCGCCAGCTGGCCCACGGCGTAGCGGCCAGTGCTTTTGCAAAACGCGGTTCCTGATAGGTCTGGCTCCATTCCTGCCACGGTTTGCCGCCGGCGTAATGGATAAAGACCGTGTCGCCGCCAACCGGGAAATGATCGATTAGCACATTCCATTTACGCGGCAGGAGCAGGACGGTTTCAGCCAGAACGACATTGAGGGCATCCTGATCGAGCATTGAGAACCGCCCGTAATTCTCGGCCAGCGTTTTAATCAGGATATTTGTCAGACCGCGTTCGTTCCATTTTTCAACATCGATGTAAAGAACGCCCGAATTGAAATAGACGGCATTTTCAGGCAACCCGGCCGCCTGTTTGCGACGCTCCTGTTCGACATCGGGAACGGCGGCGACAACCTTGCCCTCCATGTCCAGCGAGACAAGTTCCGCCAGTTTGCCCGTGCATATGATATCGGCGTCCAGATACAAAACTTTGGACGCGATGCCGGCCAAAGCGTCGCATATGAGAAAACGATTATATATCGCGCGGGTATAGGCGTCGGGATCTGGAAGTCGCGCCAGCAGGACATCGTCGACGTCATGGCAGCGGATATCCATTCCCTGACGCTGCGCGAACCGAGTCAGCTCGTCTTTGTCGCTGGAAGAAAATCCCGTGGCCATGACATGGAAAATGATTGCAAGTTCCGGGTTGGCGCGAGCGATGGAAGCGATGGCCGCCCCCATGGGCGGCAGGTACGAACGATCGACGCCGAAGGCAACATGCAAGGCGGGCTTGTCAGTCTTCGATTGTGTTTGATTCACGTTTTTCCTTTTATACGAAGGCCCCCATAGATATTTTATTACGAAGTTTCGATCAAGAGCGCATGGATTCCCGCCGGGGCCACGGCTAGAAAGCGAATTTTGGGTGAAGAGAGCCTTGCAGGACGATCTTTTGTATTCCCCTGTCTTGCACCTACCGAAATCATCCCTATATTGTTGTTTGAGGCGTTAATGAATGAAACGCCAACCATTTGTAAGATAAGGAAGAAAAATAAAATGGCAAAAGTTATCGGCATCGACCTCGGCACCACCAATTCATGCGTCGCGGTCATGGAAGGTTCGGGAACCACCGTTATCCATAACGCGGAAGGCGCGAACACCACCCCGTCGATCGTTGCCTTTACCAATGGCGACGAACGTCTGGTCGGGCAGGCCGCCAAGCGTCAGGCCGTCACCAACCCCGCCAACACGCTGTATGCCATCAAACGCCTGATCGGCCGCCGTTTCGACGACCCGATGGTGCAAAAAGACATCGGCCTGATGCCGTACAAGATCGTCAAGAATTCCAACGGCGACGCATGGGTCGAAGGCGGCGGCAAGAATTACAGCCCGTCGGAAGTATCGGCCTTCATTCTGATGAAGATGAAAGAAACCGCCGAAGCTTATCTGGGCGAAAAAGTCACGCAGGCCGTGATCACGGTTCCCGCTTATTTCAACGACAGCCAGCGTCAGGCCACCAAGGACGCGGGCAAAATCGCGGGCCTTGAAGTCCTGCGCATCATCAACGAACCGACCGCCGCCGCGCTGGCCTATGGCATGGAAAAGAAGAAATCCGGCACGGTCGCGATCTATGACCTTGGCGGCGGCACGTTCGACGTTTCCGTTCTGGAAATCGGCGATGGCGTGTTTGAAGTCAAATCGACCAACGGCGACACTTTCCTCGGCGGCGAAGATTTCGACAGCCGCGTGATGGATTTCCTGTGCGACGAATTCAAAAAAGAACAGGGCATCGACCTGCGCGCCGACAAGCTGGCGCTGCAACGCCTGAAAGAAGCGGCGGAAAAGGCCAAGATCGAATTGTCTTCATCGATGCAGACCGAAGTTAATCTGCCTTTCATCACCGCCGACCAATCCGGCCCCAAGCATCTGTCGATCAAGCTGACGCGCGCCAAGCTGGAAGCGCTGGTCGATGAATTGGTGCAGAAAACCGTCGAACCGTGCAAGCAGGCATTGAAAGACGCCGGTCTGAAAGCCAGCGACATTGATGAAGTCATCCTTGTCGGCGGCATGACGCGCATGCCAAAAATCATCGAAACGGTCAAACAATTCTTTGGGCGCGAACCGCATCGCGGCGTCAACCCGGACGAAGTGGTGGCCGTCGGCGCCGCCATTCAGGCCGGCGTGTTGAAGGGCGACGTCAAGGATGTGCTGTTGCTCGACGTCACGCCTTTGTCGCTCGGCATCGAAACGCTGGGCGGCGTGTTCACGCGCCTGATCGACCGCAACACGACGATTCCGACCAAGAAATCGCAAGTGTTTTCAACCGCCGAGGATAACCAGAACGCCGTGACCATCCGCGTATTTCAGGGCGAACGTGAAATGGCCGCCGACAACAAAATGCTGGGCCAGTTCGATTTGATGGGCATTCCGCCCGCGCCGCGCGGCGTGCCGCAGATCGAAGTTATCTTCGACATCGACGCCAACGGCATTGTCAGCGTCACCGCCAAGGACAAGGCGACGGGCAAGGAACAGCAGATCCGCATCCAGGCCTCGGGCGGGTTGTCGGATGCCGACATTCAACGCATGGTCAAGGAAGCGGAGGCCAACGCCGCCGAGGACAAGAAACGCCGCGAAGCCGTCGACGCCCGCAATCAGGCCGACAGCCTGATCCACCAAAGCGAAAAGACGCTGGCCGAGCTGGGCGACAAGGTGCAGGCCGCGGATAAATCCGCGATCGAAAGCGCGATTGCCGACCTGAAAGCCGTTCTGGACAGCGGCGACGCCGCGGCCATCAAGGCGAAATCCGACGCGTTGACGCAGGTGTCGATGAAACTGGGCGAACAGCTGTACAAGGCGCAGCAGGAAGGCGCCGCGGCTGGCGCAGCCCCGGGCGGCGAAAGCGCGGCGGCCGAACCCGGCGTCGTCGATGCCGAATTCAGCGAAGTCAAAGACGACAAGAAAAACGGCACGGCGTAATCGCAACCGGTTTTCAATAACCAAAACCGCAGCAAGCAATTGCTGCGGTTTTTTGTTGGGCTTTTTTATCGAACAACGCAGAAAACGGCTTTTCGGGGGACAGGCCTGCGCGACACCGAAATGATGGACTTTACAAATATCTTGAACCCCACAAACAAAAAGCGCGCCAACGGCGCGCTTCATGCAGCAAAACACATCAACGGCAAGATCGCATCACCCCAGGGTCATTCCCTTGCGGTGCATGGGGCCAGATGAGGGAGCTTTTTGCCTACGCCCCATATCGATACTGCCCACCAACCGGCCTCCAGCCAAATCCAAGGCCGCATAGCCCACAGGCACGGCCACAGGAGGGGCGAATTTACCCTTGGCAGAAGCTTGATCAACAACTGGAGACAACATATCAACCTCCATCAATAAAAATAATTTTGACTACATTTTCATTAAATCACCGAAACATTAACACGGGGTAAATTACGCGTTAATCGGCTTTATCTTTGTCTGCCAAAGGGTTGGCGCGCCGCATCACGGCGGCGAAAAACCCGTCCGTATTGTGTTTGGCGGGCGTCAGAGCCAGATAATCGGCCCCGTCCAGCCCGCAAGGTTCAAGCGTGAAATCCGCATGCGTCGCCAAAAACGCGGCGATCTGATTTTCATTTTCATCCGGCATCAACGAACAGGTCGAATAAATCAACCGCCCGCCGGGCCGCACCAGGCGCGCCGCGCTGTCCAGAATCTGGCCTTGCGTTTTGACCAATGCCTCCAGCCCCGGCCCCAAGGCGCGCCACCGCGCATCGGGGTTACGCCGCCATGTACCCGTGCCGCCGCACGGGGCGTCGACCAGGACGCGGTCGAAACTGGTTTTATGTTTTTTCACCCACGGATCGCGTTCGCTGGACAACACGCGTGTTTCGACATTCTGCACGCCGGCGCGGCGCAACCGTTCGGCACCCGCTTTTAACCTGCCCGCCATCACGTCGCAGGCGACGATGCGCCCCGTGTTCTGCATCGTCGCCGCGATGGCCAAAGTCTTGCCGCACGCGCCCGCGCAAAAATCGACGATACGTTCGCCCGGCCGCGCATCCACGACGGCGGCGATCATTTGCGACCCTTCATCCTGAATATCGACCAAGCCTTCTTTCAGCATCGGCAACGCATTCAACGCGGGCCGGTCGAACACGCGCACGCCCCACGGCGACAGGGCGCATAGTTCGGCACGGAACCCGGCCTGTTGCAATTGCGCCAGAATATCGTCGCGCGTCGCCTTCAAAATATTGACGCGCAGATCAAGCGGCGCGGGTTCCAGCATCGCGCGCATTTCACGCATGAAATTCGCACTGAATTTTTCGCGCAAAATCGGCGCGACGTCCGGCGGGCATTCGACGCGCACATCGTCCGGCATATCCGGATGTTCAACCGTGCCGCCGTCAATTTTACCCAAAAAATCGCGTTCGGCGTCCGACAAAACCGCGGGCGCGAATTTGCCGCCGCTGCACAATTCATCGACCGTCTTTGCCGCCGTGTTTTCGCCCAACACCATCCATGCCAGCGCGCGCAGGCGGCATAGCCTGTCATTCCGGCGTAAGCCGGAATCCAGTTCTGCCTTTTCCGTTTGTGTAGGCCCATTTTCTGGATCCCGGCCTTCGCCGGGATGACAAGAATTAGATCGCTCAATTATGCGTTCCAACCACCAATCCAGCCGCGCCTGATGCCGCATCACGGTATAAAGCCGCGTCGACACGGCGGCGCGATCCTTGCTGCCCATATAACGCCGCGCGCGGAAATAGGCCGACGTCAAGGCATCGGCGGCCCGTGGCGTCGCGGCAATGCTTTCCAGCAATTCAATCGTGGCTTGAAGGCGCGCGGCAGGGGTCACGGCATCACAATCATGTTATGGATTATCGTGCCGGTATCAGCCGAATTCGCCCGGCGGCGGGTCGACCGGCACATTCAAATCTTCCAACAACAAATCTTCGTTGGTCAATTTCATCTGGCCGATGGTGAAATGTTCGGGCGCGCCGACTTCGGGGTCGAACACATCCATTTCGAACGGCGCAATCTTGATGTCGGTTTTGAACAGGGCGTTTTTGAACACGACCGTCGCCGTCAGCGTGATCAGATTATCGCGGCCAATGCCTTTGTATGTCACCGGCATCAGGCGCGCCGCCACGTCGGCTTTTTCCTTGTCGTTAGCATTGGCAAGCCAGACGACTTCGTCGGGTTTTTCCACAATGATGAAACGGCCCAATTGCCCGCGCACATAATGGAAAAAGAATTTGGCGTAAGGGATGCAAGTCTTGCGGTCGATCTTGATCGGCGCGCGTTCGTTGACGCTGTAAATCGGTTCGTTGGTCCAGTTCAACAGGCTGACATCGCCGGGTTTATAAAGGATATAGCGCGTATTGGGCGCGGGCAGCGCAGTGTCGGACAAAGCGTAAAATTTGAATTCGTCGTAAAAAGGCAGGTCTGCGACCTGCGCAATCACCTTGCCGTCGGTTAAAGTGACGGGCGCGATGTCGTCGGCAATGTCGGCCAGCAGTTTCTGCGTCGCCGCAGGATCGAGCGTCTGGAAAGCGAGATCAATCATGGAAAACCCGTAAAAAAAGAAACAACCGCCCTGCCTATAAGCCCGCAAATGACCGGGGGCAAGATTTTTAGCCAAAGCCCGGCGAAAATACCCGATATGTCCTATTAAATCCTTAATAAAAACGCGAAGTTCAGTTGCATAAGGCGCGCCGCTTTGCTATCTGGAACCCGCCATTGTCCAAGAACCCATCCGGAAGCCCGCCTCGTGTCACAAACACCCGCCCTGTCTCCCGCGACAAAGACCCCGATTATCGGCGAAGAAGCTATTTTGGCCCGCCGTTACGCCGGCGCGCTGTATGATCTTGCCGCCGAACAAAAGGCCGCAGATGCCGTCGACGCCGATATGCGCGGTTTGCGCACCATATGGCAGGAATGCCCCGAATGGCGCGCCATTGCCACCGATCCGCGCTTAACCAACGATGAAATGGCGGCGGCCGCCGACCGCGTTGCCGCTATCGCGGGTCTTAACGCCTTGACCGCCCAGTTTTTGCGCCGCGTCGCGCTGAACCGCCGCCTGTCCGCTTTGCCCCTGATGATCGAGGATTATCTCGACATCGTCGCCACCCACCGCGGTGAACATCGGGTTACCGCCGTGGCGGCGCACGCCCTGACCGCGGAACAACATAACGCGCTGACATCCGCGATAGCTCGGGCGCTGGGCGGCAAAGTCGAATTGACGGTCACGCAGGACGCCTCGATCATGGGCGGCGTCATCGTCAAAATCGGGTCAAATCTTATCGACGCGTCCATCAAATCACGGCTTGAACGGCTTGAACGGGCATTGCTCGCAGGCGCGGCATAACAACGATACCAACACGGCAAGGAGCTTCTTTCATGGATATTCGGGTTTCGGAAATTTCCTCGGTTCTTAAACAGCAGATCGCCGGCTTCGACATGCCCACCGAAATGGCGGAAGTCGGACAGGTTCTGTCTGTCGGCGACGGCGTGGCGCGCGTTTACGGGCTGGACAATGTCTGCGCCGGGGAAATGGTCGAATTCGCCAGCGGCGAAAAAGGCATGGCCCTGAACCTTGAAACCGACAATGTCGGCGTCGTCATTTTCGGCCAGGACAGCGGCATTCGCGAAGGCGACGCCGTCAAGCGTACCGGCGCCATCGTCGAAGCCCCCGTCGGCAAAGGCCTTTTGGGCCGCGTCGTCGACGCGCTGGGCAACCCCATCGACGGCAAAGGCCCGCTGACGGATGTCAAGCTGACGCGCGTGGAAGTCAAAGCCCCCGGCATCATCCCGCGCAAATCGGTGTCGGAACCGATGCAGACGGGCATCAAGGCCATCGACGCGCTGGTTCCCATCGGCCGCGGCCAACGCGAATTGATCATCGGCGACCGCCAGACCGGCAAAACCGCCGTCGTCCTCGACACCTTCATCAACCAAAAAGCCGTCAATAAAGGCGCGGACGAATCCAAAAAACTGTACTGCATTTATGTCGCCATCGGGCAGAAACGCTCGACCGTGGCGCAGATTGTCAAAACGCTCGAAGAATCCGGCGCGATGGAATATTCCATCGTCGTCGCCGCCACGGCGTCGGAACCCGCGCCGTTGCAGTTTCTGGCGCCCTATACCGCCTGCGCAATGGGCGAATTTTTCCGCGACAACGGCATGCACGCGCTGATCGTTTACGACGATCTGTCGAAACAGGCCGTGGCGTATCGCCAGATGTCGCTGCTGCTGCGCCGCCCGCCAGGCCGCGAAGCCTATCCGGGCGACGTGTTCTATCTGCATTCGCGCCTGCTGGAACGCGCGGCGAAAATGAATGACGACCACGGCGGCGGGTCGTTGACCGCCTTGCCGATGATCGAAACCCAGGCGGGTGACGTGTCGGCCTATATCCCGACCAATGTGATTTCGATCACCGACGGGCAAATCTTCCTTGAAACCGGCTTGTTTTATAAGGGCGTGCGCCCGGCCATCAATGTCGGCCTGTCGGTCAGCCGCGTCGGTTCGGCAGCCCAGATCAAGGCGATGAAGCAGGTCGCGGGTTCCATCAAGCTGGAGCTGGCGCAATTCCGCGAAATGGAAGCCTTTTCGCAGTTTTCGTCCGACCTCGACCCCACGACGCAGAAATTGCTGGCCCGCGGCCGCCGCCTGACCGAACTGCTGAAACAACCGCAATACGCGCCGCAAGCGGTCGAAGAACAGGTCTGCGTAATCTATGCGGGCGTCAAAGGCTATCTCGACACCATCAAGGTCGAAGACGTGCAACGTTTCGAAAAGGGCCTGCTGCACGAATTGCGCACCGCCGGCACCGCCATTCTGGAAGCCGTCCGCAACGACAAGCAGATCAAACCGGAAACCGAGGAAAAACTGAAGGCGTTGCTGACAACCTACGTCAAACTGTTCGCCTGAGGTTCTTCCCGCCTGTCACAAGAAAAGGGCGTCGCAAGGCGCCCTTTTTTATCGGGCTTTCCTCTCGCTTTCGCCGCATTATTCACGTAACCAACACAATTCAAACCAACCCGTCCCTACCCCCGTGTCCGCCACCACCCACCACTATGCCCGCGCCGCCGCCTTTGCCCTGACGGGGTTCACGCTGTGGTCGATCAGCGATGCGCTGCTGAAGCTGGCCCGCACAGCGGGCGCATCCGAAGGCGAGGCCATGCTGATCAGCGGGATCAGCGGCATGATGGTTCTGTTCGTAATCGCGGCACTGCGCGGCCAGGTGCGCAAATTACAACCGCATAAATGGACGGGGCTGCTCGCGCTGGGCATTTGCCAATGCTCGGCCTTCGTGTTCTGGCTTGTGGCGTTGCCGCATATGCTTCTGGTCAAGCTGTACGCCGTTGCTTTCATGACGCCGATGACGGTGGCGAGCCTCGCCGCCCTGTTCCTGAAAGAACATCTGGGCATCAGCCGCGCCACCGCCATTGTCGTCGGTTTTGCAGGCGTCATCGTCGCGCTCAACCCGGTGACGATCGTCCGCCACCACGACGCGTGGATTTATTACGGCGCGGCCGCGCTCAGCATGCTGGGCACCGCCGCACAAATGCTGACCCTGCGCGTGGTGTCGCGCAACGAAAGCAGCGAATGTACCGCTTTTTACCCGCGTTCTGTTTTACTGATCGCGGGCGCCGTGGCCTGCGCGGGCGGCGGGTTTCCGGCCATGACGCCGCCGGTCTTTCTTGAAATCTGCGGATCCGGAGCGTTGGCCAGCATCGGCTGGGCCCTGATGTCGCAGGCCTATAAAAACGCGCCCGCCGCCGCCGTCGCGCCGTTCCATTATTCCCAGATGCTGACGGGCGCTTTTCTCGGTTATTTGATCTGGGACAGCAGGCCCGATATATGGCTGGTCATGGGATCGGCTATCATCATCGGGTCAGGCGTTTACCTGATCCTCCACGAACGCCGCGCCAGCCGCACGATGATAAGAGGATGAACGTCAAAGTTTCGACGTCAACGCCGGAACGACATCGAACAAATCCCCGACAATCCCATAATCGGCCACCGCGAAAATCGGCGCGTCGGGGTCTTTGTTAATCGCGACGATCACTTTACTGCCCTTCATCCCGGCCAGATGCTGAATGGCGCCCGAAATGCCGGCGGCGATATATAAATCCGGCGCGACGACCTTGCCGGTTTGCCCGACCTGATAATCGTTCGGCACATAGCCCGCATCGACCGCGGCGCGCGACGCGCCCACAGCGGCGCCCAGCTTGTCGGCCAAAGGCTCGATCACCATTTTGAAATTTTCGCCCGACCCGACGCCGCGCCCGCCCGACACGACAATACGCGCCGCCGTCAATTCGGGCCGTTCCGATTTCGACAATTCCGCCCCGACGAAAGCCGACAACCCCGCATCGCCCGCGCCATCGACGGCCTTGACCGCCGCATTGCCGCCCGTCGCCGTCGCCGCGTCGAACGCGGTGCTGCGCACGGTGATGAATTTGATTTTGTCTGTCGATTTGACCGTAGCAATGGCGTTGCCCGCATAAATCGGGCGCACGAATGTATCGGTGCCTTCAATCGCGATGATGTCCGACACTACGGCGCAATCGCACAACCCCGCCGCGCGCGGCAAAATGTTTTTGCCGAAGCTTGTCGCGGGCGCAAGGATATGCGCATAAGACGGCGCAAGTTTGGCGACCAGCGCCGCGACATTTTCAGCCAGAAAATTGGCATAGGCCGCGTTGTCGGCATGCAGGACTTCGGCGATGCCTGTAACAGCCGCCGCTTCCGCCGCCACGGCGGCGCAATTCTGCCCCGCGACCAAAACCGCAACAGGCGCGCCCAATTTCGCCGCCGCCGCAATCGTATGCAACGTCGACGGTTTCAAATGCGCGTTATCATGTTCGGCAAGAATAAGCGTGGTCATATCAGATCACCTTGGCTTCGTTCTTCAATTTGTCGATCAACGTATCGACATCGGGAACCTTGATCCCGCCTTTGCGCACCGGCGGCGGTTCGACTTTCAACACTTGCAAGGTCGGCGTCACATCGACGTCCAGTTCGGCCAGCGTCATCGTTTCCAGCGGCTTTTTCTTCGCCTTCATGATATTGGGCAGCGACGCGTAGCGCGGTTCGTTCAACCGCAAATCGGTCGTCACCACGGCGGGCAGTTTCAACGCCACGGTTTCCAGCCCGCCGTCGATTTCGCGCGTGACATGGGCCTTGTCGCCCGCGATATCGACCTTCGACGCAAAGGTGCCCTGCGGCCAGCCCAGCATGGCCGCCAGAATGGGGCCGGTCTGGCTGCTGTCGTTATCGATGGCCTGTTTGCCCATGATGACAAGACCGGGTTGTTCCTTGTCGATAATTTTCTTCAAGGCGCGCGCGACGCCCAATGATTGAATTTCGCCCTCGACGGCAATATAAATCGCGCGATCAACGCCCATCGCCATGGCGGTGCGCAGCGTTTCCTGCGCCTGCGTCGGGCCGAACGTCACCGCGACGACCTCGCTGGCGATGCCTTTTTCCTTAAGCCGCACGGCTTCTTCGACGGCGATTTCGTCGAACGGATTCATCGACATTTTGACATTTTGCGTTTCGACGCCCGACCCATCCGCCTTGATGCGGATTTTGACGTTGTAATCGATGACGCGTTTGACGGTAACGAGAATTTTCATAGCAAGACGGGGCTGGGCGTTTAAGTGTCGGATAGAAGCTAACGGTCTTGAGGGATTCCTGCAAGATATTGAGGCAAAAAACAAAACCGGCGTTGCCTTTCGGCAACGCCGGTTTCTTTAAAACAACCGTATTTAACCCGCTTTCTGCAGGTCTTCGCCGGTCGCCTGATCCACGGCCTTCATCGACAATTTAACCTTGCCGCGGTCGTCCATGCCCAGAACCTTGACGCGAACTTCATCGCCGACTTTCAGGAAGTCGGAAACCTTGTCGATGCGCTGCGGCTTGATTTCGGAGATATGAACCAACCCGTCCTTCGACCCCAGGAAGTTCACAAAAGCGCCGAAATCGACGACTTTTACGACCTTGCCGACATAGACCTTGCCGACTTCGGCTTCGGCGACGATGCCCTTGATCCAGTTAATGGCGGCATCGGCGGCGTTCTGATCGGTCGCGGCGACCTTGATCGTGCCGTCGTCTTCGATATCGACCTTGGCGCCCGTGGTTTCGCAAATTTCGCGAATGACCTTGCCGCCCGTGCCGATGATTTCACGGATTTTATCCTTGGGCACCGAGAAGGTCGTGATGCGCGGCGCATTCTGGTTCACGCCGTCGCGGGCCGTATTGATCGCCTTGGCCATTTCGCCAAGAATATGCATGCGGCCTTGCTGGGCCTGACCCAGCGCGATGCGCATGATTTCCTCGGTGATGGACGTAATCTTGATGTCCATCTGCAAGGACGTCACGCCTTTTTCCGTACCGGCAACCTTGAAATCCATGTCGCCGAGATGGTCTTCGTCGCCAAGAATATCGGTCAAAACCGCAAAGCCGCGATCTTCCTTGATCAAACCCATGGCGATACCGGCCACAGGCGCCGGCATCGGAACGCCCGCATCCATTAACGACAAGGACGAACCGCACACCGTCGCCATCGAGGATGACCCGTTGGATTCGGTGATTTCCGACACCACGCGGATGGTATAGGGGAATTTATCCTTGGCCGGAAGCAACGGATGCACCGCGCGCCACGCCAATTTGCCGTGACCGATTTCGCGGCGGCCGGGGCTGCCCATGCGGCCGGTTTCGCCGACCGAATAGGGCGGGAAATTGTAATGCAGCATGAAATGTTCGCGATAATCGCCGGTCAGCGCGTCGATGATCTGTTCATCCTGCCCGGTGCCGAGCGTGGTGACGACCAGAGCCTGCGTTTCGCCGCGCGTGAACAAGGCCGACCCGTGGGCGCGCGGCAGAACGCCGACTTCGCACACGATGGGGCGCACTGTTTTCGTGTCGCGGCCGTCGATGCGCTTGCCGCTGTCCAGAATCATGCCGCGGACATGGTCATATTGCAGCTGTTCGATGCCTTCGGCGACATGGCCGGGAGCGAATTCGTCGGCGGCAATCGCAGCCTTGGCTTTGGCCTTGGCGGCGTCGAGCTTGGCATAGCGCGCCTGCTTGGCGGTTTCGTTATAGGCCGCGGCGATGTCCGCGCCGATTTCGGCCTTCAAACGCGCCTGCAAAGCCTTTTTGTCATAGGCGGGCGGCGGCAGATCGCGCGGTTCCTTGGCCGCCATTTCCGCCAGACCGATGATCAGATCGATGACAGGCTGGAAATTCTTGTGGCCGAACATCACGGCGTCGAGCATGACGCTTTCCGTCAATTCATGCGCTTCCGATTCCACCATCAACACGCCTTCTTTGGTGCCGGCGACGACGAGATCGAGTTTGGAGCCTTCCTGTTGCGCCATGGTCGGGTTCAGCAGGAACTGACCGTCCTTATAACCAACGCGCGCCGCGCCGATGGGGCCGAGGAAAGGAATGCCCGAAATGGTCAAGGCGGCGGAACAGCCGATCATGGCGACGATATCGGGATCGTTTTCCAGATCATGGCTCAATACCGTGGCGATCACCTGCGTGTCGCACAGATAGCCTTCGGGGAACAGCGGACGAATGGGACGGTCGATCAGGCGGCTGACCAGCGTTTCCTTTTCGGTCGGACGGCCTTCGCGCTTGAAATAACCGCCCGGAATTTTACCGGCGGCGAAAGTTTTTTCCTGATAATTGACGGTCAGGGGGAAGAAATCCTGCCCTTCCTTGGGTTTTTGCGCGCCGACGACGGTGCACAGGACGGTGGTGCCGCCGAGGGTCGCCATCACGGCGCCGTCGGCCTGGCGGGCGATGCGCCCGGTTTCGAGGGTCAGTTTGTGGCCGCCCCAATCCATTTCCTTACGATAAACCTGAAACATATGTCTTTTCCTTGTCTTACAGGGCCGAAGCCCCTTCATTAAGTCCCGCCCGGCCCAATGCCCGACGGCCTTCATGCTGCTGTTGCTTCATGAATTTGGGGGCTTTCTAGCGCGAATCCCCCGCAAACGAAAGACTTAATATGGCGACCGCCTCGACCGCCAGCTCACGGGAACTGGCGGCGATAAACCGTCCGTCAAAGCCGAAACCGACATCCTGCAAGGCCCAATCGCCCGCGAAACCGCCCGCGCCGGTGATAATGGGCACAATGCCGGCGACATCGTAAATCTTCAGCTGCTGTTCGACCACAAGATCGGCCCACCCCATCGCCATCAGCCCATAGGCATAGCAATCGCACCCATATTGCGGCCACCGCGCGGCGCGGCACAGGCGCAGCCAATCGTCAAACCCGTCGCCGCGGAACATGTCGGGCGAACCGGTGTAAAGCCGCGCGGCGGCAAGGTCGCGCGGCGGCGCGACGCGAATGACCGCGTTGTTATGATAGGCAATCTTGTCCGCAACCCCCAGCCACCGTTCGCGCGTGAAGGGCTGATCGACCAACCCCATCACCGGTTTGCCGCGATGCATCAGCCCGATAATGGTGCCGAACAACGGTTTGCCGGTCATAAAGGCGCGCGTGCCGTCGATGGGGTCGACCACCCAGACGAATTCGGCATCTTCACGGGTTGCGCCGAATTCCTCGCCGACAAAACCGTGGGCCGGAAATTCCCGCGCCACCATATCGCGCAACGCCTGTTCGATATCGCGGTCGGCCTGCGTCACCGGCGACCGGTCGGCCTTTTCATCGACCGGCAAGGCGCCGCGGAAATAACGCAGGGCGATTTGACCCGCCCTATCGCCCGCGCGGTTGAAAAAACCGGCAAATTCTTTTTCGTAATCCATTTATGTCCGCCTTTATTTTTTCCGCGCGCGCAGCACGTCCAGCACCTGCGCCATGTCCATATCCGCCGCTTCGATCAGCACCAGCAGATGATACAGCAGATCCGCCGCTTCGTCGGCAAGGTTCGGCCCGCGCGTCGCGGCGGCAAGGGCCGTTTCCACGCCTTCCTCGCCGACTTTCTGCGCGATGCGCGTCAATCCTGCGGCGAACAGCGACGCTGTATAACCGCCCTTTTCCGGATGGGTGCGGCGGTTTTTGATCGTCGCGGCCAGATCGCCCATTACCGCCCATTGCGGCGCGATGCCGTCGCCGAAACAGCTTTGCGTTCCCGTGTGGCAGGTCGGGCCTTGCGGATCGGCCAGCATCAAAAACGTGTCGCTGTCGCAATCGATGCGCATGTCGCGCAAACGCAACGCATGGCCGGACGTTTCGCCTTTTTGCCACAGCCGTTGCTTGCTGCGGCTGTAAAAAGTCACCAACCCCGTCGCCAGCGTTTGCGTCACGGCCTCGCGATTGACATAACCCAGCATCAACACGCGGCCCGATACCGCGTCTTGCACAATGGCGGGCAACAGCCCGTCGCCCTTGCCCCAATCAGCTTTATCCAGATCTATTTCCATCACACCCTCACCGCGATGCCGCGTTCGCGCATCGCCTGTTTGACGTCGCCGATCGTCATTATTCGTTTGTGAAACACGCTGGCCGCCAGCGCGCCGTCGACGCCCGCCCGTTCGAACACGTCGGCAAAATGCGCCACGGCGCCCGCGCCGCCCGACGCGATGATCGGCACATTTACGGCGTCGCGCAAAGCGCGCAGCTGTGCAATATCGTAACCTTGGCGCATACCGTCCTGGTTCATGCAATTCAAAACGATTTCGCCCGCGCCGCGCCGCGCCGCTTCGGCGGCCCAATCCAGCATGCGCCGTTTCGCCGCCACGGTTTTGGCGACATCGCCGGTATATTGATAAACCAAATAATCGCCGGTTTCTTCTCGGCTGTCGATGCCGACGGTGACGCATTGGCTGCCGAATTCGCGCGCCATGTCGTCGATCAACGCGGGGTTTTCCAGCGCGGGCGAATTGATCGAGATTTTATCCGCGCCGCGCGCCAGCACCGCGCGCGCATCCTCGATCGACCTTATGCCGCCGGCGACGCAAAAAGGAATGTCCAGAATGGCGGCGACGCGCGATACCCAACCACGGTCGACGCCGCGGCCGTCGCTGCTGGCGGTGATATCGTAAAACACCAGCTCGTCCGCGCCCTCATCGCGATACCGCGCGGCCAGATCGATGATATCCCCGACAATTTCATGATTGCGGAACTGCACGCCTTTGACGACATGGCCGTCTTTGACATCGAGGCACGGAATAACGCGTCTAGCCAGCATCGCGCACCTGTGCCATTGCGTCCCCAAGGTCGATGCGGTTTTCGTAAATCGCCTTGCCGACGATGGCCGCCGCCACGCCTTGCCGCGCCAGCGCGCGCAAATCATCGACGCCGTCGACCCCGCCCGACGCCATAATTTCCAGCGCGGGCGCGCGATCGCGCATGGCGGCATAGAGCGCGCGGTTCGTCCCGCCCAGCATGCCGTCGCGCCCGACATCGGTGCACAGCACATGCCGCAACCCGTAACCGTCATAGGCATCCAGCACATCCCACAGCAATTGATGGCTGCCGCTTTGCCAGCCGTGGGTGACGATTTCGGGTTCGCCATCGGCATATTTGACATCCAGCGCCAACACGATGCGGTGGCTGCCGAAACTTTTCAGCCATCCGCGCACGGTCGGTTTATCCTGCACCGCCAGACTGCCGACGACGACGCGCGCCACGCCGGCCTGCAACAACCGGTCGACCGTTCCGGCGTCGCGGATGCCGCCGCCGGTTTGCACCTGCAACCCGGCATCGCGCACGATGGATTCGATAATATCCATATGGCGCATCGCCCCGTCGCGCGCGCCCTCCAGATCGACCATATGCAGCCAGCGCGCCCCGGCGGCCGCGAATTCGCGCGCCTGCGCCACCGGATCGGCGCGGTAAATTTTCGCCGTGGCAAAATCGCCCTGCGTCAACCGCACGCATTTACCGTCTTTCAAATCAATCGCGGGATAAATATCCATGTCACATGTCCAAAAAGTTTTTCAGGATTTGCGCGCCGGTTTCGCCCGACCGTTCGGGATGGAACTGGCAACCGAAAAAATGATCGCGTCCCGCAACGGCGGTGAAAGCCTCGCCGTAATCGCAGACGGCCAGCGTGTCGCGCCCCGCCGGCGCGGCGAAGCTGTGCACAAAATAGACAAACGCGCCGTCATCGACGCCGCGCAGCAAAGCATGCGGCCCGCGCGGCATAATCCGGTTCCACCCCATATGCGGCACCGGCATGCCCGGCCCGCCGCGCAGTTTTTCCACCGTGCCGTCGATCACGCCCAGCGCGTCGACGCCGCCGCTTTCCCGCGAATGCGCGAACAATAATTGCATGCCAAGGCAAATGCCCAAGACCGGCTGCGTCAACCCGCGCAATGTATCGACCAGCCCCTTGGCGCGCAGTTGCGCCATGGCGGCGGCGGCGGAACCGACGCCGGGCAAAATGACATGCGATGCCGCGCCTATCCGGGCCGCGTCCGCCGTTACATCGGCATCGACGCCCAGCCGCGCCAGCGCCGCCGTCACCGACGCGATATTCGCAACGCCGCTGTCGACGACGGCAACGCTCATAACACGCCCTTGGTCGACGGCAATTCGCCGCTGCTGTCGCGCCGGAACGCCTGCCGCAAGGCGCGCCCCGTGGCTTTGAACGAGGCTTCGACCATATGATGGGCGTTATCGCCGCGCACGGTGATGTGAATGGTCGCCGCCATCGCCATGGCCAGCGAATAAAAGAAATGCGGCACCATATCGGCCCCCATATCGCCCAGCATCGGCGACGGCAACGCGCCTTCGAACAGGCAATAGGGCCGTCCCGAAAGGTCGATCACCGCCTGCGCCAAAGCTTCGTCCAGCGGCGCGGTAAAGCCGAAACGCGTGATGCCGCGCTTGTCGCCCAACGCGTTTTTCAACGCCATGCCCAATGTCAACGCGCAATCCTCGATCGAATGATGCTGGTCGACATGCAGATCGCCCTTGCAACGGAACACCAGCCCGAACCCGCCATGCGAGGCAAGCTGCGCCAGCATATGGTCGAAAAACCCGATGCCGGTATCGATATCCATAAATCCCGGCGCGTCGAGATCGACCGTGACATCAATCTCGGTTTCGTTGGTGCGGCGGTGCATGCCGAACAGACGCGGCATGCGCAGCGCGGCCTTTTCCGGTTCCGGCACCGCGACGCCCAGCGCGCGCAATACCGTGTCGTTTTCCGCGGGCGCGCCGACAGACAACCGCACCGCGCCGCGCATATCCGTGTCGCGGTTGCGCGGCAGAATGCCATAGGTGCGGCAATGTTTCATAAACGCATCGGCATCCGTCGTTTCCACCAGAATGAAATTGGCCGCGCTGGGAAACACGCGCTTGATCCACGGCGATTGCGGCAACAACGCCGTCATGCGGGCCCGTTCGGCGACGATTAATTTCCGCCGTTCGGCATTTTGCACGACCCCGTTGGGATTCAGGGCATCCAGCGCGACCTGCACGCTGCTGTGCGGCAGGGGATAGGGCGCGATGATCCTGCCCAGCATGTCGATCAACGGCGCGGCCGCGATGACGCACCCCACCCGTTCGCCCGCCAGCGCGTGCGCCTTCGACAATGTCCGCAGCACGACCAGATTCGGCTGCGCGGCCAGATCGGGCAACATGCCGTCTGCATTATCGCTGAATTCGATATAGGCTTCATCGACGACGACAACGCCCTGTCCCATGCGCGCGCGGCACAAAGCAATAATGTCGTCGCGGCGCATCATATGCCCCATCGGCGCGTTGGGCGACGGGATGAAAATCAATTTGGTTTCGGGTCTGCACGCGGCCAGAACGGCCGGCATGTCCAATTGGGCGTCGCCGTTCAACGGCACGGCATCGACCGCGGCGCCCTGAACCGCGGCGGCGACCTTATACATGCCATAAGTCGGCGGGCATATCATGACGCGGTCGATACCGGCGCGGCACAGCAAACGCATCAATATATCGATGCCTTCATCGCTGCCGCGCCCCAGAAGAATATTTTCCGCCGGCACATTCCACAACGCCCCCAGCCGCGCGCGCAACGCCGCCGGTTGCGCTTCGGGATAGCGGTTGGGCGCGCGTCCGGCGGCGTTGAGCAAACCCGCGATCTGCCCAAAAGGCGGCCACGGCATTTCGTTGGCGTCGATGCCGATGGTCGGCACAAAGCCGCCCGCTTCGCCGCGCGCGGAACTATAGGCCGCGAGATCGCGCAAATCGGGCCGCATAATATCGTAAAGCCAATCCATCACATAGTCTCCAAACGCATCGAAACCGCGCGCGCATGCGCATCCAGCCCTTCGGCCCCCGCCATCGCCATAATCGACGGCCCCAGATTACGCAAGCCCTGCGGCGTTATCCGCTGCACCGTCATGCTTTTCATGAAACTGTACAAATTGACGCCGCCATAGGCGCGGGCATAGCCGTAAGTCGGCAAAACATGGTTGGTCCCGCTGGCGTAATCGCCCGCCGATTCCGGCGTCCACGCGCCGACAAACACCGATCCGGCATGACGGATGTGCGGCACGCAGGCCGCGGCATCGTCGCCGTGAATAATCAAATGTTCGGGCGCATAGGCATTCGCCACATCGATCGCCGCCGCCATATCGGGCACGATAATAACGCGCGCATGGGACAAACTCTGCGCGGCGATCTCGCGGCGCGGCAATTGCGCCAGCTGCGCCGTAATTTCCTTTTCCACCGCGCGCGCGAAATCCGCATCCGTAGTCACCAGAACCGCCTGCGCCACCACGTCATGTTCGGCCTGCGCCAGCATATCGGCCGCGACCCACGCCGGATTATCGCCCGCGCCGGCGATAATCATCACCTCCGAAGGGCCGGCGGGCATATCGATGGCCGCGCCGCCTGCATCCTGCGCCACCATTTGCTTGGCCGTCGTCACATAGGCATTGCCGGGGCCAAAAATTTTATCGGCTTTGGGAATAGTCGCCGTGCCATAGGCCATCGCCGCCACCGCCTGCGCGCCGCCGACGCCATAAATTTCATCGACGCCACACAAATGCGCCGCGGCCAGAATGGCAGGATGAATGACGCCGCCGCGCGACGGCGTGCACAAAAACACGCGCCCGCATCCCGCCAGCCGCGCCGGAATCGCCAGCATCAACACGGTCGACAGCAAAGGCGCCGTGCCGCCCGGAACGTAAAGCCCGACATTTTCCATCGCGCGCCACGTCATTTCGCACATCACGCCCGGCATGGTTTCGACGCGCACGGCCTGCGGCCTTTGCGCTTCATGAAAGGCCGCGATATTGGCGCGCGCCCGGTCTATCGCCGCGCGCAAACCGGCATCCAGCCCCGCAACGGCACTGGCGATTTCATCCGCCCCGACGCGCAGATTTTCCCGTGACGCGGGGTCGAACCGCGCATTGATATCGCGCACCGCGTCATCGCCGCGCGCCCGCACATCGGCGACAATCGCGGCCACCGCTTGCGCCACGCTTTCATCGCGCCCCATCGCTGGCCGCGCCAGAGCCTGCTGCCGCTGCGGCGCCGTCGCGCCGGCCCAATCGATTATGTGCATTGTCATGCCGTCATTTTCTCAATCGGCAGCACCAGAATCGCGCTGGCCCCCGCTTCTTGCAATTTTTCCATGGTTTCCCAGAACACCGTTTCCTTGCACACGGCATGGATGGCCACCATATCGTGCCGGTTCAAATCCATAATCGTCGGCGCGTCGCACCCCGGCAACAAGGCGGTAATGCGTTCGACGGCGGCGCGCGGCGCGTTAAGCATGATATATTTGCTGTCGGCGGCCAGAAGCGCGCCGCGCATGCGCGCCAGCAACCGTTGCACGGTCTTTTCCTTGTCCGGCGACAAAGCCTGCGCCGCGCGGATCAGCAAAGCCTCGCTGGGCAACACGACCGTCAGTTCGCGCAATCCGTTGGCCGTCAGCGTCGCGCCCGACGCCACGATATCGCAAATGCCGTCGGCAATCTTTAGCCGCGGCGCAACCTCGACCGACCCCGTCATCATCAATATGCGCGCCGCGACATTGTTGGTTTTCAAAAAAGCCTGCAGCAAATGCGGGTACGACGTCGCCACCGCCTTGCCGTTCAGGGCGGCAACGCCGTCGATGCCGCCGTTTTCGGGCACGGCAATCGACAGGCGGCACCGCGAAAATCCCAAACGTTCCAGAATGATCGCCCCGCCTGCGCCGCCGCCGCTTTGCGTTTCGGCAAAAACATTTTCGCCGACAATGCCGATGTCGCAAATGCCGTCAGCGACGAAACCGGGAATGTCATCGTCGCGCACCAGCAACAAATCAATCGGCAATTCCTTGATGCGGCAGAAAAGCTGGTCCTTGCTGCGGTCGACATGCAAACCGCAATTTTTCAACAAACCGATGCTGTCCTCGGCCATGCGCCCGCTTTTTTGCACCGCCATGCGGATACGCTCGCCCGCCTCGACCCCGCCCTCACGCATTTCCACACCCCCGACATATAATGTAATATCACACTATTACATTATGCCGTCGCCAAGCGCAACCCCAAACCGGTCTTTTTTCAAAAGACGAAATATACAGCTGTAATGTTTTTCCGGGTCAAATCCGCCGCGCTTTTCAGCTAACCCCTTGAAAAGCGTGGTGGGTGCGACAGGGATTGAACCTGTGACCCCTACCGTGTGAAC
>JAGWIK010000016.1 GCA_028866275.1 Alphaproteobacteria bacterium
GTCCATTTCCTGACCCGCGACCAGCAAGGCATTGCGAACCAGATGAACCATCTGTTCTTCCTGCTGCTCGGTCAATTTGCCGGTCGTCGCGTTGGTCGTCATGGCCGTTCCTTTCACCCTTGTATCCTAGCATCGATTCCCGAAACTAATTGCCGGAAAATACTGGGGCACAAGGGTTTTTGTAGCCTTTCTATGCTTAAAGACTGCTTAAAAATTCCGGCAATTTTATGCAATTTCCGCCGCGCACCGCGGATTCACAGGAATCTTGCGCGCAAGTATTTCCCCGATGCCGAAAGCAATAGCGCAAGCTTAACGGAAGATTAATTTTCCCAAGGAAAACGCCGGATGATTTTTCTGCAAAAAACATTTCCCCAAAAATCGTCATTCCGGCGCAAGCCGGAATCCAGAAACCACACGTGCATAATGGCGTTGTCGTCAATGTCATTGTTGCCGAAGCTGACTTTTTTAAGACATTTGTCGATGGTAGCCCCGGCACATGGATTCAGACATCTTACAACACACGCGGTGGCACTCACTATGGTGCGAGCAGCAACACGCCTGATGGCGGCGTCGCGCTACGCGGGAATTATGCTGGCATCGGCTACATCTATGATGAAAAGCATGATGTTTTCTATCCGCCACAACCGTTCCCAAGCTGGACTATTGCCGCGCCGACATGGACGTGGACGCCGCCAGTATCAAAGCCCACGACAGGCGGCCCTTATTCTTGGAATGAAGCAACCTTGGCTTGGGTGACGTGAGGTGATAGAACTGCCATGCGCATGTTAACTGGCGACTCAAGCTAGCTTAATTACGAACTTTTTTGTTCCACCAGAGTTGCCCCATGATTCCATTCGACGGAAATTTTTCTCCTGAAGACCTCGATGCAACATTGAAGGGCTTGGGCAAAGACATCTTTTTCGTCCAAATCGGGGCGATGGACGGGGTCACCTATGACCCCATCCATAAATTCGTCGTGAATCTGGGATGGCGCGGACTCTTGGTCGAACCGATCCCCTATCTCCATAAAAAACTGCAAGATAACTATAAAAACTGCGAAGGGCTTATTTTTTCCGAAACGGCGATTGCCGATTTCGAAGGCAGCATAGAAATGGCCAGCCTGAACCCTGCGACAATTCCTGAAGGCGTTTTTGCGCCCGGCGCCTTTGGCACCTCCACGCTGATGCCGGATCGCGGAAAAATGGCGGGCATAGGAATGCCGGCAGATATCGCGCAAATCGTCAAACACAATACGATGACGACCGAAGTCCCCTGCTGTCGGCTCAACACACTCCTCGCCAGACATCAAATAACTAAAATTGATCTTATGGTCGTCGATGTCGAAGGGGCGGACTGGATGGTTATGCGCCAGCTTTCTTTGGATGATTATCGCCCGCGCCTTGTTTATCTGGAATATACCCATCTAAGCGGTTACGAACAAATAGCCTGTGCAGCCCATTTTCGTAACCACGGCTATCGTATTTACATAGATCAAAATGAGGCTGAGAATTTTTTGGCGGTACGGCCGGAATAGCTGCGCCCCTATAAATTAGACGGTTATCCGTATCAATGGCGATATGATCAAGCTGAAAGGAGAAAACAGGGTTTTGGCCTGCCTGATCGCCGCCGACGGGAAATTAGATCAGCAAAATCAGGCACTCGAATTCATACTTGATTGGTGTGCCAATTCCGCCCTTATGCCGTTTCGACGGCGTCCAGATTCAACGCCGCGGCCAGCAACGCCTTGGTATAAGACTGCTGCGGATGCGCGAACAACGTCGCGGCATCGCCTTGCTCCACCATCTTGCCGGCCTTCATCACCACGACATGATGCGCCAACGCGCGCACCACGCGCAGATCGTGGCTGATAAAAATAAACCCCAAACCGTGGCGGCGTTGCAAATCGCGCAGCAATTCGACAATCTGCGCCTGCACCGACACGTCCAGCGCGGATGTCGGCTCGTCCAGCACGATCAATTTGGGCTGCAAAATAACGGCGCGGGCGATCGAAATGCGTTGCCGTTGCCCGCCCGAAAATTCGTGCGGATAGCGGTGGCGTGTTTCAGGATCAAGCCCGACTTCCTTCAATGCCGCAATGACGCGGGCCTCGCGGCTGTCGGAACCAGCCGCGGTTGCGGCCGCGCCTTCCGACGCGGGCGCGGAGCAGTCGCGACCCATTTTATGAATATCCAGACCTTCGGCGATAATATCGCCCGCCGACATGCGCGGACTTAAACTGCCGAACGGGTCCTGAAACACAATCTGCATCGACTTGCGCAGGGCGCGCAGCTCGTGCCGGGGCAGGGCGGCGATATCCCGCCCCATAAACACAACGCGTCCCTGCGCCGACAAAAGGCGCAAAATGCCCAGCCCCAGCGTCGTCTTGCCCGACCCGGACTCGCCGACAATCCCGACGGTTTCGCCCGCCCGCACGCGCAACGACACGCCGTCGACCGCGCGCACATAATCGGATACGCGGCGCAGCAATCCTTTTTTAATGGGAAAATAAACCTTCAGATCATCGACATTCAGAATTTCCGGCGCGCCGGCGGGCAAGGGCTGCGCCGCGCCTTTGGGTTCCGCCGCCAACAGCATCCTGGTATAAGGATGCTGCGGATGCGTGAACAGTTGCGCGACGGGGGCCTGTTCGACAATCTCGCCGTGCTGCATCACGCACACGCGGTCGGCCACCTTGCGCACGATGCCCAGATCATGGGTAATCAGCAATAACGCCATGCCCAGCCGCTGCTGCAAATCCTTCAACAGCTGCAAAATCTGCGCCTGAATGGTGACGTCCAGCGCGGTGGTCGGTTCGTCGGCGATCAACAAAACAGGATCATTGGCCAACGCCATCGCAATCATCACGCGTTGCCGCTGCCCGCCCGACAATTCATGCGGATAGGCGGTCATGCGTTTTTCCGGATCGGGCAGGGCGACCAAGTGCAGCAGCTCCAGCACCCGCGCCCGCGCCTGCGCCGCATTCATGTTTTTGTGCAGGAACAAAACTTCGGCAATCTGCCTCCCGATGGTGTGCAGCGGGTTCAACGATGTCATCGGTTCCTGAAACACCATGCCGATGCGGTTGCCGCGTATGCCTTGCAAAACGGCCGGCTTCGCGCCGATGATCTGCTTGTCTTCGAATGTGATGCTGCCGGTCGGATGCGACGCGTTGGGATAGGGCAGCAATTGCAACAACGACAAAGCCGTGACCGATTTGCCCGACCCGGACTCGCCGACCAGAGCCAGCGTCTCCCCGCGCGCGATCTCGAACGACACGCCGCGCACAACACGGGAAATATTATCGCCGTGGCCGAAAGTCACCGACAGATTATCGACGGAAAGAAGAGGCATGATTTATCCAAACAAATCGGCATGTGTGCCGGTTCTGGCCAGCAAAACGGCGTCATCCGTAACTTGATAGATTAAAAGCCAGTCCGGTTCTATATGGCAATCCCATTTCGGTTTCCACTCGCCCCTGAGCGGATGGGGCTTGTGCTTCGGCGTCAATGTTTCGCCTTTGGCCAGATGCTCGACAACTTTATACAATTTGGAAAGATCCTTGCCCCGTTTGGCGGCGCGACGAATATCCCGCATAAACGCGCCGGACTGGACAATATCCTTCACGCGCCTTCCTCGTCCAGCTGAGCCTTGAATTTTTTCAGGCTCATTCTTTTGCCCCTGCCTTTATCCAATTCCCGGAATGCCGCCAACGTTTCCCTGTTCGGAATTTTGGCGGGAAAGGGCAGGCCCCGCTGCATGGCGACTTGCCGGTAAAACATGCGCACGGCGTCGGTCGCCGACAGGCCGAGCAGGTCGAAAACGCCTTCCGCCGCCGCCTTGGTGGCGTGGTCGATGCGAACGCTGATTTGGTCCATGCTCATGTAATGCCCCCTCGTTACAGACATGTTGCATTATACAGCAAAATACACATATCTTCAAGAGAAAGAAGCGCTTAGTTCTTTCCTGCCGCCTTGCGCGGGTCGAAGGCGTCGCGCACCGCTTCGCCGATAAAAATCAACGTCGTCAGCATGAAGGCCAGAATGCAAAACGCGCTGATGCCCAGCCACGGCGCCTGCAAATTATTCTTGCCCTGATTCAACAACTCACCCAAAGACGGCGACCCCGGCGGCAAGCCGAAACCAAGGAAATCCAGCGCGGTCAGCGTGGTAATCGCCGAATTCAGCACGAAAGGCAGAAAGGTCAGCGTCGCGACCATGGCGTTGGGCAAGACATGCCGCCGCATAATGGCGATATCGGTCGCGCCCAACGCCTTGGCGGCGCGGACATAATCGAAATTACGGGCGCGCAGAAACTCGGCGCGCACGACATGCACCAATGACATCCACGAAAACAAAAGCATCAGCGCGAGCAGCCACCAGAAATTCGGCTGCACAAGGCTCGCCATGATGATCAACAGGAACAAAACCGGCATGCCGCCCCAGATTTCGATGAATCGCTGCATCATCAAATCGGTCAATCCGCCGAAATAGCCCTGCACCGCGCCCGCCGCAATGCCGACGACCGACGATAACGCGGTCAATGTCAGGCCGAACAAAACGGAAATGCGGAAACCATAGATAATGCGCGCCAGCACGTCGCGGCCTTCATCGTCGGTGCCCAGCCAGTCGGCGCGCGTCGGCGGCGACGGCGCGGGCTGGGGCAGATCGTAATTGATGGTGTCGTATGAATAGGGAATCAACGGCCAGACCATCCATCCCCTGGAATCGATCAATTGGCGCACATAAGGGTCGCGGTATCGCGCTTCCGTTTGAAACTCGCCGCCGAACGCGGTTTCGGGATAGCTTTTGAACACGGGGAAATAATAATGGCCGTCGAATTTGACCACTAACGGATGGTCGTTGGCGACGAATTCGGCGCCCAGCGTAAAGGCGAACACGGCCAGAAACAGCCATAATGACCAGAATCCGCGCCGGTTGGCCTTGAAATTGGCCCAACGACGCTGGTTAAGGGGCGACCATCTGCGCGAACTGAAAAACATCCGTTTCTTTTACCGCCCTTGTGCTTCGGCAAACAAGCCCCTATGTTTCCATCCTCAACCCGTTTTGCACGAAATGTCATGACCGAACGCAACATTTTCGACGAACTTCAGGAAGATTTCGAACGCCAACGGCTCGAAAACCTGTGGAAAAAATACGCGCCCGCGGTGATCGCGGCGGCGCTGGCCATCGTTATCGCCACGGCGGGCATGTCGGCTTGGCGGACATGGAAAACCGATCGCGACCAGAAATTGACCAATGCCTATATCGACGCCGCGCAGGAAGATCAGGACGCGGCCAAAAGCGTCGACCTGCTGCAAAAATTCGCCGCCGCCCATCCGGGGACGGATTTAGGCGCTTTCGCGCTGCTGCGCGCGGGCGCGCAACAGGCCGAACAGGGCGACGCAGCCAAGGCGGCGGCATCTTTCGACGCCGTTGCCAACGACGCCAAGGCCGACCCCGCCTTTCGCCAGCTCGGCACCTTGCTGTCGGTGCGGGCGCAAATGGATACGGGCGATGCCGCGGCCTTGTCGGCGCGGCTCGACCCCCTGACCGCGGACGGCGCGCCGTGGCGTTATTCGGCGCTGGAAGCGCAAGCCTATCTGGCGCTGCGCGCGGGCGATACGGCCAAGGCGAAAAAAATCTTCACCGACCTGTCGCAGGACGCGCGCGTGCCGCAAGATATCGCGGCCCGCGCGGGCGACATCGTGCGCAGTTTTCATTAAGGCGGAGTTCGGGCATGCGCGCGGCATTTCGGCATAGGACGGCGGCGGTCGCAATGATGCTGGCGATACCCGCGCTGTTGGCCGGGTGCGCGACCGGCAGCAAAATCGGCACCACGGTCAAAGGCACGCGCATTGCCGTTTTGGAACCCGCCAAGGCCCTGCAGGCCGACGCGACCCTGCATAATGAAAAAATCACGCTGCCGCCGCCGGTTTTGAACCTGACCTGGCAACAGGCCGGCTACGACCGCGAACATATCATGCCCGACGCCGCCATGGCGGCGCACCCGTCGATTGTGTGGACGCAGGGCATCGGCGAAGGATCCGATTCCGACTTCCAGCTTCTGGCCCACCCCGTGGTCAGCCGCGCCGATGTCTATACAATGGACGCGCAAGGGCTGGTGACGGCCAGCGACGCCAAAACAGGCGACGAAATCTGGCAATTCGACACCACGCCGCCTGATGCCGCCGACAGCGACGAAGGCAAGGCGATGGGCGGCGGACTCGCGCTTGACGGCGGCGTTTTATACGCCACGACGGGATATGGCGATGTCTATGCGCTGGACGCGCGCACGGGGGCCTTGCGCTGGCGCAAGGCTTTGATGAACCCCCTGCGCGCCGCGCCGACCATCGCCGACAACCGCGTCTATGTCGTCAGCCTCGACAATGAACTCAACGCCCTCGACGCCGCCACGGGCGACGTGCTGTGGCACAATGCCGGGATCAGCGAAAACGCGACATTGATGGGCGCCGCCGGCCCCGCGGTCGAAGGGGATAATGTCTTCGTCGCCTATAATTCGGGGGAAATATTCAATCTGCGCGCGCAAAACGGCCGCGCCTCGTGGAGCTACTCGTTATCCTCGACGGCGCAGCAGGGCGCCTTGCCCGCCATCGCCGATATTCGCGGCCAGCCCGTCGTCGACCGTGACCGCGTCTTCGCCATCAGCCACAGCGGCGTCATGGCCGCCATCGACGCCGTCACCGGCAATCGCGCATGGGAAATAGATCTGGGCGGCATCGACACGCCCGTGGTGGCGGGAAACGCCATTTTCGTTTATGGCAGCGGCAACCAGCTCGCCGCCCTCGACCGCGACACCGGCGGCATCATCTGGACGCGGCAACTGGCCAAACGCGCCGACCCGACCGACAAGGATTCCGACCCGGTGATCTGGACGGGCCCGATATTGGCGGGCGGACGGCTGTGGATGGTCAATTCCATGGGCCAGCTGGCCAGCTTCATCCCCGCCACCGGCGCGCCCGACGCCGTCATCGATGTCGGCGGCCCCGTTTATCTTTCTCCCGTCGTCGCCGACCGCATCATGTATGTGATGCGTGACGACGGCACATTGGTGGCTTTAAAATAATGACCTTCACAATCGCCATCGCCGGCCGGCCCAATGTCGGCAAATCGACCTTGTTCAACCGTTTCGTCGGCAAACAAATGGCCATCGTCAACGACCAGCCGGGCGTCACCCGCGATTGGCGCGAAGGCGAAGGACATTTGTTCGACATGCGTTTCCGCGTGCTGGATACGGCGGGGCTGGAAAATGTCCGCGCCAAGGGCAGCATCGCCGCGCGCACGGCCGCGCAAACCAAAAAAGCCTTGGAAATGGCCGACGTCATCATGCTGGTCGTCGATGCGCGCGCGGGCGTGACGTCCGAAGACACCGCGGTGGCGCGCGAACTGCGGAAAACCGGCAAACCCATCATCCTGCTGGCCAATAAATGCGAAGGCAATGTCCTGCCCGCGGCGATGGACGAAACCGTGTCGCTGGGCTTCGGCGACCCCATCCCCGTTTCGGCCTCGCACGGCGACGGGCTGATGGATGTCTACGAAGCGTTGGGCAAATATATCTCGGACGAACAGGCCGAAGCCGACGCCGGCGAAGAAGAAAAACGCCTGATCTTCGCCATCGTCGGACGGCCCAATGCGGGCAAATCGACGCTCATCAACCGCTTTGTCGGCGACGACCGCATGCTGACGGGGCCGGAACCGGGGCTGACGCGCGATTCCGTGCCGGTGGCGTGGGAATATCGCGGCAAGCCCATCCGTCTGGTCGATACCGCGGGCATGCGCCGCCGCGCCCGCGTGACGGAAACGCTGGAACGCATGAGCGTGCAGGAAACGCTGCGCCAGATCAGGCTGGCGAATGTCGTCATCCTCGTCCTCGACGCGACCCAGCCGTTCGACAAACAGGATTTAATCATCGCCCACCATGTCGTCGAAGAAGGCCGCGCGCTGGTCGTGGCGTTGAATAAATGGGATCTGATCAAGGATAAAAAAGCCGTCCTGAAAACCATTCGCGAAACCGCCGAGGATTCGCTGGCGCAGGTCGCGGGCGTGCCGCTGGTGCCCGTCTGCGCGTTAAAGGGCGACGGCATCAAGGATCTGATGCGCGAAACCATGAAAACCTATGACACGTGGAATTTCCGTGTCTCGACCGGCAAGCTCAACCGCTGGCTCGAAGATATGGAAGCCAACCACCCGCCGCCCATCACCTCGGGCCGGCGCATCAAATTGCGCTATATGACGCAGGTGAAAAGCCGCCCGCCGACTTTCTCCCTGTGGGTCAATAAACCCGTCAACCTGCCGGAAAGCTATCTGCGCTTTCTGACCGGCGGCTTGCGCAAAACCTTCGGCCTGACCGGCGTGCCGATCCGCTGGCAGCTCAAGAAAAGCGAAAACCCCTACGAAAATAAAAAGAAGAAAGACTGATGCGCGGATTCCCCAATCTGTGGATCGTCACGCTCGACGCGCCCGCCGCGCAGGCCGACGCTATCGCCGATATTCTGGGCGAAGGCGCGGTGTCGCAGGCCGTGATGGCGGGCGGCGATGTCGCCCTGGCCAGCGTGGCGCGGGTCAAGCTCGAAGCGATTTTCGACGGCGAACCCGCGATGGCCGGCATCAAAATGCGGCTGGCTATCTTCGCCGCCGTGGCGGGCATCGCCTTGCCCGAACCGGTTTTGCGCCCCGCGCCGAAACTCGACTGGCTGAAAAAAGTCGCCGAAGATTTCCCGCCTTTGCAAATCGGGCGGTGGTGCGTGCATGGCGCCTATCACCGCAAAGCCGTGCCCAACCGCCTGCTGGCCCTGCAAATCGACGCCACCAGCGCGTTCGGCACGGGCGGGCATCCGTCGACCCAGGGCTGTTTGCTGATGCTGCATAAAATGCTGAAATCCGGTTTTCGCCCGCGCCGCGTGCTCGATATCGGCTGCGGGTCCGGCATCCTGTCGATGGCCTGCGTCAAATCTGCGCGCGGGCATGCCGTGGCTGTCGATCTCGACCCCGTCTGCGTCGATATTGCGGCGCGCAATACGCGCGTCAACGGGGTGGGGGGCCGCATTCAGGTGCGGCGCAGCCGCGGTTATGCCGCGCCTGTCGTGCGTCGCGGCGCGCCTTATGACATGATTTTGACCAACCTGTTCACAAAACCATTGTGCCAGATGGCGCGCGATGTCCGCGCCCATCTGCGCCCCGGCGGCATCGCCATTCTGGCGGGCATCTTGTCCTATGACGCCAAACGCGTCATCGCCGCGCACCGCATGCAAGGGCTGTCGCTGATCGAACACCGGAAAAACGGCGATTGGTCCATTCTTGCTTTTCGGCGCTAGGTCAGGGCATGATGGGTCATGACCAGCCCCATCTTTTCCGCCCGCCTTGCCGATTTACGCCGCGAAATGACCGCCGACGGTTATGACGGATTCCTCGTGCCGATGGCCGATGAATATCAAAGCGAATATGTGCCCGATTGCGCGCGCCGCGTTGCGTTTCTGTCGGGCTTTACCGGTTCGGCCGGGTTCATCATCGTCCTGAAAACCCGCGCCGCCTTTTTCACCGACAGCCGCTATACGCTGCAAGCGGCGCAGCAGGTCGATGCCGCGATCTTTCAAATTTTCGACAGCGCGGATAAACCGCCGCTGGCATGGCTGGAAGAAAACGCGGAAAAAGACGCCAAAATCGCCTATGACCCGTGGCTGCATTCGGCCGATGCCGTCGAACGGCTGAAAAAAGCGCTGGCCAAACCGGGGGCGCAGGCCGTGGCCGCGCCGCGCAATCCGGTTGACGCCATATGGAATGACCGCCCCGCCGAACCCGCCGAACCTGTCCGCCCGCATGACATGATCTATGCGGGGCAGGCTGCCGCCGATAAACGGCAGCATATCGCCGCCATGCTGAAAAAGAAAAATGTCGCGGCTTTCATCGTCACCGACCCGTCTTCGGTGGCGTGGCTCTTGAACGTGCGCGGCGGCGACGTGCCCAATACGCCCCTGCCGCTCAGCCGCGTCATTCTGCATGACGATGCGCGGGCGGACTGGTTTGTCGATGCGCGCAAAATCACCGACGGGCTGGCCGCGCATGTCGGCGACGATGTCGCCCTGCATGCGCCCGATCAATTCCCGCCGGCCTTGGCCAGCCTCGCCAAACAGGGCAAAACCATCGCGCTCGACCCCGCCCACGCGTCGGGCGCGATCGTCGATTACCTGCGCGCGGCCGGCGGTAAAATCGAACCGATGGATGACCCGTGCGATTTGCCGCGCGCCTGCAAAAACGCGGTCGAAATCGACGGCATGCGCGCGGCGCACCGGCGCGACGGCGCGGCTCTGGTCAAATTCTTTTCATGGCTCGACCAGAACTGGCAAAGCGGCAACCTGACCGAATTGCTGGTGGAACAAAAACTGGCGTCTTTCCGCGAAGCCAACAACAATTATCGCGGCCCCAGCTTCGACACGATTGCGGGCGCGGGCGACCACGGCGCCATCGTGCATTACCGCGCCACGCGCGCGACCGACGCGCGGCTGCAACCGGGCCAGATGTTTTTGCTGGACAGCGGCGGGCAATATCTCGACGGCACCACCGACGTCACGCGCACCGTCATTCTGGGCGCGCCCACGCCGGAAATGCGCGACCGCTTTACCCGCGTGCTCAAAGGCCATATCGCGCTGGCCTCCATCCGGTTTCCCGAAGGCACGACCGGCGCGGAACTCGACGTTCTGGCGCGGCAGAATCTATGGGCCGTCGGCCTCGATTACGGCCACGGCACCGGCCACGGCGTCGGCGCCTATCTGGGCGTCCATGAAGGGCCGCAATCCATCTCGCGGCGCAGCAGGATCGCGTTGCAACCCGGCATGGTGGTGTCGAACGAACCGGGTTTTTACAAAGCGGGCCATTACGGTATCCGCATCGAAAATCTGCAAACCGTGGTCGAAAGCGTCGGCATGCCCGACGGCAACCGCAAATTCTACGAATTCGAAACGCTGACGCTCGCGCCCATCGACCGGCGGCTGATCGACGCGGCGATGCTGACCGACGCCGAACTGGGCTGGCTCAACGCCTATCACGCGCGCGTGCGCGACGTGCTGCGCCCGATGATCGACGATTCCGCAGCCATATGGCTCGAAGCCGCGACGGTGGCGCTGGCGCGATGATGACGTTCCACAGCACGCGCGGCCTCGCGCCCGAAACGGATATCCGCGGCGTCGCGCTGGCGGGGCTGGCGCCTGACGGCGGGCTTTATCTGCCCGCGGCGTGGCCGCATTTTTCCCCCGCCGATATCGCCGCGATGCGCGGCAAACCTTATGCCGACATCGCATTCCGGGTTTTGCGCCCGTTTTTTCAGGGCATCGTGCCCGATGCCGATTTGCGGACGATCATCGACACATCCTACGGCGCGTTCGATGTCGCCGACGTCACGCCGCTGCGCCAATTCGATGACAGTTTCTACATCCTCGAACTCTTCCACGGCCCGACGCTGGCATTCAAGGATATCGCGCTGCAATTTCTCGGCCATATGTTCGACTATCTGCTGCGCGGCACGGAAAAGAAACTGACGGTTATCGGCGCGACGTCGGGCGATACCGGTTCGGCGGCAATGGCCGCGCTGGCCGGCCGCGCCCATATCGACCTGTTCATCCTCTATCCCGACAAGGGGCCCAGCGAGATTCAGCGCCGCCAGATGACGTGCCTCGACGCCGCCAATGTTCACGCCGTCGCGGTGCGGGGCAGCTTCGATGATTGCCAGACGATTGTGAAAGACATGTTCGCCGACGCGGCCTTGCGCGACGAACTCAATCTCACCACGGTCAATTCCATCAACCTTCTGCGCATCCTCGCGCAAATCGTTTATTATTTTTTCGCCGCGTCGCGGCTGCCCGAAAACGCCGCGCCCTGTTTTGCCGTGCCCACCGGCAATTTCGGCGATATCTATGCGGGCTATGCCGCGATGCAATGCGGCCTGCCTGTGGCGAAACTGGCGGTGGCCAGCAACAGCAACGATATCCTGACGCGGTTTTTCGCCTCGGGCCGCATGGAAACCGGCCCCGTACAGGGCACGCTCAGCCCCAGCATGGACATTCAGGTCAGCAGCAATTTCGAACGCCTGCTGTTCGATCTGTGCGGCCGCGACGCGGCCCATCTGCGCGGGCTGATGGACAATCTGAAAACGCGCGGCGCTTTCGCCGTGACGGCGGCGCAGATGGAAAAAGCGCGCGCGCTTTTTGCCGCCGGTTGCGCCGGCGACGCGCAAACGCTGGCGACGATCGCGGACGTGTACAAGGCGTATGACTATCTTCTCGACCCGCACACGGCGGTGGGCGTCAAGGTCGCGCGCGATCTGGCATCGCAATTGCCGCAACCCGTTATCTGTCTGGCCACGGCGCATCCGGCCAAATTTCCCGAAACCGTGGCGCGCGCAACGGGGCAGACGCCTTCCATGCCGCCGCGCCTCGCCGGCATCATGGATAAACCTGAACGCACGGCGCTCATGCCCGCGAATAAAGATGTCATCGTCGATTATATAAAAAGGAATAAATAAATGGCCGTTGAAATCACGACGCTGGAAAACGGGTTGCGCATCGCGACCGACACGATGCCCGACGCCGAAAGCGTGGTGGTCGGCGCGTGGGTCGGGGTGGGCACGCGGCACGAAAAAGCCAAAGCCAACGGCGTCGCCCATCTGGTCGAACATATGATGTTCAAAGGCACGAAGAAACGCTCGGCCTATGAATTATCGGCCGCCATCGAAAACAAAGGCGGTTCGGTCAACGCCTATACGACGCGCGAAGAAACCGCCTATTACGCCCGCGTGCTTCCCGAAGAAACCGCCAATGCCGTCGATATCATCGCCGACATGCTGCGCCATTCGGTGTTCGATGCCGGGGAACTCGACCGCGAAAGACAGGTCATCATTCAGGAAATCGGCCGTTCTCTCGACACGCCCGAAGATTACGCCGATGACCTGTTTTATGAATGCGCCTTGCCGGGCCAGAAAATAGGACGGCCCGTGCTGGGGTCGGCCAAAATCATCGCGTCGCTGCCGCGCGCCGAAATCACCGGCTACGTCGCCAGCCATTACAACGCCGCCAATATGGTGGTGGTCGCGGCGGGCAAAATCGCGCATGCGGATTTCGTCGCGCTGGCGAAAAAACATTTCGCCACGCTGCCGCGCGGCAAAAAACCGGCGGTGGACAAGGCGCGCGTCTCCGGCGGCGAGTCGCGGCACGACAAGGACATCGAACAGGTTCACATCTATATGGGCTTCGGCGGCCCGCACGCCCATGCGCAGGCCAGATATCCGGCCCAGATTCTGTCCGCCATTCTGGGCGGCGGCGCGGCGTCGCGCCTGTTTCAGGAAGTGCGGGAAAAACGCGGGCTGGTCTACACCATCTACACATCGCATGCCGCCTTCAGCGACGCCGGCCTGTTTCAGGTCTATGCCGGAACCGATCCCGAACGGTTGCGCGAATTTATCCCCGTGGTGTGCAGGGAATTGCGCGCCGTGACGCGGAAAATAACGCACGACGAATTGGCCCGCGCCAAATCGCAACTGCGCGCCGATATCCTTATGGGCCGCGAAAGCGTGATGCGCCGCGCCGAAATGCTGGGACATCAAATGCTGGCTTTCGGCAAGCCGTCGCGAACGGAACGCGTGCTGCAAAAAATCGACGCCGTCACCGGCGACGATGTCCGCGCCCTCGCCGCCACGATGTTCGCCCGCCCGCCTGTTCTGGCGGCGCTGGGGCCGCTGGCGCGACTGGAAAGCTATGACAAAATTCGCGCAAGATTGACGCTGTGAAGGATTTCGTCGCCTCGCTCTTCACCATGCCGCCGCCGCGCCCGCGGGTGTCGCTTGACACGCGCCTGATGTCGGAACGGCTGCTGCTGCGCGCGGGCGACAGCGCGGACTGGAAACAATGGCGCGCCTTGCGCGATCTCAGCCGCGACTATCTCGTGCCGTGGGAACCGTTATGGCCGCCCAACGCGCTGTCTTACGGCTTTTATTGCGCGCTGCTGCGCAAACAATGGCGCGACTGGCGGGCAGGGCGCGCCTTTGCCTTCACCATTTTCCTCGATACCGGAAATGTGCGCCCCGTGCTGGTCGGCGGCATCACGCTGGGCGACGTGCACTATGCTTCGGCGCAAAAAGGAACCATTGGTTATTGGGTCGGAAAACCCTATGCGGGACAGGGCATCATGACCGAAGCGGTGCGCATGGTATGCGACTTCGCCTTCGACAGGTTGCGCCTGCATCGCGTCGAGGCCAGCTGCATGCCCGCCAACGAAGCCAGCAAAACCGTCCTGCGCCGCGCGGGCTTCGACGAAGAAGGCTTCGCCAAAGCCTATCTGCAAATCAACGGCACGCGCGAAGACCATCTTTTGTGGGGCAAACGCCGAGGGTAGGGGGCAATCTAGGGTCAGGACCTATTCATTTTAAGGATTTCTGTTTGCAGGAGAAGGAAAATCGGCCAGGCGACGAGCGCCGCCGTACTTTATGTACGGCAAACGAAGTCAACCCCGTGTCGGGGCACGGGGCAGGCTCTGCCGTTTTCCTTCTCCTGCAAACCCGGAGGGCGCGGCCACAATCTTTGGTGATGCGTTTGAAAAACTTGACTGTACGCCCGGTACAGCCTGCGTTTTTCAAACGCATCACCAAAGATTCTGACCAGCGCAGAAACCTTGAAATGAACAGGTCCTGACCCTAAAACGACGCCACCACCCCGGCCAGCACGGCTATAAACAAAACCACATTGACCGCCAGCCCGATCAAAAAGCCTTTGGCGCGGCGTTTGGCCTTCTGGTAATAGCCGCGCGCATAAATGATGCGCGACAAAGCCCAGACAATCCCCATCGCGGCGGCAAAGGCATCGTCCATAGCGAACGCCGCCATCCACAAGAGCGGCAGATGATAAACCATCTGCTCGACCGTGTTGGCCTGCACGCGCAACACGCGCTGGAACGCTTCCGGCCCGTCGGTCTGGGGGGCGGGAACCTTGTATTTATGGCGGGCCATGCTGACCCGGGCGCAGAAAAACAGGTAAATGGCAATGTCGATCAGGGTGGCAAAGCCCGTCCACGGCTTGGGCATTGTGCCGAAATCGGCGGTAAAGGCGTGCCACGGGTCGATAAGCATCGGCTGATTCCCTTTGATGTAAAACAGAGACATGCTTGCGCGATTTCGCGCCAGACGGCATATTTACCGTACTCTTTATAAGGCGATTCGTGCAAGGATGCCCTGCGCGCCGTCGCCGTGCCGAAAACGAGCTGAAAACGAGCTGAAACTGGGGAAATGCCGAGTATGAAAAACGCCGCCCGCCGGATAAAGTTTTTGACCGCGGTTTTGATGGCCCTTCTGGCTGTTCTGTCGATGGGAATGACCGCCGCCGCCCGCGCCGCCGATCTGCCTCTGGCCGCCGCCTCGCCGCTCACGGGCGTGGCATTCGACGACAAACCCTTGTTGCTGCCGGTACAGCGTAATTTCCAAATGGCGATGCTGACCGCCAGCAGCGAACTGGGCCGCACCTGCGGCCGCATGGAAGCCTATGGCTGGCGCATGGGCGCCGCCGAACAGGGGCGCGTGAACCAGATTTTCAACAACACCGTCGACCGCCTGCGCCTGCTGGGCTATGCCATCGCGCCGCATAAACTGTCATCGGTGGCGGGAGACATCACCTTGTTCACGGCGGATCGCGCCGACAAACATTTCATCTTTTTATGGTCGGCGGGCGATCTGGGGCTGGTCATGACGTTGTGCGAAACCACGCCGCCCCCCGGCGGACAGGACCAAACCGCGCAAACCCTCGTCCCGACGGTTCAGACTTTCCCGATGGCCGGCGACGATGTCGTGTCCTCGACCTTGGGCACGGTTAATAAAAACGCCATGACGGGGCCTTTCTCGCCATTGGGCGACTGGGTCGGTTCCTACACCTGCGCGCAGGGCTATACCGGCGGCACCCTGAAAATAGACCATGCCAGCGGCCGCAGTTTCAGCGGCGTGTTCGAATTCTACCCGACATCGAAAAACCGTACCGTGCCGCCGGGTTCTTATGAAGTTTCCGGCCAATATGATACCGGCAGCAAACGCTTCGTCCTGAATCCCGGCAAATGGATCAAACATCCGCGTCATTTCTATAACACCGAAATGGTCGGACGGTTCGATCCCATCAACGACGCCCTCAGCCTGACTTTCGAAGGCGTCGACGGCTGCACCAGCTTCGAAGCGCATCGCCAAGGTCCGGTAATCGCCGCGCCGGCCCGCGCGCGGCACGAACATCGCCATGTAAAACGCAAGAAAACGCACAAACGCAAAACACATAAGGAAGCGCCCGCGCCAGCCCCCGTCTCCGACGCCGCGCCCGCGCCGGAACAACCCGCCGCGGAAACGCCTGCACCGGTTGCGGCATCGCCTGCGGCTGCGCCGCCGCCCGCCGCGTCTGAAACGGCGCCGGCCGAAACGCCGTCCTTGCCGCCCGAAGACAAAGGCGTCCCCGCGCCGGGTATCAACGTGACCGGACCTGCGACGAAATAAAAACGAAACGGCTTACGTCACCAGCATCAGCGGTTTCCGGGCGATGCCGGCGGCCTTGGCCACGCTGGGCGCGATGATGGCGGCCGCGACGCCATATTCCAGCATGCCGTAATGCGTCCCGCCGGGATGCGTATAGCTAAAATGGCCGGCGGCGTTCGGCGTCAGGTCGAGAAGGGCGTCGGTTTGCCGCGGCGTGCAGATTTTGTCCCGCGCGCCCATAAAGACGCTGACAAAGCCTTTGTATTGCGCGGGGTCTATAACTTCCCCGCGGTAAACATCCTTCCCGCGCGCCAGAAGAAATTGTCTGAAAACCCCTTCCAGCGTATCGCCGATAAACTGGTCCGACAACGCCTGAACGGGGAACGCCGTTTTGGGTTCGTCGGGCGCGTGCTTGAACATCAATTTCATGATCGCGCCGGGCAGAATCATCCGTCCGCGGCCGGGATAGGCCCACCCCGCGGGGATGGCAAGCGGACGGCCCACGCTATGCGTCGCCATCCAGTTGATCGACGCCAAAGGTTTCCTGCTGGCGTCAATGGGGCTGCTGATAACCGTCAGGCTGGCCGGCGCGGCCTCGCGCAGTTCCGGCCTTTGCGCCGTATAGAACGCCGCGCGCGCCGCCGTGATGCCCGACTGGCTGTCGCCGACGATATGGCATTTCGGATTCATCGCGACGGCCTTCACGACGGCGCCGGTGAGGCTGTCCAGCGAGATATCGTGGCCGCATGGAACATAATGCGGGTCGACCCACTGCAACAACGACACATTGCCCCACCAGCTGAAGGCGTGGACAAATTCCGTCATCGCTTCGGACCCGGACCCGGAATCCGGCGACACGATCAGAAAACGCGGGGTGTGCGCCGTTGAATCATGCCGCGTAAAATTCCACATGCGGCAATCGGGCGTTATTCTTTGCGTTGTGACGTCAATGTGGGGGATTTTGCCGCTGCGGATGCTGTCATCTATTTTGAAATCGGGCGTCGGCTCCATTAACGGAACCGACAGGCCCATCACTTCTTGCCACGCGGCTTCGGCATAAGTCGGCCACAGCCGCGCCGTGATATCGGCGAACGAACCCAGATTATGGTCGGGGGGCAGAAAACCGGATGTGTCGCCGAATGTCTGCGTCGCGGCGTCGCGCCACCACGCCGTTAGCGGAGATTCAGGAAAGAATGAAGAAACAAGAGAGATCGGAGCCTGTTGGGAATTGAAAGCGGGCGCTATAGCGTTCATCGATATCTCCACATAAATGGGACAATCCCTGCAATTTCACGCCCCCAATTATTACCCAATTATTTACAAGCAAAAACAATAAGTTATTCGACAATTTATGTTGCACCGCACACAGGAAAAAATGGCAAAAATATGTCTGTTTTTCAATGGCAAACGAAAATGCGCCGCAAAATCATTTTGCAGCGCATTTAAGCGTGAAAGTAAAATTTTATGTCGCGATCTTGCCGCGCCGCCCCGAATCAGGCCGCGTTTTGACGCTGATCGCCGGCGTGATCGCGCATGAATTTGCGCACCACGGGCAGGATATTTTCGCGCCATTTGCGGCCGTTGAAAATGCCGTAATGGCCGACGCCGATCTGCAGATGCGCTTTCTTCATGTCGTCGGGCAGGCCCGAACATAAATCCAGCGCGGGCCGCGTCTGCCCCGCGCCTGAAATATCGTCCAATTCGCCTTCGACGGTCAGAAGCGCGGTTTTGGTAATAGCCTGCGGCCGCACCAAACGTTCATGCCATTTGAATGTGCCGTTGGGCAGATCGCGCGACTGGAACACGCGCTCGACGGTTTGCAGATAAAACTCGGCGGGCGTATCCATGACCGACAGATACTCGTCATAGAATTTACGATGCGCGGCGACGGAATCATCGTCGCCCTTGACCAGATTCTGGAACAGCTTCAGATGCTCGCCGAAATGCCGTTCGACATTCATCGACACAAAACCCTGCAGCTGGACAAAACCCGGATACACCAAACGATGCGCGCCGGGATAATAGAAAGGCAATGAATGAACAACGGTATTGCGGAACCATTCAATCGGCCGGTCTTCGGCCAGTTTGGTGACAACGGTGGGGGCCTTGCTGGTATCGATGGGGCCGCCCATCAATGTCATCGACCGCGGTTGCGCCGGATCGTTCATGTCCGCCAGCAACGCCACCGCGCACAACACGGGCACGGCAGGCTGGCACACGGCGATCAAATGCACGTCCGGCCCCAACAGGCGGGTGAATTCCATGATATATTCGATATTGTCTTCCAGATCGAACTTGCCCTTGGCCAAAGGCACCAATTTGGCATCGACCCAGTCGGTGATATAGACATCATGATCGGGCAGCATCGCCTCGACCGTGCCGCGCAGCAAGGTGGCGTGGTGGCCGGAAATCGGCGCGACGATCAAAACCTTGGGGTCTTGGGCGTCTGTGGCGCGCTTGAAATGAACCAGATTGCAAAAAGGCTTGGCCGCCACGGTTTCTTCGGTCACCGCCACGGTTTCACCGGCGATACGCGTGGTTTTCAGGCCGAAACTCGGTTTTGAAAAATGGCGCGTCGTGCGTTCGAACAATTCCGCGCCCGCGGCCATCGTGCGGCCCAACGGCGTGTGCGCGGTCGGGAAAAACGGGTTATGCAGGGTCAGCCGCGTCGCTTCGGCGGCGGCGCGAAAAGGGGCAATGGCGGCGCGCTGCATGTCATGGAAATGGTAAAGCATCATGATGATCGACCTTTGGCGAGGAACGGGAAAAACGACGGATAGCATTAAGGTTAAAGCCGAGGTGTGAATATAGACTTAATAGCGTCTATCTTATTGGTTCTTATCGTGTCTTGGGCGTTGCGCCAATAAACCGAACAACAAAACCCACTTCAACAAACCGCCGCGCGCCGGCTTTTCTTCCGGCTGTTCCATTTTAAGGGACGCGGCGCGGGGGCGCGGCTTATCGTCATTGGCAGCCTGACGCAGTAATTTGTTGCGGCGCTGTTGCGCGTGGAACTTTTCGACTTCCTCAATATCGTTAAGGATATCTAATTCCTTTTCGCGCTCAATGGCAACTTGATCCAATAACGCCATGAATTTCTTGTGCAAAACCGTGTTCGCACCCATGCGCATGCCAATGTCTTTCAACCGCAGAAGAAGCGCGGACAAGCCGCCGCGCCGCGCTGCCAATACGGCATTCAGCCAGCTTAACTGTCCCGGTGCGCGAATTTGAAGTCTGTCCATAGCCGCGATTGTACCGCGGACAGGGTAAATAACCCGTTAGCGGCGGGCCGGGATTGCCGGATTACGGCATCGCCGCGACAAGGCCCTTGATCGCCGGCGAATCGGACGTCGCCGACCGGTCGACCAGAATGGCCTTGGGGGTCACACCTTCGCCGTAAAGCTGCTGATCCCATGTTTCGCGCGGCGCGATGATGGAACCGTCCAGCGACACGCCGACGAACAAGCCTTCCGATCGCGCAAAAGCATACATGTCGGATTTCAGCCCCATGCCGGTGGCGGCATTGACGCCTTTGCCCAATTCGCCGACCGCAACGCCGGCATCGCCGCCCAGCGTGACTTCGCGATCCATCACGGCGTGCAGCCCCTTATCGGTCATGACGGTGATGATGAGTTCCGACGACTGGCCGCCGAATTGCAAGCCCCAGCTGGCGCCGGCAAGGGTATAAAAAGCCGGATCGCTCCATTTGCCGTCGGGGCCGCGCACCAGCATGACGCCGTTGCCGCCGCGTCCGCCAAAGAAAAACGCCGCACGGATAAGGTTGGGAACGATGATGATGGCTTTGGCGCGGGTCGCCAGATCGACAAGGCCAGGATATTGGTTATCCGACATCATCCCCTGAAAGGTGATGCGCGCGCGATCGGCCAGCTGTTCGGGCTCTGACCCGAACTCGCCGGAACTACGGCAGCTCGTCAGCGCGAAAAACGCGGCAAGGACAAGCAGAAAGCGAAATTTTGTCGGACGCATATGGTTAACCCCTTTGCCTACCGGCTTAGACTATGCCGCGTCTTCATGTCAAATAAAAGGCGACGGACAATGGTTTCAGCCCCTATTTCTTGCCGCGCGGCGGCCCCCAATGCGGCATCGGGGCCGGTTCCGGCGTCGGCAATGTCGCGCGCAACAAGGCCGACATGGCGGTGAAACCTTTAAGGGCCGGCACCGCAGGGCCGCGCGGCGGCGCGGCGGCGGGGGTAAAGACCGCGTTTTTGTACAGCTTGCCGACGGCGGGCGTGACGTCAATCACGGGCCGCGACCATAAGGCGGCCTGTGGCGTCATTTTGATGCTTTGATAAAAACGGGGGTGGCGCTGTTCCAGCGCGTCGGCGTGAGGTGCGACGCGCGCCGGCGCAGGTTGTCCTGACGGCCCGACGCGATAAACCGCGTCGCGGCGAAGATGTGCCGGCTCCCATTCCACCAGCGTGGGCGTGCCCAACGGATGAACACCCGCAAACCGCACCGGTTCAATGGCGGGACGCGCAGGTACAGGTGCAGGTGCAGGGGTAGGACGCGCAGAGGCGGAACGAACGGTGGCAGGACGAACAGGGCGCGCTTGCGGGCTGGACAAGGCCGTGCGTTGTTCCGTCTGACGCGCCGTTGGCGGCCTGACATCGTTCGTTTGATTATATCCCGCGGCCGCAGGTTCCTGTCGCGGCGTCGCCGTTTCGGCGCGCGCTTGCCGTTGCGGCTGCGGCTGTGGCTCTGGCCGTGGCTGTGATCGCTGTACCCGCGCTTCCGCTTGGCGCGATGGCGCGGCCTCGGACGTTCTTGCTGTTTCAGGCCGCGCCGACGGCGTTTCGGACGGGCGTTGCGTCGCGCCGCGTTGTTCCGCCGGATGCGTCTGTTCTGTTTCGCTTTCGGCAATGTGTGCCTGCAATTCAGGATCGGCCTTTGTCGCCGGTTTCGCGGTACGTGCCTCTTGATGCGCCGCGGTTTCGGGAGACGCCTGTCGACGTGAAGGTTGCTGCGCAGGCTGCTGTTGCGGCGTCGCCGTTTCGGCCCGCGCTTGCCGTTGCGGCTGCGGCTGTGACTGCGGTCGCTGTGCCCGTGCTTCCGCTTGGCGCGATGGCGCGGCCTCGGGCGTTCTTGCTGTTTCAGGCCGCGCCGACGGCGTTTCGGACGGGCGTTGCGCCGTGCCGCGTTGTTCCGCCGGATGCGCCGCAGGCGACCCGGCTTCGTTTGTTTGATTATATCTCGCGGCCGCAGGTTCCTGTCGCGGCGTCGCCGTTTCGGCGCGCGCTTGCCGTTGCGGGACTTGTTGCGCGGGTTGCGGCCGCGATTGTGGCTGTAGTCCCGCCGTTTCGGCGCGGCGCGGCGGCGAAACTTCAGCGGCTTTCGTTTGCGGCGCGTTGAGCGCAGGCGCGAGGCTTGCGGCAGGACGCGCCGCGGGCGCTGCGGCGTCGCGTGACGGCGGCGTTGCCGCCACTACGACGCTCGGCGGCGTCGATATCGCCGTCGGCGGCGCGAAAACGGGCGGCGGCACGGCTCTGGGCGGCAGAGGTGACGGAATAATAACGGGCGCGGCTTGCGGGGCCGGCGATGCCGCGCGCGCCGGACGCGCAACGGCAGACGCAGCTGGATTGAGGGGCGGCTCGGTTTGACGCCGCGCGGCTTCATCGACGGTCGCCTGCGGCCATGCGGCGCGCAATGTCTGCGCGGCCTGCCGCAAGCCCGCGCGCAGCTCTTGCGACAGGTTTTTATCAAGCGCATGGGCCATAATCCGGCGTTCCAGCGCGCGCACCGGCGGCGGCAGCGCCGACAGGCTGGTGGTCACGGCGATGACAGGGGCCGCGGGACGCATATAGGGCAAAGGTCTGGCAAGCCCGGCGGCGCGGCTGGTTTCGGCGCGCTGCATGGCCTTGGGCATATCGTGAATCTTGGTGATCAAGGTCGCGGCGATTTTCTGTTCCGGCGCGATCAAAGGCGGCAATTCATACAGTTCGTTGATCAACCGTTGCGACAGCTCGAAAATGCCGGCATGGGGATGGCCGCTGCGTTTTCTGTCGTCTTTGATCGTGTGATAGCGATAATTTAACGGCTTGCACATAACCGCGATGCCTTGCGCCGCGCCCAAGGCGCGACCGTCGGGCGGGGGCTGCCGGGGCGACAGGCTGCATTGACGCATGATGCCGCTTGTGCTGTCGAATACCAGATAGGTCGCCATCGCCGGAATGGCGGCGGGGGGAATCAGGGGCTGCGCCGAAATGGTAACCGCAATATCGACCGCCTGCGCATACAACGCCGCAGCCAGCGGATAAACCGCTTCGCTGATCCGTTCGCATAATTCCAGCGCGTCATCTTCATAACCGGGCAAAACCGGCCAATGCAGCATCAGGTCGCGCAAAATCCGGCCCGCGCCGGTGCGGAAATGAATCTCCCCCGCGGCCCGACGCGTCAACGCCGTGACATACGCCTCCAACCGCCGTCCCATGGGAAACGCGCGAACAACCTCCCGTTCAACGTCCGGTTCACCGGTCATAGCTGCTGACGCCATGGAATCCCTCCCCTTATAATATGGATAGAGGCCGCGCGCGTTTCAATGCGTCAATAACGGTTATTGCAACGCCAAAACCATGCCGAACACGGTGACTTCGACAATCTGCTGCAACGTGCCCAGCAGCGCGCCGTTATAGCCGCGCAGATGATTGGCGCCCAGCAGCGCGACGATCAGCCCCGAAATGCCGCCCGCGATCATGACGGTGGCGGCGTCGTCGCCCAAAGCCGAATAAGCGATAATGCCGGCGACGGCGACGGCGATGACGACGCGCAACGCCGTTGGTTGCTGGAAATGGTCGGCGACGGGGTCGCCGTCGATGGGGCGCAGCCACGCCGCCGCGACGACCATCACCGCGCGCGACCAGCTGGCCGCCACGATCATGGTCTGGAATATCAAGGTGAAATCGTTCAGGCTGGCGATCGCCCCGATTTTCAGAATGATAATCAGAATAATGCCCAGCGTGCCGTAACGCACGCTGCGTTCTTCTTTCAGCCACTCGACCTTGGCTTCGCGGTCGAGGTTTTTGCCGTAATTGTCGATCAACGTGGCGAATTCTTCTTCATGCAGCGCGCGGGTCAGAAACAACATGGCGACCACGGCTGCGACGGCGGAAATAATGCCGGGCATGCGCATGACGGCGACGATCCATCCCGCGCCGGCCCCGGCAAAACCGATCAGCGCGCCGATAATGGGAAACCACACCATCGACCGGCGGATCAGGCTCGATTTGGGTTCGTCGCGGAACGACAGGTTAAAGCGCGTCAGATAATTGATCGCCACCGACATTTCCGCCCATAAATTTTCCGGCGACGGCGGCTTGACGGTAACAACCGGCGGTTCGGAAGGGCGCGGAGGGGCGGTTTCGTTCATGACGGGGTTATAGACGGCAGGGAAAAAGGGAGCAATCCCCTAAAATCTGCGGCGTAATTGCGGCAGGATTGTGTTGCAAAAATGGGTTATTCCCCCATTTGCAGCAATCCGCCCATTTTCTTGGCGCTGCGAAAGGCGCGCGACAGGACAAACCCGGCCGCAACAAGATAACCCAAATTCAGGCCGAGGCTGATGACGATATAATCGATTCGCGCCGTACCCGTCGCCAATTGCTGTTTCATGCTTTCAAAGACATAAGTGCCGGGCAAGGCCCACGACACCCATTGGAAAGCCTGCGGCAAAATCGACACGGGATAATAGGGGGCCATAAAGGGCATCAAAAGCCACGCCCCCATCCAGCCCAGCCATTCCGCCGCCAAACCGAAACGCATCAACAACGCCATAATCATAAAACCGTACCACCAGCCGTTCATGCACAACAGCGCGACATAGGCCGGCAAGGCCCACCCCAGATGCAGAATGGAAAAACCGAACATGGCGTAAACCAGAACGAAGGCCGGAATAACCGACACCAGACATCGCGCGGTGCTCAAACCGATCAGGCTGGCGGCATAATCGCGCAAACGCAAAGGGCTGGCGAACATATGGCCCAGATTGCGCGACCATACTTCCTCCATATACATGACCATCACCGCCATCACCGTGCGCATGTTGATCTCGGCCAGCATGACGCCGCACAGATAGGCGTCGCCAAGGACGGAAACATGGCCCATATGACGCACGATCGACAGGCTGACAAAGCCGAACAAAAGCATGTTCAGCATCGGCCAATACATCATTTCGACCAGCCGCGGCCACGACCCCAGATAAAGATAAACATGGCGCAACGCCACGCCGCCGATGCGGCGCAGGACAAGACGGGCAGGGCTGATAACCGGTTCAGGCGCGGGCGATATCAAGAAACACCTCTTCCAGATTGGATCGATCGAAACGGGTCAAAAGTTCGCGCGGCGCGCCGCGCGCCACAATGACGCCGCGCTTCATCACGATGACATCGTCGGCCATGCGTTCGACTTCGTACATATTGTGCGACGACATGAAAATGGTCGCGCCGGCGGCGCGGCGGTAATCCATCAAAAGCGTGCGCACCCAATCCGCCGTATCGGGGTCGAGCGACGCCGTCGGTTCATCCAGCAACAACAGGCGCGGTTTGTTCAACAAGGATTTGGCCAGCGACGCGCGCGTCCGTTGCCCCGCCGACAACGAACCGTGCCTGCGGTCGAGCAGCTCCGCGATCTGCAATTCCGCCGCCAGTTCGGCCATGCGGGCTTTCAGGTTCGCGACGCCGTACAAATGACCGTAAACGGTCAAATTCTGCCGCACCGTCAGCCGGTTGGGCAAATCGACATAAGGGGAAGAAAAATTGACATAGGGAACGATTTTGTCGCGCGCGCGTTTCAGGTCGTGGCCGAATATCTCGATACGCCCGCGCGAAGGCTCCAAAAGCCCCAGCAACATGCCCATCGTCGTGCTTTTGCCCGCGCCGTTGCCGCCCAGAAGCGCGGTTATGCTGCCGGCGCGCACCGCCAGATCGATGCCGCCGACGGCGACGGCACCGTCGAAATCCTTGCCGAGGCCGGACGTTTGTATGCAAAAAGAAGGGGAATGGGTCATAGGAACGGTCGGATAATGAAAATACCGGGGCTTTATAGCGGGCTTTAACCCTCCGTTCACTACTTTTCCTGTAGTTTTTCAACCTGAATATAACCGGAAATATCTTGCCCGCATGAGTCCTCTGACACGTTCCGCTACGGGGTCGCGCCCCGCGCTGCCCGTCCTCGTCGCCGGTATTTTTCTGGCCGGCCTCGGCATTTATGGTTTTTGGCGCTGGGCGCCCTCGTCGCCCGCCGACGCGGCGGGGTTGCTGTTGTGCGGCGTCGTGCCGTTCGCGCTTCTGGCGGTTCTGGCGGCGCGCGCCGTTTCCGGCAGCGGCAAAGCCATGTTGTCGACCGGCTATATGAACCGCATCGACCAGCTGCAAAAACGCCTGAACGCGCAAGACGATCTGGTGCACTCGATCACCGACTACGCGCCGTCGGCCATGGCGATCTTCAACGACAAAAACGAATACTGGTTTGTGAACGCCACCGCGGCGCAGAATCTGGGGCGCGACACCGCCGTTATTCTGGGCAAAACGCCCGTCGCGCTTCTGGGCGGCGAAACGGGACGCAAAATCGAACGTCATATCGACACGGCGCGGCAAACATCCGCGCCGGTCAACTTCCTGCGTCAGGAAACGGGGCCGGACAACGCATTGCGCTATATTCAGGCCTATTACGCGCCGATGGCGGCGATCGGCGACTTTACCGGCGGCGTCATTTCGCGCGAGGAAGACGTCACATCCATTCTCGTCGAACATGAACGCGCCAAAGGCATGCTGCGCCAGATCATCTCGACGCTGGTCGCCGTGGTCGATCGCCGCGACCCCTATGCGTCCGGCCACTCGGCCCGCGTCGGCGGGCTGGCGCGCGCCATGGCCGCCGAATTGCAACTGTCCGAACGCGATATGGACACGGCGGAAATCGCCGGTTCCTTGATGAATTTCGGCAAGGTTCTGGTGTCGCGGTCGATCCTGACCAAAACCGGCGCGCTGACCGACGCCGAATTGCAACGCATCCGCGACGGCATCATGACCTCGGCGGACATCCTGTCGATGATCGATTTCGGCATGCCCGTGGTGCCGACCCTGCGTCAGGTGCTCGAACGTTTCGACGGCACCGGCGTGCCGAACCGTCTGGCGGGCGAATCTATCCTGATGACGGCGCGCATCGTCGCGGTCGCCAACGCCTTTATCGCGCTGGTCAGCCCGCGCGCCTATCGCGCCGGGCTGGATCCTCTGGCGGCGGCCGACAGGCTGGCGCAGGATGCAGGCGCCTTCGACCCGCACGTGACCGCGGCGCTGCAATCCTACCTGCACAAGAATATCGGCAAATTGACATGGCTGGTCGCCGTCAAGCAGGGATAGGGCAGGCCCTACACCGCCCGCACTTTGACATAACTGCCCGGCGCATCTTCAAGGCCTGAAATCACCGCGCGCGCGGGAACGGTCTCGCCGGCATATTGATCGAGCCACCGCGCCCATGCCGGCCACCACGATCCCTTGTGATGCGCCGCCGCCGCCAGCCAGGCCTCGGCATTTTCAGGGCATGCCGTATGCGTCCAGTAATCGTATTTTCCGGCGTCGGGCGGGTTGACGACGCCGGCGATATGCCCCGACCCCGACAGCACGAATGTCACCGGCCCTTTATAAATCTGCGTCGCGGCATAAACCGATGTCCATGGCGCGATATGGTCTTCGCGCGTCGCCAACAGGAAACTCGGCGTTTCGATGATGCCGAGATCAAGCGGCGTATCGAGCATGCGCAACGCGTCGGGCACGACCAGCTTGTTTTCCATATACATCTTGCGCAGATAATAACTGTGCATCGCGGCGGGCAAATTGGTCGAATCCGTGTTCCAGTATAAAATGTCGAACGGAAACGGTTCGCGGCCCAGCATGTAATTATTGATCACGAACGGCCAGATCAGATCGTTGGCGCGCAGCAAATTGAACGTCATCATCAAACTGCCGGCATCCAGAAAACCCTGCCGCGCCATGCGGTCTTCCAGCAGGGCGATCTGTTCCTCGTCGATGAAGACGCCCAAATCGCCGGGCTGGGCGAAATCCACCATCGTGGTCAGGTAGGTCGAACTGATAATTTTCGGCAGATCGGCGGGATAGCTGTCCTGCGCCGCCAGCCACGCCTGCAAACACGCGGTCAGCGTGCCGCCGATGCAATAGCCCGTGACATTGACATCCGGCTCGCCGGTGATGCGCTTGACCTCGCGCAACGCCGCCAACGCGCCCTTGTCGAGATAATCCTCGAACTGCGTCAGGGCGTGGCGTTTGACAGGATTAACCCACGACACGCAAAACACCGTGTGTCCCTGCGCCACCAGCCAGCGGATCAGCGAATTTTTCTCGCGCAGGTCGAGGATATAATATTTGTTGATCCACGGCGGCAAAATCAGCAACGGCACGCGCCGGGCATCGGGCGTCGACGGTGCATATTGAATCAATTGCATCAAATCGTTTTGATACACCACCTTGCCGGGGGTCGACGCGATGTTGCGGCCGATCTCGAACGCGCTGTAATCGCTCATCTTGATGCGCAGCGTGCCGTTGCCGCGTTCAATGTCGTGCAACAGATTTTCCAGCCCCTTGACCAGATTCTCGCCGCCGCTTTCCTGTATCGCGCGCAACACTTCGGGATTGGTCAGCCAGAAATTGCTGGGCGCCGTGGCGTCGACGAACAGGCGCGTATAGAAATCGATCTTCTTGGCCATCTTGTCGTTGATATGGCGGCTTTCATGCTGCACCAGCCGCCGCGCCTCGTCCGCCGTCGACAGATATGACTGCCTCAGGAAATCGAACATCCAGTTGGTCTGCCAATCCTTGGCCTTGAACCGCTTGTCGGTTTTTTCCGCGGCGGCGGTCGCCGGAATGGACGCGCCCTGGGCGCGCAGCAACGTCGACCGCGTGATATCGATCATATGCTGCCACATCGCCAATTGCGCCTCGGTATAGGCTTCGGGGTCGCTCAGCAGCCGGTTCGACAATTCGGTGAACGAATCCATCATCGGCCCCGGCATGAACGGCATGGTCTCGATAGGCTTGTCGCGCATGCGGTCGAAAAAGCCGCGCAGCAAATCCTGACTGCGTTCGGCGACATGCACCATGATCTGGCTCCACGCGATAGGGTCGAAATTCAACGCGGGTTCCGGCGCAGATTCCGGTGCAGATTCCGATGCAGGTTCTGGCGCAAATTTTGGCGCAGATTTCGGGGCGGACTCCGCCGACGGTTCCGGCGGCGGCGCAACGGGTTTTTCCACTTTTATTTCCGGCTTCGGTTCGGGGGGCGTCGCGGCAGAGACAGGGGGTGGCGCGGGTGTTTCGGCCTGCACCGCCGCCAGCCGTTGCTCCATCGCATGGCGCAACGCCGCGACGGCGTCGAGCGATGAAGCCAGTTTTTTCCCCTGTTGGGCGTTGGGCGGTTCGTCTGCTATGGTCATGGCGGAACACAAAGATTCGGTGAGGCGAATTTACATGAAATTTTTTCCGTCCGCATCATCTATCGCGCTGCTGGCCCTGTGCGGGCTGACGGGCTGCGCCGCGCTGGGCATTCCGGATATTTTCGCTCCCGATCAGGTTCCGCAATCGGCGCGCGACGAACCGCAAATCGTCGTGGCCAAACCCGTCGCGCCCGACACGCCGTGGCCGCGTCTGGGCGATGTGCCGTCCAAACCCAAGGATTTTTCGACCAAACCTGTTTACGATAACGAAATGAATCAACTGACCGCCGACCGCGCGCAGGCCGAGGCCGCGAAAAAAGCCGCGGCGCAGCAACCGGTTTTCTCGCCCATCGACGGCGTCACGCCACCTCAACTGCCACAGGAATAAATATGCGTATCGCCGTCGCCGGATTGGGACATGTCGGCGCCGCCGCCGTGCGGTTGCTGCAGGAAAACCGCGACATATTGGCGGCGCGCGCGGGATGCGATCTCGATATCGTGGCCGTCGCCGCGCGCGACAAAGCCAAACCGCGCGCCTGCGACCTGTCGGGCATCGAATGGATAAATGCCATGTCCGACATGGCGTTACGCGATGATGTTGATCTGGTGGTCGAAGCGGTGGGCGGCGCGTCGGGCGCGGCCTATGATCTGGTCGCCGCGGCGTTGCGGCGCGGCAAACATGTCGTAACCGCCAACAAGGCGTTGATCGCGGCGCGCGGCGTCGAACTCGCAACGCTAGCGGAACGATCGGGCGCGCAATTGTCGTTCGAAGCGGCGGTATGCGGCGCGGTGCCGGTTCTGAAAATGCTGCGCGAAGGGCTGGCGGCCAACCGCATCACCGCCGTGCGCGGCATCCTCAACGGCACATGCAATTACATTCTGACGCGCATGGAAAATGAAGGCGCTGATTTCGCGGACGCGTTGGCCGACGCGCAACGTCTGGGCTATGCCGAATCCGACCCGTCGGACGATATTGACGGAATCGATACCGCCAACAAACTGGCCATTCTGACGGCGGTCGCGTTCGGCCGCGCGCCTGATCTGGGGTCGATATTCGTCGAAGGCATCCGCGCCGTGACGTTACAGGATTTACGCGACGCCGCGGCCAAAGGCGGGCGCATCAAATTGCTGGGCATCGCCGAATGTGTGACGCGTGACGACGGAACGCAGAATGTCATCCAGCGCGTGCAGCCCGTGTTCGTGCCGATATCCGAACCCATCGCGGCGGTGGATGGCGTGTTCAACGCGGTCGAAATAACCGGCGATTTTTCCGGCCAGACGCTGATCCAGGGGCGCGGCGCGGGCGAACCGACAGCCAGCGCGCTCGTCGCCGACATCGTCGACATCGCGCGCGGCAACCGTTCCTATGCCTTCGGCGTTCCGGCGCAAAGCCTGGACGAAACATAACCGTCCCCCATATCCCCCTCGTTCGGGCGCGGCGCGTGGCATAAAAATGTCTTGCATTTATCCCATAATTAATGTATGAAATATCCCACATTGTTTCCTGCGCCTTAAGCGAGGGAAACCTCAGGCAGGGGAAACAATGGCGCAGAGCAAGGCGATCCCCGTCATCCCGGGAAACTGGCGGGACAAGGTCGCCTCTTATCGGCGCAAACCGCTGCGGTTGCCCTGTGACAGCAGGTTACCGGGGGCGTGCACGCTTCTTTTTTTGTTATTGTTGACGAGGACGGACGGAAGGACAGAAAACAGAAAAAAACAAAAATCCACCGCACCCGTTTTCGATCGAACCTGTTGTGCGGCTTATCCGTGCCGCACGGCCATCATCTGCTTGATCTCCGCAATCGCTTTGGCGGGGTTCAATCCTTTGGGGCAGGTGTTGGTGCAATTCATAATGGTGTGGCAGCGATACAGCCGGAACGGATCTTCCAGATTATCCAGCCGTTCGCCCTTGGCTTCGTCGCGGCTGTCATGCAGCCAGCGCGCCGCCTGCAGCAACACGGCGGGGCCCAGATAGCGGTCGCTGTTCCACCAATAACTGGGGCAGCTGGTCGAACAGCAGAAACACAGAATGCATTCATACAAACCGTCCAGCTTGGCGCGGTCTTCGGGCGATTGCAGACGTTCGCGCGTCGGCGGCGGCGTTTCGGTCTTCAGCCACGGCTCGACCGATGCATATTGCGCGTAAATAGGGTTGAGATTGGGAACCAGATCCTTGACCACTTCCATATGGGGCAGGGGATAGATCTTGACCGGCCCCGCGATGTCGTCGATCGGCTTGGTACAGGCCAAAGTGTTGGTGCCGTCGATATTCATCGCGCACGACCCGCAAATGCCTTCGCGGCACGACCGGCGGAAAGTCAGCGTGCTGTCGATATTGTTCTTGATGTAAATAATGGCGTCCAGAACCATCGGGCCGCAGGAATCAAGATCGATGGTGTATGTGTCGACGCGCGGATTCTTGTCGTCGTCGGGCGACCAGCGGTAAACCTTGAACGTCTTGGGGCGCTTGCATGCCTTGGGCGCGGGAAATTCGCGGCCCGCTTTGATTTGCGAATTTTTGGGAAGAGCAAGTTCGACCATAGGAACACCGGAAGGAGAAAACGAAAACCGCCGCCATTCTAGCCCGTGATCCGGCCGGTGTCGACAGTCTCGTAGCAAAAGTGGCGAACCGGTTCGTAAAGCCCGGGGTCGACCGGCGGACGCCCTTAGGCGGGCATTGCGGTTTGCAGGCCCGTCCCACAGCGTTGTTCAACAACGCCGCGTACGTGGTCGATGACGCGCAGCGCGCCGACATTGTTGCTATGGGCGCTGACCGCGTTATCGCAGATAATGGTGGCAAGCTGGAACTTCGCTCCGTTGGACAGGCTGCTGTCGTCCACAATTGTCCGAACGGTTTCGACAATTTCGGGGATGCTCGCAGCACCCGTTTCCCCGCCTACATAATCACTGATGGTTATAGTCATCATCGCTCCACTGGTTCAAAAGCATTGATTGAAGATTTTTAAAGTGGGATTCGCGCAAAAGAAAGACAAAAATTACTTTCATATCAACAACTTGTGCTGCGCCGCACATAACTAATTTGGGTAAGGCGCGGACGCAAAAAAAGGGGCGCCCGTTTTGCGGTCGCCCCTTTTTGTCTTTGCGGACAGGGAGGTTGCTTAGTAAACGCGCGCCTTGGGCGGCACGGGTTCGACATCCTTGGTCAGCGTGTTCATATGAACCGGACGGTCGCCCAGCTTGGTTTCGCCTTTTTCGGTGACATATACAACGGAATGTTTCATCCATTTTTCGTCGTCGCGATTGGGGAAATCCTCGCGGGCATGGGCGCCGCGCGATTCTTCGCGGCTGGCGGCGCTGTCGACGGTGGCCAGCGCCTGATACATCAGATTATCAAGCTCCAGCGTTTCGATCAGATCCGAATTCCACACCAACGAACGGTCTTTGACGCCCAAATTGGGCCGCTTGGCCCAGACATCGCGAATCTTCTTCTGCCCTTCGGCCAGCGACGAACCGGTGCGGAACACCGCGACATCGTTCTGCATCGCCTTCTGCATTTCAAGGCGCAGCGACGCGGTCGACACGTCGCCCTTGGCGTTGCGGAATTTATCCAGCCGCGCCACGGCGAAATCGCCCGCGTCTTTGGGCAAATCCTTGTGCGGCGTGTTGGGCTTGACCAGCTCGGCGGCCTTGATCGCGGCGGCGCGGCCGAACACGACGAGGTCGAGCAGCGAATTCGACCCCAAACGGTTCGCGCCATGCACGGAAACGCAGGCCGCTTCGCCGATCGCCATCAAACCGCCGACGGTCTTGTCGGGGTTTTTCGGCGTCGGCTTGATGACTTCGCCGTGAAGGGTGGTGGGAATGCCGCCCATATTGTAATGCACGGTCGGCAGAATGGGGATCGGCTGGCGCGTGACGTCGACGCCGGCAAAGATGCGCGCGGTTTCCGAAATGCCCGGCAACCGTTCGTGCAAAACTTTGGGGTCCAGATGTTCCAGATGCAAATGGATATGGTCTTTCAACGGGCCGCAGCCGCGGCCTTCGCGGATTTCAATGGTCGATGCGCGGCTGACGACATCGCGGCTGGCCAGATCCTTGGCGTGCGGCGCGTAACGTTCCATGAACCGTTCGCCCTTGCTGTTGGTCAGATACCCGCCTTCGCCGCGCGCGCCTTCGGTGATAAGGCAACCCGCGCCGTAAATGCCGGTGGGGTGGAACTGTACGAATTCCATATCCTGCATCGGCAATCCGGCGCGCAACGCCATCCCGCCGCCGTCGCCGGTGCAGGTATGGGCGGACGTGCATGAAAAATAGGCGCGGCCGTAACCGCCGGTGGCCAGCACGGTTTGATGCCCGACGAAACGATGCAAGGTGCCGTCATCCATGTTCAGCGCGACGACGCCGTAACAATTGCCCTTGGAATCCATCATCAGGTCGATGGCAAAATATTCGACAAAGAATTCGGCGCGGTGTTTCAACGACTGTTGGTACAGCGTGTGCAGAATGGCGTGGCCGGTGCGGTCGGCGGCGGCGCAGGTGCGCTGCGCCACGCCTTCGCCGAAATTGGTCGTCATGCCGCCGAACGGGCGTTGATAAATCTTGCCGTCCTTGGTGCGGCTGAACGGCACGCCGTAATGTTCCAGCTCGACAATCGCGGGCACGGCCTCGCGGCACATATATTCGATGGCGTCCTGATCGCCCAGCCAGTCCGACCCCTTGATCGTGTCGTACATGTGCCAACGCCAATCGTCTTCGCCCATATTGCCCAGCGACGCCGAAATGCCGCCCTGCGCCGCTACGGTGTGGCTGCGGGTGGGGAACACTTTGGTGATGCAGGCGGTTTTCAAACCCTTTTCCGCCATGCCGAACGTGGCGCGCAACCCCGCGCCGCCTGCGCCGACCACAACGACGTCATAAAAATGATCGGTGAATTCATAGGTGCTGGACATGGGGACTTAAACTCCAAAGAAAATTTTGGCGACCGACAGCGTGCCGAGGATGGTCAACGCCACGGCGATGAAGTTGACGACGAAAATCGTGCCGATCTTGGCGCATTCCAGATGAACGTAATCTTCGATGACTTCTTTCAATCCGGCCGCGCCGTGGCGGAAACCGGCCAGCAAGGTCAAAATCACGACGGTCGCCGACACGGGCGATTGCACCCACGCCAGCATGGCGGAATAACCGCCCGACAGGCTGTTGGTGAAGCTGATAACGACATAAAGCGTCAAGGGGATCAGCGCGACGGCGACAAGCCGCAGGTCGAGCCATTGCGCCACGCCGGTTTTGGCCGAACCATAGCCGCGAACCTTGCCCAGCGGCGACTGCAACGAATGTCCGGTTTTTTTCATAAGGCCACCCCGTAAATCTTGAGCCACAGCAACGCGGTCATGACAACCGACGCCAGCACCACAATGCGGCCTGTCGTGTAAACCTGTTTCAATTCAAGGAAATATCCGGCGTCCCACAGCAAATGCCGCACGCCTGCGCACAAATGGTAAAAGAACGAAAAAGACAGCGCGACAAGAAAGGCGGTTCCAACCCATGTCTGGGCATAGCCGACAAAGGCGGTATAGCAATCGAACCCGCCGGCCAACGCCGCCAGCCATGCCACCAGAACGACCATACCGGCGGCCAGCATGATGCCGGTGCCGCGATGGAAAATGGACAAAACGGACGTGATTTGCGGTTTGTAAATTTGCAAATGCGGCGACAAAGGCCGCGCTTTGGGAACCGGTGTGGCAGAAGTCATGGAGTTTCCATCTAAAAGTCTGATGGCCGCAACAATAAGAGGGAAAACCTGTTTAGGCAATAGAGTTAGCCAAGGCGTCGGGGGATTCAGCAAAAATGGCCGTCATTCCGGCGCAAGCCGGAATCCAGTTTAATTCTTCTTGTTTTCCTGTTTTTTGCGCCAGTCAGTACAAGGGCAACAGGAAGAAAAAGATTTCAGCTGGATTCCGGCTTGCGCCGGAATGACGATTTTTTCGGTTCTCTACCTCATTCGATTCTCTAATTTTTATGAAATAGCGCCCAACAAAGCGCGTGTCTTATTTCCAGTTCCCGCAAACCGCCTGCCAGCAGGCCAGCGCGGCAATGGCGGCGGTATCGGCGCGCAGAATGCGCGGCCCCAGCCGGACAAAAACGGCGTTGGGGTGCTTGCGCAGTTTTTCCAGTTCTTCCGCCGCGAAACCGCCCTCGGGGCCGGTGACAATGGCGGCCTTTGTCTGATTGGCATGATTGATCGCGGCCAGCGCGTCATGCACCGGCATGGCGTCGCCCCATTCCGCGCAAACCACCATCGCGCGGTCTTTGGGAAACACGTCGATCAAATCGTCCAGCGAAACCGGATTGCCGATGGCGGGCACGTTCAACCGTTCCGATTGTTCGGCGGCCTCGCGGCAAATGGCGTGGGCGCGGTCGCCATTGACCTCGCGGATCTGCGTGCGTTGAGTCAAAACCGGCTGGATTTCCGCCACGCCCAGTTCGGTGGCTTTTTCCAGCATGAAATCGAAATGCGCTTTTTTAATCGGCGCGCAGCATAGCCACAAATCGGGTTCGGGCGCGGGCGCGCGCAATTGTTCATGCAATGTAACCGTCATGTCGCGCTTGCCGGCCGATGCCACGCTGGCGCGAAATTCGCCGTCGCGCCCGTTGAACAAACGCAAAATGTCGCCGGTTTTCAACCGCAGGACATGCAACAGATGATGGGTCTGGTCTTTGTCCGGCGTGACCACAGAACCCTGCGCCAGTCGGGCCGGCGCATGGATTCTGTGGGTATGACGCAGGGTCAACTTACGCCGCCATCGCTTTCAGCATCGTCGTGCCCAACGCCGCGGGGCTGTCGGAAACGAGGAAGCCCGCCGAACGCATGGCGTCGATCTTCGCCGCGGCTGTATCGCTGCCGCCGGAAATAATCGCGCCGGCATGGCCCATGCGGCGGCCCGGAGGCGCCGTGACGCCCGCGATAAAGCCGATGATGGGTTTTTTCTTCTTGGCGTCTTTATAGAACTGCGCGGCGTCGGCTTCGGCGCTGCCGCCGATTTCGCCGATCATGATGATGCCCTGCGTTTCGTCGTCGGCCAGGAACATGTCGAGGCAGTCGATGAAATTGGTGCCGTTGACGGGGTCGCCGCCGATGCCGATGCAGGTGGTCTGGCCCAGACCCGCCGCGGTGGTTTGCGCCACCGCTTCATAGGTCAATGTGCCCGACCGCGACACGATGGCGATCTTGCCGCGTTTGTGGATATGGCCGGGCATGATGCCGATCTTGCATTCGCCGGGGGTGATAACGCCGGGGCAGTTGGGCCCGATCAGACGCGTCTTGGTGCCGGCAAGCGCGCGCTTGACCTTGACCATGTCCAGAACCGGAATGCCTTCGGTGATGCAGACGACCAGCGGGATTTCCGCCGCGACCGCTTCCAGAATGGCGTCGGCGGCAAAGGGCGGCGGCACATAGATCACGGACGCGTCGCATCCGGTCTTTTTGCGCGCTTCCAGAACCGTGTCGAACACGGGCAGATCCAGATGTTCCGAACCGCCTTTGCCCGGCGTCACGCCGCCGACCATCTTGGTGCCATAGGCGATAGCCTGTTGCGAATGGAACGTGCCCTGCGAGCCGGTGAAGCCCTGACAGATAACCTTGGTGTCTTTATTGATAAGTACGGCCATGATGTTTTTCCTTATGCGGCTTTAGGCTGCTTTTTTGGCGACGGCTTTGACGATCTTCTCGGCCCCGTCGGCGAGGTTATCGCCCGACAGGATCGGCAGACCGCTTTCGGCCAGAATTTTCTTGCCCAGTTCGACGTTGGTGCCTTCCAGACGCACGACCAGCGGCACGTGCAATTGCACTTCCTTCGCCGCGGCGATGATGCCTTCGGCGATGATGTCGCAACGCATGATGCCGCCGAAGATGTTGACGAAAATGCCCTGCACATTAGGGTCGGACAGAATGATCTTGAACGCCGTGGTCACGCGTTCCTTGGTCGCGCCGCCGCCGACATCGAGAAAGTTCGCCGGTTCGCCGCCATATAATTTGACGATATCCATCGTCGCCATGGCAAGGCCCGCGCCATTGACCATGCAGCCGATGGTGCCGTCCAGCTTGACGTAATTCAACGCATGCTTGCCCGCCAGAATTTCGGCGGGGTCTTCTTCGGCTTCGTCGCGCATCGCTTCGATGTCGGCGTGGCGGAACAACGCGTTGTCGTCGAACGCCATCTTGCAGTCCAGCGCGACGATCGTATCCTGACCCGTGACGACCAGCGGGTTGATTTCGACGATCGAGCAATCCATGTCAATGAACGCCGCATACATCGCCTGTAAAAACTGTACGCATTTGCCGATCTGCTTGTCTTTCAATCCCAGACCGAACGCGATTTCGCGCGCGTGGTACGGTTGCAGACCCGTGACCGGGTCGATGGCGACGCGCATGATCTTTTCCGGCGATTTCGCCGCGACTTCTTCGATTTCCATGCCGCCTTCGGTCGACGCCATGACGGTAACGCGGCTGGTCGAACGGTCGATCAACAGGCCCAGATACAGTTCGCGTTTGATATCGCATCCTTCTTCGATATAGACCTTGCCGACTTTTTGTCCCGCGGGGCCGGTCTGGTGCGTGACCAGATTCATGCCGATCATGCGCTTGGCTTCGGCTTCGACCATTTCCATCGCCTTGACGACCTTGACGCCGCCGCCTTTGCCGCGGCCGCCGGCGTGAATCTGCGCCTTGACGACCCATACGGGTTCCTTGACATCCATGGCCAAAGCCTTGGCGACATCGACCGCTTCGGCGGGGGTAAAGGCAACGCCGCCGCGCGGAACCGCGACGCCGTATTTTTTCAAAAGGCTCTTGGCCTGATATTCATGAATATTCATGGGGCAAAACCTGACCGGTTGGAATGAACGCGCGACTCATATTGCGGCGCGGAATGGGGAGGGTTTAGCCCGTTTTGCGGGGCAGGGCAAGCGGGGACGGAAAACGCGCATTTGGCCGAAATGACCGTGAATAATCTTTCAAACTGTCCCAAAGGCCATCCCCGGGGCGCGGCGACAAAAACACCGTCATTCCGGCCCCGCGTCGGGGTGTGGGGGTGGTTTTGGTAATTTTATTCGCAAAAAGAACGTCATCCCGGCGAAGGCCGGGATCCAGCCAGCCTGTCCGCAAACACCGCGCCGATGTCGAGCGCGGAATGACAGGCGCGGGATCACTGCGAATAATCGATCAAACTGTTGGCGTTGGCTTGATAAACGGGTTGATACCAGATGCGGTTGACCCAGCCGTCGAGGTAAGCATTAGCACCGCTGCGGATAGCCCCCACGCGCAACAGGCTGACCGCAGGTAATGAGACAGATGTTCCAGTATTGAACACAGATCCGTCTTGCGCTCCGGTCACGTTTCCGTTCGCCTGAAATGTTATGACGGCCTTGGTCAAACTTCCTAATACATAAGGACTGCCGCCTGTTCCGCCATAGTTATGGGTGTTGTTTACAAGAACCTCTGCGTTTTTTGATAGGTATGTCGTATTAATGTAATTTTCTATGGCGTCACCTTGATTGCCGTCATTAAGGGCGGCAAAGCTCGGATACACTGACGGGTTCGGCATAATCCCCCCGGACCCCAACGTTCCCTGATTAGCCGAAGAATTATACCACCCACTCCCCCCGCCCGCCGTGGTGGGGACGGTAAACACATCCGCGTTGCGCGTCAGGGCCGTGCCGTTGGTCGGGATGTAGGAAGTGGGGAAGGCACCGGCCTCGACTTGATTGCCCCAAAAAGCATTCACACCTGTGGTAGAAGAATTATGATAGTCAATAGCAGTCACTTGGGTTGTGCTGGAATTTGTCGTCGCCGTGCACCAAACGCGGTACCAGCCATTGGGTAAGCTTTGTGACCCATAGGATGTGACGCCAGAGTCCGGCGTGCTCATAATGCCGGTGGCAGCATTGAAATAGCACGCGGCGTTGTAATTGTTGCTGGTAAAATAAGGTTGGTCGCAGCCAATCTTTACGTTGCCATCACCACTTACATTTTTCACATAGACACTCCATGTATAAGTCGTGCTTGGGCTAGCAGTGGCGCTGCTATAAAATCCCCCTGCGCCACCAGAAACAGCATAAGGCGATGTTCCATCAGGCGCGATTCCGCTCTGAGCGAGGGCTGTTGTGCTCCCCCCCACAGCATAGGTCGAAAGGTTTGAGGAATATTTCATCAAATTCGTCCGGCTCTCCTCAATCAAAATCCCTTTCGGATAATTGCCGCCGGTGGGGCCGTAATCGAGACGCGGGGTATTGTCCGCGGCGGTGACCAGCGTGCCGCTGCTGTTGTAATAAGTGCCGACCGGCTGTTCATACACATCCGCCGCGCGCGTCGCCGCCGAACCGCCGGTCGGTATCGGGTTGGTCGCGTAGCTTTTTTGCTCCAGCTGCGGCATCCCGATGCGAATGATGGCGTTGACCGTGGAGCCGTTGTTGGGAACCTGATAGGCGAGGTAGCTGTAAATGGCCGTCGTGTTCGCGTTCGACAACGTTACGTTATCGCTGTAGCGGTTCGCATCCAAAGCAGGGGTAAAGTTTATGCTGCCTGTCGTATAGCATTCTGTCACTGTGCTGCTACTTTTGCCGCAAAGGGTTAAGTGACCATAATTAAGGCCTGAGGTTCCCGACACACCCGTCACATAGGCGCTTGCCGTCCAGTTTTGCCCCTGCGCCGCGGCGGTCGCGCTGGCGGGGGGCAGATAGAAAATGCCGCTTTCCGAGCTTGTAGTCGCTTGCCCGCGGATTTGGAAATCGGTGTATGGAATCCCGTTCTGTACGCCTGTCGCGTAAATTGAAACGTAATATCCCGGGTCGTTGGTCGTTAACCCCCAATTGGTTGGCAGCTTCCCCGCGCTTTGAAACGAAACATTGGTCACGGTTGCCGCCGTTGTCGAGGCGTTATTGATCTGGATATAGGTGGTCGAACTGGACGCCGTGAATTCATAGGTCGCCGTGGTGCTGGCGGCCAGCGACTTGGTCGCCAGACTATTGACCGCCCCCGCCGACGTTCCCGCCTGCACGGTGACGGCGTTGCCGGAACCGGTGGTGACGGACAGCGTGTACATGTATCCGCTGGTCGTCGGTATGGCTTCATAAACGCTGGCGGCATTGGTGCCGTCGCCGGTCAGGGTCATGGAACCGGCCGCGCCCGCCACCGTTCCCGTGCCGCTGTTGACCGTGCCTTGCCATGCTCCACCATGACCTAAAGAGCATGACAGGGCATTGGTGCTCGATGTTACAGAGCCGGTGCATGGGGCGTTCATGGAAACGTTGGTGATAACCGCCGATGTTGTGCTGGTGTTGCCGATTTGCACATAGACATTCCCGCCGGTTCCGGTGAATGTATAGGTCGTTGTCGTGCCTGCCGTCACCGGTTGCGAGGACAGGATGTTGGAGCCTGTCGTTGTGGTGCCCACCTGAACGGTGGCGTTTGCGCCTGTTCCTGCCGTAATTGACAAGGAATAAATAACCCCGGAAGGGGCGGAGTTTATTTGGTATATGGTGGCCGCATTCGTGCCGTCGCCGGTCAGGGTTGCCGAGCCTGTGGCAAAAGAAACGCTGGCGGAACCGGATGTAGCAGTCGACCAATTGTTGCAACTTGATCCCGAGCAAGTGTTGGTAAAACCGCCGTTTGAAATTTCCTGATTGCCGTTTCCGAATGACCCGTTGGCGGTGCGTTCGACGCCATCCGCCGCCACTGCGCCCGACATTATACTGTTTGTGATCTGGTTTGTCGCGGCGGGTTCGATATAGGTATAGGGCGACGACGTGCCGCCATTGACCCATGCGCTGCCGTTATAGACATAGTTGGTGCGGGCGGTATTGGCGGCGGCGAAATTCAAATTGCCGCTGCTGTCGAAATAGCTCGCCGCTTCCTGATTATACACATCGGCGGCACGCGTTACCGCGCTGCCCGATGTGGGGATGTAGCTTGTAACGGCGCTTCCTGTTTCCAGTTGCATGCCCCAAATATCAAGACCACTGACCCCGTCTCCCGTCCAACTTGCCCCGATACAGCTGGTTATGCTGGAGTTCCACATGCGGACATTGTAATAGCCGATTGAGAAACTGCCCGAATTAAAGGTTAGAGAGACGCGGTAAACCCCGTTGCCGATATTTTGTATCGATGTGCTGCCAATCGGAAGGCCATTGGTGCACATCGTGGTTGTTCCCGCGCCCAAATCCACATTCGCGGATATGGTTCCGCTGTTACCCGACGCCAAGAGATTGAATTTCGTGACGCCTGCCGACTTCACAAACATCGACAAAGTATATGTGGTTGAGGCGGTGAGACTGCTGGGGAAGGGCCAATAACATCCCTGTGCCGCGTTGCCATAGCTTGCGGCGGCTTCGGTACATTCTAGAAAATCGCTTGTTCCATCGGGTGCCAAGGTGCTGGTTGTTGTGAATGTGGTATATCCGCCGCCGCCATAGCCGGGATGTTCATTATTTGTTGTGGCGGAATACAGGATCAAATTCGTCGCCGCCGGTTCGATCAACGTACCGCTGTTCGCGACCCACGAAGAACCGTTATAGCTGTAGGTCGCGCTGCGCGCCGTGCCGCTGGCCGC
>JAGWIK010000064.1 GCA_028866275.1 Alphaproteobacteria bacterium
AGCGCAACCCCAAACCGGTCTTTTTTCAAAAGACGAAATATACAGCTGTAATGTTTTTCCGGGTCAAATCCGCCGCGCTTTTCAGCTAACCCCTTGAAAAGCGTGGTGGGTGCGACAGGGATTGAACCTGTGACCCCTACCGTGTGAACATGGGTGTTATGCACGAATATAATATTTTTCAATAGGTTATAATGCTTTTCAGCGCATAAAACGGGGTCAAAAGCCATTTTATACTGCCCCAAACTGCCTCCAACGCGCGAATGCGAAGCCAGCATGAATATAGACCACCGCGTCAGAACAAAATGCGAACTAGAATTTATGATTAACAAATGGTAAAATACGCGCACACAAAAAGCCGCCCGATTCGCGGACGGCATTTCCGAAGGAAATCAAGTTGTACAGCGCTTTATTTCAAGAGGAAACGGTAGGAAGGAACGTTTTGACACCGTCCAATCTACTGCCTGCTTTGTGGGTTTGCAATAGGCTGTGGAAAGGGAAAAACCATGACGACTTCAAAATCTGATGCGTCTAAGGCTGGAAAACTTCTGCAGTCCAGCAAAAGCGCGGCGGTGAAATCTGTGGCAGGGTCTGATCTGGCGCAAGCCAAGAAGCATCCTACCAAAAAGAAGTAACCAATCATAGCTACGGTGCCGGACATCCCAACAGGTGTCCGGCATTTTGCCGACCACCTGCCTGCCCCTTGCGGGGCAAAAGGTTCAAATTTTTATCGTTTCGCGGCTCGATGCCGCGCATCAATGATCCACTTTTTCGATGGTTTCCTCCGTTCCGTCCGGTTCGGTTTCCCGCTTCATCCACAAATGACCACCGCCGGCCAGAAGGACGGATCCATACCCGATGCCAAAAGCCTGCATGTCGAATGCATTATTGTGAAAAACGGCCCATGCCTCAAAAACCAGAAAAGCGATGCTGCCCAGCACGATCAGAATGCGTCCGACATCATAGGTGGTATTGTCCTTGCCGGTCAGGGCATAGTGGATAAATTGCATGGAAATCACCGCGGCCCCTCAATGCCTTTTTTATCGACCGGTGGTAAAATCATTCTCAATCCGCGCAATGTTTCCTGTGCATAGCGACGCGCATCCTGCGGCCTGACTGCGCCGGTCGATATATCACGCATGCTGTCATACAGATAGCGGATGGCCTCCTGACTTGTTGCGAAAAGAGTGCCTACATCATCTTTCAGCGGTTCAAACTCGGAGTGCAGGTTAGGCATCATACAAACACCCCGCACACCGCCTGCCCCGTCGCAGCATCGACAATCACCATTGGCGACACGACATAGGGCGTGACATCGAAAGTGGAGCGAATACAGGTATAAAACAGGCTTGGATTACCCGCTGCCGCAATCGTGGTCGTCGTGCCGTCGGGATTGGTAACGGTCTGCGCAACGCGCCCAGCTTGCGATGGGATATGCGCCGTGAAGCCGCTGGCAAAAATTTCCAATGCACCTCGGTCAGTGCAAGCAACATAAGTGTCAATGTATGTGGTCATTTCTTTTTACCCTCCATGGCCCGCATTGCATCTTCTGGGTTTCTAAAACTTATGCGAGGGCTTTCGCATAAAATGCAGTTTGGGTTTGTGCAGCTTGGGCGAAAACCACCGCCTTTGCACGGTTCCGGTTCCATCTCGCTCTGACAAACAGGGCATTTTACATAGGTGGTCATTTGCTCAACTCCTTCCAAAGCATATAGACATTCGCCGCCACGATGAACGCGGCAGGAAACCAGAACATGGCGTCAGACAGGGTCATGATGCGCTCCCAACGATTGTTTTAATCCACGGGCGATTGAGGTTCGTCGGCACGGTATAAGACCCCGCCGACAGCCCCGTGATTTTCTGTGTGCTGTTGTCGTCGAACGTATAGGTCAGGGCCGTGATGCCGGACGGTATCGTGAATGACAGGGCGTC
>JAGWIK010000065.1 GCA_028866275.1 Alphaproteobacteria bacterium
AAATCCGTCAGGGCGTGACCAAGCGCGTGCTGGGCGATCTGGGTAAATTCGCCGCCGATGATGCCGCGGGGTATGAAAAATTCTGGGATAATTTCGGCGCGGTCTTGAAAGAAGGCTTGTACGAAGACGCGACATATCGCGACGACATCGCCAAAATCGCGCGTTTCAAATCGACACACGGCGACGGGCTGACCTCGCTGGCTGATTATGTGTCGCGCATGAAGCCGGGGCAGGAATCCATTTTCTATATCTGTGGCGAAAGCGCGGAAAAACTGGCGCGCAATCCGCATATCGAAGGCTTTAAGGCCAAGGGCGTCGAAGTCTTGTTGCTGACCGATCAGGTTGATGATTTCTGGCCTTCGGTCTTGGAAAAATTCGATGGCAAGGAATTGAAATCCGCCACGCGGGCAGGGGATGAGTTCGGCAAAATCGCAGGTGACAAAGACGGCGACGACAAAAAGGACGATGCCAAACCCGCACCCGAAGGCATGGCCGATCTTGTCGCGCTGGTCAAACTCACGCTCGGTGACGAAGTCAAGGATGTGCGCGTGTCCGATCGCCTGACGTCAAGCGCGGTGTGCCTGACGGCGGACGAAGGCGATCTCGACCTTCATCTGGAACGGTTTTTAAAACAGCACAATCAAATCCGCACCGCCAGCAAACGCATTCTGGAACTGAACCCAAAACACGCACTAATCGCGCAAATGGCCGACCGCGCCAAACAGGCCGGCGCGTCGGATAATTTGAAAGATTTCGCGTGGCTGCTGCTTGACCAGGCGCGCTTGCTCGACGGCGACACGCTGTCTGATCCCGTCGCGTTCAGCGAACGGTTGGGTACGATTATGGCGCGGGCTGTTTAGGGTTCAGGCTTAAGCCGGGTTCAATTTTGCGTGAATCGCTTTCAAAACGGCGCGGGGCGTGCCCGTCGCCGCGGTAGCGACAATCTTGGTTGCCAGTCTTGCTTTCAAGCCAACACCTTCCAGAAGGTTTTCGGGGTCAAAAATGACTTGATGCAAATTGCTCTTTTGAAGTGAATAAACCGCAACGAGCAGCTTCTGCGCTTCGCTGGCGGGCTTGATATTCGGATTCCGCTTAAGAACATTGTAAAAATCGACAAGGTCTTCGCCGACGAAAAAGTCGGTTTCACCTTTGCGAGGAACATGTACCCTGATAAGGGACTTGGCTTCAGCAGGAATAACAAGGGTTCCGTTTGTGTCTTTCGTATCCCCAATCAAGGGCTTATCGCGGAAATCTTGGGTTATCCTCGTAATTAAGGTAACGTCATAAGGATCTACCGCTTCCGTCCGGGAAGAATCCGTTTCAAACACGGGAGCATTTTTGAAAGACTTGTCACCCACGTCCATGGTGACTTCGCGGCGATGACATACCAAGTGATTGATTTCAAAAGTGCTCACGGTGGCCATAATGATCGCTCCCTTATATAAACCGGCTTCTATGCGGAACACTATACCACATCATTTATCAACAAATACTTTCACGAGTTGTCTTTAATGGAATCAATGCATTAAGATCGCAGCAACGCGCTCTGCACCGTGTTTTTCAGCAAACATGCGATCGTCATCGGCCCCACGCCGCCGGGCACGGGGGTAATGGCGGCGGCGTGTTCGGCGGCGGCGGCGAATTCGACATCGCCGACCAATTTGCCTTTTTCCGGGTTTTCGGGGTTGGCAACGCGGTTGATGCCGACATCGATGACGACCGCGCCTTCTTTAACCCAATCGCCCTTCACAAATTCCGGTTTGCCGATAGCGGCGATCAGAATATCGGCGTTCCTGCATTCGGCGACCAAATCATGGGTGCGCGAATGGGCAATCGTCACCGTGCAATCGGCCTGCAACAATAATTGCGCAACCGGTTTGCCCACAATGTTCGACCTGCCCACCACCAACGCGCGCTTGCCCGCCGTT
>JAGWIK010000066.1 GCA_028866275.1 Alphaproteobacteria bacterium
ATGATCGGGTTCGTCAGCCCCGGCGCAGAAACGTTGCTCTATTTTAACGGCAAGCAGATCGGGGAAATAAAAGACCCGGCCCTGACCAGCGCTTTTTTCAACATCTGGCTCGGCGCCGGCGCCGACGAAGATTTGAAGAATGAATTGCTTGGGCAGCCGGGGTGACTCTAATCACTTGATCGGTTGTATTATGCAGTTTTTAGCCAATTTCCGTATCTTGATACTTGGCGCATCCGGTCAATTCGGCAGGCGTCTTTGCCAACGGCTTGTTCGAGAAGGCCATTTAACTCTTTTGCTTTGTGGACGAGATAAAGCAAAGCTTATGAATCTGCAGAAAAATCTGCGTGACATATCAGACGCCGAAACAGAGGTTGTCGCCTGCAATATTGACTGTGATGATTTTTCCGCTCTCCTGCTGGCGCAGCGGCCAAACCTTGTCGTCCATTTGGCTGGGCCATTTCAGAACCAAGATTATAAAATTGCCAAAGCCTGTTTGGGGGCGGGCGTGGTCTATATTGATATGGCCGACGGGCGAGATTTCGTCGATAAGTTTCAAACACTGGATGCCGAAGCGAAAGAAAAAGGCGTATCGTTGATTACGGGCGCGAGCACGGTGCCTGCGCTATCTTCGTCCATTCTCGATAAAGTTCAGCGCGATATTCCCGATCTCCGCGAAGTTGATTACGGCATATCCGCCGGGCTGAAAACAGGGTTGGGCTACGCGACGTTGAAGGCTGTGCTCAGCTATTGCGGCAAACCTTATGCTGTTCTCCAAAAGACAGTCTATGGATTAAGCGAGCCGCGTTCCTATTGTTTCCTCAAGCCCGTCGGTCAGCGTAGCATCGTTAATTGCGATATTCCAGATCTCGGTCTTTTTCCACAGCGCTATCCAACTTTGACAGAACTGAGTTTTGCGAGCTGTATCGATGTACCATTGCTGGCGCCCGTTCTGGCTTTGATGAGCTATGTCGTACAAAGAAAATGGATCAAGGATTGGAACTTTCTGTCTGCGCTTATTTTGCCTTTCATGAAGGCGGTAAAATTTCTGGGAAGCCCGCATAGTGGCTTTTTCATGAATTGTGCCGGATGTGAAAACGGCCAGCGCAAGCGGATGTCGTATGAGATTATAGCGCTTAACGGCAGTGGCCTCGAAATACCGGTAACGCCGGTTGTCTTATTGATAAAACGTATGATGAAGGGGGAGAGCTTTCCGGCGGGTGCTTATCCCTGTATTGGGTTGATTCCGCTCGACGATTTTGAGAGAGAACTCTCTCCGTTTCCCATTTCTTTTCACTGGAAGGTGATGTCATGAACAAGGTTCTTTTGAAAGAAATTCTTGGCTCGAAATTTGACCTGATGCCCGAGGCGGTTAAAGAAATGCATAGCATCCAGCAAACTAAGAAGGTTCAAGGCACTGCAAAGGTCGTTGGCGGTAAAAATCCTATTGCCAAAATTATCCAAATACTGGCCAGACTTCCAGCGCCCACGCGGCGTGTGCCGGTGCGCATCAATTTTATTAAACGCAATGATAGCGAGGAATGGGATCGTTTATTCGGCAACAACCCTTTCCACACGATCATGAAAAAAGAAGGCCCATATCTGGCCGAGTGCCTGGTCGCATTTCCGGTCACCTTTGTTTACGAGGTTATGGCCGACCAAAAAGGCTTTTCCTTGCATGTCGTAAAGGTCAGATTTCTGGGGATTCCATTGCCGCGTTTTATGCAACCTTCTCTGGCCGCAAGAGCAGGCGAATGGCGCGGGCGGTATCGTTTCAGTACGTGGGTTGGCTTTTGGTTTTGTGGCCGCGTTATTAGTTATTTCGGCTATTTGGAGCAGTAAGACCGATTAAACAATCAAGCTATTACGGCTGTAATCATTTTCAGGGCA
>JAGWIK010000017.1 GCA_028866275.1 Alphaproteobacteria bacterium
CGACCGGCAAATGCAGCAGCACGATGGCAAACACGGTCGATTTTGTTTACCGGCTACGCCCGCAGGGTTATTAAAGGTTTTGCGGACACGCCGTTCTTGACCTTGGCGCGTAAAGGCGGTATTGCCGTGCCCCTTGGCCCCGGGATCAATGGGGTGCAAAGCGGGTGCGTAGCTCAGCGGGAGAGCATTACCTTCACACGGTAGGGGTCACAGGTTCAATCCCTGTCGCACCCACCATCTAAATCAATGACTTAGATGGTGTTTTGGAATTTAGCCTTAAAATTTGGGGCAGTATCTGGGGCAGTAACCTCCTTATTCTCATCGGGGTTCCCCATTATCTGTAATCCAACGCCTTGGCCGCTGACAGCAAATAATCCGGCGCGTGGTGAGCATATACCCGTTCGGTCGTCCGGCTGTCGCTGTGGCCCAGATAACGGGCTACAACAGGGAATGGCACCCCCCGCTGCACCATCCAGCTGGCGGCCGTGTGGCGCAGCGTGTGGGGCGTTACGTCGGGCATCCATGCCGCCCATGCCAGCCGTTGAAACAGTTTTTTAATATCGCCGATCGGGCGGCCGCCGTCATGCAGGACAAAGCCCGTCGGTGTCCCACGTTGGCGCGCGATACGCAGGAAGGTCATCAACCGGCGCGGGATGGGGATTCGTCCGCGGCCCTTTTTCGTGCGTTCGCGCCCGGGTTCGTTGAAGTCGATCAGTCCCCGGTCAAGGTCGACCTGCGTCCAGCGTAAATTCAAAATGGCCGTTTTACGCGCCCCGGTATAAAGGGCGATGACGATGAACAGCGCCGCGTACCAGCGCGATCGGGAAGTAGCCCGTCGATCATCCCGCGGATCCTCGCGCACGCGCAACCGGGCGGTATGCAGCAACAGCGCAGCCTCGCTGCGCGTCAGCCATCTTTCCCTAGGCGGCGGCTGTGGCGGCCGCCAGACGGGCACGCTGGATGCCAGCCGTCCGGCTTTCCAGTCGTGGTTGATGGCCGCGCCAAGGCACCCGAGTTCGCGGCCGGATGTGCTGGATCTGACCCCGCGCCTGCGCACATAATCGCGGCATGTGGATTCGCGGACATCGATGACGGTTTTTTCTGCCCAATAGGAAAGAAGCGCGTCTATGTTGCACGCGAGCGTCAACGCGCCGTTGCCGTGCAGATAGGGGCCGCGTTCGGTGGCGTAAAGCGCCAGAACGTCGGCGATCAGCCTTTCAGAGGGATCACGCGCGCTGATTTCCTGACGGCCGGCGAGGAAGTCAGCGAGGAAGTCCTTAGCTTCGTCACTATCTGCCGTGCCCGTCGAACGGCGGCATCTTTTTCCGCGTTCGAACCAGATAACTTCCCAGCATTCACGATCCGGCCGCCATTCCAGGTGCGGCCCGCGGTTTCTTTTTGGCATGCAATGGTCCGATCTTCCAAATAATCACGGACGGCATCCGGCGTTATCAGATAACGACCGGCGACCATAATGTGGCTGAGCCGCCCTTTCACGCATTCCTGTTGAATATGCCGTTTCGTGCAGCGAAGCACGGCGGCAACCTCGGCCGGCGTCGCCAGCATAGGTAAGTGTCCCAGCGCCGCGAATTCTGCCGCAGGCGTGGCATGCAAAACAATGTCATTTTTAACCGGTGTGGCCATGATGTTGTCGGTCATAGCGGCGCCCAGACGTGAAGCCATCCGGAAAAGGGAAGGCCATATTTATCGCGGAAAAAGTCAACGAATGTCAGGACGTTGGAGAATCCTTCCTGTTCATGCAGAGGTTGATTGCGCGGCCGGATATCGCCATCGATGTTGTCCAGCGTCCACATGTTGTGGCCACCGATCACGATATGCGCCGTTCCCACGCAAACGGATTCGCCCAGTTTCCTACATGTCGGGCAGCGTTGGTTGTGATAAAGAAACATAGCGTCGCCGATTTTGCACCGTTTGGTTGCGCGGATGGTGGACAGTTTTGTTCCATCTTCGATCTGCGCGATGTTCACGGTGAAATTGAATGCGGGCATGTTATTTCTCGCTGGGCGGTGATGGCGCGGCGGCAAGCATGGCATCATATTCCTCGATGGAGCAAATATATCCAACATTCATGCCGGCCCTTAGCATTTCCTCAGTGGGGGTTTTCGGCACAAGCTGCCACCCGTCTGGCAAACTATCGCGCCGGACGGGTGCCAGCTTGTCGATGGTGGTTTTAGATTCCATGCCATTTCCCCTTATATTTGAACACATGAAGTTTACAGCGGGCGCATGCATTAAAATCACAACCACGATATCGTTCGTCCCATTTGTGAATGCCGATTGTACAAAGAAGTTTACGCAAAAATATCGTCGTTTGTGATTTTAGATCAGCCATATAAATCCTCCTAGCAACGCGCAAAATAAGTACCCAACGCAACAGATTGCCAAGATCGGAATACCGACAAGGACGAAATATGAAACAGCAGCTATGAGAAGCATGGTATTTTTAAAAGTCGCCTTTTGTGTTGTGCGTTCGGTCATGCCATTGTCTCCCTGATTGCTTGCGCCGTCTTAATATCGTGGTCATCAACGCTAGCCGTGCGATGGTCGCCTTCGCGCTTGGCGGAGTGATATTGGACAATAAATGGCTTTGGCGCGTCGATCACATAGCGGAAGATACCCTTAGCGATGCGACGCAGTGTGGCCTCGGCCAGCGGTCGCTTGCGCTCGAAGATCGACGGACACGGGATCGACCAGTCGATGCAATCCGCCGCCGTGCGATATGGGATAAGTCCGGGGCCGTGCGTCGGCGCGGGCCAGACGATGGGCTTGCCGTCGCAGCGCGCAATAAGGAACAGGCGTTTGCGAATGGTTGGCGCGCCGTAATCACAGGCGCGCAACTCGCGGTATTCGATCTTGTAGCCAAGTTTCTTGAGTTCCCCGCACCAGCGTCGGAAGGTGAAGCCTTTGCGAAGCGGGCACGGGATGAGCTTTCCGTCCTCGGTGCTGGTGAGCGGTCCCCAATCCTTAAATTCCTCGACATTTTCGAGCATGATGACAGCGGGGCGCACCAACTTCGCCCAATGCACGACGACCCATGCCAGGTCGCGGATGTGCTTTTCGACGGGCTTGCCGCCCTTGGCCTTGCTGAAATGCTTGCAGTCGGGCGAGAACCACGCCAGCGAGACAGGGCGCCCTTTTGTCACATCGCGCGGATCGGCGCGCCAGACGGACTGGCATAGATGCTCCGCGCCCGGGTGGTTGGCCGTATGCATCGCCACGGCTTCATCATCGTGATTAATGGCAATGTCGATAGAACAGCCAAGGCCCATTTCGATGCCCGTGGAAGCGCCGCCGCCACCCGCGAAATTGTCGACTATCAATCCATTGATTGTCATGAAAATTTCTCCGTTTCGTTGCCCCACGCGTCCCATCCACGCGCCGCTTCGCGCGCGAACAGTTCAAGATATGGCCCGTCGAACAAGGCTTCGACATCGCGGCGCATCTGGTCGGGTTTGCGTGAATGTTCGCGGATGGGCGCGGCGATAAGGTTACGCACGTTGCGCGCTTTTTGTTGCGGCCTGCCGATGGTGCCCAGCAGGAAAAATTCGGCGGCGCTGCGGTAACAATAACCGGTCCCGAAGGCCCATGCCCGGCCCGTTTTGCTTTGTTTGGCCCATGCGCCCGCGCTTTTAAAAGCAAACCCCCATGCGCGCATGGTGTCGACGGCCTGCGGCAGCATCGGCGCCGTTGCCCACATGATCAGCGCGCAGTCGCCGCGGGCCAGTTGCGACACCGGCAACGCCATGATGTCGGACAATGTCATGCATCCGTAATGGCGCTGCGGGCTTTTCCCTTCTCCCTTTTGGCTGCGCACATCGAAACGCCATGGCGGATCGGCCAGAATCGCGCCGTAATGCAACGGCTTTAAGGCTGAAAAGGGGTCGGCGCGACGTATCATGGTTTTTCCGGCCCCATGTTCAATTTGATATAATCAATGGTGTTCAGCGTCCGCGCCGCATGCCGGGCCATATTGTCGGCTGCGACCATGGGGGATGCGCGTCCCATGCGCGCGGCCTTTAACGCGCGTTCAAGAACCTGAATGTTAAAGGTGGCGATGTTGCGCAGCAGGCTGTCCAGCGTGTCGGCCGGCGTCACACGTTCGCGGTTTAAGCCATCCGTAATATGCGCGCGCATCCGTTCATGCCGCCGATCGTATAATTCGTCGAGGGGATAAACGCGCGCGGTCATCATGCCACCCTGATTGCCGCGATATGGACGATTTTGCAGCCATAGCGCAGTTCAGCCGCTGCGCGGCGCGCCAGAAGATCGCGGTCATACCCAGCCAGATGCATTAAAAGGCCGCGGGTCGGATGTTCGACGCAAAAAGCATGTTCAACCGGCGCAGGCTTTGTCGCCGCAGCGCGTTCGGGGATTGATCGGCGTAAATCTTCCCACGGGATCGTCATGATGCCCGCACTTTCCGCGCCTTCATCTTTTTCAGACGGCTTTCCGCTTCGGCGGCATAGGCGGCGCGGCGTTCCTGCAGCGCATCGATTTGCGCGGTCAATTGTTCGATCTGATGGGTCAGTTCGGACAACGGCATGTCTGCCGGCGTTCCGGCGTCTGTTTCATGGGGATGAGTCATGCGCGCGCGCCTTCCAATGGGGGTTGGATGCCAAGAAACCTTTCCGACCGGTCCTTGACGCGCTGTAAAACGTTTTCGGCCAATTCATGGGGGCGCAATGCGTTTCTGGCAGCGATGATCTGCAAGGCAGTTTGTTGTTCGCGGATGATGTCCACCATGTATTCGCTGCCGGAAATAATTTCCCGCAACTGATCCTCGGTAAATATCATATTGTCGACGGTGATGGTCTGCATGGCTGTGTCCAAAAGTTTTTTCCGAAACGCCGCCCGGCCTGCGCCGGGCGACGCACAAGAAAACAGGAGATTACGATGCGGCGGCAGCCGTACCGGTAGATGCTGCTTCAGTCGACGCGGTTGAGGGCGTATCGGTGCTGGTCGACGATGGGGTGCCGGTCGCATTGGCGGCCGCGTCGTCGGGGTCGGTGATATCGGCCAGAATGGTCGAAACCTTGGTGTCCAGCGCAGCAATCGCGGCCGTCACAGACGAAAGGTCGACCGTTGCCTGTGGCGGTGTTGCCAGACTGGCTTTGATGTCGGCGACATCGGCGACCAGTTGGGCGACTTGTTGTTCAATAGACATAAGCATCTCCTTTGGTTTGCGGTTAAAGAACATTGCGTTCCTCCTTGGTTCGGCCATAACGCTGGCCCGCGAAACCCTTGCGGGAATTTCAGATCGCCCTTAACTGCGTGGCTGCGGCGCCGAATGCCGCCCATGCGATGTTGCGATCCCGCCATCCTTTGGTCGGATGTAAAACCCTGACGCGATCGACGCCCGTTGCGGTCGTATATTTTTCAGACGGCAATTCAGATGTTTTGTTCCATTTGCGTCTGTTGGCTCGATCCGCTGGTATTTCTTTAATTACATGCATCGTTAATTCCTTTTTTGGTTCCCCGCGCCCCTTCCGCAGGCGAAAGCGTTCGCGTTCCGCCTGCGTTTCAGGGCATCCATTAATAGCCGTAGCCGTAGCCGTCGCCGTAGCCGTCGCCGTAGCCGTAGCCGTAGCCGTCGCCGTAGCCGTCGCCGTCGCCGTAGCCGTCGCCGTAGCCGTAGCCGTAGCCGTAGCCGTAGCCGTAGCCGTCGCCGTAGCCGTCGCCGTCGCCGTAGCCGTCGCCGTAGCCGTAGCCGTAGCCGTCGCCGTCGCCGTCGCCGTCGCCGTAGCCGTCGCCGTAGATGAATGCCTCACCGTCTGTTCCCATGGGGGTTGCGGCGAACGATGTCGCCGTCAGCGCGCCGGAATCAGGGGCGGTATTCTCTTGGGCTTGATCAGGCAGCATCGCCGGACCATTTGGCGGGATTGCAGGGGAACTGCGCGATGATCGCAAGTTCATGCACCTGAATGCCTTGCGGCGCGGAATCAAGTTTCGTGTTTTCCTGCGGGCCTTCGTTGGCTAATTGCCCAAGGCCATGATCCGTTCCCCAGCGCCGAACAACAGATGCGTTGCTGAGCTTAACCTGGGTGCCCATCTTGCTGAAATCGCCGACGACGACCCAGCCGCGCGGCAGGACAAGAATTCGTTTATCAAACATTTTTTTCTCCTTGCATTTGCCGTTTCCGGCGGTTGCCCGACGGCGTTATGCCGCCGGGAATTTGGTTGCCGTTCTCTCTCGGCCGTCCATCCTTCCTTGCGTCATACAGGAGGTTTTTGGGTATCCGAAGAAGGCCAAAAACGTGGATGCTGTGTGCTTTGACGATGGCTATTTCCCCTCTAGCGCGAAAGCATCGTCGGAAACTCGGTGTGGCGGGTCGGCGGTTAGCCGAGGAAAGTTGCCAAGATGAACGGAACGAATTCCGCATTTTTCTAACTTTCTTAAGGTCGCCCCTGAATTTTGGTTCAGGACTTAACCGCCACGAAATTTTATAGTTAAAGCATCCTCCCCGTCTGCGCTGGGTATTCGGCGCGTAATTTGACGTCGATGTATTGAACGAAACGGCGGCGCAATTCGGCGTCGTCGATCAAGGATTCGGCAAAACTGGACAAATGCATCAGCATGCGCATGCCGTTCAGGGCGTTGCGGTCTTCCATATTGCTGCGCGCCGCGTCTTCGGCGCCAATCCACGCCTCGTTGGCGGCATGCACACGCTGCGCCATGGTGCGCGCTTCCGGCGGAGGCAGCGGAAAGGTCGGGCGTTTGATGGGCATCGTCGACATAAAGTGATTCATGCTGTTCCCCCCGGTTGGTCGTTCATCATCTGAACGGCTGCCAGGGCATAGGCCATGGCGCCGTGCCGTTCGATTTCGTCGGGCGTAAAACCGCCACGCAATAAATCACTGTGGTCACAAACGCTCTTGTCGCGCGTCACCGACGCGATCAGGTCTGCCATGCGTTCGGCCTTCTGCTGGCTGCTTTCCCCGGCGCGCGAACTGGACATCATGGATCAGCCTCCAAACGACATGGGATGGCCGGTCAGCGCGTAATAAAGCCAAGGCCCCCACACCACGCCGCCCAGGATGAAAAGCGCGCCCAGAAAGTCGCCAAGCCAGCGCAGCGCGGTACGAAATTCAAAAACGCCCACGCGCAACGGCGCAGGCGTGTCATTGTCAAATTCACGTTTGATCAGGATGGAAAGGCTGGCGGTAGGGTTCATCTTCACGCTCCCGGTTCAGTGAGGGTGAAGGGATAATGTTCCAAAATGGTTCAATCAGTCAAGGAAAAAATGTTCCAAAATGGATATTTGACAAAAAACCTTATTTTAACTCTAGTTTAGACCTCGAATGGCGCTGGATTTACCCCCATGAAAATTGAATTTTCCATACAAGGCCGAGAGCCAAAACCATATTTGGTAATTTTTGAACGCAAAGGAAACCATTTGAACGCGATGTGCAGCTGCCCGGCTGGGAAAAATGGCCAATATTGCAAACACCGATTAGGGCTTTTGGCTGGTGATGTCACAAATCTAGTCAGCAACAACGCCTCTGATGTGAGTAAGTTGCCTGATATGTTAAAAGATTCGGATGTTCAAACTGCAATGGAGCATTTGCAACAAGCAGAAAATGAATATGATGTCACAAGAAAAATGATGGATGAAAAACTTCGGCCGTTTAAAGAAGAAGTCGACAATAGGAAACAGGCTTTGGCACGGATAATGACACAACGAGAAAGAAACTCATGAAAAATTTCTGGATGTTTATAGGGCTTCTTGTCCTTTTTGTTCCTATGGCCGTTCACGCTGCACCTAACAACTGCAAGTATGGCAATTTAAATAAAGCTCACGCTGCTGCAAGAGGATATATAGTCCAGGCATTGAATGATCAGCAAAAGAACAATGTCATAGATTATGAACAGCAACGGCACTCACCTTCATTGATAAAAAAATTGACAACCTTAAAGCAGAATAGTTGGTATGCTGGATATATGCCTCCAGTTGGTTCATACCCGGAAAGTCCAGGTGCCATTGAAATTACCGACGACCAAGACAGATGTGTTTTATTTGAAGATCAAGTAGGGGCTATAGAAACGTTAAAGATTATCAACGGCGAGTGGTAATGAGGCGTTTTAGGGCATCAAATATTTTTTATACCACATCGTTTCCGCGATACTGCCGTCGGCAAAACGCAGCGGTTCGATTTTGAAAACCACGGCGCCCTGTTTTTCCTGAATATCGCGTGACCGTTGATTATCGGCGCGAATGGTGAAAACCGCTGTGGTAAATCCGCGGGCCGCCGCCCATGCATCGCGCATGTTATATAATTTGGTGCCGATGCTGCTGCGCCTGAACGCGGGCATGACATAGGCCGATCCATACCGCACTGTGGTTTTATCAAATTTTTGTGCGCCCATTATGGCGACCAATTCATTGCCCGCGAATGCCCCGAACATAGCGCGGTCACATGTTTCGATACAGGCCTGCGCCCATTGGTTCATTGTGCGCGCCGATTCCGCCGCGCGGTCGGCGGTGAAATACCGGCCGTCATGGGTCAAGGCATGCAGCCTGATATCGCGCAGCGCCTGCGCATCGTTGGCGCACAAAATCCGCGTCGTAATCGATGTGTCTGGCTGCGTCAGGCCGGCATGGGGGTTTTGAATAAGGCTCATACCGGTTGCGCCTTTTCCCATGCCGCGTTGAATGCCTGGCGATAGGCCGCGGCGAATGGTCCCGATTTATGCAAAACCACATAGGGCGACGGATCATGGTCGAAAGATATCAACGCCAGACAATCGCCAAAGGCATAAAACGAAACCTGCGGCATGTCGGCGGTTTTTTCCTGCCGGCGCAACTGCGCCCAGGTTTGGCGGAAATCGCCCTCTGCCGCCAAAATGCGGCCGGTGACGGTGCCGCCTGCGGTTAATTCCATCATGCGGGCGCGATGCTGTTTCGCGTCCTTGCGCGCGCGCTGCATCTGGCGTTCATCGCCAATGCTGACACAGACCTCGCCGCCATGTTTTTTCAGATAATCATACATAAAATCGGTAAAATCCTGAAACCGGTCGACGCCGACAAAAATTTCCAGATCGCTGGGTTGTTTGCGGATGCCGTCATTTTCCAGAAATTCAACACCGGCGCTTTCGAACACCCGGCGCAGACGGTCACGGATTCGTTGCTGGGTCGCCACGCGGCCGCCGCGGGCGTCGACAATGACGTCGACGGATAATTGCGCGGCATCGGCCAATTCCATATTCGACCAATTCAGCATGGCCTGGGCCGATCGTATCTGCGAAGCGGATGGTATTCTGTTGCCCATATTTTGCACCTTCTTATTACGGTCAGGTAACGCAAGACCCCAATAATAGTTTCATAAAAATAAAAAACAACCTAAAAAATGGGTTATAATCCCTTTTTTACAGTTTGTTAATAAATTGAGGCTAAAAACCACTTGTCGCCGATAAAGGCGCATTTTTCAAAAAAATCATAACAGGGGATAAAAATGGTCAAGAAAGTGAATTTGGAAGGCGTGATTGAAGGGCTGACGCAGGAAATGGCCGAACAGATGATGGTGGCGGCCGAAACGCGTAAAATGCCCATTATCAATCTGGCCGGCATTAACGTGGCCGGCGTGGATCCCATGAAGCTGGGCACATTCAATGAACGCGAGATGGCCAGCGTCAAAGCGTTGATATGTTATGCCGCCGCCAATAATAACTTAACCGAAGACGCGCTGCGCGCCATCGTCGCCGACCGGTTTGAACGTATTCTGGTCGAAGATATCCCATCGGCGCATTATGAACGGGTTATCGAATATCTGGTCGATTTTAAAAATTCGGTCAATTAACCCTGTCTATTTCATAGTCAAGAAGCCGCTGTGTTTCAATTTCCAACGATTTCGGCGGTTTTTTGCCTGTGGCGCCCGGCTTGATATCGGGCAGCTTGCCGGACAGGGCGGAACGATAAACAACGGTGCCGATGCCTGCCACAACGCCTTCCGGCAATTCGGGGTGCGCGCGGGCGTTTTTAACGCATAGATCAATAACCCAGTATAGCAGGCGGTCTGTTGCTGGCTCGGGCGTTTTTTCAGACGAATCGTCAATAAGATCGATTGGTTTTACACCTAATGCGTCGGCCAGACGTACCATCCATTGTTGAGTTAATCGGCGTTCTCCATTTTCAAGACGGCGGATTTGAACATGCGTTGTCCCCACGCGTGCTGCAACCTGCTCCAGCGTCATTTTCTTGGATTTGCGTATTTTCCGCGCATTATTTGCAAGTTTTTCCATGCCCCATTGCACCATTTTGGTGTCGAGCAGGGTAGTTCCCATAATGGAACAATTTTGGGGTTGCAAATTGTTCCAATCTGGTTCATTATCCCGGTATGAAAGATACGACATCAAAAATGCATCCTCTCAAGAATTGGCGCCTAAGCAAAGGCTATACCCAAGAACAGGCCGGATCTGAATTAGGGATAAGCCGTGTCACATTTCACCGGTTTGAGAATGGCGAACGCATTCCAGACCGTAATGACATGCCCCGCGTTTGTTCCCATACCGGCCTAAGCCCTAACGACTTCTATTCCTTTTCCTCCGCCAGCATGGGCGACGAATCCGGGGCTGTCGCATGACTTTGACGCGGCCGCCACCCCACCGATGTTCGAAACCGCCTGACTGAATCTGTGCCGTCTGTTGCCTTTGTTTCATGCCCCATCTTCCCTCCTTTTATCCGGCAGAACCATGACAAAATCCCGCCCCGATACCAAGAATTTGCCTTCCCAATCATCGGCCCCCGCGGTCAACCTGACAACCGCCGCCGTGCGTGATGAACTGACGCTGATCATGCGGTCATATATGGGGTATGGCCAAGCCTATAGCATCGCGGCCGTCGCCGATGCCGTCGATATCGACCAACGCACGATGAAATCTTACGCTGACGGCGACAGTTCGCCGACGCTTGCCACCATTCTGCGCCTGTTTCGCTTTCTGGGGCCGGAATTTGCCAATCGCGTTCTGGCCATCGCGGGATTCGGCGGATGCATTCGCGTCACGCCCGAAGATGTTTCCGCGTATCAGCTGAATTCCGATGCGTCCGCGCTGGTTGGCGCTTTGGGACATGCCTTCCGGCACGGTCATTTTGACAATAAGTCTGAACCAGAAGTTATCGATGATGTGCGCAAACTGGCCGTGACCGTTCAGGAATGGCTGGCCGAACGCGATCAGAAACCCAGTACCGCCCCCAAAACCGTGAAGCCCAGACGCCGTTGAACGGCGACGGGATTTTTGTTTCACGTTTTTGTGGGGTAGCGCGATGTTGGGTAAAAGCTGGTCAAGACAGGAAAAAGAAAAAGTCCGCACCCTGCGCGCGCAGGGCAAAACCGCGTCGCAGATAGGCGTGGAATTGGGGCGCACACGCAATGCCGTCATTGGCGTTTTGAACCGCATGGGCGTGGCATCGGGCGAACGGGCAACGGTTAAAAAAACGCCAGCGCCGCGCAAACGCCGTGACCGCGTTGTGTCTATACCGCCGAAAGAAGCTAAACCGTTTGTGCCGGCGGCAGACGTGTTTAAGGGTGTCGGCATTTCGTTGATGGATGCGGGCGCCCCCCATTGTCGTTGGCCCTATGACGGCAAGGGGCGCGACGGTAACCCGCGTTGCTGTGGTGCGGCGCGGGCTGCTGCATCCATTTATTGCGTTGCGCACGCGCAGCGCGCCTATACCGCGAAAAAATCCCCGGAAATGGCGGAGGCGGCATGAAGGCGATTATCCAAACGGATGGCGGCCGGCAGTTGACCATAGATGGGGATTGGCGCGAATTCGCGGCTGTATTTCGCATTTTGTTAAAAGACGATGCAGATAGCGTTGTCGCTGAATGGGCCGATTGGCGGAAGGGTATTTTTGCGGCAGCCAAGGAAAAGGGACAATATCCGGATGACGGGCATCGTTCTGCGTCGCCACTGGGGGCTAGTGGTGATGGCTGCGAGATGCAGAACTTGAAAGCGACCCCCGCGGATGCTCACCCATCGTCAGTTACGCCAGCACCGCAAGTTTTGCCGCCCCGCCCAGAAAAGCAGACGCGAAAACAACACAGCGATGAAGAAATTTTAAGCATAATTGCGCGCAAGGAAAAGGGCGAAAGCTATGCGCAGATCGCCGCGGATTACGATGCCGACGCCAAACAAATTTACATGCGCGTTTTCCATTTCAAGAAACGTCATCCTGACAAAGTCTATGCCGCCAAGAAAAAGGCCGCAGAAGATTATGTTGCGACGCCGGTGCCGCGCGATATTCAGGCCGTTATTGATTGGTGCCGCGGTCACGGCATGAAAATTGGCGTTTTGAATGGGCGCATTTTTTGCGATGGCGTCGATTATAATCCGCAACAGATTGTCGATATTGCCAACAAGGAAAGAATACGCGCGCGTCTTCCCATTTTTAAATTGATGGGGGCTTAAATGTCGCATCCGGTCAATTCGACACTATCCCTTTTGGAACGTATTCGTTTTTTGGAAGATGCGCTGGATGAAGCGCAGGAACGGATTCGCGAACTGGAAAAGGAAAAATTTGGTATCGGGTGGATGTCGCCCGGCTGTTTAAAATTAACGCCCTATGAAGAACGGATTATAAGCGCGTTAATGGTGCGGGACGCGGCATCCAAGGACAATCTGATGGCCGCCGTTTATGCGGACCGTTTTGAGAAAGAAGAACCTAGCATCAAGATTATCGACGTTTTTGTATGCAAGCTTCGTCAGAAATTATCGCGGTTCGATATCTCCATCGAAACCATATGGGGACGCGGCTATAAATTAACACCCGAAGCGAAACAGCGCATAAATGATTTATCGCGGGTTGCCGCATGACGGACGGCACACAGCGCATTGCGCCCGCGGAAATAGAACGGGTTAAGACCGGCGTTGATCTGGCCGCCATTGTCGGTGCCAAGATCAAATTGCAACGTCGGGGAAGCGAATGGGTCGGGTTGTGTCCATTTCACAGCGAGGGAACCCCCAGTTTTTATGTGCTGCCGAAAAAACATATTTGTCATTGTTTTGGCTGTTCGACGACCGTCGATGTTTTTGAATTTCTGAAACGCACCGAGGGTCTAAGTTTTGTCGAGGCCTATGCCAAGTTAAACGGATCCGTCGTTGAAACCAAAAAGCGGTTCGTGTCGGCCAGTGCCGCCGATAATCAGGTCAAGGATGATGCCGCCGATCAACGCCGCCGTATCGATAAAGCGCGGGCGATATGGGACGAATCCGGCCCTGCGCTGCGCACGCCTGTCGAAACTTATCTGAAATCACGAGGTATTCACGGCGTCGCTTTGCCGCCGACGATTCGCTTTCACCCATCGCTTTATCACAAGGATACACGGCGCAATTATCCTGCCATGGTCGCGGCCGTATGGGACAATCAACGCCGCCTGGTTGGGGTGCATCGAACCTATTTAAGCCCCGACGGGCGCAGCAAGGCCGGAACCGGGGATGACAAGCTGGCGCTCGGCCTGTGCAAGGGCGCGCATATCTGGCTGGGCATGCCGACAAACGGGCGTCTGGCGATCGCGGAAGGCATCGAGACGGCGTTGAGCGTCAAGATGGCGCGGCCAGATTTATGTTTATGGACATCGCTATGGCTGGGCAATCTCGGCGCGCCAGTTCCGGCCTCCATCACCGAAATCATTATCTGCGCCGACAATGACAGCAAGGATCCCGCCAAGGCGGCGGCTGATATCAATATGGCCGTGGCGCAATTGTCGCGGCCGGGGCGAACCGTGCGCGTCGCATGGCCGGATAAGGGCAAGGATTTTAACGATATGGTGAAGCGCAATGGGTGAGTGTTCTGATCTGCCGGACTATGAAGGCGCCGTACAAAATCCTATTGCCAAAGCGTTGGATGATGCCGAAGTCGCGCATCCGCGTCCCTTGGGTCCGGAAAATGAACAGCCATGCGATATATTGCCATTGGGGCATGCGGGTGGTCGGTATTATTTTATCAGCCGCGACGGAGAGTTGCGCGAATACAGCGCGCGGGAATTGATACGTCTGAACATCGCCAGCCTGTTCGGCGGCAATACGTCATGGCTGTGTGACAATTTTCCGTCTTTCAGTAAAAAAGGTGAAAAGATTCATGGGGCATTCAATGGCAATCTGTCCGCCGAATGGTTGATGCGGCAATGCCATGTGGCGGGATTGTTCGATGCGGCCACGCCCTCGCGACGGTTGGGCGTCTGGCGATCGCGCGACGATGTCGTCGCACATTTCGGGCGCAATATCTGGTATCGCGGTCATAAGCAACCCGCAGGATGCATCGTGAATGGCGCGATTTATCCGTCTTGCAGCCCGGTCAGGGAACCCGATTTTGCCAACCCGGCCGACCGATATGAATGCGACCGGTTGCGCCAGAATTTCAACGCATGGAATTTCACGCAGGATTTCGACGCCGATTTGTTATTCGGTTTTCTGGGTGCGGCGTTATTGGGCGGTTTTCCCAAATGGCGCGTGCACGGCCTGATCAGCGGCGAACGCGGCAGCGGCAAAACCACTATCGGCGAATATGTCATGAACGCCATCGGGGCGCAGGGTACCAGCCTGAACGAATATACCGAAGCGGGCGTGCGGCAATCGTTGACCAATGAATCGCGTGTGTTGCATCTGGATGAAGGCGAAAGCGGCGGCGAAGAACAGGCCCACCGCATGGCCAAGGTGATCGGCCTGCTGCGTAAAATGTCGGACGGCGTCGGCGCGCGCATCGTGCGCGGCACATCGGGCGGCACGGCGCAGAATTCAACGGTGACCGGATGCGTATTGCTGACCGCGATCAATCCCCCGCCGCTGCAGCCACAGGACCGCAGCCGTATTTTAAGCGTGGGCATTGAAAAGGCGGGGCGCGCCACGCAGGATGACATTCGCCTGATGTGCCAATATGCCGCCGATATTTCCCCGCGGTTGCGTGCCCGTGCCCTTATCGGGGCTAATAGGTTCGCGGATACATTCCGGCTGTATCATGCCTGTCTTCTGGCACATGGATGCGATGCGCGGCAGGCGGATCTGTTTGCCACGTTGTGCGCCGGCCGTTCGTTGCTGCTGCATGATGAAATTCCGGCGCGGGACATTGCGGAACGTTTTGTCGCCGATTTGCGGTTCCGGTTGAGCCTGATCATGATCGACGATAGCGAAGCGGGCGATGGCCAGTCATGCCTGAACCGCTTGCTGGACGCCGAATGTGCCGCTATCCGCGATGGCATCAAACGATCTATAGGGCAATTGGTATCGGACGCCATCGGCACCTTGGATAGCCCTGAAAATGACAAGCTGGTGCCTTTGGGACTGCGCATCCTTGATGTCAAGGGCACGCATGGCATGGAACGTGTCCTGTTCGTCGCCAATGACCATTTAGGGCTGCGCCGCATCTTTCATAACACCCCATGGGCCGACGGCAATTGGCGGTCGTCCTTGCGGCGTTTGGCGGGGGTTATCGTGTCACCCAAACCTGTGGGCGTCGGGCGCAAGGCGCGCGGCGTGTTGATACCGGCATCCTTGCTGCCGGCGCGCGATAACGACCGTGAGGTTGATCTTACGCCCCATCCACCTGACCCCGCGCCCGGAGGCTTTTAATGATTTTCGGCACTTATGTGGAACGGTACGGTGGACGGAAACACCGTTCCTTTTGGTGTACCGTTCCAATTACGTCATTCATTTTGCTTTGTAATTCGACGTTGGAACGGTTGAAAAATAAAAGCCGTCCATATATGCGCGCGCGCCTGCGCATAGGCATGGACACAATTGACCGTTCTTTCTTCTCTTCTTCTTAAAAAATTCAGGAAAAAGAAAAGGGTAGGTGGAACGGTACGGTTCAAGGAACGAAAAATAGCAAATCAGGAGTGTACCCAATGAGTGTAACCGGTAGTGCGAAAGTGGTTTCAATTTCAGATGCGAAAAAGAAAGCCGCGTTAAAGCCAAAATATGGCCGTGGGGCCAAGCGTCGCGATCGGGCGGATGTTTACCGCCATGGCGAGTTGGCAACGGCTGAGCGCACGCGGCAGGGCGGCGGCGTCGTGATTGAGCAAGAGCCTGAAAGCCCCAATAGCCGCGTCATGATCCGTCGCGCGCGGGCGCGGTGCGAATGCAAGCTGGATGCGTTGCTGTTGGCCGGAAAAATAGAGCAGGATGAACACAAGGCAGGGATGCATTACCGCGCCGCATGGCTTTGCTTGGTGGAAGGGGTGAAAACGCGCGACCCGTTGGAACGGCAGGGCGCGGCGGCGTTCATGAGCGATGAAGAAAAGAAAAGAGGTGCGGAAAAAGTGTTGCATGAGGCGCACAAGGAAGCGAAGCTGACGGTCACACAAGTTATGCTTGTTACGCAGATTTGCGGCGCTGATGAAGGTGTTGGTCCAGGCGGCGTCCGGGCGCTGCGTCGGGCGCTCGATAAATTGTCGCGTTTTTGGGGATTTGCGTGATCAAAAATTTTTATAAAATCACCCTTGACTTTGACCAGTTTTCACGGCACAAATAGGCATGCTCGACAGGTGCGAGTGAAGACAAAAGCCCCGACGGATATTTCCGCGGGGCTTTTTGTTTGATGTTTTCGCGAGGGCATATGGGCGCATCCATTGATATTTCGGTGCGATCGAACATCAAAGAATTTCAAAAATCACTCGACAATTTTGCCTATAAGCAACTGCCTTTTGCCACCGCACGCGCATTGACGGCGTTGGCTAAACGTGTTCAGACATCGGAAACTCAAGCGTTATCGACGGTTTTGAAAAAGAAACCGACACCCTTCACGCAGCGGGCTTTTGGCGTTATTCCGGCGCGCAAGACGACCCAGACGGCCGTTGTATTCGCCAAGGACATTCAGGCGAAATACCTGACGCCATCCGAATTCGGCGGCAAACAACTTGTGCATCGTGTTGCGTTGCTAAACCCGAAAGATATTAGGCTTAATGCCTACGGCAACATCGCCAAGGGACAGCTTGCGCGCCTTAAGGGGCGTTCCGACGTGTTTATCGGCACTATTCAAGGATCGCGCGGTGCTGTTGCTGGTGTGTGGCAGCGATTGCCTCCGCAGCCACATGCAGCTGCGCATAAGGGAAGGCTCAAACTTTTAATACGCTGGGGAGAAGGGGTCGAAGTGTCCAAGCACCTTGGCTACCATGATCGCGCGCGCCTCATCATCAACGCCAATTTCAATCGTGACATGGCTGACGCAATGAACAAAGCATTGGAAACAGCGAAAGTGAAGTAACGCGTGGGAAGGTCATTAAATGATTCGATATCAATCGCTTGGGTCCTTCCTGACACCCCATGAATCGCGGGCATTTCGCGCGCCCGATACATTCCACCCGCTAAGTAAAAAAATCACGTTACATCAATATGTTACAAGGTGATCTGGCGACAACGCAGGTGTCGCGCGCTGTGCCGACTATCGGCCCTAATTTGCTTACCAAGGTACAGTTGTGCGATCGGCTGGGATGGACTCGCCCGCGATTAGACCGGCGTCTAGAAAGCGATCCACACTTTCCTGTGGCCCGTCGCGGCGGCACTGGAAAAGGTCGAGCCTGGCAGTTCGATTTTGATGACGTTAAAGCCCATCTGGATGGCGCAAAACTGACTCCGGACGAATCCATAGATGATGATGGCATTGACCCTAGCAATATCGCTATCGATGCCCAGCGTGACTTAAACAACACGGCCAGAGAGCCGTTTGTAGACGTAAGAGAGGAAACGGCCCGCGCCCGCCGCGACCTCGCCCAGGCCGCGCTGATGGAAGATAAGCTGCGCCAATCGCGCGGCGATCTGGTTGAGGCATCGGATCTGAAAGATGCGGTGTCCAAAATGCTGATGCATTTGGGCAAAGGGCTTGACGCATTGCCGGAACAAGTTGTTTCGCGTCTGAATTTAACCGCCGAACATGCGCTGACGATCCGTACATTGATCAACCATCTGCGTGGGTCGATGGTCGCTGATTTACAAAGGATTTTGCAGTCTAATGACTAGCGTCGCTTATGCATCTGCCGCGGCGATTATAGGCGATGCCCTAAAAATCCTTCTGCCGCCCGTACGGCGTACGGTGCCGGAATATGCGGCAGAACACAGACTACTTCGAAGCAAAAGCGGCGGTGGACTTGAACGCTGGATCAACGATACGGCGCCGTATTTGATCGAACCATCGGAATGCTTGACGTCCGAAGACTATTTGACCGTCGCCGTCGCTGGCCCGGGCCAGTGCGGAAAAACATCGATCGGCGAAAATTGGTTTCTGCATAGCGTGGCGACCGACCCGGGCGACATGCTGTGGTATATGCAGACCGAGACAGGCGTCGAAGCCTATGTCAAGGAACGCATTAATACGATGATTTCCACGCACGATGTTTTGCGGGAAAATCTTGGTAAAAAAGCTGTCGATGACAGCCTTGGGTTCAAGAAATTTGCGTTTATGAGCGTCAGCTTCCTAAGCGCGACCGAAAATAATCTGATTAATAAAACCGCACGGCGTATCATCGCCGACGAAGTCGACGCCTATCCTGAATCGCTCGGTGACATCATGCCGATTTTGGATGTGCGCCGTCAGGTTTATGGCCGTCATTCGAAAATATTCGCGCTAAGCCATCCCGATCGCGCGACCGGACTAGACCCAGCCCGCGATTGGAACAAGGGCGTGATGGCGATCTATGCCGACAGCGACCGCCGCATCTGGTGGTGCGCCTGTCCGCATTGTGGTGCCTATTCGTCTTTTACGCCGATCGCCGCGCGTGTTTTTACGCTAAATTATCCGCCTGATGGTACGCTGGATGAAATCGAATTGACGGCGCACCTGGTATGCCCCGTCAATGGGTGCGTCATCGACGACCGCGAACGTATGGCGATGCAATCAACCGGAAAATGGGTTGGTGACGGGCAGGAAATCGACCAGGACGGCATTATTTCCGGCGAACGCGTACAGCGTAGGACGGCAGGCTTCTGGATCGTCGGGCTGATGTCGCCCTTTATTCTGGGCGGTATCGGTGGTCTGGCCCGCGCTTTGGTCAAGGCCCAGCGCGAACGTGATGTATCGGGCGATGACAATTCGTTGCGCACGGTTATGGTCAAGCAATTCGGCGTACCCTATGCGCCGGAACGCAATGTTGGAACAGTCGATGCCAATGAACTGGCTGACCGCGCTGAACAGGCGCTGGAACTTGGCAAAGTTCCTGCAGGCGTCCGGTTCCTGACGGCCGCAGTCGATATTCAGCAAGCGCATTTCGAATTTTTGGTGCGCGGCTGGGGCGAACGCGGCGAAAGCTGGGTCATTGACCGCGGCCGCATTCTGGCCGAACCGTCGACGGCGCCGGATGATTGGGACAAATTACTGGTGGATGTTTTTCAAAAAACATACCAATTGGCCGACGGTTCTGGCCGCGTGATGAAAATCCGCGCAGGTGGGTATGACTCCGGCGGCGCGCCGGGCGTGACGCAACAAGCCTATGCCGCATGGAATCGCTGGCGTCAACGCGGCGCCATTCGCTTTTATGGAAAAGCCGGACCGTTCGAGGCCTGGTCGATCGTGCCATTAAAGGGCGCGAACAGACCTAACGCGCCGCGGCTGACCATCACCTATCCGGATACGGCGCGGCAATCGAACAAAATGGCTTCGCGCGGCACGGTGCCAATCGCCGCCTTTAACCCGAACGCGTTCAAGGATGATCTAGCCGGCCAGTTGATGCGCGCAGAATCGGGTCCGCTTTGTGTGCATTTTCCTGCGGCGCTGCGGTCAAAGGAAAAACCGCATATCTGGTTCGAACAGCTGGTTGCCGAACGTCAAGGCAAAAACGGGACATGGGAAAAAATATCGCCCAATGCCCGTAATGAAGCACTCGATCTAATGGTGATGAATGACGTCATCGCCCGGCTGCATGGGCTGGCGCGCATCAATTGGGATGCGCCGCCGCCCTGGGCCGCGCCGTGGGATAAGAATTCGGCAGTGTCGAATTTATCTGCTGCCTCATTGATGCCGAAGACATCCATCGCCAGCCGTCTGGCATAAAGGAATTTCCATGGCCTATAACCCGCAAACCAGCATTCTGGCCGGTCGCGACACGGCCACGCTGCAGGCGGATTTGGCCACGGCCCAGCAGGCCTATATCGACCTGACAACCGGCAAAAAGGGCGAAAATTACAGCTATACGCAAGGCGACGGTTCAAAAGCCGTGACCTATACGCGTGCTAATCTGGCCCAACTGGTCGCGTTAATTCGCCAACTGCAGGCGCAACTTGGCATCGTGTCGCGGGGCCGCCGACCTATTCGCTTCATGTTTCGTTGATCATGGAAAACCCGGTCAAATTTCTCGGCCCGGACGGCGCTCCTATGCAGCGACGGCCATCGCGTGCCTCCATGCTGGCCGGCGGTCGGGAGGGCTGGGGTGGTGTTCCTTATGACGCCGCGGATAATTACGGCGAACACATGGCCGCGTGGCAATCGCTGCTATGGTCGCCGGATACAGAACTTAACCCCTATCGTGACCGCATCGTTTCGCGTGTCCGCGATATGGTGCGCAACGATGGATGGGCGTCGGGCGCAGTCACGCGGATTCTTGATAATGTCGTTGGCGCGAATTTCCGTCCTATTTCAAAACCTGATTACCGCACCCTGGCGCATGTGTCTGGCAATCCGGCATTCGACGCCGAATGGGCGAATGAATATAAAAATGCGGTCGAAGCGAATTGGCGAATCTGGGCCAACGATCCGGGTCGTTATTGCGACACCGCGCGCGCGCTTAACGTGGCGCAGATCATGCGTCTTGGCTTTCGCCACGAACTGATCGAAGGCGACGCCCTCGCGCGCGTGGCATGGATGCCCGAACGTGTCGGCAAGGGGCGCGCACGTTATGCAACCGCGATCGAAGTTATCGACCCCGACCGCCTGTCGAATCCTCAACTGCGATTTGATCAACAAACGATGCGCGGCGGCGTTCAGGTTGATGAAAACGGTGCGGCCGTCGGTTATTGGATCCGTGAAGCCCATCAAGGCGACTGGTTCAATGCGGCGAAAAGCGTGACATGGGAATTCGAACCGCGTGAAACGGAATGGGGCCGTCCGGTCATCATTCATCACTTTGAACATGAACGCGCGGCGCAACATCGCGGCGGCGCCGGAATTCTGACGCCGGTACTGCAACGGCTTAAAATGCTGATCAAATATGACGGTACAGAACTGGACGCCGCCATTATCAACGCCATCTTCGCGGCCTATATCGAAAGCCCTTACGACCCGCAGATGGTGCAAGATGCCTTGGGGGATTCGGATTCTGTCGGCGCCTATCAGAATATGCGACAGGATTTTCATCATGAACGGCGTATTACGCTGGGTGGATCGCGTGTTTTAAATCTTTTCCCTGGTGAAAAGATGAACGCGGTTTCGGCCACGCGGCCGGCCAATAATTTCCGTGATTTCGAAGGCGCGATGTTGCGCAATGTCGCGTCCGGCATCGGTATATCGGCACAGCAATTGTCGAATGACTGGTCTGATGTCAACTATTCGTCGGCGCGCGCCGCGCTGCTGGAATCGTGGAAGACCATGACGCGCCGCCGCGACAATTTCGCGCACGGTTTTGCCGACCCGATCTTTTGCGCATGGCTCGAAGAATCGATGGATGTCGACAATCTTCCGCTGCCCGCCGGCGCGCCGGATTACGCCGATTTTCGGGGTGCCTATGCGCGCTGTCGCTGGATGGGGCCGGGCAGGGGATGGATCGATCCGGTCGATGAAAAAGCTGGCGCCATCCTTGGCATCGATGCCGCGCTATCGACGCTGGAAGCCGAATGTGCCGAACAAGGTCTGGAAGTCGAGGAAGTTCTCGACCAGCGCGCGCGCGAACTGAAAATGTTCGCCGATCGCGGCATTCCGTTGCCGTCTTGGGCGAATGCGGAAAAAGCGATGGATGCCGCGCGTAAACCGGATGCGGAATAATCAATACTTAACCATCCATGCGTTTCGCCTAAACAGGTAGGTTCTCATGCGTTTTCCCCACCTTGCGCAGCGGCTCTTCAACGTGCCGCTGGCCATCCATCCGCGCAAGGCCGAAATTGTCATGGCCGCATTATCTGAACGGCTTGGCGTTACACATTTGTTCCGGCCGGATGGAACCGCCGTTGATATGTCGCCACAGATGTTTTTTGATAAAGACGACGCCGACAGCGCGGTTTCGGAAAATATCCGTGGATATGAAACGCTGGAAGGCGCGGCGATCATCCAGATCGAAGGCACGCTGGTCAATAAACTGGGAACGCTACATCCGTACAGCGGAATGACAGGCTATGACGGCATTCGTCAGAATTTCCTGACCGCGTTGGCCGACCCGGCGGTAAAAAGCATCGTTCTTGATATCGACAGTCCCGGCGGCGAAGTGGCGGGCTGCTTTGACCTGGTCGACACGATTTACAACGCCCGCGGCGAAAAACCGATCTGGGCTATCCTGAACGAAAACGCTTTTTCCGCTGCCTATGCTATCGCCAGTGCCGCCGACCATATCACCGTGCCGCGCACCGGTGGCGTGGGCAGCATTGGCGTTATCACTATGCATGTCGATTGGTCCAAGGCGTTGGCTGGTGCAGGCATCAAGGTGACATTTATCACTTTCGGCGACCGCAAGGCCGACGGCCATCCCGAAATCCCGTTGTCCGAAGAAGCCAAGGAATCCATTCAACAAGACATCGACGCCATGGGCGAACTGTTCGTGGCCACGGTGGCGCGTAACCGCGGCCTATCGGCACAGGACGTGCGCGATCAACAGGCGCGGTGTTTTACCGGGGCTGACGGTGTCGCCGCAGGCCTCGCTGACGAAATTTCGGCTCCGGATGCGGCGTTCCGGCAGCTGCTTGACGAAGCCGATCAACTTTAAACCAAAGAGGACATCATGAGCAAAAAGAACATCGCGGCATCCTTTGCCCACCTGCTGGGCCGCGCCCCCAAGGCCCGCGCCGAAGATGACAAGCCTGAAGAACAGGAAGACGACCGCAAGCAACGCGCCGACGAATCCGATGAAGATTATGCGCGCCGCATGGAAGAACTCGACGACGAGGAAGCGCGGCGCGCCGAGGATGAAACTGACGGAGGCGAAGACGTCGAAGACGACGATAAAAAGGGCAAAAAAGGCAAAAAGGGCAAAAAAGCCGAAGGCGACGATCCCAAAGACGAAGAAGATGATGACGGCGAAGATGGCGAAGACGAAATGAAGGGCAAGGGCGAAAAAGCCGCCGCCCGCCGTCGCGAACGCGCGCGCTGCGCCGCGATTTTCGCTGCACCCGAAGCCGCCACGCGCCCCGACATTGCCGCGCATCTGGCCTTCAATACCGCGATGCCGCGCAAGGAAGCCATCGGTATGCTGAAAACCGTTGCGGCCAGCGATGTCAAGGCTGCATCCATGCGTGGCGCACTTGGGTCGCGTATGGCCTCGGTTCAGCTGCAGCCAAAGGTTCAGGCCACGGCGCAAGTCGATGCCAGTCTGCCTGCCGACCCCAAGGTGCGCGCCATCATCGACGCCGGTAAACGCCGCCGCGGCGAAAAATAAATCAATCCATACCAACCCATCACGTCGCACCCGCGCCGCTGAAAACCCCATGACAGGAGAATATCATGTCCTTGACCGTCACACCCGTCACCGATAACCGCGAAGATCCCAGCATTCAGGCTTTTGCCTATACGCCCGATCAATTGATCGCCGGCGTATTTCCTCTGGTAACCTCCAACGCCACCATCACCGGCGGCGCCGCGCTTGTACGCGGCACCGTTCTTGGCGCGGTGACCGTTGGGACCGCAACGGCTGCGGCCAAGGCTGGCAATACCGGCAATGGCACCATTACCGGTGTTTCGGCGCAAGGCAACGCGGCGACCGGCGTTTACAAAGCGATTGTCGAGGCCGCAGGCACCAATGCTGCGACATGGAACCTGTACAACCCGAATGGCGATTTGATTGACCAGAAAGTCTATTCTGGTTCGGGCGCGACGGCCGTCTTCGCCAACGACCAGATTCACGCCACCATCACCGATGGCGCGACCGATTTTGTCGTCGGCGATGAATTCGACATCACCGTCGTCGCGGGTTCGGGGTCTTATAAAATGGCCGTCAAGACCGCGACGGATGGCAGTCAGATCCCCTGCGCCATTTTGGCTGACGACACCGATGCCAGCGGTGGCGATGTGATTGGCCCCCTCTACTTAACCGGCGAATTCAACAGCAACGCCATCACGCTCGACACCAGCTTTACCCTCGCCGCCGCCACGGCTGCGCTGCGTGCCTACAGCATCTTCCTGAAATCGGCCGTTTCCGCTGCCGATCCGTCCTAACCCCTGACACGCCAGCCAATCATGGCTGAACCCTAACCCATAAAACCCAACGGAGAATGCCATGACTGACTCGCTTGTTTTTGACACCAATACCCTGATCGGCGTTGTGCGCAATTTGAAAGTCGCGCAAAGTTTTGCTCTCGACAAATTTTTTCCGAACATCATCACATCCGATACCGAAAAAGTGTCGATCGACATCGATATCGGCAAACGCCGCGTGGCGCCGTTTTGCTCGCCGCTGGTCGAAGGCAAGCTTGTCGAACAACGCCGTTATCAGACCAATGAATTCAAGCCCGCCTATATCAAGGACAAGCGCGCGCCCGATCTGCGCAAACCCGTCCGCCGTATGATCGGCGAACGCATCGGCGGCGAATTCAACGGCGCCGAACGCGAAATGGCCAACCTTGAATTCGAATTGACCGATCAGATCGATATGCTGACCCGCCGCCTCGAATGGATGGCGATGCAGGCGCTGCAGCTGGGCACCGTGACGGTTTCCGGCGACGGTTTTGAAACCACATTGATCGATTTTGGCCGCGACTCGACTCTGACTGTTGGCTTGACCGGCGGTACGACCTGGTCGCCGGCCAATATCGCGGCCGGTACGGCATCGCCGACAGCCAATATTGAAACGTGGCAGGAACAGATTTTAAAACTGTCGGGTGCGAAAGTCACAGATATTGTATTTTCGACCGGCGCATTCCAGAAATTCCTGCTGGATCCCACTGCCAAGGGCGCGATTTTCTATCCGGCGTTGGGCCAGAACGGCAATGTCATCAATCCGGGCGCACAAATTGAACAAGGCGCAATTTACAAGGGCAAGTGGGGCCAGTACGACCTGTGGGTCTACAATGACTGGTTCGTCGATGACAATAACGTAGAACAGCCCATGCTGGCCGACGGCGCCGTCATTATGTGCGGCCCAAATCTGGAAGGCACGCGGGCTTTCGGCATGATCCAAGACCCCAAATTCAATTATCAGGGTCTGCCTTTCGCGCCGAAGACATGGGTCAATGAAGACCCGGCCCAGCGTTTTATCATGATGCAATCCTCGCCGCTGGTCATTCCCAACCGCGTCAACGCCAGCTTCTGCGCCACGGTTTACTAAGCGTCCGGCTGACATTTTCGAAAAACACCTGAAAGGCCGCCATTGGCGGCTTTTTTCATGAAGGAAAACAATCATGGCTAAAGAAAAAGAAAACGAAACAGAAACCGTCGTCAAAATCGTTTCCGTGACCGTCGCGCCACGTAAATCGGTTCTTGACCACACCGGGCATCACAAGGCGGCCAGCATCATCGAAGTCGACGAAGCCGAAGCGCAACGGCTCGTCAAGAAAGGCTTTGTGACCATGGGTGAACAAAAACCCGTTGCCGCATCCGAAGGCCCGACGGTAACGACCGCAGGCGGCGCTTCGGTTCAGGTCGTTTAATCCATGGCTATTGACTGGGACGTGGAAGTCCTCGGCCCGGTCATGGCCGAATTCGGCGAACAAATAACCTATATGCCGCAATCGGGCGCGGCATTCACTCTGATCGATGCTGTGTTTGATCAAGCCTATCAATCGCTGGTTTTGCTTGAAAACGGGCCTCCTGTGACAACGGAAAGCCCTGTGCTCGGCGTGCGTGTCGCGGAATTTCCATCCGCCGCGCCGCCGCGCAAGGGCGATACCGTCGCCATACCCAGCGTCGCCATGGTGTTCAAAGTCAAGGAAGTCCATCTGGACGGCCATGGCCACGCCAAATTGATGCTGAACGAATTGAGGGCGATGTAATGGCGCTTTACCGGGCTTATTTGCGCGATCTAATCGTCGGCATCCTGAAATCGGCGAACACGGCGGCAGGAATGCGCGTCTTTTCGCCTTTGGATACGCCAACATGGGACGGCGAATACCCAATCATTGTTGTGCGGTTTGGGCGCAGCCCAACCGAACGCAAGGAATCGACCGGCCCCGTGCCGGTGTCTTTCAAAACGACGGCCTTTATCGCCATCACGGCCCAGATCGCCGCGGTGACGGCAGAGGCTGCCGAATTGGCGCTTGATCAAATATCCGCGCAGATCGAAGGTTCCGTCATTGGCAATTTCGAATTGATGAAGGGCATCACCCAGATCGCATCCGTCGATACGTCGATGGATATCAATTCGGAAGGCAAGGAACATCTGGGACAGATCACGCAGATTCTGGCGCTGGAATATTTTGAAACTGGTGACGATTTCGCGCCGATTAACGCCATCGATTTGTGCGGCGTCAATGTGACGGTCGACCTGCAATCGCCGACCGACCCGATCGGTATCTACAAAAACCCTGCCTTTCCGCAGTCCGTCGCGCCCGCGCCGCGGACAACCGGCATGGATGGCCGTGCCGAAGCCATTCTCGATATCGATTTTTCGCAAAAGGACTGACCGATGTTCGTCAAACCCAAACCCGGATTCAAAATCCGGGATCCGCACCGCCGTGACCATTTGCCGCCCGAAGGCCGCACCGTGCCCGACGGTGACCTCTATTGGGCGCGCCTGCTGCGCGACGGCGATGTCACCCTTGCCGCGCCTGAATTTGAACCCCGCACGTCCTGCACGGAGGCCTAACCCATGACCATCAATTTCAAGAATATCCCGACCGGCATCCGCGTGCCGATGTTTTACGCCGAACTGGATAACAGCCAGGCGAATACCGCCAGCGTCAATCAGCGCGCGTTGATCATCGGGCAAATCACGTCTGCCGGTATCGCTGCCGCCAATGTGCCGTTGATTTCGCAGGGCGCCAGCGACGCCAAAACACAGGGCGGCCCGGGGTCAATGCTGGCCTTGATGACCGACGTTTACCGTGATGCCGACAATTACGGCGAAGTCTGGTATCTGCCGCTGGCCGATGACGGCGCTGCCGTTGCCGCGACTGGCAGCATTACCTTTGCCGGCACGGCGACGGCTAACGGTACGCTGGCGCTGTATATCGCCGCCTATATGACGACAACCGGCGTCAAGGGCCAAATCAATACCGCCGTTACGACCGGCATGACGGCGGCAGAAATTGCAACCGCCGTGGCGGCGGCGATTAATGCCAATACCGATCTGCCTGTTACGGCGGCGGTTGACGGATCCAATACGGCAAAAGTCGATATTACCGCCAAAAATGCCGGTCTTGCCGGAAATGACATTGACATTCGTTTCAACTATTACGGCGCGCCGGGCGGCGAAGCGCTGCCCGCTGGCATTGCGCCGACCATTACGGCCATGTCGGGTGGCACGACGAACCCCAGCCTGACGACGGCGCTGTCGAATCTGTCGGACATGTTGTTAGATTTTATCGCTTTTCCTTACACCGACACGGCATCGTTGGATGCGATCAAGGGCTTTTTAGGCGATACATCAGGTCGTTGGGCGTGGTCGTCGCAGATTTACGGCGGCGCGTTCGGCGCGACGCGCGGCACGTTGGGGACGCTGACCACATTCGGCACCGCCCGCAATGATCAACATGCTTCGATCATGGGGTTTGATGACAGTCCGACGCCAAATTGGCTGTGGGCTGCGAATATCACGGCCGCTGCCGCGCAAAGCCTGCGCGCCGACCCGGCGTTGCCGCTTCAAACCTTGGTTCTTGGTTCGGTTCTCGCGCCGCCGGTCGCGTCGCGCTTTCCGCTGACCTCGCGTAACACTTTGCTTTATGACGGTATTTCAACGTTCAGTGTCGCCGATGACGGCACGGTCGCCATTGAAAACCTGATCACCACCTATCAGACCAACAGCTTCGGCCAGCCGGACAATTCCTATCTGCAGGTCGAAACGCTGTACACGCTGATGGCGGTACTGCGTTTCCTGAAAACGCGCATCACGTCGAAATATGCCCGCGTCAAGCTGGTCGACAATGGCACGCGGCTGCCGCCCGGCGCCAATGCCGTTTCCCCGAACATGATTCGTTCCGACCAGATCGCCGCCTATACGGAAATGATCAATCTTGGCTGGGTCGAAAACCTCGACGGGTTCAAGGCCGGCCTGATCGTCGAACGCGACGCGCAAAACCCCTCGCGCGTCAACGAATTGTTCGACCCGTATCTGATGGGCGGCCTGCGCATCTTCGCGCTTCTGGCGCAATTCCGTCTGCAATAAACCGCCGCAACCACCTGACCCCCGAGGAGAAGCCCCATGGCCGATACATCACGCCGCGTCGCCGGTACCGCCTATTTCAGCGTCGACGGCGTTTCCTATTCGATGACGGGCGAAGTCGGATACAGCCCGTCGACCTATAAACGCGAAACCGTCATCAATGTCGACGGCACCAAAAACTATATCGAAACGCCTATCCAGGGATATATCGAAGGCACATTCCGCGACCTGGCCGGCCTGACGGTGGCGGATTTTAACGCCATGACCAATGTCACGGTGACGCTGGAACTGGCCAACGACAAAACCATCATCGGCAGCAATATGTGGACGACAGACCCGCAGGAAGTCAACAGCGACGAAGCCAAATTCAAAGTGAGATGGGAAGGAGACGTGCAAGAAGCATGACCATAAAAATGAACCCTGATGAACCGTTTACACTCGTTTTTAAAGAAAAGATCACACACGCAACTGTCGATTACAGCCAGCTTGTTTTGACCGAACCGACCGTTGACCAGGTTGATCAGGCCGCCAAAAAATCCGGTGGCATTTCCTCGAATGCGACTTTGATCGCGCTCGTCGCCAAAGTGCCGGAGCAAGTCGTTCGCAAGATGTCGTATCGCGATTTTACCATGGCGATGCGCTACCTAGATCTTTTTTTAGCCGATGGCGGGCAGACTGGCGCGATCTTCTCGCCGAGCTAACCTATTTCTATCGTTGGGATCCTGTTTCACCGTGGCAGATGACAGGGTCGCGGCTTGACTACTGGCATGACCAGATGATGCGCATGATGAAGCCCGTGGCGCCTGCCGGGCAACCGGCAAAGGAAGAATGGGATGGACAGTAATTTCCGCCTCAACATCACCGCCGTTGATAAGGCGACGGCGGTTGTGCGTCATGTCAAGGACGCATTCGGCAAAGTTACGCGTCCTGTCGAGGAAGTGCATAAATCGCTGGCATCGCTTGGCCATGAAACGGGCCTGGATAAAATAGGCAAAACGCTTTTTGACATTGGATACGAAACAAGCAGCATAGCCGACAAAATGGCCGGTGTTCTGCCTGTCCTTGGCGGCGGCATAGGTGTCGGCGCTCTGGTCGAGGAAACCGCTAAATGGGCGGAAATGGGAACCGAGCTTAAAAGAACGTCGGCGATTATCGGCGTTACGACATCCGATTTGCAAACATTGCGTGGCGCGGCAAAACTTGCGGATATCGAGCCTCAGGCGCTGGATAACAGCCTGAAATCGCTTGGCACGACGATGGAGGATGTTTTTTATTATCGTGCGGCACCGCAAGCCATAGCGGCGATGACCCAGATGGGCATCGTTTTCCACAAAACGGCGTCAGGTGCCCCGGATATCCAAAATGGGTTGATGCAGATCGCCGATGCTGTCGAACGGCTGCACGGCAATCCTTATGCGCAGGAAACGCTTCTGAAATCGCTGGGTCTCAGCGCGGATATTTTGCCATTGCTTGAACAAGGGTCAGAAGGGCTTAAAAAATTCAGGGAAGAATTCGAAAAAACCAAAGCCGTTCTTAACGATCAGGATATTCAAAAAGCCAACGACCTGCGTAACAGTTTTGTTCTTTTAGGCGACGCTGTTCAAGGTTGGGCCATGCGCCATATCAGCGCGGTTGGCGATGTGGCCGCTTTCAACAAGGCAAATGCAATGTGGATCGGCGGTTCTGGCCCCGATCCATGGACCGAAATGGCCGGAAGCCTGATACGGGGCGGTATTGGGAGCAAACGAACGCTTTCTGACGATGTCGGCCTGATACATAAATGGTTCGGTACGAACAAAAACAAAGATAAATCCGAAACAACATCCGCGGCGCCGCCTGTCAATTATGGTGTTCAAGTTCCGGTTAAATATACTGGAATGCCGCCTTCACCGATCCCGCCTCCGTCGCCCGGCATCCAGATCGACGGGAATCCGCCGTCCATGAAGGCCATCGAAGACGCCGCCGCGGCGATCGCGCCAAAAATATCGATCGAAGTCATCATGAAAAATGCGCCACCCGGCGCGTTGGTCAATGCCCGCACCAAGGACGGAAAAAACATTCCCGCCCGTGTGGAATACAGCATGCCATCCACCTTGATGCCTTAAGGAATTGCCATGGGATGGATTGATTACCTGCAACCGGCGTCCTTTCGCGGGGTGCCTTTTTCCGTTCTGAATGAAACCGGTGAATTCGGGCGTCGTATCGCCCTGCACGAATATCCGAAACGCGACATTCCATACCCCGAAGATATGGGGCGCCGGTCGCGCCGGTTTCAATTACAGGGCTACCTTGTCGGCGACGATGTGTTGGCTCAGCGTGAAGTTATGGTCGGCGCTTGCGAACAAAGCGGCGACGGCGTCCTGATTCATCCCAGCTATGGCCGGCTGACTGTTACGCTTATGGGGCCGCTGCGCGCGGTTCTGAAATCTGACCGCGGCCGCTACGTTGAATTAAATTTTGACTTTGTCGAATCCGGCCAACGGATTTTTCCATCAGCCATCATTGCGACCGGCGACGCAGTCTCCGCGGCTGCCGACGCCGCCGACGGCGCGGCTAGCACTGATTTCGCCACGACGGCCCTGTCGTCGCTTAAACAAGGTGCGTCGGTCGTGCAGCGCGCCGTCGGAACTGTCGCCATATGGGCGCGGCAGGCGCAACAATTGGGCAACAATGCCACGAACCTTTCAAACATGGTGTCATCGCTGCCGGGCAATTTCGGACGCTATGCCGGCGGCAAGTCCAGCGGCGGCCTTGACGGCACGGTGCAATCGATAACCGGGTCGACGACATCGATTAATCAACTGATTTTGCAGGGAACGCAATCACGCACCTCGATCAGTAATGCATCGGCATCTTTGACGACGATCGCCAATGGTCTTGGATTATGAGCAATACGCCCGCCGAATTCGCCGCGGCCGTTCAGGCCTTGGCCGCCGCCGTTCTGGCAGGTGCGACAGACCCATATCAGGGCGTCGGCATCATGACCGAACTGGCGAATTTCAACCCAACGCAATCCGCGCCCAATTCGCCGCAAGGCAATGCCATCGCCGCGATGCAGGACGCCGTCGGCGATCTGTGCCGCCGCGCCGCCGTGACCGCGCTGGCGCGCGCGTCGTCGGTTTATCAACCATCATCTTATGAAGACGCCGCTAGCCTGCGCGCGCTGGTTTGCGGATTGCTGGATAACGAAATTCTGGTGGCGGGCGATCAGGGTGAAGATACGACCTATGGCGCGCTGCGCACGCTGCGCGCCGCCGTGGCGCAGGATTTAACGACCCGCGGCGCGACGCTGGCGCATATCAAGACTTTTACTGTCAAATCCAGCCTGCCGGCCGATGTCCTGGCGACCCGTTTATATAGCGATCCGTCCCGCGCCGACCAGCTGGTTGCACAGGCTGATCCCGTCCATCCGGCCTTCATGCCGGTTGTCGTTCAGGCACTGGCCGAATAAATGATCGATGATCTGATCCTGAAAGTCGCCGGCCAGCAGATTTCCGGATGGACTGAAATTCGTGTTACGCGCGGCATCGAACGGCTGCCCAGCGATTTTGAAATCGGCCTGACCGAGGCCTATCCCGGAACGACGCAGGCGACCGTTTTGCCTGGTGATGCCTGTCAGGTATTGATCGGTGGCAACCTGGTCATCACCGGCTATGTTGACCGCTATGCCCCCAGCATTGCGCCGGGCCAGCATCGGGTGCGCATATCGGGGCGCGGCAAGTGTCAGGACATGGTCGATTGTTCGGCGGAATGGCCGAATAACCAGATCAGCAACGCGACGGGGTTATCTCTGGCCACGGCACTGGCGAAGCCCTACGGCATCACGGTCACGGATTTGTCCGGGTCGACGGTGGTGGTGCCGCAATTTAATTTCATGTGGGGCGAAAGCGCCTATGACGTTCTTGAACGCGCCTGCCGTTATTTAAAACTTCTGGTCTATGACGGCCCGGATGGCAACCTGATTTTAAGCCAGGTTGGCACAACTAAGGCTGCCAGTGGCTTTGTTGAAGGACAAAATGTCCTGAATGCCAGCATTACATATTCGCTGGATCAACGGTACAGCGAATATGTCGCCCGCCTGATGTCATTTGCGGCGCTGAACGATATCGGAAGCGCGGGCGATGTCATGGGGACATTTCCTGACAAAGGTGTCCCCAGACATCGTCAGCTGCAAATTGTTGTTGAAAACGGGCAAACCCCGGCATTGGGCGGGGAAACACTGGCCGTGGCACGCGGCAAATGGGAGGCGGCGCGCCGTTTCGGCCGTTCGGCCATGCTTCGCCTGACAGTGGATAGCTGGCGCGACAAAGCGGGAACGTTATGGACGCCGAATACACTGGTCGACATCACACTGCCGTCATTGAAAACCACGAAGAAAACGTGGGTTATCGGCGAAGTCACCTGCCGTCTGGATGAAAGCGGCACCACGGCCGATCTTGTTCTAATGCCACCACAGGCATTCGAACCCGAACCTGTGTTGCTGCAACCGTGGTTCGCCGACCTTATAACCAACGCCGGTGGGCAACAATGAATATGATCGACCGGTTGATGGCGCGCATCTGGATGACGGTTGGCCGTGGACGTGTCCAATATGTCAATGATGCTGCCGGCGTTCAAATCGTTCAGCTACAGATGGGAAGCAACGAAACCGTCGACGGTATGCCGCGCGTGCAGGAATATGGCTTTACATCGAAACCCAAACCCGGCGCGCATGCCATCGCTATTTTCATCGGCGGCGACCGCAGTAACGGCGCGGTTATCGCGACCAACGATTTGGACGCGCGCCTGACGGGTCTGCAGGACGGAGAAGTCGCGATTTACGACGATCTGGGACAAAAAGTTCATTTGACGCGCACCGGTATTATCGTCGAAACGCCGTTTGATGCGACGCTGACGGGAAAAAATATCGTCATCCATGCGACCGACAGCCTAAAAATTGATTGTGGCGGCAACGGCACGTCATACACGCCCGGGGCGCGCACCGATTATGTCACAGGCGCCACGGTAACGACATCACCCCTTAACCCGCCCGAAATCCCATGACCGACGCCGCCATTGTTTGGAATACGGCGACGGGCCGCGGCGATTTGCAAATAACTGGCGCCGATCTGTTGACCGGCAACGACCTTGATACCGCCATTATTATCAGCCTTTTCACCGACCGGCTGGCGCATCCTGACGATGTCATTCCCGACGGCACCGACGATCCGCGCGGCTGGTGGGGCGATCTGGATCAGGATTATCAGATCGGGTCGCGCCTGTGGCTTCTGGAACGCGCGCCGGCGTCGCAACAGACATTATTGCGCGCGCAGGATTACGCGGCCGAGGCATTGCAATGGATGATTGACGACGGCGTCGTCGCCAAATTCGATATTTATGCCGAATGGACGCGCCCGGGGATGCTGGGCATGAAAATCACCGTTTATCAAACGAACGGTACGGTGGTTGCCAAGCAATATGACTGGGCATGGAAGGGATTAAATTAAATGCCGTGGTCAAGAAAAACCCTATCCCAGCTTCGTGCCGAATCTGCCGCCGACGTTACCACCAATGTGCAGGGCGCCGACGGGTTTCTGCGTTTTGCGGTGTTGCGCATTCTGGCCGATATTCTGGCCGGCCATGCCAATGATCAATATGGTTATCTTGATTATATCGCCAAGCAATCAGTGCCATGGACGGCGACGGATGAAAATTTGCAAGGTTGGGCATCATTAAAGAATGTTTATTTAAAAGACGCGACAGCCGCCACGGGTACCGTTTCCTTTCCCGGTACGGCGGGAACGATAACGGCGGGTTCGGGGGTGACGCGCAGCGACAATGTCGCCTATACGGTCAAAGCCGATGCCACGGTCAGCGGGTCATCGGTCACGGTAACCTTGACGGCCAATAACGCGGGCGCGGCAGGAAATGCCGATATCGGCACGTCGTTTACGCTGGATCAGGCTGTTTCCGGCATTCAATCGACGGGAACGGCGGCCACAGCCTTTACCGGCGGCGCGGATGTGGAAACGCAAGATTCGTTTTATGCCCGCACGATGTATGCCTATCAGAACCCGCCGCAGGGCGGCGCTGAAACGGATTATGTTCAATGGGCGACGGCGGTATCTGGCGTCACGCGCGCCTGGTGCATTCGCAATGGCAATGGCATCGGCACCGTCGTCGTTTATATCATGCTGGATAATGCGGAATCATCACATCAGGGCTTTCCGCAAGGCACGAATGGCGTGGCCGCTTCCGAAACGCGCGATACCGTTGCGACCGGCGACCAGCTGACAGTTGCGAATTATATATGGGGGCCGGAAAGGCAGCCGGTGACGGCATTGGTCTATGTGGTCGCTCCGATCGCCAACACGGTCAATTTCACGATATCGGAAATTTCCGGCGCATCGTCGACGATGCAAACCGAAATCGTATCGGCGATTGCCGGTGTGTTTCAGCTTAACGGCTCGCCGCGTGGCGCGTTGGACAACCCGGTCGACCTGTCCGACATCGAATCCGCCATTGCGGCAATTGCGGGTACCGAAGGTTTTGTGATTTCGTCCGTTACCTGCACCAATGGCACCATTACCCCGGGGTCGAACGGCAATATCGCATCGAATACCGGGTATCTGCCCGTTCTGGGCACCGTCACCTATGCTTGATAAATCACCATGCCTTTGCCCAGTTATTCAGCGGATGATTTCAAATCAGTGCTGCAGGCGCGACTTCCGCGCGGCCGCGCATGGCCGCGCGACGCCGACAGCGTTATGGCGCAGGTCGTCGGCGCCTATGCCCCGACCAATCAACGCGTTTGTGCCCGTGCCGCCCAATTGCTGCAGGATGCGTTTCCGGTCGCGCCGGTCGAATTGCTGCCCGAATGGGAACAAACGCTGGGCCTGCCCGACCCGTATACGACACAGGAACCATCCACAGCGCAACGTCAGGCACAGGTCGCCACGCGTTTCGCCGCCACGGGCGGACAGTCCATTGATTACATCATCAATTATGCCGCGAAACTTGGTTACACGATAACGATCACGCAATTCGCGCCGATGCGCGCGGGTCAGCCGTGCGGCCAACCGGTCTATGGACAGGATTGGATATATGCATGGCAAATCAACGGCCCAACTTACACCGTTGTTCCCGCCAAGGCCGGTGTCGCTGTTTGCGGCGACCCATTGGCCAGCTGGACCAACGATATTCTGCAATATGAACTGAAACGTATCGCGCCTGCGCATACTCAAATCCTTTTCGTCTATAATTGAGGTCGAACATGCAACGTGTTATTGCTGCCAATTCCGTCGATTCCGCTGGTGCGGATACTGAACCCACAACCGGAACACCTGGCTATTTTACCAGCGGTAACCCCGTTAACTCTGTTCCGGCGACGACGATTCCTGGGTATTGGCTGGACATGATCCAGGAAGAATTGATGGCCATCATCACCGCGGGCGGTGTGACGCCCGCCGCGAATACATGGGATCAGGTTCTGACGGCATTGAATGCACTTTATGTTCCTGCCTCAAGCGGGGTATTTAAAGAAGTCAAAACACAAGTCTTCACTTCGTCAGGAACGTACACACCTACGACTGGCATGGTTTATTGTGAAGTTATCGCTGTCGGCGGCGGCGGTGGTGGTGCGGGCGGTGGAAACACCTCCAACGCAAATTCCGGCGGCGGCGGCGGCGGTGGTGGTGGTACTGCAATGTCCGTATTTACCGCCGCTACGATTGGGTCTTCTCAAACTATAAGTATTGGCAGCGGTGGTGGCGGCTCTGGTGCCGGAAATCCTAGCAGCGGCGGCGGTGGTGGTGGCACGACCACGTTCGGGTCACTTTTGACAGCGGGCGGCGGTGCCGGCGGTGGTGGTGCGGGTGCGGGATGGGGCCAAGGCGGTTCTGGCGGTAGCGGTAGCGGGGGTACGATAAATTTTGGCGGCAGCGCTGGTGTCAGCGGCGGGTTCTATACCGGTGTTGGCTATGGTTCTGGCGGTTCTGGTGGGGGCAGTTTTTTAGGAGGCGGCGGCAATTCGTCAGGCCCGGGAAAATCATATGGCGGCGGTGGTGGTGGCGGCAGCAGTAATTCCGGCGGTGCAGGAGCCGCGGGCGTGGTTATCGTCAAAGAATATATCAGCGCATAAGAGGTAAATGATGTACGCACTTATAAAAGCTGGCGTTGTTGACAATCTTATCGAATGGGACGGTGCTGGAAACTATATCCCGCCGGAAGGGTTCACAGCGGTAGAAGCAACGGCAGGAACGCAAATTGGCGCAACGTATGTGAACGGGGTCTTTACGAATCCAACGCCTCCCGCACCAGCGCCCATCCCCCTCGCACAACAGGCCAGCGCGCAACTTGCCACTATCGAAGCGCCCGGTGGCCTTATCTCGCGATGCGCCGTGCGCGGCGTAGCTGTCCCCGCGACCTACACGGCCTATGCTCTGGCCCTCATCGCCATTGTCAACGGTACGGACAAGACATCGACCGCGCTTCCTGCAACACCGGCTTATGTGGCTGGGACGTAATAGCCTATGATATCTCGTTCTTTAAGGAAATATCCGTGCCGCCGAAAAATACCGACGGATCGATAGCCTATCCCGCCGGAACGTAGAACGAAAATTCCTGTCAATCACCGCGGCCGCATTGAACGATGCGGCTTTTTTGTTTGAGGATATCCATGTCGTGTTTCGATGATCAAAACGTCTTTGTCGGCCCCGCCAACCAGACGCAGATTCCGGCATCTGTTTTCAACCTGCCATCGTCGATCGCCCCGAATGCGTCTGTTTCGTCGAACCTGATCGTCGCCAGCGGATATGCAAAAATCGCCGTGGGCCTGACGCTCAGCCAGGCGGGAACCTTGTTCATTCAGCGTTATCTGGACGCCGCCGGAACGGTTAAGCTTGATGCCGGTCAAAGCGTCGCTTTGGTTGCCGGAACGCCGGGGGCATTGACCGTCAATGACGGCAATGTGTTCGGCGCATTTCAGGTCACGGTGACCAATAGCGCGGGGTCGACAGCGTTGATTGTCGATGCCGCCATGGCGGTGGCATCCGACCCCGCGACGCCGTCCGGGGCTTTGGCCGGTTCATATCAAACGCCGACATCAACGACCATTTCGGTTCCCCTGACCACGGGTGGCGCGGTCGTTCTGGCCGAAAACGCATCGGCGAAATATCGCCTGTTCCGCGCGCCCGCGGCCAACACGGGCAAGGTCTGGTTGACGCTCGGCGCCAATGCCGCCGTCGATGCCGGACTTTTGGATCTCGCCCCCGGCGAAAAATATGAAATGTCCGTGGCCATGGGTAATTTGTATCAGGGCACCATAACCGCCATCGCTGATGGCGGCGCGGCACAGACATTATTGGTCACCGAAGGCGTTTAAGCGGGGTAAGGCATGGGATGGGACGGGCACGACCGGCGTCGCGATGTCAGGGCTGATTGTTGCGTCGACATGCAGTCGCGCGTCAGCACGTTGGAGGCGTTACAAAAAACACAGGAACGCGATCTGGATCGCTTGCTGCGCGCGCATGAACAAACCAATACGCGTCTTGAAACCACCAACATCAGTCTGAACCGCGCCATCAACAAATTGACAGAAATCAAAACGACACAGCGCAATACCCATGTTTTTGCCGGCCTTATCGGCACCATGGTCGGCGGCGTTGTCGAATATATGGGCCGCAAAATAACGGGGGGTTAACATGCATATTCTTTTCGCCGTCATGGGTTGTTTTTTTCGTCGCTGGTGGGGCGGTTGGCACGTCCCCGCGCATTGGGTCAAAATTGTCGTCGGCTATGCCTTGTCGTTTTTTATTGGCCTTTTTTATACCGGTGATTTGCTGGCCGCCGCCGGATTCGGCGCGGTTATCGGTTCGGCATTCCTGAACCCCTTTCACAGCTGGGGCATGGGGATGGGGTTCGACAATTCCGGCAAATCCACATGGGCCTGTGCCGGCGTGATGGGCGGCAGTTATGGCGCCTATACAACTCTTGCGGCTGTTTTGATGTGGTCTGTCACCGGCGACGCATGGCAAATGCTTTATGCTGTTGCCGGATTCCTTGTGCCGTTGCCCTATATTCTGGCGTGGCTGGTTTATCGGAAATGGCCCGCGTTATTTCATCTGCCTTTGGCCGGCGTCCTGTTCATCGACAGCCCGACAGCAGTTGGCGAATGCTGCCTTGGTATGCTGTTGTTCGGGGTATAAATCGATGAATGACCCCATCGACATTTTCGCCCGCACGATATGGGGCGAGGCGCGCGGCGAAGGCAATATGGGCATGGTTGCTGTCGCCTGCGTCATTATGAACCGCGTGAAGCATGGCGGATGGTGGGGGAATGACGTTCTTTCGGTTTGTCAAAAACCGTTTCAATTTTCGTGCTGGAACGAAAATGACCCTAATCGGGAAAAATTGATCGCCGTCGACGGTACCGATACACAATTTGTCGAAGCCACGGCGATCGCCGTCCGCGTTTCTGCCGGGGATTATACCGACCTGACCAATGGCGCCGACAGTTATTATGACCGGCGCATGGCGACGCCGCCCATCTGGGCCGCCAATCTGGTGCCGACGGCCAGCATTGGCCACCACATTTTTTATCAGACCGTGTAAAAATCATGAATCCGATCACTAAAATTGCCGTCGGCATCGGTGCCGTTCTGGCCATTATCATCGTCGGCGTTTTTATCTGGCTGTTCGTTGCCAACGCCAATTTAAAGGCGCAGCTGGCGCAATCGCAAAGCGATGCGACCGCCTGCCACATGGCCAATCAGGATTTCGCCGATAAAGCCGCCGTACAGAACAAAGCCATTGCCGCCCTGCAGGCCGCGGCCGATGCGCGGGCACGGCGCGCCGCTGCGGCTGACAAGGCGGCCCAGAAACAGGCGCAGGGGTTGATGAAACGGGCGGCACATATTGCCGCAGCCAAGTCCGGCCCGGACGCGTGTGCCGCCGCAAATAACCTGATGAATGCCTATATCGGGGGCGAATGATGAAAATGCTTCATGTCCTTGGCGTGGCCGTTCTGTTCGGCCTTTGCGCCTGTGCCGCGCCGCAACCGGTTCTGAAACCGATGGAAGTCGATGTGCCGGTATCCGTACCATGCAAAGTGACGGCGCCGCAGCGGCCAGATTTTGCGTTGGCACATGCGACGCCCGCGCAAACCATATTCGAAAAAGTCCGCGCTGCCCTGGTCGAACTGGATCAACGCAAGGCCTATGAGGCGCAATTAGAATCCAAAATAACCGCCTGCAATTAAGAGGAAAACATGAAATTGATCGCCATCTTTGCTGTTGCCGTCCTGCTTGCCTCGCCTGCATGGGCGGACTTGCCGGCCGCCCGCGTGCCCAGCACGAACCTATCCGGCACCATAACCACGACAGGAACGTTTCAATCGATTCAGGCACAAAACAATACGCGCCTTGGCTGCACAATCCAGAATAACAGCACGTCGAATCCGATGTATTTGTATTATGGGTCCTGCGGTGGCGCATCGACCTCGGCATCCCTTTATCTTGCCCCGCATCAGGCGGTGGGTTGTTCGATAACAAACAATTTCGTCGTCAACGATCAATTATGCATCGCGGGAACGTCTGGCGACCATTTTTTTGCCAATTTCCAATAAAGAATTGTCATGACGGATATTTTCCTCAACGATTCTCTTTTCGTGACGGACGGCACGACGGTGCCGAATTCTGTTCCGTCGTCCGGTCCATCCCTCTCGCTCAACTTCACGACCGGCGCATTGCCGTCCGGCGCAACCTTCGCCCGCGCCTCGACGGGAACCTACTATAACGCGTCGGGCGTTTTATCGACGGCGGCGAACGACACGGCGCGGTTCGATTACAACCCATCCACGCTGGCCTTGCGCGGGATTTTGATCGAACCTACACGTACGAATTTAATACCAACTTCCGTTATTCCGCCGATAACTGATACAGGAACTACCGGAAATTGGAAGACATGGAAGGCCGTTTCTACTGCGGCCGCGACGACTTCCCC